>NZ_JACIGI010000035.1 GCF_014197795.1 Roseospira goensis
ATCGCGCCTTGAACGGCCTGACCCCGCTCGCGTACCTTCAAAACGCTCTCAAGGAGCCTTCTCCAGAGTCTCAGGCAGCCTGAACCCATACACCCGGCGACGCCGGCGTTGACCGCCGTGCCCCGGCCCCGTAAGGTGCGCGCCGCGACGCCGTAGCGCCACGGCCTGTGCGGCGTGCCATGCAGAAGTGCCCATAGCTCAGATGGTAGAGCAGCTGACTTTTAATCAGCGGGTCCCAGGTTCGAGTCCTGGTGGGCACACCATTTTTTTCAGCGATATCAACAATGTACACTTCCCCAAAAGCGCTCCGCCCGGTGGCGTATATCACCCGACGGGGTGGCGTATATCACTCGCTGTTCTGTAGCTCGGCAGTCGATTCGAGAAAGTCGCCAGACTTTTGACACGGTGGCCGTGCGGCCGGGCAGGGGCGTGGGCGGCCGAGGTATCACGCTGACGGGGGGCGCGGGACGGCGCCGCGGCGGCCGTCTGACCGGCGCCGACGCCGACCCGGACCATGTGGCGACGATCCGGGATCGTGTCTCAAGCGCCGCTCAAACGGCCGCCGCGTCGAACCAGATCCGGGTGGCGGCCAGGTCGGCCGGGTCGGCGTCGCGGGCGATCACCACCAGGGTCCCGATCAGGCCGGGGTCGGGGGTCCAGTCCAGGCGCCGCGGCGGATCGAACAGCAGGCGCACGCCCTGGACGGCGTAGACCGCGCCGTCGTCGAAGGCCAGCACCCCCTTGGCCCGCAGCAGCCGGTCGCCCAGGGTCGTTTGCAGACCCCGCACCCAGGCCGCGTAGCCGGCCCAGGTCACCGGACCGTCCAGGCGCAGCACCTGGCTGACGAAGCCATGTTGCGCGACGTGATCGGCCCCGGCGTGATCATGCCCATGCCCATGATCCGGGTGGTCGCAGCCGGGCGGACAGGCGGGCGGCGCCATGGCCCCCGCGGCGGTGCGCGATGTCAGGGTCCCGGTGCCCAAGACCACTGCGGGGGCGATGGCGCCCGACACGGCGGCATGGCGGTCTGCGTGCGGGGCCAGACGGTCGAGCGCCGCCGCGACCGCCGCGACCTGCCCCGGCGTCGCCACGTCGCCCTTGGTCACGATCAGGCGGTCGGCCATCGCGACCTGGGTGCGGGCCTCGTCGAAGGCCGCGAGCTGGTCGGCCCCGTGCACGCTGTCCACCGTGGTCACGATGGCCGCCAGGTGGAAGAAGCGGGCGACGAACGGGCCGCCGGCCAGGGCGTTGGCGATGGGGCCGGGGTCGGCCAGGCCGGTGGTTTCGACCACCACGCGGGCGAAGGCCGGGATCTCGCCGCGCTCCCGCCTGTAGTAAAGGTCCTCCAGCGTCTCCTCGAGCGATGACGTCAGGGTGCAACAGATGCAGCCCGAGTCCAGCAGGACGGCGGTGTCCTCCTGGCCCGCGCTGACCAGGGCATGGTCCAGCCCGACGGCGCCGAACTCGTTGACGATCACGGCGGTGTCGGCGAAGCCGGGATCGCGGATCAGCCGCGCCAGCAGCGTCGACTTGCCGCTGCCCAGGAAGCCGGTGAGCAGGACCAGGGGACAGGTCGCGGCGGCCATGGACGCTCCACTGTGGACAGGGACAGGGGGACCGATCAGCCGACCGCGACGTCTTCGCGCACCGGCAGGCCCTCCAGATAGGTCTGGACCTCGGTGGTGGGCATGACGTCGGCGTATTTGCAGTTCAGGTCGAACAGGTTGACGGCGTGGCTGGCCTGGAAGCGGTCGAAGGCCGTTTCCTCCGGGATCACCACCTTGAAGTTGAAGGAATAGGCGTCGACGCAGGTCGCCCGCAGGCAGCCCGAGGTGGTGCAGCCGGTCAGGATCAGCGTGTCGACGTCCAGGAAGTTCAGGTGGCTCATGAAGATGGTGCCGAAGAAGCAGGACGGCTTGCGCTTGCCGATCAGGATGTCCTTTGGCCGCGGCGCCAGCGGCGCCACCGTCTGGGTAGCGTGGGTGCCCTCGATGACCGTCTTTTCGGTGCCGCGGTGGCTCTTGCCGACCTGCACGCCGCTGTCGATCATGTCCGGGCGGCGCGCACTCTCGGTATAGAAGATCGGGATGTTCTTCTCGCGCGCGGTGTGCATCAGCGGCTCGATGTGCTTGACCGCCTCCCATGCCTCGGGGCCGCAGTGCGTGCGGTACTTTTTCAGGCCCTCCAGGATGTCCTCGGGCTGGTCGCCGCAGAAGTTGTACTGCACGTCGATGATGAACAGCGCCGGGCGGCTGCCGAAGCCGCCCCGCTTGCCGTAGCCGGAGGCGGCGTAGACCTCCTTGTCGCGCGGGGTGAGGTAGTCGTCCCAGATGCGTTTCGGCTCGGTCATGGTCGTCGGTGTCCTTCGGTTCGGGTCCTTCGGTTCGTGTCCTGCGGTCGGTGTCCGTTGGGGACGGCCTACAGCCGGGCGAGGTAGCGGCCTCGCGGGTGTTCCCGCGCGCTGTCGGTGACGCGGCCGTCGCGCGCGATGGTCATGCCGCGCAAGACCGTCATCACCGGCCAGCCGGTCAGGCTGCGCCCTTCCAGCGGCGAATAGTCGGCGTAGGATTCGAGCGTCGCCGGGTCGACGGTGCGGGTCAGGTCGGGGTCGACCACCACCAGGTCGGCGTCGTATCCGACCGCGAGCTGCCCCTTGCCGCGCAGGCCGTAGAGCCGGGCCGGGGTGGCGCTGGTCAGGGCGGCGATGCGTTCGATCGGCACGCCGCGCTTGTGCACGCCCTCGTCGATCAGGCTCGGCAGCATGGTGGCGAGGCCGGGGAAGCCGTTGGTCGCCGACCACAGCGCCGTCTTGGTCTCGCGCTTGCGGCCCACGTGGTCGGTGCCGATGGTGGTGACGGTGCCGTCCCGCACGCCCTCCCACAGCGCGTCCACATCGGCGGCCTGGCGCAGCGGAGGGTTGACCTTGGCCAGCGGCCCGCTGGGGTCGTCGCGGGTCATGGTCAAGAAGTGGGGGCAGGTCTCGACCGAGATGTCCGCCCGGTGGTCGCGGCGGTGGCGGCGCACCTCCTCCAGGGCCTCGCGGCTGGACAGGTGCACGATGTTGACCGGGCAGCCGGTCTTGGCCGCGAAGTAGCACACCCGGTGGACGTTCTCGGCCTCCAGGAAGTCGGGGCTCTGGTCGTCCCAGGCGGCCAGGTCGTCGCGCCCGGCCCGCCGCAGCGGATCGCGCAGCACCGGGATGACCTCGACGTTCTCGCAGTGCACCCCCAGCACGGCGCCGGGGACGCGCCTGGCCTGCTGCATGGCGGCGAACAGCAGGCCGTCGTCGATCTCCGTGAAGCCCTTCGACAGGCCCGCCTGGCCCTTGTACATCAGGTAGATCTTGTAGGACGTGACGCCGAGCGCGTGCGACGCCTCCACCAGCGTTTCCACGTGCAGGCGATGGGTGATGCCGAAGTGAAAGCCGAAGTCGATGCAGCTTTGCGTCTCGGCGCGGTCGCGCACCGCCGGCAGGGCCTCGCGCGGGTCGGCGGAGCGGTGGAACGACAGCACGGTGGTCACCCCGCCCAGGGCGGCGGAGCGGGCCTCGGTCAGGAAATCGGTCTCCGGCGAGCCGAAGCCGAAATGCACATGCGGGTCGACCAGGCCGGGCATCACCCAGCGGCCGGCGCAGTCCACGGTCTCGCGCGCGGGCAGGGTGGTGCCGGGCTCCAGCAGGGCGGCGATGCGGCCGTCGCGGACCCCGACGGCGCCGGGGACGACGCCGACGTCGGGCAGCACCAGGGCCGCGTTGGTCAACAGCAGATCCAGGGTCATGACGCTCCCACAGGCTGGCACGGGGGGACGCGGGCGGTGCGGATCCCGGTGTGGGCCGGCGCGCTCCCGCGGGACCGGTCCCGACCGGCCCTGTCGGGTATTTTGTCGACAGTTTGGGGGGTGGTGTCAAGCTCGGCGCGTATTGGGCGCCGCGTGATCGCCTCCACTCGGCGCCCAGTGCGCCGGACCGGCGAGTGCGCGACACCGACCGGGGCGCGCCCCTCTGCGCCTGTGGAGGGCCGCCAAGTCTTTGTATTGCTGAGGAGAAATCGGACCCAAAGGCCCCCGGGCCTGTCACCGGTCGGCCGCGACGGCGGACCGGCGCAGGATGGCACCGCCGCGCCCATGCCATGCGGGTCGGCCGGGAGCCAACGGGGCAGCCGAAAAACTGTCGACAGTTTATCCGGAGTCGGGCGGCGCTCAGGCGGCGTCGCGCGCCGGCGGGCGGACGAAGGCGGTGTCGTTCCACACCATCTGGCTCTGGATGCGGCCGTCCCGGACCACGAAGCGGTCGATGAAGCGGATGCCCTCGAACGGGGTGCCGTCGGTCCACACGCCGAACAGGGTGCCCGAACAGTAGACCACGCGTTCGTCCGCCTGGGTGCCGGGGGCGACGTCGACGCGTTCGATGACCTTGTCGACGCTCTGGTAGCGCCGCGCCGAGCCGGCGAAGATCTCGGCCGCCGTGCGGCGCGGGGCGCCACCGGGGAATACGATCTCGGCGTCCTCGGCCAGGAAGCCCTGAGCGGCCGCCACGTCGCGTGCGGCGCTGGCGGTCAGGTAGGCGCGCACGAGCGCCTCGGGGGACACTGTTGAGGCCATGGGCCGTCTCCTTCGATCGGCAAGGGGGGGACTGTCGCCCGCGTGCCGCGGGACGGACCGGGCGGGCGCGGTGCGGTTGGGGCTACGCGGCGGTGTTATCGGCCCGGCGCGGCGCCTGGTCGGGCAGCGTCGCCAGCAGCAACTCGGTGGCGCGGGAGATGTGCGAGCGCATCAGCGACTCCGCCAGGGCGGGATCGCGGATCTGAAGCGCGCGCAGGATCTGCCAGTGCTCGTCCAGCGCCTCGCCGCGCCGGCCGGGCAGGGCGCCCGAGCGGCGCCGGTACAGCCGCAAGAGGTGGTAGAGTTCCTCGCACAGCAGGTGGCGGATGCGGCTGTTCCCGGAGCCCTCCGCGATCCGCACATGCACGTCGAAAACGTCGGGCGTCTCGCCGTCCGGCCCGGGCAGGCCGGCGCGCCGCCGCTCGAAGCGTTCGATCAGGGCGGCGATCTCGGCGTCGCTCATGTGAGTCGCGGCGAGGCGCGCGGCCATGCCCTCGGCGGCCTCGCGAAGCTGGAAGATCTCGACCATGTCGCGCACCGACAGCGAGACGACGCGGGCGCGCATGTACGGCTCGCGGGTGACCAGGCGCAGGCCCTGCAGGCGTTGCACCGCCTCGCGCACCGGGCCGCGCCCGATCTCCAGGGTGTGCGACAGCGCCACCTCGTTGACGATGCCGCCCAGCGGCAGGGCGCCGGACATGATCATCGCGTAGATGCTTTCAAAGGCCTTCTCGGCCAGGGTCTGCTGTTCGGACGACATGTCGGGGGCTCGGCGCTCCGGGGTTCGGGGACAGGGGTTCGGGGATAGGGGCGAGGGGATAGGGGCGAGGGGGCAGGGTGGCGGCCGGTCCCGGCCGCAGTGTCGACACCGGACTATATCAGACTGTCTTCGGAAAAGGAAAACAAGTGATGCGATGGCAAAAGTGTTGACAGTTTAAGGCGCGCGGGAGACGATCATGCGAGGCCCGGCCCGGCGCGCCACCGGTGTGCGCGCCGCGTCGGTCGGCCCCCTCTCACCGTCGAGGACGCGCCGCCCATGACCGAACGCCCCGCCG
Organism: Roseospira goensis; assembly: GCF_014197795.1. Classification (GTDB taxonomy): domain Bacteria; phylum Pseudomonadota; class Alphaproteobacteria; order Rhodospirillales; family Rhodospirillaceae; genus Rhodospira; species Rhodospira goensis. Next base: position 5,655 of record NZ_JACIGI010000035.1, read on the forward strand.
ATCCGTCCCGCGCCGTGGCCCGCTTCGACAGCGGCGGCCGCCGCCGGCGCCGCGTCGACCTGCTGGCCCTGGTGGGCGGCGATCCGGATCGCCTCGCCCGGCTGCCCTACACCCTGCGGATCCTGCTGGAGAACGCGGCCCGCACCTGCGGCCCGGGCTTTGCCACGCCCGCCGAGGTCGCCCGTCTGGCGGCGTGGACCCCGGGCGGAGCGCCGTTCGCGGTGCCGGTGCGGGTGTCGCGGGTCCTGCTGCCCGATTCCAGTGGATTGCCGGCCCTGATGGACCTCGCCGCGCTGCGCAGCACCCTGGACCGGGCAGGTGTCGATCCCGGGTGCGTGCAGCCGCAGGTCCCGGTCGACGTGGTGATCGACCATTCCGTCATGGTGGACCACTACGGCAGCCGCGCCGCCCTGTCCCTGAACGTCCAGCGCGAGTACGAGCGTAACGCCGAACGCTACCGCGTCTTCAAGTGGGCGCAGGGCGCGTTCGCCGGCTGCCGGGTGGTGCCGCCGGGGATGGGCATCGTCCATCAGGTTCATCTGGAGCGCCTGGCCCGGGTGGTTGACGTCGCACCGGCCGTCTCGGACGGCCCCCCGGACGGCCCCCCGGACGGCGAGGAGATCGCCTTTCCCGAGTTCGTGCTGGGGGGCGACAGCCACACCCCGATGGTCAACGGCCTGGGGGTGCTGGGCTGGGGCGTCGGCGGCGTCGAGGCGGAGGCGGCGCTGCTGGGCCAGCCCTACCTGGTCTCCGTGCCCCGCGTGGTCGGCGTCCGGCTGACCGGCACCCTGCCGCCGGGCAGCACGACCACCGACCTGGTGCTGACCGTCACCCAGCGCCTGCGTCAGGTCGGCGTGGTCGGTGCCTTCGTCGAGTTCACCGGCCCGGGCTGCGGCCACCTGTCGGTCCCGGACCGCGCCACCATCGCCAACATGGCGCCGGAATACGGCGCCACCGCGGCCTACTTCCCGATCGACGACGCCACCCTGACCTACCTGCACCAGACCGGCCGGACGGCGGAGCAGGTGGCCCTGGTCGCGGATTACGGCCGCGCCGCCGGTCTGTTCCGGGAGGCCGACGCGCCCACCCCGGCCTTCGATGCGGTGGTGGATATCGACCTGTCGGCGGTCGAGCCCAGCCTGGCCGGGCCGCTGCGCCCGCAGGACCGGCTGCCGTTGCGCGCGGTCGCCGCCGATTTCCGGGCCCGGCTGACGCGGCCGCGCCAGGACGGCGGGTTCGGCCTGAGCGAGGCGGCGGCGGAGCGGCGGGTGACCCTGGCCCTGCCCGACGGGTCGCGCACCGTACAGGCCGGCGCCGTCGCCATCGCCGCCATCACCGCCTGCACCAACACCTCCAACCCCGGTGTCATGCTGGCGGCCGGCCTGCTGGCGCGCAACGCGGTGGCGGCCGGGCTGTCGGTGCCGGGCTTCGTCAAGACCTCGCTGGCACCGGGCTCGCGGGTGGTGACGGCCTACCTGGAGGCCAGCGGCCTGCTGGCGCCGCTGGAGGCGCTGGGGTTCTACCTGGTCGGCTACGGCTGCACCACGTGCAGCGGCAAGTCCGGTCCGCTGCCCGGCCCGGTGGCCCGGGCGGTGGAGGACGAGGGCCTGCTGGCGGCGGCGGTGGTGTCCTCCAACCGCAACTTCGAGGGCCGCATTCACCGCCAGGTCCGCGCCGCCTATCTGGCGTCGCCGCCGCTGGTGGTGGCCTATGCCCTGGCCGGCCGGGTGGATATCGACCTGGACCAGGAGCCGTTGGGGCACGACCCGGCGGGCCGGCCGGTGTTCCTGCGCGACCTGTGGCCGGACCCGCAGGAGGTGGCCGGGCTGCTGACCCGCACCGGCGATCCGGCGGCCTACCGGCGCGCCTACGCCACGCTGTTCGATGGCACCGCGCAGTGGCGCCGCCTCGACGCCCCCACCGGGCCGCTGTACCCGTGGGATCCCGACTCCACCTACGTCCTGGAGCCACCGTTCTTTGCCGACGAGACCCCGCCGCTGCCCGATACCATCGCGGGCGCGCGGGTGCTGGGCGTGTTCGGCGATGCGTTGACCACCGACCACATCGCGCCCGCCGGCGAGATCCCGGAGGACAGCGAGGCCGGTCGCTACCTGCGCGACCGCGGCGTGGCGGCGGGCGACTTCAACGCCTACACCATGCGCCGCGGCAACCATCATGTCATGGCGCGCGGCATCTTCGCCCATGCCCGCATTCACAACCTTCTGGTCCCCGAGCGCAGCGGCGGTGTGACGCGGAAGCTGCCGGAGGGGACCGAGACCAGCGTCCATGACGCGGCCGCCGCCTATCGGGCCGAGGGCGTGCCGGTGATCGTCCTGGGCGGCCGGGATTACGGCATGGGGTCGAGCCGCGACTGGGCCGCCAAGGGACCGGCGTTGTTGGGGGTGCGCTGCGTGCTGGCGGAGTCGTTCGAACGCATCCACCGCGCCAACCTGATCGCGCTGGGCATCGCGCCGCTGCGCTTCCGCGACGGCGACAGCCGCGCGAGCCTGGGGCTGACCGGGCGCGAGGTCTACCGCCTCGACGGGCTGCACGCCGCCATGGAAGCGGGCGTGTCGGTCACGGTGCGAGCCACGCGACCCGACGGCGAGAGCGTGACGTTCGAGACCGAGTTGGTCCTGGCCGCACCGGTGGAGGCCGAGACCCTGCGGGCCGGCGGCCTGTTCCGGCGGGTCCGCGACGGCCTGATGGCGGCGAAGACCCCGGCGCCGGGCGTGGCGCTCAGGCCAGCGGTCGGGTAGCGGCCGCCAGCCAGTCCCGCGTCGCGTCGTCCAGCAGCGGTCCGATCTCCGCGGCCACGCGGGCGTGGTAGGCATCGACCCAGGCGCGCTCGTCCGCGGTCAGCAGGCCGGGGTCGATCAGCCGCCGGTCGATCGGCGCCAGGGTCAGGGTCTCGAACCCCAGCAGCGCCAGTTCGGCCCCTTGGGGTGCCTCCACGGGTGTGACCACCACCAGGTTCTCGATCCGGATCCCGAAGGCGCCGGCCTTGTAGTAGCCCGGCTCGTTGGACACGATCATGCCCGGGTGCAGCGCCACGTCCGAGGGGCGCTTGGACAGGCGCTGCGGGCCTTCATGAACCCCGAGATAGCTCCCCACACCGTGACCGGTGCCGTGCTCGAAGTCGACGCCGTCCGCCCACAGGGCGGTGCGGGCCAGGGTGTCGAGCTGGGTGCCGGTGGTGCCGCGCGGGAACACCGCGGTGGCGATGGCGATGTGGCCCTTGAGGACCTGGGTGAAGCGCCGGATCTGGTCTGGCGAGGGTGTGCCGATGGCCAGGGTCCGGGTGACGTCGGTGGTGCCGTCGCGGTACTGCGCACCGCTGTCGAGCAGGTAGAGCATGTCCGGCGCGATGCGGCGGTCGGTCTCGGCGCTGACGTGATAGTGCACGATGGCGCCGTTCGGCCCGGCGCCGCTGATGGTCTCGAAGCTGAGGCCGCGGAAGTGGTCGCCCTCGGCCCGCAGCGTGTGCAGGTGCGCGGCGGCGCTGCGTTCGGTCTGGGTGCCGGCCGGCCCCTCGCGGTCGATCCAGCACAGGAAACGGGTCAGGGCGGCACCGTCGCGGCGGTGCGCGGCGCGCGTGCCCTCCAGCTCGGCCAGGGTCTTGCGCGCGCGCGGCAAGGCGATCGGATCGGACCCGAGCTGCACCGTGGCGCCGGCGTCCGCGAGCCGCTGGCGGATCCACTGCGCGCAGCCGTCCCTGTCCAGCAGCACGCGGCCGGCGTGGGCGCCCAGGGTCTCCAGCGCCCCGCCGAGCTGGGCCGGGGCCTGCACGGTCACGCCGCGGCCCAGATGGGCGCGGGCGGCGGGCGTCAGCTTGCGGCTGTCCATGAACAGGTCGACCGACCCGCTGTCGTGCAGGATGGCGAAGCCCAGGGCCAGCGGCGTGTAGGGCACGTCCGCCCCCCGGATGTTGAGCAGCCAGGCCACGGCGGCCGGATCGGTGATGACCGTCGCGGTGCAGCCCTGCTCGCGCAGCAGGCCGGCGATCTGCGTCCTCTTGTCGTCGGCCGAGCGGCCGGCGTAGGTCTCCGGATGCGGCACCACCGGACCCAGGGGCGCTGGCGGCCGGTCCCGCCACAGGGCGTCGATCGGGTTGGCGTGCAGCGGCACCAGGCGCGCGCCGGGGCGCTTGCAGGCCGCGGCGCGGCGGTCGATCTCGGCCGCCGTGTGCAGCCAGGGGTCGTAGCCGATCCGGTCATCGCGCCGCAGCGTCTGGGCCAGCCAGTCGTTCACCGGCGTCTGACCGATGGGCACCACCTCCCACAGGCCGGTGTCCACCTCGGCGGCGGCCTGGAGGGTGTAGCGGCCGTCGACGAACAGGGCCGCCCGGTCGGCCAGCACGACGGCGAACCCGGCCGAGCCGGTGAACCCGGTGAGCCAGGCCAGCCGTTCGGCGTTGGCGGCGACGAACTCGCCCTGATGGGCGTCGGCGCGTGGGACCAGGACCCCGGCCAGGCCCGCCTCGTCGAGCGCCCGGCGCAGGCCCGCCAGCCGGTCCGCGCCGTGCGGCGGTCCGCCGGGGTGCAGGGCGGGGGGGGCCAGGGCCGCCCGCGCGTCGGCGAGGGCCGCCACCAGGGCCGGGCTGCGCGGCGGCACCGCGACCAGATCCATCCAGGCGTGGTCGACGCCCGGCGGGGTCGCGGCGATGCCGGCCAGCAGCGTGCGCAGTGCCTTGGCGTCCGGCGGGGTGCGGCCGTCGCGGGCCATCCGGTCGATGAGCGCCGTCACGGCGCGATCCCCCGCCCGCTGCGCTTCGGATTTGGCCGGCCGGCGGGTGGCGGTGGCTTTGGCAGAGGTCGTGGTGGCGGGCACAGGGGCGGCTCTCGGCTGGACGGTCCAGAATACTGTCGGCGGCGCGCGCCGTCTGAAGCACATGAGGGCGGCGCGCCGGGCAATCAAGGCTTGCCGGGCCCGGCCCCGCGCCGCGCCCTGCGTTCGACGCAGGACCGACGGCCGAATCCATGCGCCGCCGGCATCACGGAAATGCGGGAATCCCGCTGCCGCTCGGCGCCGGCGCCCCGTATACCTGGAGGGGTAAGTGGATCGTGGTCTTCGAGGGGCCACGAGCCGCTTTCGTTATTTGGAAGGCCTCTTCGCACGGCCTGGTTAATGTGTCCAGCGTGCAAGAGAGGTGTGCGAGGCTGCAACAGGGTCCGCGCATCACGCTTGGCCCCGGTCACCGGGATGGGTCCTGTGGTCCCGGAGCCGGCGTCGGTGGTCAACCCGGAGCCGCCTGAACTCAAGGAGTGAGAACCATGTGGCCCTATGTAGACCATACCCACGAGGGACGTCAAACCCCGGAAGGCGCCGCGCTGCACCAGGCTTCGGCCGTGGGTACCGTTCTGAGCGCGCCGTTCACCATGCTGCCGGCCACCTTCGCCGATGCCCTGCCGGCGAACGACCGCGTCGGCGGCCCTGGCGATCCGCTGGCGCGCCACCGCTGGTATGGCGAGCGGGAGGCCCGGCCGGCCTCGAACGACGATCACTGGTTCCGCCATGGCCCGATCGGGTGGCTGGTGCGCACGGTGCGTCGGTGGCTGGAACGGCGCGAGCTGGAAGCCACCCTGCTGGCGATGGACGATCATCAGCTTGAGGACATCGGCCTGACCCGGTCGGACATCGACGCCGTGGTGGCCGGTCGCTTCCAGCGTCCGCTGCCCTGAGGTGATCGGGGGCGCGGCGACACGAACGCGGGGCGGTCCGATGGTTCGGAGCGCCCCGCTTCTCGGTACTTTTGATGGGCTTTCGACGGACGTCCGGTGGGCTTTCGATAGGTTGAAACGTCCGGTTCGCGCGGTGTGTCCGGCCGTCAGGCGCGCAACACCGCGGCCTCGCGCTCGGCTTGGGCGCGCTGGCCGTCAAGGCCCGCGTGGCCGAACAATTCGGCGGCGTGCCGCAGCATCTTGAGCGCCCGTTTCGGGGCGGCGCGCGCGTCCAGGCGCCCCGCCTCCATCAGGGCCTCGGCCTCGCCGGCCAGGTGCCCGGCCTCGCCATTGAGGCGGGCGGCGTGGGTGAACGCCTCGCGGGCCTCGTCGAACGCCCCCATGGCGGCCAGCAGCCGGCCGATGTCCATGCGTGTGGTGGCCTCGTCCAGGTGATCGCCGTTCATGGCATAGAGCTCGGCGGCCTGTTCGAGCGCGGCGTGGGCGTCGTCGGCGCGGCCGGTGTCGCGCAGCACCTCCGCCATGGCCGACAGGGCGGTCGCCTCATGCAGGCTGCGCCCGGTCTGTTCGTAGAGGCGCCGTGCGTGGCCCAGGTGGTCGAGGGCGCGGTCCCCGCGTCCGGCTTCCAGGTCGAGACGGGCGATCCGCATTTGCGCGCGGGCCTCCCCGTACAGGTTGCCGGCGCTGGCAGCGCGGCTGAGCGCGGCCTCGGCGTGCCGGCGGGCGCCGCGCAGGTCTCCCTCCAGGTGCAGGGTCTCGGAGAGCAGAACCTCGGCGATCGAGCGGTCGCTGTCGTCGGCGTCGTCGGTGAACAGGCCCAGCGCCTCGGTCAGCGCCTCGCGCGCCCGCGGGGTGCGCCCCTGGCCCAGCTCGACCTCGCCGCGGCGCAGCATGGCCAGCGCCTCCCCGTCGGCATCGCCGGCCCGGTGAAAGAAGACGCGGGCGCGGCCGAAGGCCTCCAGGGCCTGCTGGAACTCGGCGCGGGTGACGTGCCGTTCGGCGTCCATCATCGCCTGATCGGCTTGGGTCTTGGGCATGGTTCGGTTCTCCCCCGACGGACCGCGGGTCTGGCCGGAACGGCGGGCCGGAGCGGCCCGACGCTTCCGTGGCGCCGCCCCATCTCGGTGTACATGGTGACGGAACCATGACCTACACTGTAGAACCGTCCGGACAGGGCGACAATTAAAACCGTGGACGGGTAAAACCGTGGACAGGCGCGGGCGCGACGCGGGATGGGTCCACCCGCCCGCCCGCAAGCGCCGCCAAGCACGGCAGCCGGACCGGGAGGCAGTGATGGCCACGACCAATCCCCCGAGTGACGCCCCCCTGCGCCTGCACGGCGAGACCGTGCGGCCGGAGTGGCTGGACTACAATGGTCACATGAACGTGGCCTACTACAGCCTGGTCTGCGACCACGCCGGCGATGCCGTCATGGACTGGCTCGACCTCGGCGCCGCCTACCGGGCGCGCACCGGCGGCACCATCTTCGCGGTCGAGGCCCACGTCACCTATGACCGCGAGCTGTCGCTGGGCGATCCGCTGGTGGTCGAGACCCTGGCGCTGGAGGCCGGGCCGCGCAAGCTGCGCCTGTTCCATCGCCTGCTGCACGCCGAGCAGGGCTACCAGGCGGCCACCAACGAGGTTCTGCTGCTGCATGTGGATCTGAACACCCGCCGCGTGGCGCCGTGGCCGGACGAAGGCCGCGCTCGCATCGACGCCCTGGTCGAAGCCCACGCCCGGCTGCCGCGCCCGCCCGAGGTGGGGCGCCACGTCGGGGCGCCGCGGGGCTGACCGAGGCGGGGCGGGGCAGGGCGGCCGCACCCCGCTGCCACGGTCTTGCCACAACCGAACCCTTTTCCTGAGGCGGCGAACGGCTTACCTTCTAGCGCATCATGCAGACCAATTGGACAGTCCCTCCCGTGCACCGTTCTCTCATGTTGCTCCTGGTCCTGGTCCTGGTGCTGGTCGCCGGGGTAGCGGGGCCGGCTGCCGCCGGCTGTACCGACGTCGCGGCGCCCGGTGTGGAATGGCGCCGCTGCTACCACGATGGCCGTAATCTGGCCGGCGCCAACCTGCGTGACGCCATCCTGCGCGATACCTCGTTCCAGCGCGCCGATCTGTCCGGGGCCAACCTGTCCGGGGCGCAGGGCTTCCGGACCCGCTTCATCAGCGCCAATCTGGAAGGCGCGGACCTGACCGGTGCCCATATGAGCGAGGCGGACTTCACCAAGGCCGACCTGTCCGGGGCCATCCTGCGTGATGCCGATTTTCGGCGTGCCCGCTTCTTCCGGGCCATCCTGCGCGGGGCCGACCTGACCGGGGCCGACCTGGAAATGGCCGACCTGCTGCATGCCGACCTGTCCGGCGCGACATGGACCGACGGCGAGCGGGTGTGCGCCGACAACTCGATCGGCCAGTGCAACTAAAAGACGCCTAAGGCCATCCATGGATCAGTAAGCGGTGCCTTCTGGGGGCGCGCCCGTGACAGGGCGCGTTGTCTTGCCCGCCGTGCTTGGCGGCGGGGCTGTGCATGGTGTATCCCTGACTTAACATTGGTGGAGGATTGACGGGTCGCGGACACAGCTCTGGGGCCGCGGACGGCGCCGGTGCCGGGGGGTGGCCGGGGCCGAGACGGGACGCCGGGGACGCGGCGGGACAACGTGTGACGGGGCCGCGCGTCGTGGTCGGTGCTTGGCCCGCAAGGGGCACCTGCAAGGGGGGATCGACGGCACACGATGATGGAATACGCGGAAACCACGGTCCAGGCCCAGGCGGCGGCGGCTAAGGCACTGGAGTCCATGGGGCAATTCGGTATTGCCCCGAACCCGCACAATTTCGCGGTCTGGTACATGCACCACACCCAGCGCCTGCCCGATCTCAGCCGCGAGATCGAACGCCTGCTGTCGCTGGGCTCCGCCTTCGGACCCGAAGTGGTGCAGGCGCTGCACGACAAGTACCTGACCCAGGCCGACGAGACCAAGACCCTGGCCGCGGCCGGGCTGCGCATCGAGAACACCCTGGAGCAGCTCGTGAAGATGTTCTCGGTCGCCAACAAGGGCACCGAGACCTACGGTGCCACCCTGTCCGATTTCTCCGAACGCATGCAGGAAGGTGATGGCGAAGCCCTGCACCAGGTCGTGGCTTCGGTTCTGACCGAGACCCACAAGATGCTCCGGCTTAACCGCAAGCTGGGCGCCGAGCTGACCCAGTCCTCGCAGGAGATCAGCAAGCTGCGCGAGGACCTGGACCGGGTCCGCAGCGAGGCCCGGACCGACGGACTGACCGGCATCGCCAACCGCAAGGTGTTCGACAGCAGCATGCGTGACGCCACCGTCGAGGCGGCCGAACGCAGCCAGCATCTGTCCCTGCTGATGCTGGACATCGACCTGTTCAAGCGTTTCAACGACACCCACGGCCACCAGATGGGCGACCAGGTTCTGAAGCTGGTGGCCCGCACCATCCAGACCTGTGTCCGTCCCGAGGATACCGTGGCCCGCTACGGCGGCGAGGAGTTCGCCGCCATCCTGCCGCGCACCCCGCTGCGCGACGCCCTGACGGTGGCCGAGCGCATCCGCACCACCGTCGCCAACAAGCGCATCACCAACCGGCGCTCCGGTCAGGAACTGGGGCGCATCACCCTGTCCATCGGGGCGGCCGAGTACGCCCTGGGCGAGTCCGTGAGCGAGATGGTCCAGCGGGCCGACAAGGCACTGTACACGGCCAAGCGCCTGGGCCGCAACCAGGTGGTCTCGCAGTACGAACTCGACGGGTCGATGCTGTAGACCCTCGGCGGGCGGCACCGACCCGACCGCCGGTCGTGGCCTTGCCGGTGAGGGTCAAGGACCGGTGGCCGTGGCGCCGCGCGCGTTGCACCGGTTCACCCTCGCCCTGCGAGGGCGATCCCGCGGCGATCCGCTCACGGAAGGACGCGGCCGGGCCGCGCTCCCGGAACCCAACTGTCATGTCCCGGTCCGATCCTCCATCCCTGTCCCGCATCGCCCGCTCACTCCGGCGCCACGTCCGGCTGACCGCGGCCCGCCTCGCCGCCGCCGGACCGCATCGGCGCGTCGTCAACGACCACATGGTTCTGGCGGTGCTGGCGATGACGGTCGGCCTGCTCACGGGCGGGGGCATCATCCTGTTCCGCGAGGGCATCGTCCTTCTCCAGGCTCTGCTGTACGCCGGCGACGCCCAGCATCTGGCGACGGCGGCGGCCGCTTTGCCGTGGTGGGCGCTGGTGGTGCTGCCGACGGTCGGCGGGCTCGTGGTCGGGCTGTGGCACCAGGCCACCCTGCCGCAGGGCCGGCCGGAAAACGTCTCGCACGTCATGGAGGCGGCGATCCTGCGGGGCGGCCGCATGTCGCTGCGGCGCGGGCTGGCGGCCATCGTCGGCAGCATGCTGTCGCTCGGCGTGGGCGCTTCGGTGGGGCGTGAGGGACCTGCCGTCCACCTCGGGGCGACCCTGGGCGCGTGGGTGGCGCGGCTGCCGCGCTTCGGGCGCGGGCATGCGCGCACCCTGCTGGGCTGCGGCGCGGCGGCCGCCGTGGCGGCCTCGTTCAACGCGCCGATCGCGGGGGCGCTGTTCGCCCACGAGGTGGTGATCGCCCACTACGCGACCAGTGCCTTCGCCCCCGTCGTGATCTCCAGTGTGGCCGCGACCGTCGTCTCGCGCTTGTGGTTCGGGACCGCGCCCGCCTTCGCGCTGCCGCCCGATCTGGCGATGGCGTCGGTCCTCGAGTTCCCGGCGGTAGGCCTGCTCGGTGTCGTGTGTGGACTGGTCGCGGCGGCGTTCTTGGCCGCGCTCCAGGGGACCGATGCGGTGGCGCGGCGGTCCGGCCTGCCGGTCTGGATGCGGCCGGCGGCGGCCGGGCTGGCGGTGGGCCTGATCGCGACTGCGTTCCCGGAGGTGCTCGGCGTCGGCTATGAGGTGACCAACCGTGCCCTCAGCGGCGACCTGCTGTTCGACGCCGCAGTGGCGATCGCGCTCGCCAAGGTCGTCGCGACCGTGATCTGCCTCGGATTCGGATTCGGCGGCGGTGTGTTCAGTCCCTCGATGGTGATCGGGGCGGTCACCGGCTGCGCGTTCGGCGTGCTGGCGACGGCGGCGGTGCCGGGCGGCTGGTCGGCGGGACCGGGCGCCTACGCGGTGGTCGGCATGGGGGCGGTGGCGGCCGCGGTGCTGGGGGCGCCGATCTCGACCAGCCTGATCATCTTCGAGCTGACCGGCAACTACGAACTGACCGTCGCGGTCATGGTCGCCGTGGTGCTGGCGACCGTGGTTTCGCATGGTCTGACCGGCCACCGCTCGCAGTTCCACTGGCAACTGGCCCGACGCGGGTTGGACGTCGAGGGTGACCGGCAGCGCCAGATGCTGCGGGATATCCGGGTGCGCGACCTGGTGACCCTGGACGCACCGACGGTGCCGGCGGACGCCGGCCTGGAGGCGGTGGCGGCGGCATTCCGGCGCGCCGGTGCCGACCGGCTGTTCGTGGTCGACGCCGAGCGCCGGCTGTTGGGCATGATCGTGCTCGCCGACGCCGCGTCGGCGCTGCTGGACCGCGGCGGCGACAGCGACCGCGCCGCCCTGGACCTGGCGCAGACGGATCCCCCCGTGCTGGCGCTGTCGGAGACGCTGGACGAGGCGATGGAGACCCTGGAGGAGTTGCGCGAGGCCTGCATCCCGGTGGTGCACGACCGCGAGAGTATGACGCTGGTCGGCTCGGTCCAGGATCGCGACCTGATGCGGGCCTATGCCCGCACCCTGGACCGCCTGCGCGCGGAAGACCGGGGGGAACGGTGATCCTGGACAGACGGCGTGCCTGACAGGCGCCCCCGCGGGAGCGGGGGCGGGAGACCCCCTCTTTCTCGGTCCCACGCTCCGGCGTGGGACCGCATGCTTGACAGGCGCCCCCGCGGGCGCGGCGGCGCGCGAGACCCGCTTTCTCGGTCCCACGCTCCGGCGTGGGACCGCATGCTTGACGGGCGCCCCCGCGGGAGCGGGGGCGCGAGAGACCCGCTTTCTCGGTCCCGCGCTCCGGCGTCGGACCGCATACTTGACGGGCGCCGCCGCGGGAGCGAGGGCGCGAGAGACCCGCTTTCTCGGTCCCACGCTCCGGCGTGGGACCGCATGCTTGGCGGGCGCACCCGCGCGAGCGGGGGCGCGAGAGACCCGCTTTCTCGGTCCCACGCTTTGGCGTGGGACCGCATGCTTGACGGGCGCCCCCGCGGGAGCGGGGGCGCGAGAGGTTTCCCTTTCTCGGTCCCACGCTCCGGCGTGGGACCGCATGCGTGACGGGCGCCCCCGCGGGAGCGGGGGCGCGAGAGACCCGCTTTCTCGGTCCCACGCTCCGGCGTGGGACCTTATGCCTGACAGGCGCCCCCGCGGGAGCGGGGGCGCGAGAGACCCGCTTTCTCGGTCCCTCGCTCCGGCGTGGGACCTTATGCCTGACAGGCACCCTCGCGGGAGCGGGGGCGCGAGAGACCCGCTTTCTCGGTCCCACGCTCCAGCGTGGGACCTTATGCCTGACAGGCGCCCCCGTGGGAGCGGGGGCGCGAGAGACCCGCTTTCTCGGTCCCACGCTCCGGCGTGGGACCGTATGCCTGACAGGCGCCCCCGCGGGCGCGGCGGCGCGCGAGACCCGCTTTCTCGGTCCCCTTACTCCGCCGCCGTCCCCGCCATACCGGGCTCCACGCCCGGCGGGGTCACCGGCACCTCCAGCTTGTCCAGCATCTCCTTCGGGACGACCTGCCAGAAGTGGCCGGCCTCGCGCTCCCAGTTCACCAGCAGGCGCTGGGCAAACCGCGACTGGCTCTCGGTGGCGTGCTCTTCGACCAAGCCCTTCAGGATGGCGGCGTAGTGGTCGACCTGGATGCGCTGCCAGAGGACGAAATCGGGGTTGATCCGCATCGGCAGCAGGCCCTCCGGGTCATAGACGAAGGCCATGCCGCCGGACATGCCGGCCGCGAAGTTGGCTCCGACCTCGCCCAGGATCACGGCGACGCCGTTGGTCATGTACTCGCAGCCGTTGGAGCCGCAGCCCTCGACCACCACCAGCGCCCCCGAGTTGCGCACCGCGAAGCGCTCGCCCGCCTGGCCGGCCGCGAACAGCTTGCCGCCGGTGGCGCCGTAGAGCGCGGTGTTGCCGATGATGGTGTTCTCGTGCGAGGCCAGCGGGCTGGAGACCGCCGGCCGGACCACGATGGTGCCGCCGGACAGGCCCTTGCCGACATAGTCGTTGGCGTCCCCGAACACCTCCAGCTTCAGGCCCTGCACGGCGAAGGCGCCGAGCGACTGGCCGGCCGAACCGCGCAGCCGCACCGTGATGTGGCCCGGCTGCAACCCGGTCATGCCGTACTTGGTGACGATCTTGTGCGACAGCTTGGTGCCAACGGCGCGGTGGGTGTTCCGCACCGTGTAGGTGAGCTGCATCTTGGCGCCGTCTTCGAGGGTGTTGCGGGCGTCCTCGATCATCTGGGCGTCCAGGGTCTCGGGCACCTCGTTGCGGCCCTCGATGGCGCAGTGCACGGGCAGGCCGCCGCTGTCCGGCTTGGACAGGATGGCGTTCAGGTCCAGGTCGTCCAGGTGCTCGGATCCCCGGCTGACCTGATGCAGCAGGTCGGTGCGGCCGATGGCGTCGTTGAGCGAGCGCAGGCCCAGCGAGGCCAGGATCTCGCGCACCTCCTCGGCCATGAAGGTGAACAGGTTGACCACCTTTTCCGGCGTGCCGGTGAACTTCTCGCGCATCGCCTTGTCCTGGGTGCACACCCCCACCGGACAGGTGTTGGTGTGGCACTGGCGCACCATGATGCAGCCCATGGCGATCAACGAGGTGGTGCCGACACCGAACTCCTCGGCGCCCAGCATGGCGGCGATGACCACGTCGCGGCCGGTCTTGATGCCGCCGTCGGTGCGCAGCAGCACCCGGTGGCGCAACCGGTTCAGGGTCAGCACCTGGTGCACCTCGGACAGGCCCATCTCCCAGGGCAGGCCGGCGTACTTGATCGAGGTCTGCGGGCTGGCGCCGGTGCCGCCGTTGTGCCCGGAGACCAGGATCACGTCGGCGTTGGCCTTGGCGACGCCGGCCGCGATGGTGCCGATGCCGGTGCGGCTGACCAGCTTGACCGTCACCCGGGCGCTGGGGTTGATCTGCTTGAGGTCGTAGATGAGCTGCGCCAGGTCCTCGATCGAGTAGATGTCGTGGTGCGGCGGCGGGCTGATCAGCGTCACCCCCTGGGTGGAGTGGCGCAGCTTGGCGATCTCCGCCGTCACCTTGAAGCCGGGGAGCTGGCCGCCCTCGCCGGGCTTGGCCCCCTGGGCGACCTTGATCTCGATCTCGCGGCACTGGTTGAGGTATTCGGCGGTCACGCCGAAGCGGCCCGAGGCCACCTGCTTGATGGCCGAGTTCTCGTTGTCGCCGTTGGGACGCGGCTTGTAGCGCACCGGGTCCTCGCCGCCCTCGCCGCTGTCCGACTTGGCGCCGATGCGGTTCATGGCGATGTTGAGGGTGCCGTGCGCCTCCGGCGACAGCGCGCCCAGCGACATGGCCGGGGTGACGAAGCGCCGCCGGATGACGTTGGTGCTCTCCACCTCGTCGACGTTGATCGCCCCCGCGACGTGCTTGAAGTCCAGCAGGTCACGGATGTTGATGGGCGGCAGGGCGCGCAGACCCTTGGTGTAGCGCTTGTAGATCTGGTAGCCCTCGGTCGCCACCGCCTCCTGGAGGACGTGGATCAGGCGGCCGTCGTACTGATGCGCCTCGCCGCCGCGGCGGTAGCGGTAGAAGCCGCCGACCGGCAGCGTCACCGCCGCCGGGTCGTAGGCGCGGGTGTGCTGGTCGATCACCTTCTTCTGGATGCCCGCCAGGCCGATGCCGGAGATGCGCGAGGTCATGCTGGTGAAGAACTCGGCCACCAGCGAGCGCGACAGGCCGATGGCCTCGAAGCAGTGACCGCCGCGGTAGCTGCTGATGACCGAAATGCCCATCTTGGACATGATCTTCAGCAGGCCGTCGTTGACCGCCTTCTTGTAGCGCGCCATCGCCTGATCCAGCGTCATGTCGCCGAACAGGCCGCGGCGGTGGCGGTCGGCCAGGCTCTCCTGGGCCAGCCACGGGTTGACCGTGGTGGCGCCGACGCCGATCAGCACCGCGAAGTAGTGCGTGTCCAGGCACTCCGCCGCCCGCACGTTGACCGACGTGAAGGTGCGCAGGCGCTGGCGCACCAGGTGGGTGTGCACGGCGCCGGCGGCCAGGATCATCGGAATCGCCGGGCGGCCCGGCCCCATGGCGCGGTCCGACAGGACCACGTGGGTGCGCCCGCCGCGCACCGCGTCCTCGGCCTCGTGGCGGATCCGGTCGAGGGCGTGGCGCAGCGGCTGCGGGCCGTCGTTCGGGTCGAAGGTGCAGTCGATCTCGGCCGCCGTCTCACCCATGTAGCGGCGCATGGCCTCGAACTCGGCGTTGGTCAGCACCGGGCTTTCGAGTTGCAGCAACTCGCACTGCTCGGCCGCCTCGTCGAGGATGTTGCCCAGGTTGCCCAGCCGGGTGCGCAGGCTCATGACCCGGGTCTCGCGCAGGGCGTCGATGGGCGGGTTGGTGACCTGGCTGAAGTTCTGGCGGAAGAACTGGTGCAGCCCCCGGTAGTTGTCCGACAGCACCGCCAGCGGCGTGTCGTCGCCCATGGACCCGGTGGCCTCCTTGGCGTCCTCCACCATGGGCTGGAGGATCAGTTCCATGTCCTCCATGGTCTGGCCGAAGGCCACCTGGGCCCGGCGCAGCGCCTCGCCGCCGAGCGCCGACGGCTCGCCCTGGTCGGTGCGGATCAGGCTGTCCAGGCGGGTGATGCGCTTGACCCAGTCGCTGAACGGCTGGCGCGCGGCCAGGGTGTCCTTGATCTCCTTGTCCTCGTAGAAGCGGCCCTCGCGCAGGTCGACGGCGATCAGGCCGCCGGGGCCGACCCGGCCCTTGCGCACGATCTCGGATTCCGCCACCCGCACCATGCCGGCCTCGGAGCCGACCACCAGCAGGCCGTCGCGGGTGACGCTGTAGCGCACCGGGCGCAGGCCGTTGCGGTCCAGGCCGGCGACCACCCAGCGGCCGTCGGTGGCGCAGATGGCGGCCGGGCCGTCCCACGGCTCCATGACGCAGTTGCAGTAGGAGATCAGGTCGCCGTGTGGCTGCGGCAGGGTGGCGTCCTGGTTCAGGCTCTCGGGGATCAGCATGGCCTTGGTCATGGGCGCGTCGCGCCCGGCCCGGCACAGCAGTTCGAAGACGGCGTCGAGCGAGGCGCTGTCGGAGGCGCCGCTGCGCACCAGCGGCTTCAGATCCTCGATGGCGGCGCCCAGGATCGGCGACGACATGCGCGTCTCGTGCGCCTTCATCCAGTTCACGTTGCCGGTCAGCGTGTTGATCTCGCCGTTGTGGGCGAGCATGCGGAACGGCTGCGCCAGCCACCAGGTGGGGAAGGTGTTGGTGGAATAGCGCTGGTGGTAGATGGCGAAGCTGGAGACGAAGCGGTCGTCCAGCAGATCCGGATAGAAGCTGGTGAGCTGTTCCGCCAGGAACAGGCCCTTGTAGATGATGGACCGGCAGGACAGCGAGCAGATGTAGAAGTCCTGCACGCCGGCCGCCTGCACCCGCTTCTCGATGCGCCGCCGCACCACGTACAGGTCGTTTTCGAACTTGTCGTCGTCCACGCCCTTCGGATTGCAGATCATGATCTGCTCGATCTCCGGACGGGTCGCGTTCGCCTTCTCGCCGATCACCGAGATGTCCACCGGCACCTGACGCCAGCCGTAGATGGTGAAGCCGGCAGCCAGGATCTCGGTCTCGACGATGCAGCGGCACTCTTCCTGCGCGTTCAGGTCGGTCTTGGGCAGGAAGACCATGCCGACGGCGAGGCGGCCCTCGGACGGCTCATGGCCGGTGGCGGAGATGTGCTCCTTGAAGAACGCCTGCGGGATTTCGACGTGGATGCCGGCGCCGTCGCCGGTCTTGCCGTCGGCGTCCACGGCGCCGCGATGGAACAGGACCTTCAGGGCCTCGATGCCGGCGACCACGACGTCGCGGCGCGGTGTGCCGTCGATGGAGGCGACCAGGCCGACGCCGCAGGCGTCATGCTCCTGCGCGGGATCGTAGGCGTGGGCGTCGGCGAGGCGGCGGGCGTTGGCCTGCCACTCGGCCACGAAGCGGGCGCCGGAGTCGGCCTCGGCGGCGGCGGGGGTGTTGAACGTCTCGGTCATGGCCGGACTCCTCTCGGGTCGCGGCGCCCCCGGCCAACCGGCGGGGGCGCGCCCTGAACATACGGTCATCGGTCGGGGCCTGTGCGGCCGGGACTCGCGGATCCGCGGCCGCCCGGCCGGACTCAGGAGGTCAGGAGGCCAGCGCCATGGCGTGGCCGGTGCCGGCCTTGGCGGGGTCCCCGGCCGCGCGGGCCTTGTCCTGAATGTAGTCGTGGATGCCCTCGGCGGCGTCGCGGCCATCGCGCACCGCCCACACCACCAGCGAGGCGCCGCGCACGATGTCGCCGGCGGCGAACACGCCGTCGGCCTCGGTCATCAGGCTGTGGGTGTCCACCTTCAGGGTGCCCCACTTGGTGACCGGCAGGTCGGGATCGCCGAACAGGGTCGGCAGGTCCTCGGGCTCGAACCCGAGCGCGGAGATGACCATGTCCGCCGGTATCCGGAACTGACTGCCCTCGGTCGGAACCGGGGTCTGGCGGCCGGTGGCGTCGGCGATGCCCAGGTGCATGCGCACGGCCTGCACCTCGCTGACCCGCCCGTCGGTATCCAAAATGGCCTCGGGGGCGGACAGCCAGACGAACTCCACGCCCTCTTCCATGGCGTTGGAGACCTCGCGCTGCGAGCCCGGCATGTTGGCGCGGTCGCGCCGGTACAGGCACTTGACCGACGCGGCCCCCTGGCGGATGGCGGTGCGCACGCAGTCCATGGCGGTGTCGCCGCCGCCGATGACGACCACGTTCTTGCCGTTGGCATCCAGGCGGCCGCTGTCGAAGTCGGGCACGGCGTCGCCCAGGCCGCGCCGGTTGGAGGCGGTCAAATAGGTGAGGGCGGGCAAGACCTCGGGCAGGCCGGCGCCGGGCACGGTCAGCGCGCGCGCCTTGTAGACGCCGGTGGCGATCAGCACCGCGTCGTGGCGGGCGCGCAGGTCGGCCAGGGTGGCGTCGCGCCCGACCTCGAAGTTCAGCTTGATCTCGACGCCGGCATCGGCCAGCAACCGGCCGCGCCGCTCCACCACATCCTTCTCCAACTTGAAGGAGGGGATGCCGTAGATCAGCAGGCCGCCCACGCGGTCGTAGCGGTCATAAAGCGTGACCTTGTAGCCGTGCTTGCGCAGTTGCTCGGCTGCCGCCATGCCGCCGGGGCCGGCGCCGACGATGCCGACCGACTGCGTCCGCTCCTGGCTCGGCTGCACCGGCTTGACCCAGCCCTTGTCCCAGGCCGTATCGGTGATGTATTTTTCGACGGCGCCGATCGTGACAGTGCCGTGGCGGGACTGTTCCAGTACGCAAGAGCCCTCGCACAGGCGGTCCTGCGGGCAGATGCGGCCGCAGATCTCGGGCATGTTGTTGGTGGCCGAAGAGACGGCATAGGCCTCTTCCAGCCGGCCCTGGGCGGTCAGCAGCAGCCAGTCCGGAATGTTGTTCTGCAGCGGGCAGTGCACCTGGCAATAGGGGATGCCGCACTGTTCGCAGCGCGACGCCTGTTCGGCGGCGGCGGCGGTCTCATAGTCGGCGTAGATCTCGTCGAAGTCCTGGCGCCGCTCGTCCGCGGCGCGCTTCGCCGGCATCTGCCCCTGAAGCTGGGTGAACTGCATCATCTTCCGCGCCATGGCGGTCCTCCCTCACGCGATCGCTGCCCGGGTCGCTCGGCCGCCTGGCGCGCGCCCCTCCTCCGGCGCGACGCGGCGTGTCCGACCGCCGGCAGCCCCGACTGCGGCGGGACACGGGGACCAGGACACACGGGGCGGGACGGGGCCGTCAGCCGCGGCCCCGCGATCCGGGGCTTCGTGATACGCTCGCCGGCGTCCGATCACAAGCGAAAACGACATATGGGTCAGCCTCGTTGACTAACAATGGGTCCAGACGCGGGATCGGGACGCATTTTTCGCGCCGCGTTTTCCCGCTCTGGATAATTTAGTAATCAGAGCGGACCTAAAATTCCGCCTGGGCCAGGGCTGGGGCCGTCTGCTATAACCGCGCTACACCATGTCGTGGGTGGGGCTGTGGGGACACTTCAGATTGTCGTGCTGGCGCTGGTCCAGGGCATCACCGAATTCCTTCCCGTCAGTTCGTCCGGTCATCTCGCCCTGGTGCCGCTGCTGAGCGACTGGCCCGACCAGGGCCTGAAGATCGACGTGGCGGTGCACGTCGGCACCCTGCTGGCCGTGATGCTGTATTTCTGGCGCGATGTCCTGCTGATGCTCGGCGGCCTCGGCCGCCTGCTGCTGTTCCGGGGCGGTCCGGGGGCGCGCCTGATGGGCCACCTGATCGTCGCCACCGTGCCGGTCGTGCTGGCCGGTCTCCTGTTCAAGGGTGCCATCGAATCCAGCCTGCGCAGCCTGGAGGTGATCGCCTGGGCCACGCTGGGCTTCGGGATCCTGCTGGGGCTGGCCGACCGCATCGGCCTGACGGTGCGGCGGGTCGAGCACATGACCTGGGGCGACGCCGTGGTGCTGGGGCTGGCGCAGGCGCTGGCGCTGATCCCCGGGACCAGCCGCTCCGGCATCACCATGACGGCGGCCCGCGTGCTGGGCTACGAGCGACCGGACGCGGCCCGCTTCTCGCTGTTGATGTCGATGCCCACGATCGCGGCGGCGGGCCTGCTGGTGGGGCTCGACCTGTACCGGCTCGACGACTGGGCGGTGACGCGCGAGGCGCTGGTGGCGGCCGCCCTGGCGATGATGTCGGCCCTGCTGGCGGTGGCGCTGATGATGGCGTGGCTGCGCCGCGCCGGCTTCATGCCATTCGTGATCTACCGGGTGTTGCTCGGCCTGGGCCTGCTGGGCATCGTCTACGGCGTGATCGAGATCTGACGCGCGGCCCCGTCAGCCCACCCCGCCAGAAGAAGGCTCCGCCATGCTGTTCGCCCCCCAGACCGCCCCCCGCGCCGGCCTGCATTACCGCGTGTCCGGCGCCTACGGGGCGCCGTGGCTGGTGTTCGTCAACTCCCTGGCCACCGATCTGCGGCTGTGGGATGCGGTGATCGAACGGATCGGCGGCCGCTTCCGAGTGCTGACCTGGGACCTGCGCGGGCACGGCCTGTCCGACCATCCGTCCGGCCGCTGGTCCATCGCCGACCTGACCGACGACCTGCTGGCGCTGCTCGACCACCTGAAGATCGACACCTGCGCCCTGTGCGGCCTGTCGGTGGGCGGCCTGGTGGCGCAGGATCTGGCGGCGCGCGCGCCCGAGCGCCTGCGGGCGGTGGTGTTCTCCAACACCGGGATGAAGATCGGTACCGAGGTGGTGTGGAACGCCCGGCTGGCGACGGCGCGGGCGCAGGGGATGGCGGGCGTGGTCGACGCCACCATGGAGCGGTGGTTCACGCCCGCGTTCCGCGCCGATGCGGCCCGCCTGACGCCCTGGCGGCACATGGTGACGCGCACGCCGCTGGAGGGCTTCCTGGCCGTCGCCACCGCCATTCGCGATGCCGACCTGCGGGCCGTGGCGCCCTCGATCCGGGTCCCGACCCTGGTGGTGGGTGGCGCCGAGGACGGCGGCACGCCGCCCGACCTGGCCCGGGCTCTGGCCGATGCGGTGCCCGGCGCGCGGCTGGAGATCCTGCCCGGCGTCGCCCATCTGCCCTGCGTCGAGGACCCGGACGCCACCGCGGTGCTGCTGACCACCTTCCTGCGCGAGGCCGGGCAGGGGTAGAGGCTCAGGCGTAGAGCGCATCCACGTCCAGGGACACCCCGGGCGGGTCGAGCCACAGGCGGCCGCCGGTCACGAGCGCGGTCCGCCACGTCCCGCCCTCGGCGCGGGCGTGGTGGATCAGGCGCGGCCGGTCCGGATCGACGATCAGATAGTGCGCGATACTATCCACACCCGCGTAGCCGGCGAGTTTATAGCCGGTATCAACGCCGCGCGAGCCGGGGGAGAGAACCTCGGCGACGACCACGGGCCGGGCCGCCGCGATATCGCCGGGGGCGGCAGGGCCGCAGTCGATCAGGACGTCGGGCACGAAATCCGTGTCGGCCCCGGCCTCCACCGTCAGGCCGTCCACGAGGGCCTCGCACGGCGACCCCTGCGCGGCCAGGGCCGTCCGCAAGGCCAACCACAGAGCCTGCTTGGCCCGAACGTGCGCGCGCCGCTCGGGTGCCATGGCGACGAGCCGCCCCGCCAGCCGCTCGTAGCGGCCGCCGTGGGAGCGGCACCAGGCATGGAACGCCGCCCGGTCCATCGGCGTGCCGTCCGGTGTGGCGGGTTCGGCCATGGCTGCCTCCTGTCGCGGTCGCGCGCCGGCGCCACCTTGCCGATGATACGGCCGTCCCCACCTTGATCTCAAGGCGAAGACCTGCGCACGGCGGCGCGCCGGGACCGCGGCCGCGAATTTGATTGATATCAATGTGGCGGCGCAACGCCGGGCGTATCAGACATGCCGCAAGACCGGTCCCGGGCGCCAGGCCGGGATCCCCTGTCCAGGGGCGGGACGCGCGGCCGCGGCCGGTGCGGCGCGCCCTGGCACTCCGCCGCCCCGGACGAGGCGAGCAGCGAAGGCGCAGCAGACATGACGGCAACGGACGGTGTGGCCGGCGCGCGCGGCAGCGCGACGCCGCAGACGGCGTCGCTGTACGAGGACTATCAGAAGGTCTATCCGCGCAAGAGCGAGGGCCGGTTCCGCCGCATCAAGACGGCGATGAACTGGGTCCTGCTCTCGATTTTCTTCATCGGGCCTTGGTTGCGCTGGGACCGCGGCCCCAACGCCCCCGATCAGGCCATCCTGATCGACATGCCGGGGCGCAAGGCCTACTTCTTCTCCATCGAGATCTGGCCCCAGGAGGTCTACTACCTCACCGGCATCCTGGTGCTGGCAGCGATCGGCCTGTTCTTCGCCACCGCGCTGCTGGGCCGGGTATGGTGCGGCTTCGCCTGCTTCCAGACCGTGTTCACCGACATCTTCGTGGCCATCGAACGCGCCATCGAGGGAGATCGCAACGCCCGCATGCGGCTCGACAAGAAGCCGTGGCGCGGCGACAAGATCGTGCGCAAGGCGACCAAGAATGCCGCCTGGTTGGTCACCGCCTTCCTGGTTGGACTCGGCTTCACCCTGTACTTCGGCAACGCGCCCGACCTGGCGCTCGATGTGCTCACCCTCCAGGCCGGCCTGGCCCCCTATGGCACCATCGCGGTGGTGGGCGGGTTCTGCTTCCTGCTGGCGGGCTACGCGCGCGAGCAGGTGTGCATCTATATGTGCCCGTATGCGCGCTTTCAGTCGGCGATGGTGGACGACGAGTCGCTGATCGTCACCTACGAGGCCTGGCGCGGCGAGCCGCGGGGCAAGGCGCGGCGCACCGACGACTTCAGCCACCGCGGGCACTGCGTCGACTGCACGCTGTGTTATCAGGTCTGTCCGACCGGCGTTGACATCCGCAAGGGCACGCAACTCGCCTGCATCGGCTGCGGCCTGTGCGCAGACGCCTGCGACAGCGTCATGGAGCGCTTCAACCTGCCGCCCGGCCTGATCCGCTTCGACTCGGTCAAGAACCAGGCGCGCCGGGAGCGCGGCGAGGCGGTGTCCATCAGGTGGCTGCGGCCGCGGACCCTGATCTACACCGGCGCCCTGCTGATCGCGGTGGCCGTGATGGCGACCGCGCTGGCCACCCGCTCGCGGTTGGAGGTCAACATCCTGGCGGAGCGCAGCCCGCTCTACGTGCAGCTTTCCGACGGCTCGATCCGCAACGGCTATACCTTCAAGATCCTCAACATGGAGCGCACGCCGACCACCTTCACCGTGGCGGTCGAGGGCCTGCCCCAGGCCGACATGAGCATCGTCGGCTACGACACTGTGCCCGGACAGCCGGCGACCGCCCATCTCCCGGTGGCCGGGGATAGCGTGGGCAGCTTCCGCATCTACGTTTCGGCCCCGCCCGGGGCGCTGGACGGCGGCTCGACGGCGTTTACCTTCGTGGTGGAGAACCAGGCCACCGGCGAGCGCCTGGAGCAGGGCGCCAACTTCAACGCGCCTGAAGGCTGACCGATCCGGGGGGCGCGGCGCGCGGCATCCCCGTCCCGCGTCCCCCCTTGCCGCGCACCCGGTTTTTCTTGGCCTGTCCGGGCGCGATGTCCTATTCGTCGGGATCTGGCCGCTCCTCAAGCAGGCGGGGCGGCTCCCGCTCGAACGGACACCTTCCCGTGCTGTTGCCCGACTTCCTCAGAACCTCGCCACGCGCCCGCATCGCCTACCTCCACGACGTGATGATGGCGGGGCTGTCCTTCCTGCTGTCGATTTATCTGCGCGTGGGCGAGGCCTGGCCGCGCCACGTGGAGACCGAGACCCTGGTGATCGGCACGGCGCTGTTCGCCGTGATCGCGGCGGCGGTGTTCCTGTACCAGCCCATGTACAAGGGCATCTGGCGGTACGCCTCGATGAAGGACCTGGTGGCGATCACGCGCGCGGTGACGCTGACCATCCTGATTTTCGTGCCGGCGATGTTCCTGGTGACCCGCCTCGACGACCTGCCGCGCAGCACGCTCATCATCAACTGGTTTGTGCTGATGGCGCTGCTGGGCGGGCCGCGCTTCGCGTACCGGATCCTGAAGGACCGCCGGCTCGACTTCCGCTACGAGACGCGGCGCGATCCGCACGCCATCCCGGTGCTGCTGGTGGGGGCGGGGGACGGCGCGGAGCTGTTCCTGCGCTCCCTGCTGCGCGAGCCCGACGCCAGCTACCGGGTGGTCGGCATCCTGACCCGCAAGCGGCACCGTGTCGGCCGCCGCATCCACGACGTCGAGGTCATGGGCACGCTGGACCAGGTGGCGGACGTCGTCGGCACCCTGTCGGGGCGCAACCTGCGGCCCATGAAGCTGGTGCTGACCCACGCGGACTTCACCGGCGACGAGGTCCAGGCCCTGCTGGACGCCGCCGACCGCCTCGGCCTGACGCTGGCGCGGCTGCCGCGTCCCACCGACCTGCGCGACGGCGCCGCCGACCGCCTGGACGTGCGACCGGTGTCGGTCGAGGACCTTCTGGGCCGGCCCCAGGCGGTGCTGGACCGCGCCGCCATCGCCGCCCTGATCGCCGGCCGGCGGGTCCTGGTCACCGGGGCCGGCGGCTCCATCGGGTCCGAACTGGTGCGCCAGGTGGCGGCGCTGGGGCCGGCGGCCCTGACCCTGCTCGACAACAGCGAGTTCGCGCTCTACAGCATCGACCTGGAGATCGCCGAGCGCCATCCCACGCTGCCGCGCGCGCCGCGGCTCGGGTCGGTGCGCGACCGCCGCCGCCTCGACGCCGTGATGGCCGAGGCCCGGCCCGAGGTGGTGTTCCACGCCGCCGCGCTCAAGCACGTGCCGTTGGTCGAACTCAACCCGGTCGAGGGTATCTGGACCAACGCCGTCGGCAGCCGCCATGTGGCCGACGCCTGCCGGGCGTCCGGGGTGGCGGCGCTGGTGATGATCTCCACCGACAAGGCGGTCAACCCCACCAGCATCATGGGCGCGGCCAAGCGGGCGGCGGAATGCTATTGCCAGGCGCTCGACGTGCTGGACCAGGGCAAGCCTCAGCGCACCCACTTCATCACCGTGCGCTTCGGCAACGTGCTGGGCTCGACCGGTTCGGTGGTGCCGCTGTTCCAGCGCCAGCTCGCCCGCGGCGGGCCGCTGACCGTCACCCACCCGGACATGACCCGCTATTTCATGACCATCCGCGAGGCGGTCGAACTGGTGTTGCAGGCGGCCGCCCTGGGCAGCGGGGCGGATACCTACCGGGGTCGGATCTTCGTGCTCGACATGGGCAAGCCGGTGCGGATCGTGGACCTGGCGCGGCAGATGATCCGGCTGGCCGGGCTGCGGCCGGACGCGGACATCCGCATCGCCTACACCGGGCCGCGGCCGGGGGAGAAGCTGTCGGAGGAGATTTTCCACGGCGGCGAGACCACGGTGCCCACCGAGCGCGAGGGCGTGCTGATCGCCGATCCGCGCCGCCTGGACCACGCCCGTGTGGCCCGTCTCATGGACGGGCTGGAGGCGGCGTGCATGGCCGGCGAGACGGAGCGCGCGCTGGCGGTGCTGGGCGATCTGGTGCCGGAGTTCGGCGCCGAGGCGGTGCCGGCCTGACCCCGTCTCCGGGTCGGGACACGGTCATGCCGCCGGCAGGTCGAGGCGGAACGTGGTGCCGTGGCCCTCGGTGCTGTCCACGCGGATGGTGCCGTGCTGGCGGTCCATCAGTTCCTTGCTGATGACGAGCCCCATGCCGGTCCCGGTCTCGCCTTGGGTGCCGGTGGCGGATGCCCGGGCGCCCAGGTCGAACAGCGTCGGGATCTTCGCCGCCGGGATGCCGACGCCCGTATCCCGGATCGCCACCGTCGCCCGGCCGGTCGGCGCCGGACCGGCCGTGACCAGAATGCTGTCCCCCGGACGCGTGAACTTGATGGCGTTGCTGAGCAGGTTGCGGACCACGGTGTTCAGCATGTGGGGGTCGGCCCACGCGCGCACGCCGGGCGCGGCATCGGTGCGCAGGGCCACACCCTTGGCCTGGGCGGCATAATGGTAGCGCGCCACGTTGTCGTCGAGCAGCGCCGCCAGATCGACGGCTTCCGGGGCGTAGGTCACGCGGTCGAGCTGGATGCGCGACCAGTCCAGCAGGTCCTCCAGCAGCTTGAACGCTTCGGTGGCGGCGCGGTGCAGCAGCGCGCCGTACTCCGCCACGCGCGCCGGGGGCAGGCTGGCCCCTTCCGTCGCCAGCAGCTCCGAAAAGCCCATCAGCGGGTTGAACGGGCTCTTGAGGTCGTGCGCCACGATGGAGAAGAACTTGTCCTTCTGGGTGTTCAACTCCTCCAGGTGGGCGCGGGCCTCCTCCACCGACTGGGCCATGACCGCCATGTCGCGCGTCTGCCGCTCCAGGCGCCGTTCCTGGTCCTGGAGGGCGAGGATCTGGGCCGCCATCTCCTGGGCATGCGATTCCAGGTCGGCCTCGGCCTGCTTGAGCGCGGTCACGTCGGTGTGGGAGCCCAGCATGCGCACCGGGTGCCCCTCGGCGTCGCGGATGATCTGGCCGCGACAGCGCACCCAGACGGTGTGGCCGTCCCGATGTCGATAGCGCACCACCTGGTCGAACGGATGGGCCGGGTCGGCCTTGTGCTTCTCGAAGTTCTCCCGCACGACGACCAGGTCGTCGGGATGGATCCGCGCCTGCCACCACGCCGTCGCGTTCTCGACCTCGTCGTCGGCGTACCCGAACAGGGCCTTGAACCGCGGGCTGAGCCATTCCGCGCCCTCGGGGTCGAGGGCACGATACCACAGTCCGTCGGTGGCTCCCGCGTCGAGGAACCTGATAATCGTGGGATCCTGGCGAATACGCTCAAAAAGTTCGTCTCTCAGCCAGTGAGAGCCACCGTAGGATCCCGACTCCTGTAATTGAGTCGTTTCTGTCGTCATGGTGCCCGATGCATGCATTGTTCTGGGCGAGTCGATCTCAAGACCGCGCTCATGAAGCCATGCCAGCGGCGCCCTGTCGAGGCCAAATGGCACAGGACCACGACCTTGGCGTGCCGCACCGGCGGCGTTTCACGACGCGCGGCACCGGGCGGCCGTCAGGGGCCGGCGGGGTCCAGGTCCAGGGCGCGCAGGCGCTCGCGGATGCGGTCGGGGATGGCGTAGCCGCGCAGGCTGTCCTGCACCATGCGGGCCAGCGGTCCCGACAGGGAGACGTTGAGCTGGAACGGATAGCCGTCGAGAACCGCCGGATTGGACCCCTCCAGCCGCACCCGAACGGCCATGTCGTCGTCGGTCCGGCCGTCCACGTCCATGGACAGGTCGGTGTAGGCGAAGTCCTGCAAGGCCCGCCGCGCCAGGTCCACACCCTGCATGCCCTCCGGCAGCGCGGTCCCGGCGTAGCGCACCGCGCCCGGCTCCACGGCCGCCAGCCGGCCGGCGTCGATGCGGACCGCGCCGGGGGTGATGACCAGCGGCACGCGCCCGTCGACTCGTCCGGTGACGCTGAGGTCGTCGAGCGGCGTCAACGCGGCCAACTCGGCCAGATCGAGGCCCTCGACCGTCAGCATCAGCGGCACGCGGTCGAAACCCGCCAGCGGCACCACGGCCTCGCCGGCGGTGATGGTGCCGCCGGCCAGGGCCATGCGCGCGCTCTCCAGCACGAAGGCGCGTCGGGCGGGGTCGAGGCGATAGCGCACCACCAGGTCGGAGAACGGCAGCCCGAGGTCGAGGCCCGCAGCCGCCAGCTCCTGACTCGGGCTGGCGGGCGGGGCCAGGCCGGTCAGGCGCACCACCCCGTTGAGGCGGCGCAGCCGCGTGGTGCCATAGGCCGCGTCGACGTCGGCCAGGCCGATCGACAGGTCGGGCGTCGGCTTGGTCCCGTCGCGCCAGGCCAGCGTTCCGGACACCGCCAGCGTGCCGGCGCTGGCCGACAGGTCCACCAGCTTGCCGTACAGGTGCCAGGGCTGGATCCCGTCGCGGCCCAGCGCCAGCGGCGGCGTGGCGAGTCGCAGGCGCCCCGCCGAGCCGTCGCGCGCCAGCCAGCCGGTGGCGGTGGCGACTCCGGCGCGCCGCGGCGCGTCCGCCGTGAGGGTCACCGCAAGCCGGGCGGGATCAGCCGGGTCCGGCGCAAGCTGTCCTTCCAGCCGCAGGGGCCGCAGCGGGTGGCCGGCGTCCGGGCGCGGGGCCGTCTCGCCGGGCAGGGCCGGCAGCCGCCCGGCAAGGGTGATCTCCGGGCCGGCCGGGCGCAGCGTCAGGTCGGCCCGTCCGTCGGCCACCGTCCAGGCCCCGACGCGGACCGTGGGCAGCGTGGCGGCGGCGGCGAAGGGCACGGCGTCGCGCGGGGGCAGCCGTCCGGCCACCGTCAGGGTGTCCAGGCGGCCGGTGATGCTGCCGTCCTCCAGGGCGAGCGGCGCCAGCGCGGCGTCCAGGGTGAGCGCCGCGCCGTCCGGGGCGCCCCAGGTCAGCGACGCGGCGTGCGCGCGGTCGGCCGCCAGCGTCAGCGCCAGCCGGTCCGGTCCGCGCCAGGCCCCGTCCGGCGCCGTCGGTCGCGCCAGGGTCAGCGCGCCGCCGTCCAGGGTCAGGGTGGCATGGGACGCTGACAGCGCCAGCGTCCCGGCCGCCGTCAGGTCCGCCGGTCCGGTCGTCAGCGCGGCATGGGCGACCGCCGCCGCGGTGCCGTGCAGGTCGACGCGGCCGGCCAGGGTGCCGTCCGCCAGCGTCATGCGTGGGCTGGACAGGTCCGCCGCCAGGTCCGTGAGCCCGGCCGGGGTCAGGCCCCGGACCGTCAGCGCGACGTCGGTCAGGGTCGCCGCATGCAGGCCGGCGGCGCGGGTCAGGCGGCCGTCCATGGCGGTGGCCAGCCGGCCGGTGCGTCCCGCGGCGTCGCCGAGGGTGGCGGCGCCGTCCAGCGCCACGGCCCAGGCGGGCGCCCCGTCCGGGTCGCTGTCCGGGCGCAGCCGCGCCGTCCACGGCGCGCCGTCGCGCCGGCCCGCCAGCGTCAGGGTGACCGGGCCGGCCGGCGGGCCGCCGAGCGCCGGCATCGCCGCCCGGGCCAGCCGTGGCAGCACGGACGGCAGCGTGACCCGCAGGGGCGTGCGGGCCCGCCAGGCCAGCGCCGGGCCGTCCCCGTCCAGGGTCAGCCGGCCGGCGGCCTTCACCGTGGCGCCGGTGCCGACATGGGGCACGATGACGTCGTGGGCGTTGAGCCGCAGGTCCAGCGTACCGCCCGGGCGCGCCTCGGCGGCGGCGGTCAGGCGCCGGGTCTCCAGGTGCAGGCGGCCGCGCAGGCGGGGCGGCCCCGGCGTCAGGCCGGGCCCCAGCGGCAGGACCACCCGGGGGGGCGTGCCGTCGGCCGCCGGCTCCAGGCGCAGCGCCAGCGGGCCGGCCGCCAGCGCGGCCAGCGCCGGGTGCCAGGGGTGGAGCAGGGCGGGGTCGAGGGCCGTCGCGCCGATCTCGACGGCCTCCCCCGTGAGCGTCAGGACGCCGTCGCGCCACGCTGCCGTCACCGTGCCCGCGCCGCGCAGGGCTCGGGCCAGGCCGGCGCGGTCGCGCGGCGCCGCCTGGACGCTGACGGTCGCGGTGGCCTCGGGCGTCGGCCAGGGCCGGGCGGTCACCGTGGCGGCGGCGAAGACGCCGGTGCCCCAGACCGTGACGTCGGCGGTGAGGGCGGGGCGGTCGGCCGAGGTGTCCAGCGCACCGTCGCCCAAGGCGCGCACCGGGCCGTGCGGTGTGTCCAGGGTGAGGCGCGCGTCCGTCAGGGTCAGGGCATCAAAGGGCAGCGTGGGCGGGCCGGCTGCGCCCGCTCCACCGCCCAGCCAAGGCGTGACGGGGCCGGCGTCGAGGCCCGCGTCGGCGCTCCAGGCCGCCGTCGCCACGGCGCCGGCGATGTCGATCCTATCGACGTGGCCCTCGGCGAGCCCGCGCGGGGTGTAGGTCAGAACGATCCGCTCGGCCCGCAGTCGGCCGCCGGCCAGAGTCACGTCCGCGAGCACCGCGCGGCCGGGGTCCAGGGTCTCCACCGTCAGGCGGGCCGGCCCCAGCCCGGCGCGCGCGAGCAGGGCGGGCGCCACCGTCTCGACGATTGGGGCCCGCCCCCACCAGGCCGCCGCCAGGACGGCGGTCGCCAGCAGGGCGGGACCCAGCACCGCGCCCAGGGCCGCGCGGACCACTGCGGCCCGGCGCGGGTGGCGGCGGCCGGTGGCGGCTGGGGTGGCGGCTGGGGCGGGGGGCGGGGCGGTCTCCGGCTCGGTCATGCGGGGGCTGCTGCGGCGGCGGAACGGAGGGGGCGACAGGGCACCCGATCACTGTAGCGCAGGGCGCCGGCCGTGGCATCGCCCCGGCCGGCTGCCGTACACTGGCCGTGTGCCGGTGCCCGAGGAGCCCCCGACCATGGCCCATCCGCCCCTGACCGACTCCGCCTTCGATGCTGCCTTCTGGCTGCTCGACCGCGCGCTGGACGACAACGAGTACCTGAATCCGCGCAAGCTGCACCGGCTGCTCTATCTGGCGCAGGCCTATTTCGCGGTCGCCAACGCCGGGCATTGGCTGATGCCGGCCACCTTCGTGGCCGATCCGGACGGGCCGCTGGAGCCCACCCTGTTCCGCGCCTTTGCCTACAGCCGGCCGCGCGTCGATGTGCAGCCCATCCCCGAGGCCGGCAGGACGCTGCTGGATTCCGTCTGGCGCCGCTTCGGGGCGCATTCCACCGACCACCTGACCAAGGCGCTCAAGCGCCATCCGCCCTATGCCGACGCGCGCGCCGCCGGACCGCGGGCGATCATCCTGGTCGAGGCGATGGTGGCCTTCTACGGCCGCGCGCCGCGGCCGCGCGAGGGCATCGGGGCGCTGACCGACAGCGGCGCCCCGCACATCGAACAGGTGCTGCGCCCGCGTGTCATGCGCTCGCAGTCCGGCAAGCCGGTCAACGTGCACCAGTGGCGGCCGCGTCCGGTGAAGGACCGCTGACCCTGGGGCCGGGCCGGGCCGTGTTGCGCATTTTCGTTGCGCATTTTCAATGCCGGCGCGGGGCTTCGGGCGCATGCGGGAGGATAAACGCGACGGGCCGGAGTCGGTCCGCGCCTCGGGAGGACAGCATGCGCCAGTATACATTGCAGGAAAAGTATCCCGTCTATCACATGGAGCTGCCGTTCGCGGAGACCTCCATGCGCTCCGTCGACGACATCGTGGCGTACTACCGGACCCGGATCGACGAGGACGTGAAGGCGGCGTTCATCTCCGTGTTCGATCACTACGCCCATACCAAGACCATCGGCGGCGAGATCGCGCCCGCCATCCGGGCCGCCAAGAACATCGTGTTCTGTTTCGGCGTCAAGCTGCCCGGCCCCGACGTGCTGGCCGTGCGGCCGCGCTCCATCGGCGTTGCGGAACTCGATGACCGCTTCGAGATCACCTTCCTCGAGGCGCCGATGCCGGTGGCCAACACCGCGATGGAGATGTGGACTCGCGGCCTGCGGGACCGCTGATCGGCGGTTCCCGGCCGGCCGCGGCCGACCGGTCGGGCCGGTTCGGGGGTCGTCCGGGGGCCAGCGGGCAGCTTCGGGTACCAGGGGAATCGCATTTGAGAAATCGGGGTAGCGGTCGAGCTTGAAACGGATTCTGTAGGGGACTCCCATTCAAGGTTCGGGAGGCCCCATGTCCTGGTTCCTGGATGCGGTTGGCGAGGGGCCGGACCCTCGGGCG
>NZ_JACIGI010000036.1 GCF_014197795.1 Roseospira goensis
GCCATGAGCTGTACGCCGACCGGTTCGCGCACCTCGGCGCCGGCGGCGATGGCCTCGGCGATGCGGATGGCGTGGCCCAGGGCCTCGCCGCCCACTGCGCACCAGCCGGCGTCCGTGCGCTCCACGATCAGCGAGACCAGCTCGCCCTCCGGGTGGCGGGCGTGCGGCGTGGGCACGCGCAGGCCCCACACTTGCCGGCCGCCGCGCAGCTCCCGCGCCGTCTTGAGGCGGCCGCGCAGTGGCTTGAGGTCGGCCGGCAGGTAGAGGTCCACCTGGGCCTCGAACGGCGGCCGGGCCGGCGGCGGGTGGGCGGCCGCCGGGGTCATGCCGCACCGTCCCGGGCATCGGCGCCCTCGGGCCGGTCGTGATCGGCCGGGGTGGGTATCGGGCACCGGCAGTGCGGGCAGGACCCGGCGTCGGCCGGCACCGGCCCGCCGCAGTCGGGGCAGGCGGTGGGCATCGGCCGCACCGGCACCAGGCACGGCCCGGCATCGGCGGTGTGGCGGGCGATGTCCGGCACCGCCGCCGTCTCCAGCGCCCGGGCCTGGGCGGCGGCCGCGTCCAGCGCGGCGGCCATGTGGCCGCAGTCGGCGCGGGAGAACATCAGCGCCGCACCGCTGGCGACGGCGGCCATCTCGGCGCGCAGGGCTTCGAGGTCCTGAGACAGCATCATCGCTCCTCCTCACTGGGGGTGTCGTGGAAGCGCGCGCACGCCTGGCAGGCGCGGCGCATGTGCATACGGTGGGACGACGTGGCGGCGGCCGGCCCGCGCGCCTTGGCCTGCCAGTCCCAGCAGCTATCGGCCGTGATTGGCTGGCCCAGGCCGGGGCAGTCCCAGGTGTCGGGGATCAGGGCGGCGGCGACGGCGGCCAGCACGGCGTCCAGGTCGCCGGGGTAGCAGCGCCCCAGCACCTGGTTGATGACGGTGGCGGAGTACGCCCCGCGCCCGTCGCGGCGCAGGATGCGGGCGGCGACGCGCCCCTGGCTCTCGGCGTCGCAGGCCGCGGCCAGGGCCTCGACGGCCGCCGGCAGGGCGTCGCCCCAGGCGGCGCGGGCGCGGGCGATGGCCCGCCCAGGTGTCGACATGCCCTCAGCCACGGCCACCCCCCGAGACGTCCGCCTCGACGTGGCCCGCGAACTGGCCGGTGTTGGGATCCCACACGGCATGCGACAGGCGGACGATCATCGGCGCCCGCGGACCGGTGTTGCGGCCTGCGCGCAGGGCGTAGCGGGCCGGCCGGCCGGTGCCCGGCCTGTGCCCGGGCTTCCCGTCCTCGACCACGCGCAGGTACCCGGCCCGGCATAGGTGACGCAGGTAGCTGGCCGCCGTCCCGCGCGTGACCGGCACCGCCTCGGTCGAGGCCATGACCACCAGATCGTCGGCCGTCACCCCGTCGCGGCCGATCATGCGCAGGGTGCGCCACATCGCCTCCTGCGCCGTCGGCGGGCTCTCCGTGCCGTCGCGGCGCAGGCGCGGCGCCTCCGGCCCGGCGTCGCGGACCAGGCGATACAGGGCCGCCTGCGCGCGGCCGGTCCGGTCGTCCTCGCGCGCCACGTGGCCGGCGCGCTCGACGTAGCCGGCGCGCTCCAGCCGGCGGACGTAGTCGCGCACGCTCTCAGGGGCCTGGATGCCGGTCTCCCGCCAGATGTCGCGCACCGACCAGGCCGCGTCGCGCTGCCGCGCGCGGATCGCCTCCCAGATGCCCTGGTGCCCGCGCCGCACATGTACGCGGAGCGCCGCCTCCTCGTGACAGGGCCGCCGGCTCATCGCCGGCCTCCCGGCACCGCCGCCAGCCGGGGCGCGGCGGGGATGCGCTCGCCGGCGCGCAGCGCCGGCACCTGCCCGGTGTAAAGCGCCCGATCGCCCCAGCGCGCCAGGTCGACCGTGTCCCAGCCCTGGGCCAGGGCCTCCGTCGCCACCCGGTGCAGGTTCACGACCGCGCGGCGGATACGGTGGGCCGAGGCAGCCGTGATCCGCTCGACCAGGTCGGCCGCGATCTCCAGATCCGGGTAGTACAGGCGGGCCACGGTGGCGACGTCCTCGGGCGTGACCGGCTCCGCCGCCACCCACATCAGCACGCGGTTATGGGTGCGCTCCGACCGCGCGGCGATCATCTGTGGCAGGGCTTCCTCGCCCACCAGGACGATGGGCACGCCGGCCCGATCCGCGATCTCGCGCACGGTCTCCAGGTAGCCGCGCCGCACCACGTGGTCGGCCTCGTCGATGATGACCGGCCGGTCCTGGCTCTCGCAGGCCATGATGATCCGGTCCACCACGTCGGCCGCGCGGCCGCGCCCCTCCACTCCCACCTCCACGGCGAGCGCCGACAGGAACCGCGCCCGCGTCCAGCTCTCGCCGCACTCGACATACCGCGCGCGGGTGCGATGGGCGGCGTGAACGGCGGACCAGGTCTTGCCCAGGCCCGAGTGGCCATAGAACACGCCCAGGCCCGGCAGATGGCGCGGCCGCTGGACGCACGTGTCCACCAGTTCCCCGAACCGCAGAACGTTGGTCAGCGGCGCCGTGGTGGCGTTGACGGTGGGCTGTCGATCGGTCATGCTCTCCTCGCTGTGTTTGGTCTGGCCCGTGCCGGAGGTGGCCGCCTCCGCGCGGGCCGTCTTCGTTCAGGCGGATGCCTGTCCGGACGCCTGTCCGGCGGCCTGTGTCAGGCCGTGCAGGAACACGTCGCCCCATTCCTCCAGCGCCGCCTCGTGGCTCCGGTATTCCGGCGTCGCGGCGTACCCCCGCGCCCAGCGCAGGGCCTCGGCGTCCACCGGCCGGCCGGCGGCATGGGCGGCCAGCGTCTGGTGGGCGCGCCACCAGCGCTCCTTGGGGGTTTCGTCCTTTGGCTTCGGCGCGGCCATCTCCACCGCCAGCCGCGCCTTCGCCGCCTCTTCGTCGGCGGTCAGCGCGCGCGGCGCCGGCGCCGGCGGCTCGGCCAGCAGCACCGGCGCGGCGCTCTCGTCGCGCAGGGCCATCGCGTCCATCGCCGTGGCGCGACCCTCGCGGGCTTCCTGGACGTCGTCGTCATTGAAGTACGGGCGGACATTGCCGTCCTGCGCCGCCTCGCAGATCAGGCGCCCGTCCAGATCCCGGACCCACACCCGGCCCATGTCGCGCGGGTCGTATTCGACGCGGACCTCGACACCGTGCAGGTCCAGGTCATCCAGGACCTGCGAGAAGTACTTCCGCCCGCCCAGATGCACCCAGGCGCGGCGCACCACCCGGATTTCATGCGGCCGGAACAGGTCGCGCGCCTCGTCCGGTGACAGTCGGGTGGGCGCCACACCCAGGTCCTCCGCCTCCGGCAGCAGGGCGTCCCACTGTTCCGCCGGGGTGCGGTGACGCATCTTGCCGGTCTCGGGGTCGCGAATGCGCGGCAGGGCGGAATGGGGCCGGGTGTTGTACCGTTCCCGGCATGTCTCGGCCCAGGCCAGGAAGGCGTCCCAGGACTGGATGACGGGGGAGTGGCCGTAGAGCTTGATGTCCTTCCGGGACACCTTGAAGGTCAGCTTGCGGGCCTCGGCGTCCATGTCCCGCCCGACATAGGCGTCCAACTCGCGCGCCGGTCGGATCCAGCAGGTCTGGTGGAAGCGCTCGATGACGCCCCGGGCCTGCGAGTTGTAGGGGAGCGAATTGCGCGGGGTGATGCCCAAACGGGCCATCAGGCCGGTGACCGGGTCGTTATGGGCGCGATTTCGAAACCCACACCCGTTGTCGACGTACCAGATGGCCGGGACGCCCGCCTGGACGACCGCCACCCGCAAGGCCGCCGCGACCAGCCATTCGGACTCGGCGGTCCAGGCCGACCAGCCCACGCATTTCCGCGTCCTGACGCACACCACGCCGATGATCTCGGGGCGGAACGGCTTGCCGGTCAGCGGGTGGGCGACTTCGCAGTCATGGCAATGGCCGTCGGCGGTGTAGACGTCGCCCGGCAGCAGGCCGTCGATGGACCGGATGGTGTAGGCGCGGACCCGCTTCAGCTCGCGCGGGCCGACCCGGCCCTTGTGCTTCGCGATCGCGCCCAGGCTCGCCACGAACCGCCGTGCCTGATCGTAGCTGGGCGCCGGCACCGGCGCGTCCTCGGGCCACAGCTCTAGGCAGGCGGCGATGCTGGGCTCCTGCGGGCGCTGGCGCAGTTTCATGAGGGGATAGACCCACGGCGGCCATTCGCGCGGCATCTCCTCCGCCGGCGCCAGCGCCACCACATCGCCCGCCGCCCGCGCCGCCAGCCAGCGCTGGACGCTGCGCACCGACAGCACCCGCGAGCCCGAGGTGCCGCGCCGGGCGTTGGCCCGCGGCACCATGCGCGCCAGAGGCTCGGGCAGTTTTCCGGCCCGCGCCTGGTCCACCAGCGCCTGCACCGCCTGGCGCTGCGACAATCCGAACTCCAGCGCGATGCGGTCCACCTCCTGGCACAGCGCCGCCCGCGCCGCCATGCACGAGCGCGTCGTGTCCCGCATGTCCGCCGGATCGCGCTGGCCCCGCTCGGCCGCCACCACCGCCGGCGGCGGCGCCTCGGCCGTCATCTCCCGCCGTGCCAGCACCGCCCGCGCCCGCTCGGGCAGCGCCGAGACCGGATACTCCCGCCCGCCGCCCCGCCCCTGGCGGGGGCGGTGGAGCCAGGACTGGCGCTTCGCCGTGGCAGTGATGTTCTGTGGCGTCCCCGGCAGCCCGGGCAGCCCCAGCGCCGCCAGCTCGGCGGCCGTGTACCAGCGGTCGGGGGACGGCAGGGCGGCCGCCCGGCCCGAGGCCGCAGGCCGATGGTCGCCGGGCGGAGGCAGAGAGGCCATCACCGGTGCCCCCCGTTTCGCCATGTGCGGCGCGCGGCCCGGCGCTGGGCCTCCAGATGCTCAATCTGATCGGCGGTCATCGCTTCTTCGACGGCCGCCAGATACCGGCGCGGGATCAACGCCAGCCCCAGTCGCTCCAGGTCGATCGACAGCACGCGCGCATCCCCGGTCACCGCCACCAACGCCAGCGCCCGCGCCAGACTGATCGCGTGATCGGTGCGCGCCGGGCTGGCATAGCCGTTCAGCGTGCTTTCCGGCACCGCCGGGCCGCCCAGCACCGCGCCCATGGCCGCGCCGATCTCCGCGCGAGACCGGCCGTCGTCCTTCAGCGTCAGGCTCACGGCCTGCGCGATCCGGATATCCAGCTCCGGATGGCGCGGCGCCGCATCGCCCTCGTACCGGACACTCACGTCCGGCGGCGTCCAGTCGTCCAGCAGGTCCAGCGTGCGGGTATCGGCGCGGTCTTTGGTCATGCCACCCCCCGCCCAAAAAGACGGGCGGGCGCCCCGCGTCCCGCCCCAGTCAGGTCAGGGAGGCAAAGCGCCCGGACGGCCGCCGCGCACCCGCGACGCGGGCGGGGATCGCGTCCCTCGCGCGTGACGACCGTCCGGACTCCCCCTACACTCGGAAGCACCACACCACCGAGGAGGGATTGGGAAATGGAAGGGCAGTTAGCCGTCCTGAAAGCACGGGAAGAGGCCAATCGCTGGTTCGCGATATCCGTCGCGATCGCGATCGCAAAACGGGATCCGACGGCCCACCGCGACACCCTGGAGGCGTTGGCCGCCGCCGCCTTCCATCTAAGAACTGAAGGCAAAGAGGACGCGGCCGAAGCCTTGGACATCACCGCGACGGCGTTCAAGGCGCTGACCCAAGACGGAGAATCGGACCCGGTGAAGGTGTTGCTCATGAAAGCGTTCCTTCATCTCGACACTCCATCGGATCAGCAGGCGGCTCTTCTGTCTTGGCTTCGATCCGCAACAGCAGACGAGCTATCCGATCAAATTCACGAGCTTCTCGGGCGCCTTTCGCGAACTCCGCCTCAAGGTGACGCTTGACGGCCCGGCGTTCGCGGAACGCCGAACGCAGGCGCGGTGTGCGGCGGGCACGATCCCTGCTCATGCCGCATACCCCCGGCCGGGCGCGACCTGTCCCGCGCACCGCGCCACCACGGCGGAGGCCGGCGCGCTCTCCAGCCAGTCCCGCGTCACCGCCACGCCGTCGACGGTGACCGAGGCCGCCCCGTGGCGCGGCGGCGCCGGCGTCACGTCCGGATCCGGCAGCAGCACCGCCAGGTCGCAGACCGCCTCGTCCAGCGGAGGCCCGGCCCAGCGCGGCCCGTCGCGGGCCACGTCGCGCGCCGCCCGCAGCACCCGCAGCACCGCCGCCGCCAGCCCCAGCGCCTGTTCAGCGCTGGCACCCGTGGCCGACACGTGCGGCCCGTGCGACGCCGCGCCGCACAGGTGCACCGTCACGGCGCCATCTCGGCCCAGCGCCACCGCGCCCAAAGCCATCCCCCCGCCGGCCGTCCGGCCGGCCCCCGTTCGATCCCTGCTCATGCCACCCGCTCCTTTTGCCGCTGACCGGCCCCATCGGCCGGTGTAGGGTCGGAGAGTGAGCGCATCCGATGCCGCGCCGGCGACCGAACCTGGGTCAGGCGGCGACCGGTCGCGGCGCACCAGCGCTCTGGGAACAGCTCCTGGGCCGTCAGGCCGATCGCCTCGGCGATCACCGGTTCCAGGTGCACATTCGGGCTGAGCAACGCGGCGCCGAGCGCCTGGTGCGACACGCCCGCCACCTTCGCCAGCGCGCGCAGGGTCCAGCCCCGCGCCCGCAGCTTGTAGTTGACCCACGCCCGGCGCTCCGCCGGGTTTTTCGGGATCACATTGTTTGCCGGTGCCTGTTCCATGCCTAGGACGATAAACGCATTTGCGCTGAACATCAATCAGGAAAAGCGCATTCAAGTTTGGCTATATCCGCCGCGGCACTTTCAATGTGCTAGGCCATTGATTTATAAACACTTTTGTAAACTCGAATGCTCTTATTCCGGCGGGGTCAATCGCATTCAGGTTCGGTCATGAAACCTGAATGCGACGCAGGCTTTCACGCCCGCCTGAACCTGATCCTGGCAGACGAGAAGAGTTCGACCGCCTTTGCGCGTCGTGCGGGCCTATCGCAATCGGGGTTCAGGCGGATCGAAAAAGGCGGCGAGCCTGGGCTTCAATCGCTCCTCAGTATCGCTCAGGCGGCCGGCGTCTCTATTGAGTGGCTCGCCACGGGCGAAGGGCCGATGCGCCGCGACCCGGCGCCAGCGCAGGGCCAGGCGCAGGAGCGGGCGCAGGACCAGCCGCGGGGCCAGGCCGCCACCGACGCGGCGACCGCCCCGCCCGAGTCGCGCCCGGCCCCGCCCGCCCCGCCGGCCCTGGACGGCCGGCTGCTGGGGATGTGTTTTGAAGGGATTAAAAGGACTTACAAGGAGGCGAATGCCCGCATCGACGACCGCTCGGCCGGCATCATGGCCGCCCGTCTGTACGAGGACGTCCTGGCCGCCACGGCCGATGACCCCGACCCGGAGCCCGCCCGCCGTGCGGCCCTGCGCATGGGGCTACAGCACCTCCGCCGCGACCTGCAGACGCCCGCATCGCCCGCCGCATCGAGCAAACACTCGGCTTGAGGTCGGTCACGCTCTCCGCCTACCATAGTACGAGCGTCTATTGGTGCGCATGTCAAAGCACGACAACCTTTTGCAGGCGCGCCGCCCGCCCGGTCTGAGGAGACCCCGCCATGCCCCGCCCGCCCGTGTTTGCCGCCGCCGCCGCCCTGATCGCGGCCCTGGCCGTCACCGCCCTCGCCCTGGTCTCCCCGGCGGCGGCCCAGGACGATCCGGCCTCTGCCCGTGCCGAGAGCGCGGCACTCCTGGAGATGATGGCCTTTAATGGCGGGAGCTATCTTCGGCTTATGGGCGATGAGGATGATATGATCGACGGCGCGAAAGAAGCTTTGGTCAAAAAACTGCGCGATCCGGAGAGCGTCCAGTGGCGCAATATTCGCATCGTTGACTATGCCGAAGGGCGGCTTGTGTGCGGCGAGTACAACGCCCGCAACGCTTTCGGCGGCTACGTCGGCTTCCAGCCGTTTGCATCGGGTGGCCAAACCGCCCGGATGCTTTTCATCGATCAAGACCCGGCCATTGAAACCGCCCTCAACGCCCCGCTCCTTGAGGCCTGCGGCGATTGATCGGCGCCGGTCGGACGGCGATCGCCGTGTGCCAAATCCCTGCTGATCGCCGGTCATTCCGGCTCAATCTGTGCCAAATCGGTTTTCGCCCACCGACCCAAATTTTTCAGTGATCCCAATATGTTCCGGTATGTCCTTCAGTATCCCGCCTGTGCCATACCGATCACCCCCTCACAACCGGCCGATTACCATGCAAACGAGGGTCGCCGTTTTCTTTGGTGGCCGTCCGATCGCCTTCAGCCGATGGCGGCCGTGCCCTGCCCTCGGCACGATGGCGTTGCAGCGTTTCCCACGCGGTCCAAACCGGGCTAGAGTGTGGGGTCCGGCCCTCGAACCGCGCGCTTCGCGACGCCCGGGGCCGGGCGCGGCGACGCAGCGCGGGACGGACCATGAGCAGTACACCCATCAGCCAGACCCGCCTGGACGATGTCCTGCGCATCCAGCGGCCGGATCGGCAGACGCGTCCGCTGGTGCTGGCCTCGCCGCATTCCGGCACGGCCTATCCGCCGGCCTTCCTGGCGCTGTCCCGGCTGCCGATGCAGGTCCTGCGGGCCAGCGAGGACACCCACGTCGACGTCATCTTCGGCGCCGCCCCCGCCCTCGGCGTGCCGCTGCTGTGCGCCCTGCTGCCGCGCGTCTACATCGACGTCAACCGGGAGTCGCTGGAGTTGGACCCGTCGATGTTCTGTGACGTCCTGCCGCCGCACGCGAACACGGACTCCCCCCGGGTCCGCGCCGGGCTGGGCACGCTGCCGCGGGTGGCCGGGGAGGGCCAGCACATCTACCGCCGCAAGCTGCCGTTCACCGAGGCCGAGCGGCGGGTCGCCCAGTGCTACGAGCCATACCATGCCGCCCTGCGCGGCCTGATCCGGGCGACGCGGGCGCGTTTCGGGCACTGCGTCGTGCTCGACTGCCACTCCATGCCACGGTCGTCGCTGGAAGGCCCGCGCCGAGGCACGGTGCCGGATATCGTGCTGGGCGACCGCCACGGCACCACCTGCGACCCCGCCGTCACCGACGCGGCCGAGGCGGCGCTGGCCGGCCGCGGCTTTCGGGTGCACCGCAACAAGCCCTACGCCGGCGGGTTCACCACCCGCCACTACGGCCGCCCGGGTCACGGGGTGCACACCTTGCAGATCGAGATCAACCGCGCCCTGTACATGGACGAGGCGACCCGCGAGCCGACGGCGGGCCTGCATCGGCTGGCCGCGGCGGTGCCGCCCCTGCTGGATGCCCTGTCGGCGGTGCCGGGCGTCGCCCAGGCGGCGGAGTAGCACGCCCCCCGGAGCCCATCGCGGAGGACCTTGGCACGGGGCTTGCATCCAGCGAAGCATGTTGGCGCCATGCGCCGCCCTCGCCGTTCGGACCCGAGCCGCCATGACCGTCGCGCCCCGCCCCGTTTGGCTGTTGCCGCCGATCGCCGCCCTGATACTAGCCCTGGCCCTGCTGGGCCGGCCGAGTCCCGCGGCCGCCGACGCCTACGCCAATGCCTACGCCTACGCCGATGAGCTCTGCTACGATCAGACCTCGACGCAGGAGCAGGTGAACGGCATCCCGGCCCAGGTCTTGACCGCGATCTCGCTGGTCGAATCGGGGCGCTGGGACGAGGACCGCCAAGCAAGAATTGCCTGGCCCTGGACCGTCAACAACGGCAGCGTCGGCAAGTTCTTCCCGACCAAGGCGGCGGCCATCGCCCATGTGCGGGCCTTGCAGGCCCGGGGCGAAACCAACATCGACGTCGGCTGCATGCAGATCAACCTGCATTACCATGGCGACGCGTTCGCGACCCTCGACAAGGCGTTCGAGCCTCAGGCCAATGTGGCCTATGCCGTCGACTTCCTGAAGCGTCTCCACGCCGAGACCGGCTCGTGGACCCAGGCCGTGTCCCGCTATCATTCCGCCACCCCCAAATATGCCGCGCGCTACATGAAGAAGTTCCGGGTGGCGTGGCGCGAGGCCAAGGAGCATGCGGTCGCCGCCGGCCTGCCGCCGGTGCGCGACATCATCGGGCGGGCCGAGGAAATCGAGGCCGCCTCGCGGGCCGAACGCGCCCGTCTGGAGGCCGAACGCGAGGCCGCGCGCCGGGACGCCGCCCAGGTCGCCGATGCCTGGCGCGCGCAGAAGCTGCGGGCCTATCTGGCCCAGCGCGAGGCCCGCGCCCAGGCGGCGGCGACGGGCTCCGATCCCTCCTGACAGCCCTCCCGACGGCGCCGGCGGCCCCGTTCCCGGCCCCGGCAATTCGTGCTAAAGCGGAGCCCGCGGGGGCGCCACCCCCCGTGCACGGGCACGAGACCCCCTCGGGAGGAGAGAGCACATCATGAAACGGCGCGACTTCCTGACCGGTGCCGCCGCGGCCGGCGCGGCCACCGGTGCCAGCGGTCTGGCGGCCCCCGCCATCGTGCGGGCACAGGACGCCATGGACTGGAAGATGGTGACCACCTGGCCCAAAAACGCCCCGGGGGTGGGCGTCAATGCCCAGCGGTTCGCCGACATGGTCACCGAGATGAGTGGCGGGCGCCTGAATATTCGACTGTTCGCCGCCGGCGAGCTGGTGCCGCCGTTCGAGTGCCTGGACGCGGTGCAGGCCGACACGGCGCAACTGGCGCACTCGACGCCGTACTACTGGGTCGGCAAGTCCCCGGCGCTGAACTACTTCACCACCGTGCCCTTCGGCCTGATGGCGTGGGAGTTGAGCGCCTGGATCCACTTCGGCGGCGGCCAGGCGCTCTGGGAAGAGGTCTACGCTCCCTTCAACGTCGTGCCATTCTACGCCGGCTCTTCCGGGGTCCAGTCCGGCGGCTGGTTCAACACCGAGATCAACACCCTGGACGACCTCAAGGGCCTCAAGATGCGGATCGCCGGCCTGGGTGGCGAGGTGATGCGCCGCCTCGGCGTCGCGGTGGTGCTGACGCCGCCGGGTGATATCCAGCCGTCGCTGATGTCGGGCGCGGTCGACGCCGCCGAATGGGTGAGCCCCTGGCTGGACATCGCCTTCGGGCTCCAGAAGGCCGCCAAATACTACTATGTGCCGGCGTTCCACGAGCCCGGCCCCGGCCTGGAGGTGATCGTCAACAAGGACCGCTTCGAGGCCCTGCCCGACGACCTCAAGGCCATCGTCCGTTACGCCGCCCGCGCCACCAGCGAGACCACGCTGGCCGACTTCACCTTCAACAATATCGCCGTGTTCGCCGAGATGCGGAAGGCATTCCCGGACATCAACCTGCGCACCTTCCCGGACGTGGTGGTGCAGGCCATGGGCGAGAAGACCCGCGAGGTGATCGAGGAGATCGCGGCGGAAGACGCGCTGACCCGTCGGGTGCATGACTCCTTCACGGCCTTCAACCGGCGCGCCGAGGCCTACCAGGCCCACTTCGACCTGCCCGCCCTTCGGATGCGGCAGCAGGTGTTCGGCAGCTAAGGCGAATCGCGATCACGCCGACCCGGCCCCACAGGATACCGGTGGGGCGGGTCCCCCGGACCGGCTGCGCCGCACCGCCCGGTCGGCCGGGGGGATCGGCTGGGACTCATATAGTTAGCGCGGATTCACGCGATCAATCCGAACCACGCCGTGTTTCCGATTAATCGCGATCCGCACTAATGTCCTCTCACGGCGCCCCCTGGGGCACGCCGCGTCATCCCCCGGAGCCCGGTCATGTTCATCACCCTCGTGGTCACCGCCTGCGTCGCGGCCCTGGTCGCCGGGGTGATCCTGCTGGGCTTTCGCACGGTCGGCCGGCGCCCCCCCAAGTACGTGCTGCCGATGGCCATCGCGCTGTCGATCCTGGCCTACGTCACCTACAGCCGTTACACGTGGTCGGACACGGTCATCGGCCGCATGCCCGAAAGCGTCGAGATCATTCACCTGTACCGCGAGAGCAGCCCCCTGGAACCCTGGACCTATCTGTGGCCGCGTGTGACGCACTTTGCCGCCATCGACCGCGACGCCGTGGCGGGTCACCCGTCCCTGCCCGGCGTCTATCTGGTCCCGCTGATCC
The DNA here is from genome assembly GCF_014197795.1 of Roseospira goensis. Classification (GTDB taxonomy): domain Bacteria; phylum Pseudomonadota; class Alphaproteobacteria; order Rhodospirillales; family Rhodospirillaceae; genus Rhodospira; species Rhodospira goensis. The sequence goes on from NZ_JACIGI010000036.1 coordinate 12,030, forward strand.
TGGTCGGCGAGGGGGATCCCACCGTCACGGTTCCCCATGTGCTGGACTGCGTGCAGGGTCGACGCGCCAACCTGGGCTACGACGCCAGCCTGAACCCCGCGGACCTGCCCGAGACGGTGACCTGGCAGACGGGCCGCGAGCCGGACTTCCTGTTCGACGCGGTGTGCGACTGAGCACCCCCATTGCCCCCCGCGTCCCGCTGGGATAGAAGGGGCGCCAATCGTCTCCGATGCAGCATTCGCGGCCCGTGCCCGCCGGCGCGGCGCCGCCCTGTGCCGTTGGCCCGCCGTTCGACACCCACACGCCCCTCCCGGAGGAGCCCATGCCCGCGTATCAGTACATCTATGTCATGAAGAACCTGTCGAAGATCTACCCCGGGGGGCGGGAGATCCTCAAGGGCCTGACGCTGTCGTTCCTGCCCGGCGCCAAGATCGGCGTGCTCGGCCCCAACGGCGCCGGCAAGTCCACGGTGCTGCGCATCATGGCCGGCGAGGACCACGACATCGGCGGCGAGGCCTGGGCCGCCGACGGCGTGCGCGTGGGCTACCTGGCGCAGGAGCCGCACCTGGATCCCGCCAAGGACGTCATGGGCAACGTCATGGACGGCGTGGGCGAGATCAAGGCCCTGCTGGACCGCTTCGAGGACGTCTCGGCCAAGTTCGGCGAGGTCACCGACGACGACGAGATGAACGCGCTGATCGCGGAGCAGGCCGACCTTCAGGAGAAGATCGACGCCGCCGACGCCTGGGACCTGCAACGCCAGGTCGAGATCGCCATGGACGCGCTGCGCTGCCCGCCCGGCGACGCCGACGTGTCCACGCTGTCCGGCGGCGAGAAGCGCCGGGTGGCGCTGTGCCGGCTGCTGCTGTCCAAGCCGGACATGCTGCTGCTGGACGAGCCCACCAACCACCTGGACGCCGAATCGGTGGCCTGGCTGCAACGCCACCTGGAGGAGTACCCGGGCACCGTGGTGGCCGTCACCCACGACCGCTACTTCCTCGACAAGGTGACCGGCTGGATTCTGGAGGTCGACCGCGGCCGCGGCATCCCCTACGAGGGCAACTACTCGACCTATCTGGAACAGAAGGCCAAGCGCCTGGAGCAGGAGGCCCGCGAGGAGAAGTCGCGCCAACGCGCCATCTCCCAGGAGCTGGAGTGGATCCGCTCCTCGCCCAAGGCCCGCCAGACCAAGAGCAAGGCCCGCATCACCGCGTTCGACGATCTGGTCAGCCGCGCCGCCGACCGTGGGCCGGATCAGCTTTCCATCACCATCCCGCCGGGTGAGCGCCTGGGCAACCGGGTGATCGAGGCCGAGGGCCTGACCAAGGGCTTCGGCGACCGCCTGCTGATCGAGGGCCTGGACTTCAAGCTGCCGCCGGGCGGCATCGTCGGCGTCATCGGCCCCAACGGCGCCGGCAAGACCACCCTGTTCCGCATGATCACCGGCCAGGATACGCCGGACTCGGGCACCCTGACGGTGGGCGAGACGGTCAAGCTGGGCTATGTGGACCAGAGCCGGGACAGCCTCGACGCCAAGAAGTCGGTGTGGGAGGAGATCTCCGACGGCCTGGACGAGATCGACCTGGGCAAGCGCAAGATCCCGTCGCGCGCCTACGTCGGCCAGTTCAACTTCAAGGGTCCGGACCAGCAGAAGAAGGTGGGCCAGCTCTCCGGCGGCGAGCGCAACCGCGTGCACCTGGCCAAGATGCTGAAGAGCCACGCCAACGTGCTGTTGCTCGACGAGCCGACCAACGACCTGGACGTGGAGACCCTGCGCGCCCTCGAAGAGGCGCTGCTGGAGTTCCCCGGCTGCGCCGTGGTCATCTCCCACGATCGCTACTTCCTGGACCGCATCGCCACGCACATCCTGGCGTTCGAGGGCGACAGCCACGTCGAATGGTTCGAAGGCAACTTCGAGAGCTACCTGGAAGACAAGAAACGCCGCCTCGGCCCGGACGCTGCCGAACCCCACCGCATCAAGTACAAGCCCCTGGTGCGATAGCCGCGGCACCGGCCGCCCGCCAAGGACATCCCCTCCCGATCGAACAAAGGCCGCGCCCACCGGACGCGGCCTTTGCGATCCGGAGCCCGCCCGGTAGGATTGGACTCCTGCGCGACCGGGTCCGGGACCATGGCCATGACCGACAGCAGAGCCGGGACGGCGCTTGCGGCGCCCCCACGCCTCGACGGCGCCGGCTGGCGGGCGATCCTGGAGCATAGCCCCTTCGGCATCGCCCTCGTCGACGCCGACGGCCGGACCCTGTTCGTGAACCAGCGCCTGGCCGACATGCTGGGGCGCGACCGCGACTCCCTCCAGAGTGTACGCCTGCCCGACCTCTACCCTGACCTTCCCCAGGCCGCCCGCATGCGCGAGCTCATCGCCGGCCACGCGCACGGCGGCGAGCACGAGGTCCGCCTGGGCGTCCGCACCCCGGGCGGGCAGACCGAAGACCGCTGGTTCCAGGTCTGGTGCCAGGCGGTGCGCATCGACGGGCGCGACGCGGTGACCTGCTGGCACCAGGACGTCACGCATCGCCACATGGAACCGACGGACCTGGAGGACCTGCACGCGGAGTTGCAGGTCCGCATCGCGGAACGCACCCGGGCCATGGGCGTCGAGATCACCGAGAGCCGCTACGCCGAGGCGGCCCTGCGGGAGGCCAACGACTTCCTGGAACGCAAGGTGGAGGAACGGACCCGCCACCTCCGCCGCGAGGTCGACCAGCGCCGCCGCGCCGAGCACGAGCGCGAGCAGACCGAGATGGAGCTGCTCGAACTGATCGAAAAGGCCCCGATCGCTGTCGGTATCGCCGACCGCGACGGCCGCTTCCTGTTCTGGAACCCGCCGTTCTTCCGGCTCGGCCGTCAGCGCATGGAAGACACCGGCAAGATCGCCTTCGGCCTCGCGTTCACCGATCCGGAGCTCATGCCCGCCCTTCAGGCCCGGGTCAACGCCGGGGAGGCGGTCGAGAACGTGGAGGCACACCTTCTGACCGGCGACGACGATCCGCGCTGGGTGCTGGTGTCGATGCGGGGCCTGGCGTTCGAGGGCCAGCCCGCCCTCCTGACCTGGGTTTTCGACATCACCGACATGAAGGCCCAGGCCGAGGCCCTGGAGGAGGCGCGACAGGCCGCCGAGGCCAGCGCCCGCGCCAAGTCGGCCTTCCTGGCCACCATGAGCCACGAGATCCGCACCCCCATGAACGGGGTCATCACGATGGCCGAGATGCTCGGCCAGACCGATCTCGACGCCGATCAGCGGCACATGCTCGGCGTGGTGACGGAATCGGCCAATGCCCTGCTGTCGATCATCGACGAGATCCTGGACTTCTCGAAGATCGAGGCCGGCCGGGTGACGCTCGACGAGGTGCCGCTGTCGCTCGAACAGATTACAGAACGGGTCGCCGACCTGCTGGGGCCGAAGGCGGACCAGAAGGGCCTGGACCTGCTCTGCCGCGTCGATCCACGCCTGCCGGACCGCCACCGCGGTGATCTCAACCGGTTGCGTCAGATTCTGGTGAATCTGGTCGGCAATGCGATCAAGTTCACCGAGCGCGGCCACGTCACCATCGCGGTGGATCCCTGCGCCGGCGACGACCGACCGCAGACCGACGGCCCGGCGGCGCCGCGCCTGGTGCGGCTCAGCGTCGCCGATACCGGCATCGGGCTGACCGACGCGCAGATCAACGGTCTGTTCCAGCCGTTCTCGCAGGCCGACAGCTCGACCCAGCGCCGGTTCGGCGGCACCGGTCTCGGCCTGTCGATCTGCCGCACCCTGGCCGACCTGATGGGCGGCCGGATCGGCGTGGACAGCACACCCGGGCAGGGCTCAACCTTCTGGATCGAGGTTCCGCTGACCCCGGACCCGGCGGCGGAGGACCGGCCGGCGCCCGACCTCACCGGCGCCCGCGTGCTGGTGGTCGGCGACAGCACCCCCTCGCGCCATCGTCTCGCCGACATCCTGGCCACCTTCGGCGCGACCGTCGCCACCGCAGCCGACGGCGACGCCCTTCGGTCCGCCCTGATGCAGTCGCTGGTCTCGGAGCGCCCGTTCCATGCGGTGATCCTGGATCGCCGCCTCGACGGGCAGGCCGCGATCCACCACCTCGATGCCGTCCTGCGCATCGGTGCCAGCGCCCCGCCACGCGTGCTGATCGTGGCCTCGCGCGGTCGGCTCGAAACCCGCCAGTACGCGGACCGTGCCGGCGTCGCCGGGGTCATCGGCTGGCCGCTGCACCGCGCCGAGACCGGCACCCTGGTGTCAATCGCCCTGGGACGAACGACGCCGGCCGCGTCGGCGGCCGGCGCGCGGGACGCGGCGGGACCATCGGAGGGCGGCGCCAGGGGCTACGTGGCGCCAGCCCGGGAGGCCGCCATGGCGGCCGGATGCCTGGTCCTGGTCGCCGAGGACAACCCCACCAATCAGACCGTCATCCGCATCCTGCTGGACCGGCTGGGTCTGGTGGCCGACATCGCGGGCAACGGTGTCGAAGCCCTGGCCCGGTTCCGCGCGCAGCCCTACGGGCTGGTCGTCACGGACTGCCATATGCCGGAAATGGACGGCTACGAATTGGCCGGCCGGATCCGCGCGGTCGAGGCCGAGGAAGCGACCGGCCGCCACACGCCCATCATCGCCCTGACCGCCGACGCCATCACCGGCACGGCTCAGCTCTGCCTGGACCGGGGCATGGACGACTACCTGACCAAGCCGGTGGCGCTGAGCGATCTGGACGCCGCCATCAGGCGCTGGCTGCCACGCGCCGCCGCGCTGCGCCGGCCGCGGGAGGCGGCGGATACCCCAGCACCGGCCCCCACACTGGCCCACACACCGGCCCCTACACCGGCACCGGTCGGCGACGATCCGGCCGCGGCGGCCGACGACGAGCCCATTCTGGACCTGCGCCCGATCGGCGAGTTGGTCGGCGGTGACCGGGACATGATGAGGCAGTTGCTCGCGGATTTCGTCGCCGTGACCGAGACGGACGTCTCCGCGACCCTGTCGGCGCTCGACCGCGGCGACCTGGACGGCGCCCTCAAGGCCGCCCACTCCGCGGCCGGCGCCGCACGCTCGGCGGGCGCCATGCGTCTCGGCACGCTGTGCAAGCGCATCGAGATCGCGGCGATGAAGGGCGATGCCGACACGCCGGCCCGCCTCAAGGGCGATCTCCTGCCGGCCTTCATCGCGGTGGCCGCCGCCGTACGCGCCCTTTGAGGGATCCGGCTGGCGCGGTCCGCGGGGCGAACCGTCGCGGGGTCAGCCCGCCGGCTCGTCCTCTTCGACCCGGCCGCTGGTCAGGATGATGGTGATGACCATGATCAACGCGGTCAACGCCAGCACGACGTAGATGATCCACCACTGCTGGAACACGAACACGGCCAGATAGCCGAGCAGGCCGGCCAGCGCGACGGCCATGATGAGGATCAGCTTGACGGTAACCATGGGCCTGATCTCCCTGGGGTGTGCTCCGGTGGCGCTCGCCGCGCCGCGCGGTCCGGTTCCGCGCCCTGTCCCGGAGGCCGGCCCGCGACGCGACCGCAGCCGCACGGGCTTGTTCCGGATACCGGATCCCCGCCACCCTGTCCAGCATGCGCCGGCCGGCCGCATTGACAGGCCCCGGACCAGCCCCCAAGGTCGCAGGACCCTGCGCGGGCCGCCGGCCCCGCCCCGCCCGCCACCGCCCACGGCCGACCGCATGCGCCATGCTCTCCGGTCCTTCCTGATGCTGCTGCTGGGCGCCCTGCGCGACCTGGCCCCGATCATCCTGGTGATCGGCTTCTTTCAGGTGGTGGTGTTGCAGCAGCCCCTGCCCGACCCGGTGCCGATCGGCGTCGGCCTCGTCCTGGTGCTGCTGGGCATGGCGCTGTTCGTCCAGGGCCTGGAGATGGGCCTGTTCCCCCTCGGCGAGTCCATGGCCCATGCCTTCGCCCGCAAGGGCAGCCTGGCCTGGCTGCTGGCCTTCGCCTTTGCCCTGGGCTTCGGCACGACGGTGGCCGAACCCGCCCTGATCGCGGTGGCCGCGGAGGCCGCCGAGGCGGTGGCGGCGGCCGGCCTGATCGCGTCCGACGCCGACAGCCGCGCCACCTATGCCCTGGGGCTACGCTACACCGTGGCCCTGGCCGTCGGGATCGCGATCCTGGTCGGCGTGTTCCGCATCATCAAGGGCTGGCCGGTGCAGATTCTCATCATCGGCGGATATCTGGTGGTGGTCCTGCTGACCTTCGTGGCCCCGCCGGAGATCGTCGGGGTGGCCTATGATTCGGGCGGCGTGACCACCTCCACCATCACCGTCCCGCTGGTCACCGCGCTCGGCGTCGGTCTGGCGACGATGCTGAAGGGGCGCAACCCGCTGATCGACGGCTTCGGCCTGATCGCCTTCGCCAGCCTGACGCCGATGATGTTCGTGATGCTCTACGGCCTGGTTTACTGACGGCCCGACCGGGAAGGACGCCCCGCCGTGATCCCGCTGATCCAGCTCGTCGACACACTGTGGACCACGATCCTGGACGTCGCCCCGATCCTGCTCATCCTGGTGCTGTTCCAGGTGCTGGTCCTGCGCCAGAAGGTGCCGCACCTGCGCCGCATGGTGCTGGGCTTCGTCTACGTGGTGCTGGGCCTGGACCTGTTCCTGGTCGGCCTGGAAATGGCCCTGTTCCCGCTCGGCGAGATCATGGCGCGCCAGCTCACGGCGCCGGCCTTCATGGGCATCGACGCCGCCGGGGCTGTACACCTCGGATGGCGCGACTATCTTTGGGTCTACGCCTTCGCAGCGGCGGTCGGCTTTTCCACCACCATCGCCGAGCCGGCCTTGATCGCGGTCAGCCTGAAGGTGACCGAAGCGTCGGGCGGTTCGGTGCGGGCCTGGGGGCTGCGCGTGGCCGTGGCGGTGGGCGTGGCCGTCGGCGTCGCGCTGGGGGCCCTGCGCATTGTCACCGGCTGGTCCTTGCCCTTGCTCATCATCATCGGCTATGTGGTCGTCATCATCCAGACCCTGGTCGCGCCGCGCCAGATCATCCCGCTCGCCTACGATTCCGGCGGCGTGACCACCTCGACCGTGACGGTGCCGCTGGTCACCGCCCTGGGGCTGGGTCTGGCCTCCAACATCCCGGGGCGCAGCCCCCTGCTCGACGGCTTCGGCCTGATCGCGCTGGCCAGCCTGTTCCCCATGATCTCGGTCATGGGCTACGCGCAGGTGGGGCAGATCCTGGCCCGCCGCGCCGCCCGCCGCCAAGCGCGCGAGGAGTCATGAAGTTTAAGCTCATCATCGCCAGCGTGGCGGACGACATCACCGACACGGTGGTCGAGGCCGCCCGCACCGAAGGCGCCACCGGCTGCACCGTCATCACCAGCGCGCGCGGTGAGGGCCTGCGCAAGGCCAAGACGTTCCTGGGCCTCGACCTGACGGGGGCCCGCGACATCGTGCTCATCATCGTCGAGCAGCACCTGGCGCGCCGCATCCTGGAGACGATCGGCCGGGCCGGGTCGTTCGACGCTCACCCCGGGGCCGGCGTCGCCATCGTCGTTGACGTCGAGGATGCCATCGGCCTGGGCAGCCAGATGCACACCATCCAGACCGAGATCGAGGACGAGATATGAGCGGCAAACCCTATCGGGCGGTCCGCCAGGTCATGTCGGGCACCCCCTACCTGATCGAGGGCATGGCCACCGTCGCCGAGGCCGTGCGCCTGATGAAGGACAAGGGGGTCAGTTCGCTGGTCATCCGCAAGCGCCACGACGGCGATGAGTACGGCATGGTGGTCATCCAGGACATCGCCGACAAGGTCATCGCCCAGGACCGCGCGCCGGACCGGGTCAATGTCTACGAGATCATGAGCAAACCGCTGATCGCCGTGCAGGCGGACATGGACGTCAAGTATGCCATCCGCCTGCTGGGCCGGTTCCGGCTGTCGCGGGCCATCGTCCTCGACCACGGCGCGTTGGTGGGCATCACCACCTTGCGCGACCTCGTCTTGGCCCACCTCACCGGCGATGAGACGGTTACCCCGGCGCCCGCGGAGACCACCTGACGTGTTCACGGCCATCGTATTCCTGATCGCGGGCGTCGTGCTGCTGCCGGTCGCCTCCAACACTCTTGTCAGCGGTGCGGTCGCCCTGTCGGAACGCCTCGGCGTCTCGCCGCTTCTGGTCGCCCTGACGGTGGTGGCCTTCGGCACCTCGCTGCCCGAACTCGTGGTCTGCCTGGAGGCCGCCCTGAGCGGTTCCCCGGGGATCGCCGTCGGCAACGTCGTGGGCTCCAACATCGCCAACGTCCTGCTCATCCTGGGCGCCGCCGCGGTGCTCAAGCCCATCGCCTGCGAACCGCGCGCCTTCCTGCGCGACAGCCTCATCATGGTCGTCACCACGGCGCTGTTCATCGGGCTGGCGCTCGGAGGGGTGATCCCGCGTTGGCAGGGCCTGACCATGCTGGGCCTGCTGCTGCTGTTCGTGGTTTATTCCTACTGGCGCGAGTCCCGCGGCGCGGACGCGGCGGAGGCGCATCTGGCGGAGGTGGAGGAGTTCGAGGGCCTCAAGGACCGCCCCTGGGCGGTCATCATCGGGGCCATCGTGCTGGGCCTGATCGGCGTCGTGGCCGGGGCCCACCTGCTGGTCGAGGGCGCCGTCGTGATCGCCCGCGCCCTTGGGGTCTCGGAAGAGGTCATCGGGCTGACCATGGTGGCCCTGGGCACCTCGCTGCCGGAACTCGCCGTCGCGGTCGTGGCGGCGCTGAAGGGCCATTCGGACGTCGCCGTCGGCAACGTGGTCGGCTCCAACATCTTCAACATCCTGGCCATCGTCGGCGCGACCGCGGCGGTGATCCCGATCGAGATCCCGCCGCAGATCCTGCGCTTCGACATCTGGGCGATGGCCGCCGTGTCGGTGCTGATGATCCCGGTCCTGCTCAGCGGGCGGCGCATGGGACGAGGGGAGGCCGCGGGCTTCCTGGTCCTCTACGCCGGCTACACCACCCTGCAGTACGTCGGCGTGGACCGCGTCTTCGGACCCGTCGCGGCCATGGCCGGCTGATCCATCCGCCGTTCGCGTGCGTCCAACGGGTTTCCGCCTCGCAGCCGATGGGACCGTCCGATGACCGCCGCCCTGCCCGAAACCGTTCCGCCTTATGCCCTTGTCACCGGCGCTGGCCAGCGCATCGGCCGTGCCCTGGCGCTGGAGCTGGCCGCCGCCGGCTGCGCCGTCGCGGTGCATTACCGCCACTCCGCAGAGCCGGCCCGGGAGACCCGTGCCCTGATCGAAGCCGCTGGCGGCCGGGCCGTCACCGTGGCGGCGGATCTGTCGGACGAGGCCGACACCGGTCCGCTGGTGGCGCGCGCCGCCGAGGCCCTGGGCGGCCCCATCGGGGTGCTGGTCAACAACGCCTCGACGTTCGAATACGACGCCTGGGACACGGCCACGCGGGAGAGCTGGGACCGCCACCTGGAGCCCAACCTGCGGGCCCCCTTCGTGCTGACCCAGGCGCTGGCGCGCGCCCTGCCGGCCGAGGCCGAGGGGGTCGTCCTGAACATGATCGACGAGCGGGTGTGGAACCTGACGCCGCACTTCGTCAGCTACACGGTCAGCAAGGCCGGGCTGTGGGCGCTGACCCAGAGCCTGGCGCTGGCGCTGGCGCCGCGCGTGCGCGTCAACGGCATCGGCCCCGGCCCCGCGCTGCCCAGCCCGCGCCAGACCCAGGCCCAGTTCGACGCCCAGTGCGCCGCCATGCCGTTGCAGCGCGGCACCGACCCCGACGAGATCCGGCGCGCCGCCCGGTTTGTCCTTGCGGCGCGGTCGATGACGGGTCAAATGATAGCCCTTGATGGGGGTCAGCACCTGGCCTGGGCCTGGCCGGCACGCGGCGGCCTCGCCGACATGCCCGAGGAGTGACCCGCCGACACCGCCGCCGGTGCGCACGGCCTCGCGGCCGAGGACGCGGGACCGGCGTCGCCGTGTCACGTCCTCCCTCCGGCATGGATGGTCCGATGAGCCCTCGCTCCAAGCTGTACACCACGGCCCCGCCCGACCCGCTGGCGGACGCCGAGGCGGGTCTGCGCCATGTGTTCGTGCGCGATCTGGTCCTGGGCGCCCGGATCGGGGTGCACGCGCACGAGCAGAGCGGGCCGCAGCGCATCCGCCTCAATCTCGATCTGGCGGTGCGCGAGGGGGCGGTCGACCTGGAGGACCGCCTGGAGAACGTGGTCTGCTACGAAGCGGTGTTGGACCGGGTCCGCGCCATCGTCGAGGCCGGGCACGTGAATCTGGTTGAGACCCTGGCCGAACGCATCGCCCAGACCTGCCTGGAGGACTCGCGGGTGCGCCGGGCCCAGGTCAAGGTGGAGAAGCTGGACGTGTTCCCGGAGGCCGCCAGCGTCGGCGTCACGATCGAACGTCTCAACCCGTTCGGATGAGGGAGTCCGACCGGAGGCCGGAACGACAGGATGACGCGATCCGCCCACGGGCGGGTCGTCCCCGCGTGCCGAACCGGGGACGTGCGCTTGCGGCCCCGAGTCACCGGACACGCGCCCCCCGGTAAGGCCCCGGAATCAGTGGGAGTCGCCGGCCGGCGCGAGTTGTGCACAGGCGAAACGAGGACCGCGCACCGACATCCCGCTGTCAAGAACCAGGGGCCGTGGCCGGGCCGGGTTCCCCTCGAAAAATCCAAAATCATTGAAAATCAGAGAGATACGGCTATTGCCCATTTCTTGGTCACCGCGATGAATCGCCCGGAATCCTTGGGAGTCGCGCCAGCCAAGCACACACCTCCCACAAGGTTATCCACAGCTTCCGTGGATACAAAAGCGCTTGTCACACACCGCCCGATCGTCTTGGCCACCGAGTCGAACCGCCGCATGTCTCCGACCCCTGACAGACACGCGATCATGGCCCGTCAGACCGCCGCAACACCCTTGGCTATGCCTCCGGTCGGCCCGCCGGCATCCTCCTTTGGATCCCCACGTCGGCGGACGAGGCCCGAGCCGGCCGCGCCGACCAACGGCGCCGGCCGAGGACGGATGGTCGCATGATGGACCCGCTGCCGCCGTCCCCCGGCCAGGGCACCGAGGACATGGCGGACGTCGCCGGGGACCGCGCCGGCGTCGCCGTCATCGCCGCCACCCTGCGCACGCTGCCCGACACGCCCGGCGTCTACCGCATGCTCGACCGCAGCGGTGACGCCCTCTACGTCGGCAAGGCGCGCAGCCTGAAGAAGCGGGTGGTCGCCTATACCCGCCCCGAGCGGCTGCCGGTGCGGTTGCAGCGGATGATCGCCGCCACGGCCCGGATGGAGATCGTCACCACCCACACCGAGGCCGAGGCGCTGCTGCTTGAGAGCAACCTCATCAAGAAGCTCAAGCCGCGCTACAATATCCTGCTGCGCGACGACAAGTCGTTCCCCTACATCCTGATCGGGACCGATCACGACTACCCGCGCGTGCTCAAGCATCGCGGCCCGCGCACCCGGCCGGGCCAGTACCACGGCCCCTACGCCTCCGCCGGCGCGGTCAACCGCACCCTGGTGGCCCTGCAGAAGGCGTTCCTGCTGCGCTCCTGCCCGGACACGGTGTTCGCCAACCGCACCCGCCCGTGCCTGCTCTACCAGATCAAGCGCTGCTGCGCGCCTTGCGTCGGCCGGGTCAGCGAGCCCGAGTACGCCGCCCTGGTGGAGCAGGCCCGCGCCTTCCTGGAGGGCCGCAGTCAGGACATGCAGCGCGACCTGGCGCACAGGATGGAAGACGCCAGCGCCCGCCTGGCCTTCGAGGAAGCGGCGATCTACCGCGACCGCATTCGCGCCCTGACCAGTGTGCAGTCGCATCAGGACATCACCCTGCCCGGCCTTGGCGAGGCCGACGTGGTGGCCGTGCATCAGGCCGGCGGCCAGACCTGTATCCAGGTGTTCTTCTTCCGCGCCGGCAACAACCACGGCAACCGGGCCTACTTCCCCGCCCACGCCCGGGAAGATGCCGCCGGTACGGTACTTGAGGCGTTCCTGGGACAGTTCTACGCCCGCCAGATGCCGCCGCGGGTGATCCTACTCAGCGAGGCAATCCCCCATCCGGAGCTGGTGTCCGAGGCGCTGTCGATCCGCGCCGAACACAAGGTCTCGCTGCACGTGCCCCAGCGCGGCCAGCGCCGCAAGGTGGTCGACCATGCCCTGACCAACGCCCGCGAGGCCCTGGCCCGTCGGCTGGCCGAGACCTCGGCCCATCGCACGCTGCTGGAGGGTCTGGCCGAGCTGCTGGGGCTGGAGGCCGCCCCGGAGCGCATCGAGGTCTACGACAACTCCCACATCTCCGGCACCAACCCGATCGGCGCCATGATCGTCTGCGGACCGGAGGGGTTCCAGAAAACCTCGTACCGCACGTTCAACATCCGCCACGCCGACGTCACGGCCGACGACTACGCCATGATGCGCGAGGTCATGGAGCGCCGCTTCGCCCGCGCCATGAAGGAGGACCCGGACCGCACCCGCGGCCAATGGCCCGACCTGGTGCTGATCGACGGCGGCCAGGGCCAGCTTCGCGCGGCCTGCGGGGTGCTCGAAGACCTGGGCATCGAGGACGTACCCCTGGTCGGCGTCGCCAAGGGACCGGACCGCGATGCCGGGCGCGAGCGCTTCTTCCTGCCCGACCGGCCGTCGTTCCTGTTGCCGCCCAACCATCCCGTGCTGTATTTCGTGCAACGGCTGCGGGACGAGGCGCACCGCTTTGCCGTCGCCGGCCACCAGGCCCGGCGCAAGAAAGCGGCCGCCGTCAACCCACTGGACGCCATTCCGGGGATCGGGGCGGCGCGCAAGAAGGCGCTCATGCACCACTTCGGTTCGGCCAAGGCGGTCGCCGCCGCCGGTCTCGCCGATCTGGAGGCGGTCGAGGGCATCAGCGCCGGCCTGGCCCGGAAAATCTACGAAACGTTTCATGGTGCGGGCGAGAAAGGATAGAGTCCCGACCCCGTGCCCCACAGTGGATCCGTCATGCTCAAGACCCTGCCCAACGCCCTGACCGTCGCCCGCGTGCTGATGATCCCGGCCATCATGGCAACCTTCTACCTGCCCGGGCCGGAGGCGCGCTGGATCGCGGCCGGGCTGTTCGTCATCGCTGCGCTGACCGACTACCTGGACGGCTGGCTGGCGCGCGCGCTCAAGGTGGTGTCGGACTTCGGCCGCCTGCTCGATCCCATCGCCGACAAGCTGCTGGTGGCCGCCGTGCTGCTCATGCTGGCCGGGTTCGACCGCCTGTCGGCGCTGTCGCTGGTGGCCGCGGTGGTGATCCTGTTCCGCGAGTTGCTGGTCTCGGGCCTGCGCGAGTTCCTGGCCGAACGCGGCATCGCCATGCCGGTGACCACGCTCGCGAAGTGGAAGACGGCGACCCAGCTCGTCGCGCTGCCGCTGCTGCTGCTGGGCGATACGGCGCGGGTTGCCGGGCTGTCGATGCAGGTCCCGGGCGAGGTGCTGCTGTGGATCGCCGCCGCCCTGACGGCGCAGACCGGCTACGTCTACCTGCGCCAGGGCTTGGCCCACATGGGCGGGACCGAGACCGAGACCGAGACCGAGACCGACCCGACGACAAAGGACCCGGCGTGACCCAGACTCCCACTCCGCCCGACGCCCCGGACTGCTTCGCCGTCGGTGATCGCCTGATGGCGCTGGACGAGGCGCTGGACCTGCTCCAGGCCCGCCTGCGGCCGGTCGTCGCGGTCGAGCGGGTGCCTCTGCGCGGCGCCGGCGGACGGGTGTTGGCGGCCGACGGGGTGGCCGCCGTCAGCCACCCCGGCGCCGACACCGCCGCCATGGACGGCTACGCCGTGCGCCACGCCGACCTGTCGGCCACCGGTCCCGTCACCCTGCCGGTCACCGGCCGGGTCGCCGCCGGTCATCCGCTGGACCGCGCGCTGGATCCCGGCACGGCGGTTCGCATCTTCACCGGCGGCGTGATGCCCGAGGGCGCCGACACCGTCATCATGCAGGAGGACGTCACGGACACCGGCGGCGGACGGGTCACCCTACCCGCCGGCGTCCCGGCGGGCCGGCACATGCGCGGCGCGGCCAGCGACTTCCGCGCCGGTACCACGGTCCTGACCGCCGGGCGACGGCTGCGCCCGCCCGACATCGCCCTCGCCGCGTCGGCCGGGCTGTCCCACCTGCCGGTGTTCGAGCGCGTCCGCGTGAGTGTGTTCTCGACCGGCGACGAGGTGGTGGAGCCGGGCACCCCGCTGCCCCCCGGGGGCCTGTATGACGGCAACCGCTACGGTGTCATGGCGCTGGCCGACGGGCTGGGAGCGGCGGTCACCGACCTGGGGCGGCTGCCCGACGACCGCGACGCGATCCGGGGCGCGCTCGACGCCGCGGCCGATGACCACGACCTCCTGATCACCTCGGGCGGAGTGTCGGTGGGCGGCGAGGACCACGTGCGCGACGCCGTCTCGGCGCTCGGAGACCTCCACTTCTGGCGCCTGGCGCTGAAGCCGGGCAAGCCGGCCGCCCTTGGCACGATCCGCGACACGGTCTTCCTCGGGTTGCCCGGCAACCCGGTGTCGGCCCTGGTGACCTTTCTGCTGATCGCGCGGCCGGTGATCCGGCGCCTCGGCGGCTGCGCCGCCTCCCGGCCGCGGCGCTATCCGCTGCCGGCCGGGTTCGCGTTCGAGACCGGCGGCACCCGCCGCGAGTTCCTGCGCGGCTGGGTCGAGGACACCGCGGACGGCCCCGTGGTGCGCTTGTATCGGTCGCAGGACAGCGCGATGATCTCCGCCATGGGCGCGGCGGGGGGGCTGGTCGATGTTCCCGCCGGGACGCGCCGGATTGAACCGGGTCAGTCGGTCGACTATCTGCCCCTCAACGAGGTCCTGGCATGAAGGTCCTGTATTTCGCCTGGCTGCGCGACCGGGTCGGCACCGGCGAGGAAACCATCGAGCGCCCGGCCGATGTCGCCACCGTCGGCGACCTGATGGCGTGGCTGGCCGGCCGCAGCGAGGGTCACGCCCGCGCCTTCGCGGACCCGGCGCTGGTGCGGTGCGCGGTCGACCAGGACTTCGCCGGCCTCGACGCCGCCCTGGACGGCGCGGCGGAGGTAGCCTTCTTCCCGCCCGTCACGGGAGGCTAGCCGGTGATCCGTGTGCAGACCGAACCGTTCGACGTCGGCGCCGAGATCGGCGCTTTCTGCCGCGCCGGCGGCAGTAGCGGCGGCAGTACCGGCGGCAGTGTCGGGGCCAGTATCGGGGGCGTCGCGACCTTTGTCGGGCTGGTGCGCGATCATCGGGGCGACACGTCCGAGGACGCGGTTCCACTCCAGGCGCTGACCCTGGAACACTACCCCGGCATGACCGAACGCCAGCTTGAGCGGATCGAGGCCGAGGCCCGGCGCCGCTGGGACCTGCGCGACGTGCTGGTGATCCATCGCTACGGTCGCATGGAACCGGAGGAGCCGATCGTGCTGGTGTGCACGGCCGCGGCCCACCGGGGTCCGGCGCTGCAGAGCTGCCAGTTCCTGATCGACTGGCTCAAGACGCGGGCGCCGTTCTGGAAGTGCGAAGAAACCCCCGACGGCGCCCACTGGGTCGAGGCCCGCGACACCGACGAGGCCGCCACCGCCCGCTGGGAGGAGAGCCTGCCATAGAGCAGATCGCGCCGAGTCACGCTCGAAGTCGGCTCTAGCCCCCCGGGCGCGCCACCCCGTGGATGCGGCACGCCGCCGTGATCGTGTTGTCGAGCAGGCAGGCGATGGTCATCGGCCCCACCCCGCCCGGCACCGGGGTGATCGCCCCCGCCACCTCTTTCGCGGCGTCGAAGTCCACGTCGCCCACCAGCTTGCCCTTTTGCTGCCCCGGCGCCGGCGGCAACCGGTTGATGCCGACGTCGATGACGGTGGCGCCGGGCCGGATCCAGTCGCCTTTGACCATGCGCGGCCGCCCCACCGCCGCCACCAGGATATCGGCGCGCCGGCACTCCTCGGGCAGGTCGCGGGTGCGGGAATGGGCCATGGTCACGGTGCAGTTGGCCGCCAGCAGAAGCTGGCCCATCGGCTTGCCCATCAGGTTGGACCGGCCCAGCACCAGCGCCCGCGCCCCGGTCAGATCCCCCAGCGCGTCGCGCAACAGCATCATGCAACCCGACGGCGTGCAGGGCACCAGGGCGGGCGCGCCGATCGCCAGGTTGCCGGCGTTGATCGGGTGCAGGCCGTCGACGTCCTTGGCCGGGTCGATGGCCAGAACCACGGCCTGCGGGTCCAGCCCCGGCGGCAGCGGCAACTGCACGAGAATGCCGTGGACCGCCGGGTCGGCATTCAGGCTGGCGATCAGCGCCAGGAGGTCGGCCTGCGGCGTCTCGGCCGGCAGCCGGTGCACGGTCGAGGCCATGCCGGCCTCCTTCGCCATGCGCTCCTTGCTGCCCACATAGACCTGGCTGGCCGGATCCTCGCCCACCAGCACCACCGCGAGGCCCGGTTGCACCCCCTGCCCCGCCAGCGCCGCCACCTCTTCGGCCAGACGCTGGCGCAGGCCGGCGGCGAAGGCTTTGCCATCAATGATGTGGGCGGTCATGGCGGCGGGTCTCCCGGCAGCGAACGAAGGGCGGATCGAAAACGGCCGGGACCTTACGCCGTCGGCGGCGCGGACGAAAGCCGTTTCCTGGGAGGAAAACCCTGCTACCGTCTGCCCTGAAGCCCGGCGCGTCCGCCGCAGGAGACCCCGTCATGACTGCCAAGGGCGACAGCCCCGTCCGCCAGGATCCGCACGCCGTCGGCGGCGCGCCCGAGAACAGCCTGGAAGCCGCCATCGGCCGCCAGGTGCGCGCGTTTCGCGGCCGCATGGGGATGACCGTGGTCGACCTGGCGAAACAGGCCGGCCTGTCGGCCGGGATGCTGTCCAAGATCGAGAACGGCCAGACCTCGCCGTCGCTGGCCACGCTGCAACGCCTGTCGGCGGCCCTGAACGTCCCGGTGACGGCCTTCTTCCGCAAGTTCGAGGAGCAGCGCGACGCCACCCACGTGCGCGCCGGCGAGGGCCTCACCATCGAGCGCCGGGGCACGCGCGCCGGGCACCAGTACCAGCTCCTCGGGCACACCGTCGGCAAGCCGATCATCATGGAGCCGTACCTCGTGACGCTGACGGAAGACTCTGACGTGTTCCCGATCTTCCAGCACGACGGCCTGGAGTTCATCTATATCCTGGAGGGCGAGGTGGGCTATCGCCACGGCAGCAAACTCTACGACCTGCGGCCGGGCGACTCGCTGTTCTTCGACGCCGACGCCCCGCACGGCCCCGAGGACCTGCGCATGCTGCCGGTCCGCCTGTTGTCGGTCATCGTCTATCCGCGCCACGAGTCGTGACCCCGTCGGCGCGCCGCCATCGCGACCGCCTCGTGGCACGGTTTGAAGGCCGGCGTCGCTCCCGCGTCGCGCCGTTCCGGCAGCGTTGTCCAGCCGGCGCCACTGTCGCTTAGGGCGCCTCCGGCCCGCCCCCGGGCCGCGGCGCGCCTGTTCCGCTGCCATTTTCCTGCGACAGGCCGGTCTTCGGGAGGTAAGACAGAGGGAACCCCTTGACGACGGGCTCGTGACCGAGAGGGCCGGCCATGGATTCGCGCATGCTCGACCTCAACGCGGTGATTCGCGCGCACCTGGGCGCGGCCCTGGCGCAGTGCCGGGCCGCCCGCGGCTGGGCGGTGGAGGATCTGGCCGCCGCCAGTGGCCTCGACCGCCAGCATCTGCGGGCGGTCGAGGCGGGCTCGGTGCTGCTGGCCGAGGCCGACCAGGCCCGCGTCGCGGCCGCGTTGGGGGTGGAGCCCGACAGTCTGTACGACGGCTTCCTGGACACGCTGCGCGGCAGCCTGTGGCCGGCACAGCGCGACGGCCGGCCGGCCTGACATACGCCCTGCCTCCCGAGGCCCCCACGGGGGACCGCCGCGTTATTCACACCATGAAATCTTTTTTCCCGATGGTTGATCGTTCCCGATCCGGGCCGTAGAGTGTTCTGATCAAAAACAGGGCATCGGGACTGCACTGCCCAAGGCGCGGGCGGCGCGCCGGGTCCCGATCGGAACAGGGGACACCACGGCATGAGCACCGAGACAGACACGGACCTGGCGCGCGTCGCCGGCGAACGGGGTATCCGCTATTTCCTCATCAGCTACGTTGACCTGTTCGGCGCCCTGCGCGCCAAGCTGGTCCCGGCCGCGGCCATCGGCGCCATGCAGCGCGACGGGGCGGGCTTCGCCGGCTTCGCCACCCATCTGGACCTGACTCCGGCCCATCCGGACATGTTCGCCGTGCCCGACCCGGCCAGTCTGATCCAGTTGCCATGGAAACCCGAAGTGGGGTGGCTGGCCTCCGACCTGGTGATGGACGGAGCGCCGGTCGCCCAGGGGCCGCGCCAGGTGCTGAAGGCGCAAATCACGCGGGCCGCCGGGCAGGGCTACCGGATGAAGACCGGGGTCGAATGCGAGTACTTCCTGCTGACACCGGACGGCGAGCACGTGGCCGATCCCCACGACACCCAGCCCAAGCCCTGTTACGACCAGTCGGCCCTCATGCGCCAGTTCGATCTCATCGAGGAGATCTGCGACTGTATGGGCGCGCTCGGCTGGGGTCCCTACCAGAACGACCACGAGGACGCCAACGGCCAGTTCGAGATGAACTGGGACTACGACGATACCCTGGTGACCGCCGACCGGCATGCGTTCTTCAAGTTCATGGTCCGCACCCTGGCCGAGAAGCGCGGCATGCGGGCCACCTTCATGCCCAAGCCGTTCAACCAGTTGACGGGCAACGGCTGCCACATGCACGTCTCGCTCTGGAGCCTGGACGGCACCATCAACCTGTTCCACGACGACGACGGCGAGTTGGGGTTGTCGGATCTGGCCTACGGCTTCCTCGGCGGGGTCATGCATTCGGCTGATGCCCTGTGCGCGCTGTTCAACCCGACGGTCAACAGCTACAAGCGCATCAACGCACCGATCACCGCCTCCGGGGCCACCTGGGCGCCCAACGCCGTGACCTACTCGGGCAACAATCGCACCCACATGGTGCGCATCCCGGACGCCGGCCGCTTCGAATTCCGCCTGATGGACGGCGCCACCAACCCCTATCTGGCGCAGGCCGGGGTTCTGGCCGCCGGCCTCGACGGCATCGCCCACCGGCGGGACCCCGGCGAGCGGCTCGACATCAACATGTACGAGGACGGCCATACCCTGCACGACGTCAAGAAGCTGCCGCTGAACCTGCTGGACGCGCTGCGCCTGCTGGAGGGCAGCGACATCCTGCGCGCGGCCCTCGGCAGCCCGTTCCTCGACGCCTACCTGAAGCTGAAGATGCAGGAGTGGAACGCCTTCATGAGTCACGCCAGCACGTGGGAGCGCGCACACACCCTGGACATCTGAGGCCCCGATGCGCGGGTCGGGCTTCTCCCGGCCCTCGGGAATGCGTTAGACAGCGGGGGTCGCGACCGTCGCGCGCCCCCGTGCTGTCCTCCCCGCACCCTGTCCTTCCTCCTGCCCCTCCCCTCTCGCCTCGCCGGATGCGCCCGCCATGAACGCCGATCCGACCATCCCCTACGTCCTGACCATTCAGTGCCCCGACGGACTCGGCGTGCAGGCCGCCGTCATGGGCTTCCTGGCCGGCCACCAGGCCTTCATCACCGAATCCCACAGCTACGGCGATCCCGAGACCGGGCGCTTCTTCATGCGCTGCGTCTACCGCGCCGGCCACCCGAACATGCCGCCGCTGGAGACAGTGCGGGACCACTTCCGCACGGTGGCCACCAACTTCGGCATGGACTGGTCGATCGACGACGCCGTCCGGCGGCCGCGCGTGCTGATCGCGGTGTCGCGCTTCGGGCACTGCATGAACGACCTGCTGCACCGGTGGAAGGCCGGACAACTGCACATCGACATTCCGGCCATCGTCTCCAATCACGAGGACATGCGCGACTTGGCCGAGTGGCACGGCATCCCCTACCACCACCTGCCCGTCACCAAGGACACCAAGGCCGCCCAGGAACGCCAGATCCTGGAGCTGGTGGAGGCCCACGACGTCGATCTGGTCGTGCTCGCGCGCTACATGCAGGTGCTCTCCCGCGAGCTGAGCGCTGCCCTCAGCGGCCGATGCATAAACATTCATCACTCGTTCCTGCCCAGCTTCAAGGGCGCGCGGCCGTACCAGCAGGCCCATGGCCGCGGCGTGAAGCTGATCGGCGCGACGGCGCACTACGTGACCGAGGCGCTCGACGAGGGGCCGATCATCGAACAGGAGGTGGTGCGCGTCGACCACACCCATACCTCCGAGGAGCTGGTGCGGATGGGGCGCGACGTGGAAACGGTGGTGCTGGCGCGGGCCGTGCGCTGGCACTGCGAACGGCGCGTCTTCATGAACGACAACAAGACGGTGGTGTTCAAGTAATCCCACTGGCGCCAGCCTTATGGGGGCCTTATCGGGGCCTTATCGGCACCTCATCGGGGCATCATCGGGGCATCATCGGGCGCGACCGGACGCGGCGGTCGCGCCCGTTCTGTTGGTGCCGTCTTGC
The DNA here is from genome assembly GCF_014197795.1 of Roseospira goensis. Classification (GTDB taxonomy): domain Bacteria; phylum Pseudomonadota; class Alphaproteobacteria; order Rhodospirillales; family Rhodospirillaceae; genus Rhodospira; species Rhodospira goensis. The sequence continues at coordinate 32,524 of NZ_JACIGI010000036.1, forward strand.
GGGCCGAAGAGCGCCCGCTGCCGGAGCCGGCCGGCGCGGCCGGGCGCCCCGCGTTGTTCTTTGGTCTTACTCGCGAAAACATCTTTCGCCCAATGTTTGTGCAGCGCGGGACGGCGCCGCCCTGTTTTTGACCATGAAGCGATTGCGCGGGGCGCGTCCAGGGGCGACACAGGCCCGCCGGTCGATCCCTAAGGTCCTGATTAGACACACAGAAGCGCGGATCACGCGGGCTTGGCACGGGACTTGAAACCCCCGAGCCACGACGCCAGCCCGTCCCGTCGCCACGGCGGGGGGGACCCGGGGCGGCGCGCAACCAGACGTTCCATCGGGGGTACAATGCTATGAAGTTGGTCATGGCGATCATCAAGCCCTTCAAGCTCGACGAGGTCCGCGAGGCCCTCGGCGCGCTTGAGATCCAGGGGCTGACGGTCTCCGAGGTGAAGGGCTTCGGACGACAGAAGGGCCAGACGGAGATCTACCGCGGCGCCGAATACCAGGTGAACTTCCTGCCGAAAGTGAAGATCGAGATCGTGGTGGCGACCGACATGGTCGAGCGCGTCGTCGAGGCCATCACCAGCGCCGCCCGCACCGACAAGATCGGCGACGGCAAGATCTTCGTCATGGATGTGGAAAAGGCGGTGCGGATCCGCACCGGCGAAACCGACGCTGACGCCCTGTAGGAGGACCGTATGATGATTCGGACGAAATCCCAGATCGCGCTCGCGGCCGTGGCCGGCGCGGCGGCCGTGGCCCTGGCGGACCCGGCGCTGGCCCAGGAGGCCGCGGGCGAAGCGGTGGCCGAGCCGGCGGCGCTGCCGGTGTCGGCCGAGACCGCCTACATCTTCAACACGCTCTCGTTCATGATCCACGGCTTCCTGGTCATGTTCATGGCGGCCGGGTTCGCGATGCTCGAAGGCGGGCTGGTGCGGACCAAGAACACCACCATGCAGATGACCAAGAACATCGGCATCTATTCGTTCGCCGGCCTGATGTACTGGCTCATCGGCTACAACCTCATGTACAACGGCGTCGGCGACATGGGCGGCTTCTTTGGCATGCCTGGCCCGTGGGGCGCGGCCGACCCGATCGTCGACGGCGCCTATCAGGGCGACGCCGCCGGCTACGCCGGGGCCTCCGACTGGTTCTTCCAGATGGTGTTCGTCGCCACCACCGCGTCGATCGTCTCCGGCGTCGTCGCCGAGCGCATCAAGCTGTGGCCGTTCCTGATCTTCGTGATCGTCCTGACCGGCGTGATCTACCCGATCCAGGGCGCCTGGCAGTGGGGCGGCGGCTGGCTCGCCGACGCCGGCTTCAGCGATTTCGCGGGCTCCACCCTCGTGCACTCCGTGGGCGGCTGGGCCGCGCTGGCCGGCGCCATCCTGCTCGGCGCGCGCACCGGCAAGTACGGCCCCGACGGCAAGGTGCACCCGATCCCGGGCGCCAACCTGCCGCTGGCCACGCTGGGCACCTTCATCCTGTGGCTGGGTTGGTTCGGCTTCAACGGCGGCTCGCAGCTCGCCATGGGCAGCGCCATCGACGTCACCGCCATCGCCACCATCTACATGAACACCAACCTTGCCGCCGCCGCCGGCGTGACCGTGGCCATGGTGCTGACCCAGGCGATCTACGGCAAGGTCGACCTGACCATGGCGCTGAACGGCGCGCTGGGCGGTCTGGTCTCGATCACCGCCGAGCCGCTGGCGCCCTCGCCGATCATGGCCATCCTGATCGGCGGCATCGGCGGCGTGCTGGTGGTGCTGGCGGTGCCCACCCTGGACAAGCTGAAGATCGACGACGTGGTCGGCGCCATCCCGGTCCACCTGGTGTGCGGCATCTGGGGCACGCTGGCCGTGCCGCTGACCAACAGCGGGGCCAACTTCGGCTCCCAGATCCTCGGCATCGTCTCCATCGGCGCCTTCGTCTTCGTGGCCAGCTTCATCGTCTGGTTCGTCCTGAAGATGACCATGGGCATCCGGATCTCCGACGAGGAAGAGGCCATCGGCCTCGACAAGGCGGAACTCGGCCTGGAGGCCTATCCCGAGTTCGGACGCGGCTCCCAGGCTCTGTAGGTCGCGCCGCGCTGATCGATCCGGCGGGCCCGCGGCCCGGACCTGCCGGATCGAACCCCGCGCCGTCGGGCGCGTTCCTCCCTTCACTGGCCCGGGGCAGCCGCCCCGGGCCTTTTTTCGGTTCATCACGGAATTCCGGGGAAGGCGGCGCGGATCTTGAGAAAGAAGTAGGCGTCATCCCGGAAACCGTAGGCCATCCGCTTGATGACCTTGA
>NZ_JACIGI010000037.1:0-19083 GCF_014197795.1 Roseospira goensis
CAAGGTCATCAAGCGGATGGCCTACGGCTTCCGCGATGACGCCTACTTCTTCCTCAAGATCCGCGCCGCCTTCCCCGGAATTCCGTGATGAACCACTTCTTTCTTGCTCCCACGCTCCCGCGTGGGAGCAAGACACGCCCACGTCCACCCCACCCCGAGGCTCCCATGCCAAGCACCGTCACCGCCACCCCCGAAGCCCTGGCCTTCCTGGCCGAGATCGTGGCCGATCACGGCCCGGTGCTGTTCCACCAGTCCGGCGGCTGCTGCGACGGCTCGTCGCCGATGTGCTACCCGCAGGGCGAGTTCCGCGTCGGCCAGTCCGACGTCAAGCTGGGCGAGGTCGGCGGCATGCCGGTCTTCATCTCCGGCACGCAGTACGAGGCCTGGAAGCACACCGACCTGATCATCGACGTGGTGCCCGGTCGCGGCGGCCAGTTCAGCCTGGACAACGGCCGCGAGCGCCGCTTCCTGACCCGCTCCACCGTGTGCGCCCCGGCGCCCGGGTCCGCCCTGGTCTCCGAGGCGCCGACCTGACCCCGCGCCGGCGCCGTCACCCCCGGCCGGGATCGCGCCCCGGTGTCGTTTGAGTCGTGTGCCCGGGTCTGGCAGACTCCGGGCCTGGTCGCCGGTCGGACCGGCGGCCCGCGTTCTGACACACGTCGACATGATACACGACGACACGACACACGACGGCACGATACGGAGGGGAAGACCATGCTGACCTCGATCGCGGGGCGGGCCTGCATCGTCACGGGTGGGGCCGCGGGCATCGGCAAGGGCATCGCCCGGGTGTTCGCCGCTCACGGCGCCCGGGTCATGGTGGCCGACCGCAACGGCGACGACGCCGGCGCCACCGTGGAGGCGATCCGCGCCGCCGGCGGCACCGCCGAGGCCGCCGCCTGCGATGTCTCGGACTGGGACCAGGTGCGGGCCATGGTCGAGGCCACCGCGCGCACCTTCGGCGGGGTCGACATCCTGTGCGCCAACGCCGGCATCTATCCGCAGACCAAGATGGTCGACATGGACCCGGCCGAATGGGACCGGGTGTTGGCGGTCAACCTCAAGGGCACCTTCCTGTGCGTGAAGGCGTGCCTGCCCTGGTTCGAGGCCGCCGGGCGCGGCCGCGTCGTCGTCACCTCGTCGATCACCGGACCGGTGACCGGCTTCCCGGGCTGGACGCACTACGGCGCGTCGAAGGCCGGTCAACTCGGGTTCCTGCGCACCGCCGCCATGGAACTGGCGCGCTACAACACCACCATCAACGCCGTCCAGCCGGGCAACATCGCCACCGAGGGCCTGTCCGACCTGGGCGACGACTATCTGGCGACCATGGCCGCCTCGATCCCCCTGAAACGGCTCGGGGCCGTCGAGGACATCGCCAACACCGCCCTGTTCTTTGCCTCCGACGAGGCCGGCTACATCACCGGCCAGGCGCTGGTGGTCGACGGCGGCCAGATCCTGCCCGAATCGCTGGAGGCCTTGCAGGAGATCGGGGGGTAGGCAGGACCGCCGGCGGTCAGGACACCGCCGCCGCGCGGCCGGCGCGCTGGCGGGCGACGATGGTCTTCATGATGTTGGCGGTGCCGTCGCCGATCTGGAGGCCGAGCACGTCACGCAACCGCTGTTCGAACGGCAGGTCGCGCGCGTAGCCGTAATGGCCGTGCATCAACAGGCAGCAGTGGATGGTCTCGTAGGCCAGCAGCGGCGGCCACCACTTGCTCATCGCCGCCTCGGCGGTGTGCGGGTGGCCGCTGTCCTTGAGCCACAGCGCGTGCTGGCACAGCAGGCGCGCGGCCTGCACCTGGGTGTCGAAACCGGCGAGCTGGTGCGAGACCCCCTGGAAGGCGGCCAGCGGCTTGCCGAACGCCTGATGCTCGGCGACGTGCGCCCAGGTCTCGTCCAGGCTCTGCTGGGCGACCCCCAGGCATTGCAGCCCGATCAGGGCACGCGAGAAATCGAAGCCCTGCATGACCTGGACGAAGCCGGCGTTCTCGGCCCCCAGCAGGTTCTCGGCCGGCACCCTGACGCCGTCGAAGAACAGCGAGCCGCGCCCGATTGCGCGCTGGCCCAGGCACTGGAACCGGGTGGTCGAGATCCCGGGCAGGTCCATCGGCACCAGGAGGGCAGAGATGCCGCGCGCCTTGTCCTCCGGGCGGCCGGTGCGGGCGAACACCACGGCCGCCGCGGCCTGGTCGGCGGCCGAGATCGAGGTCTTCTCCCCGGTCAGGATGTAGTGATCGCCGGCGCGCTCCATGCGCAGGCCGAGGGCGGCGGCGTCGGAGCCGCCGCGCGGCTCGGTGAGGGCCAGCGACAGCAGGATCTCGCCCCGCGTCAGGCGCGGCAGCCAGGCTTCGGCCACCGCCGGGCGGGCGTGCTGCGCCAGGATGTGGCCGCACAGCGAGGCCAGCAGGGGGATGTAGGCGAAGCTGAAATCGGCCCGGGCGATCTCCTCGCAGATGACCCCGGAATAGAGCGCCCCCGCGCCGCTGCCGCCGAACCGCTCCGGCAGTTCCGGCGCGATCAGGCCCAGCGCGCCCATCTCGCGCACCAGGTCGGGTTCGAAGGCGCCGCTCTGCTCGCGCGCCTGGTAGCCGGGCCGCAGCCGGTCCATGGCGAAGCGGCGGGCCATCTCGCGCAGGGCCGCCAGCTCCTCGGTCTCGTAGATGCTCTGCATGCGCGCATGCTCCCTGGTCGGGTCGGCTCGCGATCGGCCCTACAGCCGATTGGGACAAACCGAACTCGCGGCGCGATTTCGGTTTGCCGCAATAATAGGCTGCGACTCATGCATTGATCGCGATCCGCGCTAGCGGCTGTGGCGGCGGAAGTCGGGCTTGCGCTTTTCCTTGAACGCGCGGCCGCCTTCCTTGCTCTCGTCCGTGTCGTAGTACAGGCGCAGCGCGTACATCCCCATGCCGGCGATGCCGCGGATGGTCTCGCTGTCCATGTTGAACGAGCGCTTGGCGATGGCGAGCGCGGTCGGGCTCTTGTCCAGGATCTCGGCGCACCAGCGCGCCACCTCGGCGTCCAGGTCCGCGGTGGGCACGACCGCGTTGACGAGCCCCATGGCGAGGGCCTCCTGGGCCGAATAGCGCCGGCACAGGTACCACATCTCGCGCGCCTTCTTCTCGCCCACCACCCGCGCCAGGTAGGCGGTGCCGAAGCCGGGATCGACCGAGCCGACCTTGGGGCCGACCTGGCCGAACACCGCCGCCTCGCCGGCGATGGTAAAGTCGCAGATCGTGCACAGCACGTTGCCGCCGCCGATGGCGTAGCCCTGGACCTTGGCGATCACCGGCTTGGGCACGTCGCGGATGATGGAGTGCAGGTCCTCCATCGGCAGACCGATGGTGCCGCGGCCGTCGTACTGGCCCTCGTGCGCGGACTGGTCGCCGCCGGTGCAGAACGCCTTGTCGCCGGCGCCGGCGAGGACGATGACGCCGACCTCGCGGTCCCAGCCGGCGCGGTTGAAGGCGTCGATCAGCTCTTCGCAGGTCCGGCCGCGGAAGGCGTTGTACTTGTCCGGCCGGTTGATGGTGATGGACGCCACGCCGTCGGTGACGTCGAACAGGATGTCCTGATAGTCCATGGTCTCCTCCCGGTTCGGCCGGTCAGCCGTGCATGGTCAAGCCGCCGGAGACCGACAGCACCTGGCCGGTGATGAAGGCGGCGTCGTCGCTGGCGAAGAACAGGATCGCGCCGGGCAGATCGTCGGGCCGGCCCAGCCGCCCCATCGGCACCGCGCGGGTGAAGGCGGTGCGCAGCTTGTCCTTGTCGCCGGCGCCGTCCAGAAAGGCGTCGAACAGGCCCGTCTCGGTGGCGCCGGGGCAGACCGCGTTGAAGGTCAGGCCGTCGCGTGCATGCTCGCGGGCCAGGGTCTTGGCCAGGGCGATCAGGCCGGCCTTGCAGGCGGCGTAGACGGACTCGCCGGACGAGCCGACGCGGGCGGCGTCGGAGGCGATAAACACCATGCGCCCGGCGCGCCGCTCGGCCATGCGCGTCAGCACCGGGTGGGTGACGTTGAGCACGGCGCGCAGGTTAATGTCGATGATGCGGTTCCAGAAGTCCGGGCCGCTCTTCAGGAACGGGGTGAACGCGTCCCAGCCGGCGTTGTTGACCAGCACGTCGATGGGTCCCAGGTCCGCCTCGATGCGGGCCACGGCGGCCTCGGTGGCCGCGCCGTCGGTCAGATCCACCGCGACGGCGGTGGCCTGCCCGCCGTCGGCGCGCAGGCGCGCGGCCAGGGCCTCGGCGGCCTCGGCATTGCGGTCCACCACCGCCACCACCGCGCCCGCCTCGGCGAACCGGGCGCAGGTGGCGCCGCCGATGCCGCCGGCCCCGCCGGTTACGACAACTACTTTCCCTGTCAGTCCACGCACGCGGGCGTCCTCCCTGTCCGACGGGCCGGTGTCCGGTCCCGACGGGGGTCGCGCCACTCCCAGGCGCGGGCCCGATGGGAGGCGGGACGAGTCGGGGCCGCTCCGGCCGCTCCTGCGATCTCCGCCGACCCTAACGCGACGTCCGATTTTACGTCAAGATATTTACATTGATATCCGCCGAGGGATGGCGTCACCATGGCCTCATCATGGCCTCACTGGGGCCGGCGGACGCGCCGGACGGGGCTGTTGACGGGGTGCGGCGGCGGCCCGATAGTCGCCCCATGACGGAGACCCCCGAGACGCCCGCCGCCCCGGCCGACGCCGCGCCGCTGCTCGACGACCTGAGCAACCGGTTGTTCTTCCGGCTGTATCAGTGCACCAATATGCTGCACAAGACGGGCACCAAGGCGCTGGACGACTATGGTGTGACCACGCAGCAATGGGCGGTGCTGGGCGCCCTGTCGCGGCCGGGCCACGAGGCCGGCATCGCGGTCAGCGAACTGGCGCGGTTCCTAATGGTCAGCCGGCAGAACCTGACCGGCGTGCTGTCGCGCATGGAGGCGCAGGGGCTGATCGAGCGCCGGGTCTCGCCCAGCGACAGCCGCAGCCGGCTGATCCGCATGACGGCGACGGGCCAGGATCTGTGGGAGCACGAGTTGCGCCAGCGCATCGCGCGCTTCTATGCCGAGTCGCTCCAGGGGTTCTCGACGGCCGACTGCATCCACATGACGCACTACCTCCAGAAGCTCCTGGACAACTTCAGGGCCCTGGATCCGGAGCCGCACCTATAGGCCGGTGCGCTGGCGGGCCTCGGCCGCCATGGCCTTGGCGATGATGATCTGCTGGATCTGGGTCGTGCCCTCGTAGATGCGGAACAGCCGGGCGTCGCGGAACAACTGTTCGGCGCGGTAGGCGCGGATGTAGCCGGCGCCGCCGTGCACCTGCACGTTCCGGTCGGCGACGCGGCCGACCATCTCGGAGGCGAACATCTTGGCGCAGGCGGCGTCCAGGCCGACATCACCGCCGGCGTCGCGCCGGCGCGCGGCCTCCAGCACCATCGCCCGGGCGGCGAACGCCTCGGCGCGGGAGTCGGCCAGCATCGCCTGGACGAGTTGAAAGTCGGCGATCGGCCGGCCGAACTGGCGCCGCTCGATGGCGTAGCCCACCATGTCGTCGATGAGCCGTTCGGCGAGCCCCACGCAGGCGGCGGCGATGTGCAGGCGGCCCTTGTCCAGCACCTTCATGGCGGTCTTGAAGCCGCGCCCCTCGACGCCGCCGATGAGCGCGTCCGCGGGCACGCGGCACTCGTCGAAGATGACGTCGCACACGGGCGCGCCCTGCTGGCCCATCTTGCGCTCGGGCGTGCCGGTGGACAGGCCGGGCGTGTCGCGCTCGACGGCGAAGGCGGAGACGCCGGCGGCGCCGCTGCGGTCCGGGTCGGTGCGCGCCATCACCGTGAACAGCCCGGCGTCCGGGCCGTTGGTGATGTAGCGCTTGGTGCCGTTCAGCACGTAGGCGTCCCCGTCGCGGCGGGCGCTGGTGCGGACACTGCCGGCGTCCGAGCCCACGTCCGGCTCGGTCAGGGCGAAGGCGCCGATCAACTCTCCGGAGGCCAGGCGGGGGAGATAGCGGGCCTTCTGGGCCGCGGTGCCGTCGAGCGCGATTCCCTGGGCGCCGATGCCGACGTTGGTGGCGACCTTGGACCGGAAGGCGGGGGCGGCACGGCCCAACTCGAACACCAACAGGGCCTCCTCCTCCGTGGTCAGGCCGAGACCGCCGTACTCTGGCGCGATGGACAGCCCGAACAGCCCGAGGGCGCGCATCTCCGCCACGATCTCCGCCGGGATGGCGTCGGCGTCGGCGACCTGGGCTTCGGCGGGGATCAGGCGCTCGTCGACGAAGCGGCGGCAGGTGGCGACGAGCTGGTCGCGGGTCTCCAGGTCCAGGGGCATCGGGGTCTCCCGTGATCGAACGGCGGTCATGAGGAAATATATTGCTGTTTATGGCCCGGGCGTTGCGCCTCTCCGGGGCCATTTTTATGTAAATATATTTTCCTAAATGACGCAAGCGCCGATCAGCCAGGCGCGGCCGCGCCGGGGGCGCGGCCGGTCCTGCCCCGCCCCGATCACGGGCGGGCGGTGCGCCCGTCACGCCCCTTCGAGCGTGAAGCCGATGCGCAGACGGACCTGGTAGTGCCCGACCCGGCCGTCCTCGATGTGGCCGCGGGTCTCCATCACCTCGAACCAGCGCAGGTTCTTCAGCGTCTGCCCGGCGCGGCCGATGGCGGTGTCGATGGCGTCTTCGATGCTGGTCTTCGAGGTCCCGACCACCTCGACGATCTTGTAGACATGGTCACCCATGGAAGGCCTCCTCTGTCCGGGGTCTGTGTCGTGTCCGGCGTCCACGCGGGGGCGTGGACGCGAGAGGGTCGCGCCGCGTCGCCCCTCCGGTCCATGCTCTCACATGGGGTCGGACGCCCGTCAGAACGAACGCGGCAGGCCGAGCACGTGTTCCGCGAGGTAGGACAGGATCAGGTTCGTCGAGACCGGCGCCACCTGGTAGAGCCGGGTCTCGCGGAACTTGCGCTCGATGTCGTAGTCCTCGGCGAAGCCGAACCCGCCGTGGGTCTGCAGGGCCATGTCGGCGGCCTGCCACGACGCCTTGGCCGCCAGGTGCTTCGCCATGTTGGCCTCCGGGCCGATGCTGGCGCCGGCGTCGAACAGCCGCGCCGCCCGGCGCACCATCAGGTCGGCGGCCTCGGTGGCGGCGTAGGCCTCCGCGATCGGGAACTGGATCCCCTGGTTCTGGCCGATGGGACGGCCGAACACCGCGCGCTCGCGGGCATAGGCGGTGGCGCGGTCGATGAACCAGCGGGCATCGCCGATGCACTCGGCGGCGATCAGCACCCGCTCGGCATTCATGCCGTCGAGGATGTAGCGGAAGCCCGTGCCCTCTTCGCCGATCAGGTTGTCCGCCGGCACCCGCAGGTCGTCGAAGAACACTTCGGTGGTGGCGTGGTTCAGCATGGTGCGTATGGGCCGGATGGTCAGGCCGTGGCCCAGGGCGGCGCGCATGTCGACCACGAACACCGACAGGCCGTCGCCCTTGCGGGTCACCTGCTCGCGCGGGGTCGTGCGGGCCAGCAGCAGCATCAGGTCCGAATGCTCGGCCCGCGAGGTCCACACCTTCTGGCCGTTGACGACGTAGCTGTCGCCGTCGCGCCGCGCCGTTGTGCGCAGCGCCAGGGTATCGGTGCCGCTGGTCGGTTCGGTCACGCCGAAGGCCTGGAGGCGCAGGCGCCCGGCGGCGATCTCCGGCAGCCAGCGGTCCTTCTGCGCGGCGCTGCCGTGCCGCAGGATGGTGCCCATGGTATACATCTGGGCATGGCAGGCGGCCCCGTTGCCCCCCGAGCGCTGTACCTCCTCAAGGATGACGCAGGCCTGCGCCAGGCCCAGGCCGCTGCCGCCATAGGCCTCGGGGATCAACGCGGCCAGATACCCGGCTTCGGTCAGGGCGGCCACGAACTCGGTCGGATAGGCTCGCGCGCGGTCCTTGTCCCGCCAGTAGGCATCGGGAAACCCGGCGCACAGGGCCCGCACGCCGGCGCGGATGGCGGTGATGTCGGCGTCGTCGTCGAGGTCCCCGGCGCGCGGGCGGGGCGAGGCGGGCGGGCTGGTCATCGGGCGGCGGGGGGTCCTGGACGGGGTGGAACCGGGCGCAACATCGAGCCGTGCCCGCGGGGGGTGTCCGCGTGTCAGGCGGGGGCGGTGTCCCCGGTCCCGGTCCCGGTTTCGGGCTTGGCGTCGGGAGGATCGGTATCGGGACCAGCGTAGCACGCCACGGCGACCTTGTCCGGGGCCGCCTTGGCGGCCCTCTTCAGGCCCGCGATCAGGCCGGCGATCTCGTCGACGCTGCGCGCCGAATGGCCCTGGGGCAGTTCCACGATGGCGGCGGAGGCGGTCAGCAGCGACAGCCGCCGTTCGATCCCGTCGCGGTCGCGGGCGATGATGTAGCGGCGCTGGCGGGCGGTCTCGTCGTAGAAGCTTTCGACGTCGCGCTGGAACCGCCGCACCAGCGCGCTGACCTGGGCGACCACCTGGTCGCGCGGGTACGCCCGGAACCCGACGAAGAAATCGTCGCCGCCGACGTGGCCCACGAAGGTGTCGGCCTGGGGGATCATCTTGCGCAGCAACTCGGCGAACAGGGTGATGGCGCGGTCGCCCTGTCGGTAGCCGTAGGCGTCATTGAACGGCTTGAAGTGGTCGAAGTCCAGATAGGCGATCGCATAGGACGCGCTGCGGTCCACCAGCATGCGCGAAATGTACTCGTTGATCATGGTGTTGCCGGGCAGCCGGCTGAGCGGGTTCTGGTCCCGGGCCAGCGCCAGGTTCTTCTCGTTGATGACCTTGAGCAATGAGGCCGCCGACAGGAAGCCGCTGTACTGGCGGTCACGGGTGATGAGCACGCAGTCGGCCCCGGCCGAGGCGGAGAACAGCTCCAGGATCTTCTCCGCCTGGGTGTTGACGTCGGCGATCGGACAGCGGGCCACGAAGGCGTCCAGCGTCCGGCCCAACGCGCGGTTGCTGAGCAGCTCCTTGCCATACAGGCTGTAGGTGTACTCCTTCAGGTCCAGCTCGCGGATGATGCCCACCGGCTCGCCCGAGGGGTCGACCACCGGGAAGAACGTCCGATCCTTTTCCGCCCGGAAGCGTTCGAACACCGTCGCCATGCTGGACCCCAGGGTGATGGCGTCGAGGGCCTGGGTCTGGGCGCTGATCAGGGCGGCGTCGGTATCGAGCCGGCGCTGGTCGGCCTCGTTGAGGGCGCGGATGTCGGCATGGTCGCGGTCCAGGTGGGCGCCTGCGAACACCCGGCCGCCGGCCAGGGGACCCTGCACGTAGTCGCAGCCGGCCTGCCGGCAGACATGGTACTCGTCCGCCGTCTCCACACCCTCCGCCACCACCTGGCTGCCGAGCAGGTGGGCCAGGTTGGTCAGGGTGTTTAGGGCCAGGCGCCGGCCGCGCTCGCGCGCCGCCCCCTGGATGAAGTAGCGGTCGAGCTTGACCAGGTCGGGGCGGGCCAGCGTCAGCAGCGGCAGACTGGCATAGCCGGCGCCGAAATCGCCCAGCGCCAGACGTCCGGACAGGCCGCGCAGGGTCCCGAACAGGTCCAGCAGCGCCCGGCGGGTCGCGTCCGCCGCCGGGGCGGTGCGGCACAGGTCCTCGGTGCTGAAGGCCGCCAGGCGCTCGGAGATCTCGACCACCACCGCCGCGGGTGGAATCCCGTGGCGGTCGAGGTGCTCGCGCACGGTTTCGATGATGGCGGCCGCCCGGCCACGCAGGCGCATGTCCAGGTTCAGGAACAGCTTGAGTCCGGCGCGGTCCGGCACCGCGGCGAACAGGGCCACGGCGCGGGCATGGGCGGCCGCCTCCACGTCCGCCAGGCGGTCGTCGCACCGCAGGGGGTCGTCGGGGTCGCTGTCATCGTGGGCGCAGTCCAGCAGGTCCTGGCCCGACGCGAACCCGAGTTCGGGGGCGTTGCCGATCACGGCCTCGACCCCGAGCGTGCGGCCCGAGTGGGTGCCCACGACCGGTTCCAGCGCCATGCGCAGATCCGCGACGATGCGGTCCCAGCCGAGGCGACGGGCGGCCGTGCCGCCCTCGATGGCGTCGCGGGGGTCGCGCGTCGCGATGATCCGGGGCTTGTAGCGCAGGGGCATGCGCCCGCCTCCCTCACACACCAGGGCGGGGATGTCGGGATTCTCCGGACGGGTGAGGCCGATGTCGGTCATGCGGCCCTCACGGCGCGGCGCCTGCGGCGTCGGTGCCGGAACGGGGTCGCCCGGGCCGCGGGTCGGTCGCGCCATGTCGCGGGTCGGTCGCGCCATGTCATGGCTGCCGGCCCATACCCTGAACCCGGGCGTGCATCGGGTCAATCCGGCCAGAAGTCAGGGCGGTCGGGGCGTGGGGCACGGCGTCGGCCTCGCGACGAGGAGGGTGGACCGGCGGGCGGCGAGGCCCGGTGGCGCGGCAAGGGTACGACCTTGCGGCACCCAGGGCAATGCAGCCGTGTAACGAGGATGAAGCCGAGAAAGCGCTAAAGTGTCGTGTCCCCAGTAGTGGGCGGGTCGTTTCGGGCCGGTGCGGGGGTGGCCATGGCGGCGTCCAGGGCCAGGCCGTCGCGCAGGACGGCCTCGGCCTCGGCGGTGTGGCCGCCGCCCGGGCGGTGCAGGACCAGGCCGGGCCACAGGGTGGCGGGGCCGCGCACGCCGGCACGGGCACGCACGATGACGCGGCGCGCCGGCCGCGGGGTGCCGTCCGGCCCGGGGCCGGGCCATAGCGGGATCACCTCCACGGCGCCGGCGCGGCCGGCCAGGGCCGCCAGCACGGCGTCGAGCCGGTCGGCGCGCTGGATCACCACCAGCCGGCCCTTGGGCCGCAGCCGGTCCAGGCAGGCGCCGATCCAACGTGCCAGCGGCACGGTGGCCATGTGGGCGCTGGCCCGCCCGGCGTCCGGCGGCGCCGTGCCGACCTCAAGGTAGGGCGGATTGGTCAGGACCACGTCCACCGGCGCCAGCGCGGGCGCGGTGGTCAGGTCGGCCTCGACCACCGCCAGCCGGTCGGTCAGGCCGTTGAGGGCGGCGGATCGGCGCGCCAGCGCCGTGCGCGCCGGATCGCTTTCGATGCCGGTGACCCGCAGCCCCGGTCCGGCCCGCGCCAACAGACAGAACGCGGCGGCCCCGGTGCCCAGTCCCGCGTCCAGCGCGTGCGCAACCCGCCCGGGGCCGGCCAGCGGCACCGCCGCCGCCAACAGCACCGGGTCCATGGCCACGCGGTAGCCGCGCGCGGGCTGCAACAGGCGCACCCGCCCGCCCAGCAGGGCGGTTTCGGTGACGCCGGCGGAGTCCGTGTCGGTGTCCCCGTGCCTGGCCGCGGGCGGGGTCGCCGCCGTCACGGCGCCGGCTCGTCACTGGCCTGCGCCAGCACCCAGCGGGCCCGCGCGAAGTGGTCGGCCGCGACCCACACCCGGGCGCGCACCGCGCCCACCGCGCCGCCCAGGGCGGCACTGGTGTGGCGGTCCAGCACGGTGGCTTCGATGTCCTCCTGCCGCAGGCACGCCAGCAGGTAGGACAGGAATACCGGATCCTCCACCACGGTCAGTTCCCGCATGCCGTCCATGGCCGCCGTCTCCCGATCGGACGTTCTGCCGGCTCCGGCGGAGGGTCGACCGCGCGGGACCGCTTGTGCCCGGGCGCCGCCGATCCCACCTCAGGAGCGCGTGTCGTGGCGCTTGACCCTGCTTCGAACGCGCCCCTATGCTCCGGTCGCGCGGGCCGGGCCGTCAACCCCGGCCGCGCGCCCTTGAATGGTCCGTACCTGAACGCTCTACATCTGAACGCTCCGCATCGTGGTCACCATCGTGAACGCTCCATCGCTTCCCAGCGCCGCCGCCGCGGCCGCCGCCGAGACCCCGGATGCGGGGCCGTCGTCGACCCATAGGGTCGCCCTCGACGCCCTGCTTGACCTGGTCGGCGACGACCTGACGCGGGTCAACCAGACCATCCTGGACCGGATGCACAGCCCGATCGCGCTGATTCCGCAGCTCGCCGGGCACATCGTCGCGGCCGGCGGCAAGCGGCTGCGCCCGCTGCTCACGCTGGCGGCGGCCCGGCTGGTGGGCTACGAGGGCGATCGTCACATCAGCCTGGCGGCCTGCATCGAGTTCCTGCACACCGCCACGCTGCTGCACGACGACGTGGTCGACGAGAGCGACAAGCGCCGCGGCCGCGACACTGCCAACGCCATCTGGGGCAACAAGCCCAGTGTGCTGGTCGGCGACTTCCTGTTCGCGCGCGCCTTCGAACTGATGGTCGAGGACGGCTCGCTGGAGGTGATGGGCATCCTGGCACGCGCTTCGGCCGTGATCTCCGAGGGCGAGATCCACCAGCTCCTGACCTCGAACAATATCGAGACCGTGGAGGAGGATTACATCCAGGTGGTGGGCGCCAAGACCGCCGCCCTGTTCGCCGCCGCCACCCGCATCGGCGGCGTCGCCGCCGAGCGCCCGCGCGCCGAGCTGGATGCGCTGGACGCCTACGGCCGCAACCTGGGAATCGCCTTCCAGATCACCGACGATTTCCTGGACTACTCGGCGCGCGAGGCGGAACTGGGCAAGTCCATCGGCGACGACTTCCGCGACGGCAAGCTGACCCTGCCCGTGATCCATGCCATCGCCCATGGCGACGACGAGGAGCGGGCGTTCTGGCGCCGCTGCCTGGAGGAGCAGGACTTCAGCGATCCACACGGCGAGGCCGACCTGGCCCACGCCATGACCCTGCTGGCCCGGCACGGCGCCCTGGAGGAGACGGTGCGGCGCGCCCATGCCTACGCAGAGGCGGCGCGCCGGGCCCTCGACATTTTTCCCGACAGCCGCATCAAGACCATCCTGACCGAGGTGGTCGACTTCAGCGTCGAGCGGGCCTACTGATCGGCGCCGCGCGGCGAGATCGCATCTTGCATGGCGCGGCCGAAGGCTCTATACAGTGCCTCCCGCGCGACGCTGGCGCCGAACCCCGCTTCGGTCGCCGCGCCCGATACCCCGGCCGGAGTGTAGCTCAGCCTGGTAGAGCACTGTCTTCGGGAGGCAGGGGCCGCAGGTTCGAATCCTGCCACTCCGACCAACGAAACCCCGTCAGGTCAATGACCTGGCGGGGTTTCGTCGTTCTGGGGAACCGTGCGCTGGGGTTCAGGTGAGCCGTCCTGCGGCAGCGGGGGCGGCGCCCCGGCTCAGCTCCGCCGCCGTGTGCCCACCAGGCGCGTGGTGTGGCCCCGGCCGCCGTGCTGGGGGCCTTCGTCCAGGTCAACCACGCCGTCCTCCAGCAGGTCGATGTCCAGCAGGCCCTCGAAGTCCGCGCGCAGGGTCTCGGGGTCATAGAGCATCTCCGCCACCGGCGGGCCGCCGGTGGCGTAGCCGAGCTGGGCGGGGTGAAACGCCTCCAGGATCAGCACGCCGCCGGGCTTCAGTGCCCGCGCCATGGCGCGGTGCACCAGGGCCCGGTGCTCCGGGCGCAGATGCAGGAAGATGCAGACCACGGCGTCGACGGCCGCCTCCGGCCAGTCCCACGCCGTCAGGTCGGCGCAGGTGGTGCGCAACGTGACCCCGCGGTCCAGCGCCAGCCTCATCGCCTTCTGCAGGCCCACCGCGGACTGGTCGACGGCATGCACCCGCAGGCCCTGACCGGCCAGCCAGACGCCGTTGCGGCCCTCGCCGTCGGCCACCGCCAGCACGGACTGGCCCCGCTCCAGGCGATGGCGCTGGCGGGTCAGAAAACTGTTGGGCTCGACGCCGTAAATGTACTTGCGTCCCTCGTACCGCTGGTCCCAGAAGTCGGTGTCCATGATGCTCCTTGTTCCCGAAGGGCGGGGTTTGCTGAGGGCGGGTCGCCACACGGTCGCTACAGTCGGCATATAGGCTTTCCGTCTTCGTGTCGCGATGGGCGCGCGCCGGCCGGCGGGTTGACCGGCATCATGGTCGCCGCCGACCCCGACGCCCATGGTGGCCCGCCGCCCGCATCGTCCCACCGGCCTACCGCCAAGGGAGCCCGCCCCATGCCCGGTTTCGCAACCCGCCACTGGCGCAAGGCGCTGGTCGTGCCCCCCGTCGCCCTGGGTCTCGTCCTGGTGCTGCTGATGGCCGGCGGCAAGGCCCCGCCGACCCGCGCAGAGGGCGGCGAGACGGCCCGTGCCGCCCGCATCCTGGAGGTGCCGGCGGTGGACCTGGTGCCGCGCGCCACCGGGTTCGGCCAGGTCACGCCGGAATACGTCTGGCAGGCCGTCGCCCAGGTGTCCGGCCGTGTCGTCGAGGTCAATCCCAACCTCAAGAATGGCGCCATCCTGGACCAGGGGACGGTGGTCGCCCGCATTGACCCGACGCGCTATGCGTTGACGGTGCAGGAGCGCGAGGCCGACCTCCAGGAGCTGGACGTGCGCGAACAGAACACCCGCGCCTCCATCGCCATCGAGGAGCGCGCCCTGGAGGTGGCGCGCCGCGACCTGCGCCGGCAACGCGACCTGCGCGGCAGCGGCGCAGCCTCGCAGGCGGCGCTGGACCAGGCCGAGAAGACCGTCCTCAGCACCGAGCAGAGCCTCCAGAACCTGCGCAACACCCTGAACCTGATCCCGGTCCAGCGCGCTCTCGCCCAGGCCCGTCTGGAACAGGCCCGGCTCGACCTGGACTACACCACCCTGACCGCGCCCTTCGACCTCAGGGTGTCGCAGGACAGCATCACCGAATCGCAGTTCGCCACCGTCGGCCAGGTGCTGGCCGAGGGCGACAGCCTGGCCGTGGCCGAGGTCAACGCCCAGTTCACCTTCGGCGAGATGGCCGCCCTGATCCGCCCCGGCACCAGCCTGGCGGTGCGGCAGGCGGCGGGCGAGAACGACGTCGGCCAGGCGCTCGGCATCACGGCGACGGTGCGCCTGCGGGCGGGCGGCGAGGTCGAACAGGTCATCGAGTGGCCGGCCCGGCTGGTGCGCATCGCCGACACCATCGACCCCAAGACCCGCACCGTCGGCATCATCGTTGCGGTCGAGGACAACTATGCGCGGGCCGAGCCCGGGGTGCGTCCGCCGCTGGTCAAGAACATGTTCGTCGAGGTGGAACTGCGCGGCGAGCCCCGACCCGACGCGGTGGTGGTGCCGCGCCTCGCACTGCACCAGGGGGTGGCCTATCTGCTCGATGACCGGGACCGGCTGATCAAGCGGCCGGTGACGCTGCGGTCGGTGCAGGGCGATCTCGCCGTGGTCGAGGATGGGATCGCGGCCGGCGACCGGCTGGTGATCTCCGATCTGATCCCGGCCGTGCGGGGCATGCTGATCGACCCCCGCCGCGATGCGGCGGCCCGCGCGCGCCTGATCGCCGCCGCACGCGGCGAGGCACCGCTGGAGGCGGCGACGCTGGTCCCCGACGACGACGCGGCGGCGGCGCAGGCCGAGGCGGAAGCCACGGTCGAGGCGGGATCTGAGGCGGGATCTAAGGCGAGACCTGAGGCGAGATCTGGGCCGGGGCTGGAGGCGGTGCGATGATCGCCTACTTCGCGCGTCACCCGACCGCCGCCAACATCCTCATGCTGGGCATCCTGGTGCTGGGTCTGGCCGCCCTGCCCGGGTTGCAGCGCGAGACCTTCCCCAAGCTGTCGCTCGACGAGGTGCAGGTCACGGTCGTCTACCGCGGCGCCACCGCCGAGGAGGTCGAGGACGCCATCTGCCAGCGGCTCGAAGAGGCCGTGTCCGGCATCAACGACCTGGAGGAGACCCGCTGCGAGGCCGCCGAGGGGGTCGGCACCCTGACCGTGGAG
Organism: Roseospira goensis; assembly: GCF_014197795.1. Taxonomy (GTDB): domain Bacteria; phylum Pseudomonadota; class Alphaproteobacteria; order Rhodospirillales; family Rhodospirillaceae; genus Rhodospira; species Rhodospira goensis. The sequence continues at coordinate 15,733 of NZ_JACIGI010000037.1, forward strand.
ATGGGCGAGGGCGGCGACATCACCACCTTCGAGTCCGACATCAAGACCGAGGTGGACGCCATCGACAGCTTCCCGGAGGGCACCGAGGATGCGGTGGTGCGCACCCTGGGGCGGACCGACTTCGTGGCCTCGATCGCCGTCACCGGCGACATGCCGGCCACCGACCTGAAGGGCTACGCCGAGGCGGTCAAGAACCGCATGAACGCCGCCGGGCTGGGCCAGGTGGAGATCAGCGGCTTTTCCGATCGCCAGATCCGGATCGAGGTGGCCACCGAGACCCTGCGCCGCCACGGCCTCAGCCTGGCCGACATCGCCACCCTGATCGAGCGCCAGAGCCAGGACCGCCCCTCCGGCCGGGTCGAGACCGGCGACGGCGAGGTGATCGTGCGCTTCGACGACGAGCGCCGCACGGTGCCGGAGTTCCGCGACCTGGTGGTGGTGGCGGCGGCCGAGGGGGGCGAGTTGCGCCTGGGCGACATCGCCACCATCACCGACCGCTTCGAACTGGACGAGTCCAAGGTGCTGTTCAACGGCCGGCGCGCCGCGCTGCTGGACGTCACCAAGACACGCGCCCAGGACACCCTGACGGTGATGGAGCGGCTGACCACCTTCCTCGACCAGGAACGGGCGCGCGCCCCGGCCGGGGTGACCCTGGCAGTCACCCGCGACACCGCCTCCATCGTCGAGGACCGCCTGACCATGCTGCGCGACAACGGCGTGCAGGGCCTGGCGCTGGTGTTCCTCACCATGTACCTGTTCTTCTCGCTGCGCTTCAGCTTCTGGGTGGCGATGGGCCTGCCGGTGTCGTTTATGGGCGGCCTGTTCCTGATGAGCGTGCTGGGCCTGACGATCAACATGATCACCATGGTGGCCCTGCTGATCGCCGTCGGCCTGTTGATGGACGACGCCATCGTCATTTCCGAGAACATCGCGCGCCATCTGAAACGCGGCAAGGGCGCCTATGACGCCGCCATCGACGGCGTGCGCGAGGTCATGCCGGGCGTGGTGTCCTCGTTCATCACCACGGTCTGCATCTTCGGCGCCCTGGCGTTCATCTCCGGCACGTTGGGGCAGATCCTGCGCGCGCTGCCCATGGTGCTGCTGCTGGTGCTGCTGGTCAGCCTGGTGGAGGCATTCCTCATCCTGCCGCACCACCTGGCGCATTCGCTGGAAAAGCGCGCCGAGAAGCCGCCGGCGCGCTGGCGGACGCGCTTTGAAGCCGGCTTCGAGACCGTCCGCGAGCGCGTCGTGGGGGGCCTGGTGGACCGGGCCATCGCCTGGCGCTACCTGGCGCTGGGGGTGCTGGCGCTGGTCTTCCTGGGCACGGTGGCGGTGGTCGCCGGCGGCTTCGTCAAGTTCCGCGCCTTTCCCGATCTCGACGGCAACATCGTGCAGGCCGAGATCCTGCTCCCGCAGGGCACGCCGCTGGCCCGCACCGAGGCGGTCGTCGCCCAGGTGGTCGACGCCATCGACGGCGTCGGCCAACGGCTGTCGGCGGAGCTGCCGGCGGAGCTGCCGGCGGAGGTGCGTCAGGCGGTCGAGGCCGCCGGCGACGGCGCCGGCACCCGCGGCGGGGCGCTGGTCAACAACGTGGTCACGCTCCACTCGGTCAACACCAGCGCGGCCGAGAGCGGCGCCCATGTCGCGACGGTCAGCGTCGATCTGCTGGATTCCGACCAGCGCCCCGACCTGTCGGCGGCCCGGGTGGCCAACGCCTGGCGCGACGCGGTCGGGGTGGTGCCCGATGCCCTGTCGATGCGCTTCGGCGAGCGGGTGATCGGCCCCGGCGGCCGCGCCCTGGAGATCCGCCTCAAAGGCGCCGACACCGCCGCGCTCAAGGCGGCCTCGCTGGAGCTTCAGGCGTGGCTGGCCGGCTACGCCGGGGTCTACGACCTGATGGACGACATGCGCCCAGGCAAGCCCGAGGCCCGCCTGCGGCTGCGCGACGGCGCCAGCGCCCTGGGCCTGCGCGCCGACACCGTGGCGCAGCAGGTCGCGGCCGCCTTCCAGGGTGTGACGGTGGACGAGATCCAGGTCGGCGACGAGGCATTCGAGATCGACGTGCGGCTGCGGCCCGAGGACCGCAATTCCCTCGCCGACCTCGACACCTTCATGGTCACCACCAGCGACGGCGAGACCATCCCGCTGTCCAACGTGGCGACCATCGAGCGGGCGCGCGGCTGGGCCCGCATCAACCGCGTCGACGGGCTGCGCACCATCACGGTCATCGGCGAGGTCGACGACGAAATCGCCAATGCGCAGCAGATCGTCAGCCACACGCGCGAGACCTTCCTGCCCGACCTGCTGGCCCGTCACCCCGGCGTCAGCACCGATTTCGAGGGCCAGGCCAAGGAGATGGCCGAGACCTTCGGCTCGCTGGGGCGCAACATGATCGTGGGCCTGGTGGGCGTGTTCCTGCTGCTGTCGTTCCAGTTCCGCTCCTACGTCGAGCCGGTCACGGTGATGGCGGCGATCCCGATGGCCTTCGTCGGGGCGGTGCTGGCGCACTGGGCGCAGGGGCTGGAACTGTCGATGCCGTCGATGATCGGGCTGGCGTCGCTGGCCGGCGTGGTGGTCAACGACTCCATCCTGCTGGTGATGTTCATCAAGCAACGCCGGCTGGAGGGGATGACCGCCGTCGACGCCGCCCGCCGCGCGGCGCGGGAACGCTTTCGGCCCATCCTGCTGACCTCGCTGACCACCATCATGGGCCTGGGGCCGCTGCTGCTGGAGACCAGCCTGCAGGCACAGATCATGATCCCGCTGGCGTCCAGCCTGGCCTTCGGCCTGACCTCGGCGACCGTGCTGGCGTTGGTGCTGGTGCCGGTGGTCTACGTCATCTTGGACGACCTGGGGGCCACCCGGCGGGTCCGGCACGGCGACGTGACGGGGGCGGCCCCGGCCCCGGTGGCGTAGCAGGGGGCCTAGAAACAGAACTCGGTCTCGCGCCCACGCTCCTGCGTGGGCGCCTGCGGGCGATGTGCGGTCCCACGCGGGAGCGTGGGACCTAGAAACAGAACTCGGTCTTGCGCCCACGCTCCCGCGTGGGCGCCTGCGGGCGGCGTACCGGTCCCACGCGGGAGCGTGGGACCCAGAAACAGAACTCGGTCTCGCGCCCACGCTCCCGCGTGGGCGCCTGCGGGCGATGTGCGGTCCCACGCGGGAGCGTGGGACCCAGAAAGAGGGGCTCCCGCGTGGGCGCCCGCGGACGGTGTACGGTCCCACGCGGGAGCGTGGGACCCAGAAGGAGGGGGCCTTGCGCCCACGCTCCCGCGTGGGCGCCTGCGGGCGGCGTACCGGTCCCACGCGGGAGCGTGGGACCCAGAAACAGAACTCGGTCTCGCGCCCACG
>NZ_JACIGI010000037.1:19182-30776 GCF_014197795.1 Roseospira goensis
GGTCCCACGCGGGAGCGTGGGACCCAGAAAGAGGGGCTCCCGCGTGGGCGCCCGCGGACGGTGTACGGTCCCACGCGGGAGCGTGGGACCCAGAAACAGAACTCGGTCTCGCGCCCACGCTCCCGCGTGGGCGCCGGCTAGCCTTCGTCAGGCGCCCGGCGGGCCAGGGCATCAAGGGTGGCCGGCAGGCCCAGCTCGACCGCCAGCGTCGCCAGCGCCCGCGCCAGCGGCGCCGGCGGATCGCGGTCGGCGAACACCAGGCCCACCGTGTGCGTCACCGCCGGCGCGACCAGCGGCAGCGCCACCAGCGCCGGGTCCGGCCGCAGCGTCGACAGCAGCAACTCGGGCACAACGCTGGACCACGGTCCCTGGCGCGCCAAAGCGGCCAGGTTGATGAGCGAGTTGGTCTCCACCTGCGGCGCCACCGCCACCCCGGCGGCGCGGAAGGCGGCCTCGGTGATGCGGCGGTTCTGCATGTCCGGCGTCAGCAGGCACAGCGGCAACCGCGCCGCCTCGGCCCAGGTCACGCTGTCGCGCCCCTCCAGCGCGGGGCCGCGCCGGGTGAGCAGGACGGAGCGCTCCGCGTACAGCGCGGTTCGGCGCACGTTTGGCAGCGGCTCGTTGTCGAGGTAGGTGACGCCGGCGTCCAGGTCGTACTCGGCCAGCCCCTGCGCGATCGCCCGCGAACTCATCGAGCGCAACACCACCCGCACCTCCGGGTGGCGGGCGGCGAACGGCGCCAGCAGGTGCGGCATGGCCGGCAGCGCGGTCGGGATCACCCCCAGCCGCGCCACCCCGCGCAGCCCCGATGCCCGGCCGCGCAGGGTCTGCTCCAGCGCGTCCTGTTCGGCCAGCATGCGGCGGGCATGGGCCAGCACGGTCTCGCCTTCGGGGGTGAAGCCGCGGAAGCTCTGGCCGCGCTCGACGATGGGCACGCCCAGGGTCTCCTCCAACTGCCGGATGGCGTTGGACAGCGTGGGCTGCGAGACATGGCAGGCGGCGGCGGCGCGGCCGAAGTGCTTCTCGCGGGCCAGCGCGACCAGATAGGCGTAGCGCCGCAGCACGGCCTCGCCCCCGGCCTCAGCCGCAGGCGGCGACGGCGCGCGCGGCGAGCACCGGGATGAGCGCCGCCCGGTACGCGGCCGAGGCGTGCAGGTCGTCGTTGAGCCCGTCGGCCGGGATCGTCACGGCCCGCGCGGCCTCCGGCGTGAAGGCGGCGTCCAGCGCCCGTTCCAGCGCCGTGGCGCGGAAGGCGCAGGGTCCCGCGCCGGTGACACCCACCCGCACCCCGGCCGCCGTGCGCGCGACCAGCACACCCACCACCGCGTAGCCCGAGGCCGGCTGCGCGGCCTTCTCGTACGCGGCCGCCCGCGGCACCGGGACCGACACCGCCGTGATGAGTTCCCCCGGCTCCAGCGCGGTTGTGAACAGGTCGATGAAGACCGCGTCGCCGTCGATCGTGCGCCGGTCGGTGTGCACGCTGGCGCCGAGCCCGACCACCGCGGCCGGGTAGTCCGCGGCCGGATCGGCGTTGGCGATGGAGCCGCCCAGGGTACCCCGGTTGCGCACCTGCGGGTCGCCGATGCGCTGGGCCAGCGCGGCCAGCGCCGGGACGGTCTGCCGCACCAGATCGGACGCGGCGATCTCGGCATGCGTGGTGGCGGCGCCGATCACCAGCGCGTCGCCGTCGCGGCGGAGGCCGCGCAACTCGGCCAGCCCGCCCAGGTCCACCAGCGCCGCCGGCATGGCCAGGCGCTGCTTGAGCGTGGGGATCAGGGTCTGTCCGCCGGCCAGGGGCAGCACGTCTTCGTCGGCGATCAGGGCCACGGCCTCGGCAACCGTGGCCGGGCGGTGATAGGCGAACTCATACATGGCGGCCCCGCGCCCCGGCTTCGGCGGCCGGTCGCGCCCGCATGGCCTGTGCCCCCGCCCGCACCGCGCGCACGATCGGCTGGTAACCGGTGCAGCGGCACAGGTTGCCGTCCAGGTCGGCCCGGATCTGGTCGTCGCTGGGGTCGGGGTGGCGGCTGACCAGGTCGACGGCGCTCAGCACCATGCCCGGGGTGCAGAAGCCGCACTGCAGGGCGTGGTGGTCGTGGAACGCCTGCTGCATGGGGTGCAGGGTGTCGCCGTCGGCCAGCCCCTCGATGGTGGTGATGGCGCCGCCGTCGGCCTGCACGGCCAGCACGGTGCAGGCCTTGACCGAGCGGCCGTCCATGAGCACCACGCAGGCGCCGCACTGACTGGTGTCGCAACCAACATGGGTGCCGGTCAGATGCAGGTGGGTGCGCAGGACCTCCACCAGCAGGGTGCGGGGCTCGACCGTCACCGCGGCCTCGCGGCCATTGACGGTCAGGCGGATGGGGATGGACATGCCGTGCGTCTCCCGGGATCCCTGGGGGGCGGGCGGTTCGTTGGGCGACCGCCCTTCGGTCGGTGCGGCTCGACGGCCGCCGTCCTGGGTACCACATCCTGGGGCGGCGGGCATCCCTCGGCGCGCAGCCGTGGAGATAGGACGGGACGGGAGACCGGGAGGCATCATGGACCAGGAGTTCGACGAGACGGTGCTGCCGGCGCTGCTGGCGTGGCGGCGGCGCGAGGGCGCCGGCGCGCTGGTCACGCTGGTGCACAAGTCCGCCTCCGGCCCGCGCCCCCTGGGCAGCCAGCTTGCGGTGTCGCGCGCCGGAGACCTGGTGGGGCTGATCTCCGGCGGCTGCGTCGAGGGCGGCATCGCCGCGGAGGCCCGGGCCGCGATGGCGGCCGGGGCGAACCGCACGGTGCGATTCGGGGCGGGGTCACGCTACGTCGACCTGCGCATGCCCTGTGGCGGGTCGATCGACGTCTATGTCGACGTCACCGTGCCGACCGACATCCTGGCCGGCGTCGCCGCGGCGGTGGGGGCGCGCCGCCCGACCGTGCTGGTCACCGACACGGCCCGGGGCGAGAGCTGGACCGAAGCGCCGGGGCCGGGCGACGATGCCGCCTTCGCGACCGCCGATCTGGCCTGGCGGGACGCGACCGTGATCCGCCGCCTGTACCGGCCGCAGCCGCGCCTTGTGCTGGCCGGGCGCGGCCCCATCGTGCCGCTGTGCGCCCAGATGGCGACGCTGATCGGCTATGCGGTCGAGGTTCTGACCGATGATGCCCATGCCGCGGCCCGGGCGGCCCCGCACGTGGCGGCGCCGGTGCGCGGCCTGGCACCGGGAGCGGTGCGCGCGACGGTGCTCGACGCCGCCACGGCCGTGGTCACCCTGTTCCATGACCACGACGTCGAACTGCCGGTGTTGCGCCACGCGCTGGCCTCGCCGGCGTTCCACATCGGGGCGCTGGGCAGCCGCGCCGCCCAGGCCGCGCGGCTGGCGCGGCTGCAGGATGAGGGCCTCCCCCCGGCCGCCCTGGCCCGCATCGAGGGGCCGGCCGGGGTGGCGATCCATGCCGCCAACCCGGCGGAGATCGCAACCGCGATCGTGGCCGGGATGATCCGGGCCTACCGCACGCACCGGCCCGGCGTCGAGGCGGCGGCCGCGACGGACGTCCCGACCGCACCGCCGGTGGACGCCTGAGCGTGCCGGCGAAGAGGGGTCGGTGGGGGGTGACTCAGGGCCGGGTGGCGCGCGCCGGGTCGGCGTCGCTCAGGCGCCGCTGGCGGTCGGCGTCGGCCGCCGCCAGGGTGTCCTCCAGCGAGCGGTCCGGGCGCAGGCGGCACAGCCCGAACGAGGCGGCCACGTAGACGTCGCGGTGGCGGCCGGCGAGCGGCCGTCCGGTGATCGCCTTGCACATGCGGGTGGCGATCATCGCCGCGGCGGGCTCGTCGGTATCCATGAGCACGGCGCCGAACTGCTCCGGCCCCAGGCGTCCCAGCAGGTCGGAGGTCCGGGTGCTGTCGCTGAGCGCGGTCGCGACCTGGCGCAGGGCCTCCTCGGCGGCCCAGCCGGCGGGCGCCGTTCCGGTCGGGGAGAAGCCTTCCAGGGTCAGGAGAATCAGCGAAATGTTGCGGGCATGACCGCCGGCATAGGCGATCATGCGCGTCAGTTCCTGAAGGAAGGCGTGCCGGGTGCGCAACTCGGAGGTCGCGTCGATGACGGTGAAGGTCTCGGCGAGGGCCAGGCGCTGGCGCAGCAGGGCGGCCTCCTCGTCGCGCTTGCGGATGATCTCGTTGAGGCGGCCGATCTCGGTCACGAAGCCGGTCACCGCAGACAGGACGGCCGGCGTGAGATCCGCTTGCGGGATGCCGCCATAGCGTCCGGCTTCGAACGACAGCCCGCCGGCGCCCTGGGGCGTCCGGCCGCCCCGGTCGCGGGCCACGCGGGTGTAGGTCCGCGCCGCCTCGGACATCGAGACCGAGCCCTTGTTCATGTCCTTGTCCTTTCCCATGCTCCGGCTATTGCCCCGAGCCTCACATAGGGCGCGTTCAGTCACGCCTTTTGGTGCAGTGCTCCCGGCATTCTTGGCGGTGCCGTGCACGCGTTGCAACGCAAAAGAGCCGCGGCCGTCACCGGCGTCTGGCGCCCGGCAACCTGCACGCACACTCCGTTGCGCATTTGAGATAAAAATGGAATATTTCCCGCCGTGCGCGGGCGGTCAGAGGCCGGAAAACGGGCGAACCGAGCACAATGGAACGATTGGACGCGGGGCGGTTCGGCGACTCTGGTCGCCCGGGGTCGCCCCAGGGGTCGCCCCAGGGGTCGCCCGGCTAGGCACGTCGATTCGACACCGCAACGAGTCGCGCGCCGGCCTGCCCCGCGATGGCGCCCAGGACAACGGCGCTCAGCAGGCCGTTGCCGGACAGATAGCCGCTGTCGCCAGCGCCGGAGACTCCGCGGGCGGCGCCGCCGGCGGCGAACAGGTTCGGGAACGGGGTCCCGGCCGGATCGAGCACACGGCCCGAGGGGTCCACCTCCAGGCCGCCCTGGGTGTGGAACAGGGCGCCGGTCACGCGCACCGCCCGGTAGGGCGGGACCAGCCGGGTCTCCGCGTCGAAGGTGCGGCCGAAGGAATCGACCCCGCCGCTTTCGGCCAGCCGGTCCATCTCGGCTAGGGTCTCGGCCAGCGCGTCCGCGGGCAGGTCGAGCCCCGCGGCCATCGCCGCCGCGCTGTCGAAGGGCCGCACCGCGCCGGTCGCCACGGCGTCGCGGTAGTCCTCGAATTCCAGCGCGGCGTCGTGGATGCGGTCGTCGAACACCGCCCAGACGGTGCCGCCCGGCTGCGCCAGCACCTTGGCCGCCTGTTCGGAGTAGCCGCCGTGCTCGTTGGAGAAGCGCCGGCCCGCGGCGTTGATCTGCACCCCGCCGCGCATCATCACCGCCCAGGAAATCAGCGTCTGGTGCGGGGTGGCGAGGTTGCCGTGGCCCTGGCAGGCGCCCAGGTCGCGCAGGCTGGCGCCCATCGCTTCGCCCCAGCGCAGGGCGTCGCCCTGGTTGCCCTCGTGGCCGTGATAGAGGGCGTCGCGCAAGGCCGGCAGGTGCCGGGCCACCAGGTCGGGCGCGCCGCCGTAGCCGTTGCAGGCCAGCACCAGGGCCTCGCAGCCGATGGTCTCGCGCGCGCCGTCCGGCCGCGCCACCGTCACGCCGCGCACCCGCCGGTCGGCGTCGACGTGCAGGTCGCGGACGGTGGCCTCGGTCAGCAGGGCGGCGTCCGTGGCTTCGAGGGCGCTCAGCAGGCAGTCCATCAGTTCGGTGCCGGTGCGGCGCGGCGTGGCGTGCATGCGCATCCGGCTGTGACCGGGATACAGGAACCCCTCGACCACCGAGAACGGGACGCCATGGGCGTCGGCCAGCCACTCGATCACCGGGCCGGACCGCGCGGCCAGGGTCTCGACGATGGCCGGATCCGCCTGGTGGCTGGCCTTGCGCTGGATGTCGGCGGCCAGCAGGGCGGGCGTATCGTCGATCCCCCGGGCGGCCTGGAAGCGGCTGCCGGCGGCCGGGATCAGGCCGGAGGACATGGCGGTGCTGCCGCGGGGCAGGGCGTCACGCTCCAGCACGGCAACGTCGGCGCCGGCCTCCTGCGCGGCCAGGGCCGCCACCAGACCGCAGGCGCCGCCGCCGACGATCAGCAGCGGCACATGCGCCTCGAACGCCGCATCGGCCGGCGCGTCCACCACCGGCATCAGGTGGCGCCCTGACCGGCGGTCGGGGCCGTCCGGGCCAGATAGGCGTCCAGGATGTCGCCGGCCGGGGCCTGCCAGATGCGGTCGCGCCGGGCCATGATGTGGTCCAGCACGGCCTCCAGCGCACCGATGCGGTGCGGCTGGCCGACCATCCAGGGATGCAGGCTCAGCGCGAACAGGCGCCCGCCCCGGGCCGTGCCCTCGGCCAGCAGATAATCGAAGGCGTCGCACACCTGTTCGGCCCAGGAGTCCTCGGAATGCAGGTTTTGGCCCATGACGAACTGATCCTCGATCTCGGTCGCCAGGGGCATGTTGACCAGCCGGCCGGTCGCCGTGGCGACGGGGTAGGGCAGGTCGTCGTTGACCCAGTCGGCGCAGTACGCCAGGCCGTGCTCGGCCAGCAGGTCGGGGGTGTGCCAGCTCTGGTGGCGAGCCGGGCTCAGCCAGCCGCGGATGGGCTGCCCGGTCAGGGTGCGCAGCGTATCTACCGTGCGCCGCACCAACTCGGCCTCCTCGTCGCGGGCGAGGGCGCTGGTGTGCAGGTGGTCCATGGTCCAGCCATGGGCCAGGATCTCGGCGCCCTGGTCGACCAGACGGCGGACCAGGGCCGGCGTGCGCTCGGCCAGGCGGGCATTCATGGCGTAGGTCGCCTGCACGCCGGCGCGGTCGAAGGCGCGCAGCAGGCGAGAGATGCCGACCCGGTTGCCGTAGTCGCGCAGGGTGAAATGGCGCAGGTCCGGGTACGGCATGGTCATGCCGTTGGGCACCTTGAACGGTACGCCGCGCTGGTTCAGCGGATAGAACTGGAGCGAGACGTTGATCCACACCGCCAGCGGCTTGCCGCCGGGCCAGGTGATCGGTGGGCGCTCGGCCAGCATGGACCAGGCGTAGCGGTCGTGGTCGTAGCCGTAGCGGCGGTGGTCGTAGCGCAGGGTGCTGTCGTCCAGGGCCATGGTCTCACCCTCCCGCCGCCGTGGTTGTCGTCTGTTTGGCGGCGATGTCCGCCAGTGCTGTATCGTAATAGTGCTCCAGGTAGTATCTGGCGATGTCGCGGCCGGTCGTGACCCAGACGTCGCTGTGCCCGGTGATGTACTCCAGCGCCTCCTCGAAGGCCCTGATGCGGTGCGGGCAACTGATCTGGTAGTTGTGGGTGGGGATGCACATCACCGTGCCCGACTCCGCGCCTTCCTGATACAGGCGGTCGAAGTGGCGCTTCAGCATGGTCGCGTAGTGGCGCGGCTCCACCTTGTTGACCGTGTAGACAATGGTGTCGTTCATCTCCAGCGAGTACGGCACCGACAGGAACCGCAGCCCCGATCGGGTGCGGATCGGCGTCGGCTGGTCGTCGTGGAACAGGTCGCAGGTGTACAGGCCGCCGTCGTCGCCGAACATCTCCCGGCCGACCTCGGCGAACAGGTCCAGCGTGTGCTCCGAGTGCGACAGCGCCGGTGCCAGATAGCCGGCGCAGGCCTGGCCGGTGTGGCGGTGGATGGTCTCCAGGGCGTCGCGGATCATGGCCCGCTCCTGGTCCTCGCTGAGGCCATAGGTATAGCGGGTGTTGTAGATGCCGTGATTGAAGATCTCCCAGCCACGGTCGACGCAGGCGGCGATCAGCTCCGGGTGGTGCTCGCACACGGCGACGGAGAGGGAGACCGAGCCCTTGATGCCGTACTTGTCCAGCAACGCCATCTGGCGGTGATGGCCCACCCGGTTGCCGTAGTCGCGGATGCCGTAGCCGGGCACCGACGGGTGCGGGTGCGGCCACGGCTTGCGGTGCGGGTTGGGCGGCGGGTCGATCTCGTAGTATTCGACGTTCGGCGCCACCCAGAACGCCACCCGGGCGCCGCCGGGCCAGCGGATGCGCGGCCGGCCCTCGTAGGGCCAGTACTCGTAGACGTCCAGCGCCTCTTTCATGCCGGGCCTCCCCTCTCGATCGCTCTCACCCCTGGGCGGCGGCGCGGCCGTCGAGCCAGGCCTGCACCTCGGCCACCGGCATGACGTCGGCGTACTTCAGGTGCATGTCGGTCAGGTTGGCGTAGTGGTAGCTCTCGTGCTTGTCGGCCACGCACTCCATGGGGACGATGGTGCGGTAGCCGTGCGACAGGCTGTCGACCACGGTGGCGCGCACGCAGCCGGAGGTCGATCCGCCAGTGACGATCACCGTGTCCACCTTGTGCCAGACCAGCAGCGAGGCCAGCGGCGTTTCGAAGAACACCGACGGCATGCGCTTGGTGTAGATGACGTCGCGGCTGTGGTCGATCTCGACCCGCTCGTCGAAGGCGGCGCGGTCGGAGCCGTACTTGATGTTCTGGAGCGAATCCGGCGTGTCGGTGCGGGTGCCCCAGATGCCGGCGTCCTCGGCCGAGTCCAGATAGGCGACGTGGCTCCACACCACCGGCCAGCCCAGCGCCCGGACCCCGCGCGCCAGCGCGTTGACGTACTCAAGCTGGCGGGGGTCGCTTTCGTAGGCGGTCTTGTACAGGTCGGTGCGGGTGTAGGCCTTCTGCGGGTCGACGTTGATCAGCACCGCCTTGTCGCCGAAGCCGAAGGGGGCGCGCTGGCTGTTGCCCAGGACCTCGTGGAAGATCTCCTTGGCGGTCTTGTCGGTCGTGATCATGCGGCGTCTCCTGCGCGCTCGCGGTTTTCATAGGTCTCGCCCATCTCCAGCATGGCCTGGGTGCCGAGGTAGGCGTTGAGCTGGGGGAAATCGAACATGCGGTCGCGGAAGGCGTCGGTGCTGCCGTCGCGGTGCAGGGTCTCGAAGAACTGCGTCGCCATGGACAGGAACGCCCGCACCAGTGCCCCGGGGAAGATGACCAGCGAGAAGCCCAGCGCCTCCAGCGCGGTGGCGTTCTTCAGCGGGGTGTCGCCGCCCTCGACCATGTTCGCCATGATCGGGATGCGCCCCTTGAAGGCTCCCATGACGCGGGCGATGTCGTCGTCGCCGCGCAGGCCCTCGACGAACAGGATGTCCACGCCGGCCGCGCGGTAGGCCTCGGCGCGTGCCAGGGCGCCCTCGATGCCCTCCACGGCCACGGCATCGGTGCGGCCGATGATGAGCGTCTGCTCGTTGCGGCGGGCGTCGAGGGCGGCGTGCAGCTTGCCGACCATCTCGCCCAGGGGCACCAGAGTCTTGCCGCGCAGGTGGCCGCAGCGTTTGGGGTAGGCCTGGTCCTCAAGCTGGATCGCGCTGGCGCCGGAGCGTTCCAGCATGCGCACGCTGCGCATGACGTTCATGGCGTTGCCGAAGCCGGTGTCGCAGTCGACCACGATCGACAGGTCGGTGCGCTCGCGGATGTGCATCAGCGCGTCGTTGACCTCGGTCAGGCTCAGCAGGCCGATGTCGGGGCGGCCGAGCTGGGTATAGGCCAGGCTGGCGCCGGACAGGTAGACGGTGCGGAACCCGGCCGACTCGGCCAGCGTGGCGCCGAGGGCGTCGTACACCCCGGGGGCGACCTCGATGCCGGGCCGGCCGAGACGCGCCTTCAGGGACTCGGGGGAGCGGGCGTGGGCGGGATCGGTCATGCGGGCAAACGTCCTTGGTGTGGCGGGGACCGGATCAGGGGGAGACGAGGGCCAGGTCGTTCCAGACGTCCTGGCGGGTCAGGCGGCCGTGGCGGACCTCGAACCGGTCGATGAAGCGCACGCCCTCGAACGGGGTGCCGTCGGGCCATTCCCCGTGCAGGTGGCCGTGGCAGGTCACCACCGCGTGGTCGAGGTGGTCGGCGGTGTCCACGGCCTCGAAGGTCTTGCGCACGAAGCGGTAGCGGCCGCGGGCCCAGGCGACCAGCTCGTCCAGCCGGGTCATCGGGCCGCTGCCGGGGAAGGTCATCACGAAGCCGTCGGCCAGGTGGGTGGCGGCGGTCTCCAGGTCGCGCGCCTCCATGGCCGCGAGGAACGCCGTCACGACTTCCTCGGGCGTCTGCTCGGGCGCCGCCGCCGGGGTGCGGGCGTGGCCGCCGCGGGCGTAGCCGTCCGGGTCGACCTCGTGCAGGAACACGGTCACGGCCTCGGGGGCCGCGCCCAGGACCGCGGTGGTGGCGGCGGTGAGGCGGCGGCACAGCCGCTGCCGGACCGGACCGGAATAGCCGCGGATCAGGCTGACCTGTAGGGTGGGCATCGGGCGCGTCTCCTCTCGGCGGTCCTGGCGGCGGGGCCTGTGTGCGCGGTTCGTGGGGGGCGGGGGGGGGCGGGTCGGCGAGCGCAGGAAGGGACTGGCCTTCCTGGATCACCAAATGTACGATGCGTAATACATTGAGTACGGCGAAGGCGACGGGTGCGTCAACCCCCTTCCGCGCGCCCGGCGCCGCGACCACGATCGGACGGGACAGGCCACCATGACGCATGACGCGACGCCCGCCGCAGGGCCGGCGGTCGCCGGGGTGAAGGCGAATCGCATCTTCCTGCTGCTGCAGGATGCCATCCAGAGCGGTCGCCTGGAGCCGGGCGCCACCCTGCCCGGCGAGTTGAAGCTGGCCGAGCAGTACGACGTCTCGCGGGTGACCGTGCGGCGCGCGCTGGAGGCCCTGCGTGAGGCCGGACTGGTCACGCGCCGGCCGGGGGTCGGGACGGTGGTGCAGGCGCCGCCGCTGGCGTCCACCCTGACCGCCAGCGTCGCCAACCTGCTGCCCAACATGGTCCGCATGAGCGAGGCCTCCGAGGTGCGCCTGCTGGAGTTCCGCTACATGGCCCCGGGGCGGACGATCCGCGACCGCCTGGGGCTGGCGGCGAGCGAGCGGGTGCAGCGCTCGATTCGGGTGCGGCTCATGGACGACGTGCCGTTCTCGCACCTGACCACGCACGTTCCCGAGCGCATCGCCGCCCACTACAGCGAGGCCGACCTGGCAAAGACGCCGCTGTTCGCGCTGCTGGAACGCGGCGGGGTGCAGGTCGGCCGCGCCACCCAGACCATCTCCGCCACCCTGGCCAACGGCGAGGTGGCGCAGGCGCTGGAGGTGCCGGAGGGGGCGCCGCTGATCGCGCTGACGCGCGTGGTGTACGACCAGGCCGGGCACGGTGTGGAGCACCTGGACGCGCTCTACCGGCCCGACCGCTACCGGCTCCAGATCGACCTGAACCGGGCCGGCGCCGAGACCGAACGCTATTGGGAACCTTTGGCCGATCCCGACGAGGGGGCGGCGGGGTAGGGGGCGGGGTGTGCCCACGCTCCCCCGGGAGCGGGAGCGGGAGATATCCCCGGCCGGTCTCGGACCCATGCTCCTGCGTGGGTCCGCGCGCTGCCGCCAGGGCGCCCACGCGGGAGCGTGGGCGCGAGAGGAAAGCCAGGGCGCCCACGCGGGAGCGTGGGCGCGAGAGAGAAGAGGGGCGCCCACGCGGGAGCGTGGGCGCGAGAAGAGATAGGATCGCCCACGCGGGAGCGTGGGCGCGAGTGTTGTCTGACACATGAACCTGCAGAAACCGGGACTTTGGGGGCTATACCGAAAGATATTGGGATTTCAAACCCCTACCAACAAAATTTGGGTCG
>NZ_JACIGI010000038.1 GCF_014197795.1 Roseospira goensis
GGCCTCCCTGGCAGTCTGTGTCGTGTCGCAACTACCAGTGTGTCAGACCGTCCCGTTGTCCGCCCCTCCCCGATTTTCCGTCATGAACCTTTTTTCGGCGCCCGCCCGCGGTCCCGTTCATAACGGCAACAGACAGGCCGCTGCGACATGACCCTTGACTCCGCCCGCGGTCCGCGTATGGTGTCGCGCTCCCGAGGCCGCCCCGTCCAGGTGCGGCCCGGCTTTGCTCTGTCTTCCTTCCTGTCCGTGCGAGTGACACCATGTTCGCAGTAATCAAGACCGGCGGCAAACAGTACCGGGTCGCCAAGGACGATGTGCTCGACATCGAGAAGCTGGAGGCCGACGAAGGCGCCAGCATCACCTTCGACGAGGTGCTGATGGTCGGCGACACGGTGGGCACGCCGACGGTCGCGGGTGCCTCGGTCTCCGCCACGGTGGAACGCACCTTCAAGGACAAGAAGGTGATCGTGTTCAAGAAGCAGCGGCGCCAGAACCACCGCCGCAAGAACGGTCACCGCCAGACCCTGACGCGCGTGCGCATCACCGACATCGCCGGGTGAGGCCGCCGTCCGCCACCCCCGGGCGCGCCGCCGCGCCGCCGGGATCCTGGGCACCGTTCGCGTAATCCGGAGAGAGCACCATGGCTCACAAGAAGGCAGGCGGTTCGTCGCGCAACGGGCGCGATTCGGAAGGCCGCCGTCTCGGTATCAAGAAGTACGGCGACGAGATCGTCGTGGCCGGTAACATCATCGCGCGCCAGCGCGGCACCAAGTGGCACCCGGGCGACAACGTCGGCATGGGCAAGGACCACACGCTGTTCGCGCTCGTGGACGGCCGGGTGAAGTTCCGCAGCGGCTTCAAGCGCCGCACCTTCGTGTCGGTGGAGCCGCACCCGCCGGTCGCCGAGGCGGCGGAGTAGCCTCCCGAGACACCGCCGCCGGCCGTCGCGCCGCTTCCCTGGGGCGGCACCGGGCGGCGCGCGCACCGGGCGCGCAAGGGGAATGGGTCGCCATTCCCCTTTTTTGCGTGGCCGGTTTTTTGCGTGGCCGGAGGGCGCCCTGCCGACGCCGGTCGTTTTCCGGGGCTTTCTCCGGGGCCTCCCTGGAGCCCCGCATGCGCCGGGCCACGGATTCACGCCGGATGAGTCGTCATGAAATTCCTCGATGAGGCCAAGATCTTCGTCAAGAGCGGCGACGGCGGCCCCGGCTGCGTCTCGTTCCGGCGCGAAAAGTACGTCGAGTTCGGCGGCCCCGACGGCGGCGACGGCGGCCGCGGCGGCGACGTCACCGTCACCGCGGTGGACAACCTCAACACCCTGATCGACTTTCGCTACCAGCAGCACTTCAAGGCCAAGCGCGGTCAGCACGGCATGGGCGCCAACCGCTCCGGCAAGGGCGGGGCCTCGATCACCATCAAGGTCCCGGTCGGCACCCAGATCCTCGCCGACGACAAGGAGACCCTGCTGGCCGACCTGACCCACGCCGGGCAGACCATCACCCTGTGCCGCGGCGGCGACGGCGGGCCGGGCAACGCCCGCTTCAAATCCTCCACCAACCAGGCGCCGCGCAAGGCCGGCTCCGGCTGGCCCGGCGAAGAGCGCTGGGTGTGGCTGCGGCTGAAGCTGATCGCCGATATCGGCCTGGTGGGGCTGCCCAACGCCGGCAAGTCCACCTTCCTGGCCACCGTCACCCGGGCGCGGCCGCGCATCGCCGACTATCCGTTCACCACCCTGCATCCCAACCTGGGCGTGGCGACGGTAGACGATCAGGAGGTCATCCTGGCCGACATCCCGGGCCTGATCGAGGGCGCACACGAGGGCGCCGGCCTGGGCACGCGCTTCCTGGGGCACGTCGAGCGCTGCGCGGTGCTGCTGCACCTGGTGGACGGCACCGAAACCGACGGCGTGGCCGTGGCCGACGCCTACCGCACGGTCCGAAGCGAGCTGGCGGCCTATGGCGGCGGGCTGGCCGAGACCCCGGAGCTGGTGGCGCTGACCAAGGCCGACGCCCTCACCGACGACATCATTGCGGAGCGCAAGGCGGCCCTGGAGGCGGCCTGCGGTCAGGCGGTAGGGGTGCTGTCCAGCGCCGCCGGCCGCGGCGTGACCGAGGCCCTGCGCGCCCTGCTGCCGGCCGTGCTGGCGCGGCGCGCCGCCGCGCGCGCGGCCATGGCGGAGGCGGACCCCGCCGACCTGGAAGAAGACGGCCCCGCCGGGTGGACGCCATGAGCAGCGACGCCGCGCCCGCCGCCGCGGCGTCCCAGCCCCTCGCCGGGGTCGCCGCCGCCGGACGCATCCGCGCGGCGCGGCGGCTGGTGGTCAAGATCGGCTCCGCCCTCTTGGTCGACGACCGCACCGGCAAGACCCACCGCACCTGGCTGGACGCGCTGACCGACGAGGTTGCCTTGCTGCGCCGGCGCGGCCAGGAGGTGATCCTGGTCTCCTCCGGCGCGGTCGCCGTCGGCCGGCGCATCCTCGGGCTGAGTGGCCATGATGGCGGCGCGCTGCGGCTGGAAGAGAAACAGGCCGCCGCCGCCACCGGCCAGATCCGGCTCGCGCACGCCTGGCAGGAGGCGCTCGCCCATCACGACATCCCGGTGGCCCAGATCCTGCTGACCCTGGACGACAGCGAGAACCGGCGGCGCTACCTGAACGCCCGCAAGACGCTGGACCAGCTCCTGGCGCTGGGCGTGGTGCCGGTGGTCAACGAGAACGACACCGTCACCACCCAGGAGATCCGCTTCGGCGACAACGACCGCCTGGCGGCCCGGGTGGCGGCCATGGTCTCGGCCGATGCGCTGGTGCTGCTGTCCGACATCGACGGCCTGTACACCGCCGATCCGCGCCAGGACGCGACCGCGCGGCGCCTGGACGAGGTGCGCGAGCTGAGCCCGGAGATCGAGGCCATGGCCGGCACCGCCGGGTCGACGATGGGCACCGGCGGCATGGTCACCAAGCTGATCGCGGCCCGCATCGCCATGGATGCCGGCTGCGCCATGGCGATCGCGCCGGGCAAGGGGCTGGGGCCGCTGGGCGCGCTGGAGGCCGGCGGCCCCTGCACCTGGTTCCTGCCGGCGCAGGAGCCGCGCGCGGCGCGCAAGCGCTGGATCGCCGGGGCGCTCAAGCCCGAGGGCCGGCTGGTGCTGGACGCCGGCGCGGTGCGGGCGCTGCTGGCCGGCAAGAGCCTGCTGCCGGCCGGGGTGACGGGCGTGGACGGCGCGTTCCAGAAGGGCGCGCCGGTGCGCATCGTGGACGGCTCGGGGCGCGCCCTGGGGGTCGGCCTGTGCAACTACCCCGCCGACGAGGCGCGCCAGCTTGTGGGCCGCCGCAGCGGCGACATCGCGGCCGTGCTCGGCTATCGCGGCCCGGACGAACTGGTGCACCGCGACGATCTGGCGCTGACGGCGGCGGGCGAGACCGCCTGACGGCCCGCCCGCCCGCCGCGCCGGTCATGGCGCCAGCAACTCGGGGCAGGCGGCCAGCAGGCCGCGCACGATGCCGTCGATCACCAGGTCCTGACGGAACGGGTCCTGGGCCTCCAGTTCCTCCTCCGGGTGGACGATGACGCCGGCCTCGATCAGCACCGCCGGCATCGGCGCCGCCTTCAGCACCACCAGATCGGCGAAGTCGTGGATCCCCAGCGCCTCGTCCAGCAGCGGCCGGTTCTCGCCCGCGATCGGTTCGGCATGGTGCAGCGTCGGGGTCAGGCCCCAGTCCGTCAGGGCCTGGCCGATGGCGCGGGCCAGCACGGTGCTGCGCGCGGCGTAGAGGTTCTTCGACGACACGAACAGGGCATGGCCGCGGGCGTGGCGGCTGTAGCGCGCCGGCCGGCCGTCGAGGGTGCCGGTCTCCAGGAACTGCGGCTGCACCGAATCGTGATGGATCGACAGCAGCGCGTGGGCGCCGCGCGCGCCGGCGATCCGGGGCCGGTCCCACAGGCCCGGCGCCCCGCCGTCCGCGGTGGTGACCAGGAACGCCCCGGTGATCCCGGCGGCGTGCATCTGGTCGCGCAGCCGCAGCGTCAGGTCGCGGTTGAAGGCGTACTCGGGACGGCCGCGGGCGCTGGTGGCCCCCGGGCTGTCCGGACCATGGCCGATGTCCAGCGCCACCACCAGACGGTCGCGCGGGCAGGCCGCCTCCGCCGACTCGGCCGCCGTCAGGATCATCCCGGCCGCGATCGCCCCGATCAGCCCGCGCACGGCCGCCCGGATCGGCCCCCCCGGCCCGCGCCGGCACGGTCCCGCCATTCGAAGGACGCCGGTCCGCCGGTCGGACCCCGGCACATGCATGAATGTTAGGCGATCCATAACAACACCTTGGGCAGACCGCTCACCGCGTGGGCAGCGGCGGACACAGGCAAGTCGATGGTGCGGAAGCCGTTTTCAGAGGATTAGGTGAAAATGCAGCACGGCCGCCGCGAACATTTCGCATGACATTGACCGGCCCACAGGTCCCCGCGACAATCTCTTGCAGTGAAGGAATACTCATTTCGGCCCCTCCCTCTCTACTGGCCCAAGCGACGCCTCCCCGTCCCCTGTCTCTCTATTTGAAAGCCCCGCATTGGACCGTTGTTTTTTTTGAACGGCATGCTACCGTCCTCCGTCAACAAAGCGACCCTGGGGTTCGGCACCTGACGCCGCGCCACCGGAGTCGCGTCACAGGGTGGTTGCATAGGGTGGTTGGACAGGGTGTTGGACCGCCGGGCCGGCGCCCGGGTTCGGACCCGTCTCACTGGGAGCAGGGCGAGGCACGCATGGTGGAGACGAACGACCCGTTCGTACGGTTCGAGGACGTCCAGAAGAGTTACGACGGCGAAACACTGGTCGTAAAGAACCTGTGGCTGGAGATCGCCAAGGGCGAGTTCCTGACCCTGCTGGGTCCGTCCGGGTCCGGCAAGACCACCTGCCTGATGATGCTGGCCGGCTTCGAGAGCCCCACCCACGGCCAGATCCTGCTGGGCCGCCAGTCCATCACCCACGTGCCGCCGCACAAGCGCGGCATCGGCATGGTGTTCCAGAACTACGCCCTGTTCCCGCACATGAGCGTGGCCGAGAACGTGGGCTACCCCCTCAAGGTGCGCGGCGTCGGCAAGGCCGACATGCAGGCCCGGGTCCAGCGCGCGCTGGACATGGTGGAACTGGGCCATCTGGGCGGCCGCCGGCCGGCGCAACTCTCCGGCGGTCAGCAGCAGCGGGTGGCGCTGGCCCGCGCGCTGGTGTTCGAACCGGCCCTGGTGCTGCTGGACGAACCGCTGGGGGCGCTCGACAAGAACCTGCGCGAGCAGATGCAATACGAACTGAAGCATATCCACGCGAACCTGGGCGTGACCATGGTCTACGTCACCCACGACCAGACCGAGGCCCTGACCATGTCGGACCGCATCGCGGTGTTCGACGATGGCATCATCCAGCAGCTCGACGAGCCCGCCACCCTGTACGAGGCCCCGGGCAACGCCTTCGTGGCCCAGTTCATCGGCGAGAACAACAAGCTGCTGGGCCGGGTCGAGGCCGTCGACGGCCCCGAGTGCGCCGTGCGCGCCGACAGCGGCGACATGATCCGGGCGACCAACGTCCGCACCACCGGCCAGGGCGGGCGCACCCTGATGTCGCTGCGCCCGGAGCGGGTGTCGATCAACCCCGACCCCGCGCAGGTGCCGAACGTGTTCGACGCCGAGGTGCTGGAGGTCATCTACGTCGGCGACCACATCCGCTCGCGCATGCGGGTGTGCGGGCACGACGACTTCATCGTCAAGGTGCCGAACTGGTCCGGACACGTCCACCTGCGGCCGGGCGAGCGGCTCCAGGTGGGCTGGTACGCCGAGGACTGCCGGGCGCTCGACGCCTGATCCTGGCCGGCCTTGATCCCGACGAATCAGGATCAAGGCCTTACGCGGCTTCGCCGCGCCGCGGCGCCGACGGGGCGCCGACGCGGCAAAGCCCATCAGAAGCACAAACCGGGAGGTACCCCCATGACGCATCCGACGAATCCGCGGGTCCGCCTAACCCTGGCCGCGGCCTGCGCGCTGGCGGTGGCCGGCACCGCCGGCGGCGCGCTGGCGGCCGAGGCCCTGAACGTCGTCTCCTGGGGCGGCGCCTACACCAAGAGCCAGGTCGAAGCCTACCACAAACCCTGGATCGAAGAGACCGGAAACGAGCTCAACTCCATCGACTACGACGGCAACGTCGCCCCGGTGAAGGCCCAGGTCGAATCCGGCAACGTGGCCTGGGACGTGGTGGACGTCGAACTGTCCGACGCCGTGCGGCTGTGCGACGAGGGCCTGCTGGAGGTGCTGCCGCTCGACGAACTGCCGCCGGCGCCCGACGGCACCCCGGCCGAGGACGACTTCATCCAGGGGTCCCTGATGGACTGCGGCGTCGGCAACATCGTCTGGTCCACCACCGTCGCCTATGACAAGAGTCAGTTCGCGGACGACGCGCAGCCATCGACCATCGCCGCCTTCTTCGACACCGAGACCTATCCCGGCAAGCGCGGGCTGGCCAAGACCGCCAAGGCCAATCTGGAGTTCGCCCTGATGGCCGACGGCGTGCCGGCGGCCGAGGTCTACGAGGTATTGTCCACCCCCGAGGGCGTGGACCGGGCCTTCGCGATGCTCGACAAGATCAAGGACGACGTCGTGTGGTGGGATGCGGGCGCCCAGCCGCCCCAGATGCTGGCCGACGGCGAGGTCTCCATGACCAGCGCCTACAACGGCCGCATCTTCAACGCCGTGGCGATGGAGGACAAGCCGTTCGAGATCATCTGGGACGGCCAGGTGTTCTACATCGACATGTTCGTCATCCCCAAGGGCGCGCCCAACGCCGAGATGGCCTGGGACTTCATCAAGTTCGCCACCGGCACGCAGCCGCTGGCCGACCAGGCGGCGTGGATCTCCTACGGGCCGGTGCGCCAGTCGTCGGTGCCGCTGATCGGCACCCACGCCGAAGCGGACATCGAGATGGGCCCGCACATGCCGACCGCGCCCGACAACTTCAAGAACGCCGTTCAGGTCGATCACTATTGGTGGGCCGACCACGCCGACGAGATGAACGAGCGGTTCAACGCCTGGCTGGTGCAGTAGAGACGGCCGGCCGGCCGGCAGACCCCGGGGCAGAAGCCCCGGGCCGCGCGGGACGCACGACGCGCCGCGCCAGACCCAGAACTCGGCATAACAAAACAATCAAGCGGCGATGGCGGCCCCGCGGCCGCCGTGCCGACAGACAGGAACAGGGAGCACCCAACCGATGCCGTTTTCGACCCCCCATCTCCGTGTCAGCCGTCTCCGTGCCACCCGTCTCCGTGTCACCCTGGCCGCGGCCTGCGCGCTGGCGGTGGCCGGCACCGCCGGCAGCGCGCTGGCGGCCGAAGCCCTGAACGTCGTTTCCTGGGGCGGCGCCTATACCAAGAGTCAGGTCGAGGCCTACCACAAGCCGTGGATGGAGCAGACCGGCAACCAGATCAACTCCATCGACTACGACGGCAACGTGGCCCCGGTGAAGGCGCAGGTCGAGTCCGGCAACGTCACCTGGGACGTGGTGGACGTCGAACTGTCCGACGCCGTGCGCCTGTGCGACGAGGGCCTGCTGGAGCTGATGCCGCTGGACGAACTGCCGCCGGCCCCCGACGGCACCCCGGCCGAGGACGACTTCATCCAGGGCACGCTGCACGACTGCGCGGTGGCCACCATCGTGTGGACCAACATCTACGCCTACGACGAGACCCAGTTCCCGGACAACCCGCCGACCACCATCGCCGACTTCTTCGACGTCGAGAGCTTCCCCGGCAAGCGCGGCATGCGCAAGATCGCCAAGGCCAACCTCGAATTCGCCCTGATGGCCGACGGTGTGCCCCCGGCCGACGTCTATGACGTGCTGTCCACCCCCGAAGGCGTGGACCGGGCCTTCGCCGTCCTCGACAAGATCAAGGACCACGTCGTCTGGTGGGAGGCCGGCGCCCAGCCGCCGCAGATGCTGGCCGACGGCGAGGTGGCCATGACCACCGCCTATAACGGCCGTATCTTCAATGCCATCGCGGTGGAGGACAAGCCGTTCGAGATCGTCTGGGACGGCCAGGTCTGGGACCTGGACCTGTGGGTGATCCCGAAGGATGCGCCCAACAAGGACCTGGCCTGGGAGTTCGTCAAGTTCTCGACCGCCACCGAACAGATCGCCCGGCAGGCCGAATGGATCTCCTACGGCCCGGCGCGCCAGTCGTCGGTGCCGCTGATCGGCAGCCATGCCGAAGCCGGCATCCCGATGGGGCCGCACATGCCGACCGCGCCCGAGAACTTCAAGAACGCGCTCCAGAACGACTTCCTGTGGTGGGCCGACCACGCGGACGAGATGAACGAGCGCTTCAACGCGTGGCTGGTGCAGTAGGCCCCGCCGCCCCCTGACCCCGCCGGACCCGTCATCGCGAGCCCCGATCCCCCGATCGGGGCGACGCGATCCGGGGCGCATCGCCCCGCCCTCATGTGGGCCGCGCCCTCATGTGGATTGCGTCGGCGCCGAGGCGCCGCGCGATGACGCGTCGTGCCTCCCAAGCCCCACGAAGAGCATCGCCATGGCTACGACCCCCGCCGCCCCGCCGGCCGCTCCGCCCGACGACGGCGTGCTGCGCACCAACGACGGGGTGCCGCTCAAGACCACCCTGGCCCGCGTCAACCGCCGTCAGAAGCTGGTGGCGGTGGCCCTGGTGCTGCCGCTGCTGGGGTTCATCCTGGTCACCTTCCTGGCGCCCATCGGCATGATGCTGTTCCGGGCCGTCGACAACCCGGTGCTCCAGGAGCAGATCCCGCGCACCGTGGCGCTGCTGGACGCCGAGTGGGACGGTGCGAGCGTGCCCGACGAGGCCGTCTTCGCCACCCTCGCCGAGGAGATGATCCAGCAGTACGAGGTCCGCGAGATCGCCAAGGTGGGCACCCGCCTGAACTACGAACAGGGCGGTCTGCGCAGCCTGATCACCAAGACCGCGCGCACCATCGCACGCCGGGGCGAGCCGCCGTGGCGGGAGACCTTCATCGCCATCGACGAGCGTTGGGCCGACCCGCAGACCTGGGGCATCATCCAGCAGGCGGCGCCGCGCTACACGCTGTCGTTCTTCCTGGCGGCGCTCGACCTGCGCTACGACTGGCAGGGCGACATCGTCGAACAGCCCGAGCGCGAACAGATCTACGTCTTCATGTTCGGCCGGACGCTGTGGATCAGCGGCCTGGTCACCGGCCTGTGCCTGCTGCTCGGCTTCCCGGTGGCCTATCTGCTGGCGACGCTGCCGATGCGGCAGTCCAATATCCTGATGATCCTGGTGCTGCTGCCGTTCTGGACCTCGCTGCTGGTGCGCACGACCTCGTGGATCGTGCTGCTCCAGACCGAGGGCGTCATCAACGACGTGCTGGTCTGGGTCGGCCTGGTGTCCGACGAGGGCCGCATCCAGATGATCTACAACCAGCTCGGCACCATCATCGCCATGACGCATATTCTGCTGCCGTTCATGGTGCTGCCGATCTATTCGGTGATGCGGACCATTTCGCCCAGCCACATGCGCGCCGCCCGCTCGCTGGGGGCGACGCCGGCGCGGGCGTTCCGCGAGGTCTATGTGCCGCAGACCATGCCGGGGGTGGGCGCGGGCTCGATCCTCGTGTTCATCCTGTCGGTGGGCTACTACATCACGCCGGCCCTGGTGGGCGGACGCACCGGCCAGCTCATCTCCAACTTCATCGCCTACCACATGCAGAAGTCCCTCAACTGGGGACTGGCGGCGGCCCTGGGGACGCTGCTGCTGGTGGGCGTGCTGCTGCTGTACTGGCTGTACAACCGCCTGATCGGCGTCGAGAAGATGAAGTTCGGCTGAGCCGAGGGGGGACGACCATGACCGAACTGCCGCCCTATGCGAGTCCGCTGGAACGGATCTGGTTCTACGCCTTCCGGGTCCTGTGCGGCCTGATCCTGTTCTTCCTCATCATGCCGATCCTGGTGATCGTGCCCCTGTCGTTCAACGCCGAGCCCTATTTCACCTTCACCGAGGGCATGCTGGCGTTTGATCCGGCGGCCTACTCGCTGCGCTGGTACCGCGACATCATCGAGAACGAGCAGTGGATCCACTCGATGAAGAACAGCTTCATCGTGGGCATCTGCGCCACCATCCTGGCCACCACCCTGGGCACCCTGGCCGCGCTCGGGCTCACCCGCACCCACATGCCGGCGCGCAACCTGGTCATGGGGCTGCTGATCTCGCCGATGATCGTGCCGCTGATCATCACCGCGGCGGGCATGTACTTCTTCTATTCCGACATCGGGCTGGCCCAGACCCTGCCCGGCATCATCCTGGCCCACACCGCGCTGGGCACGCCGTTCGTGGTCATCACCGTGACCGCCACCCTGGCCGGGTTCGACACTAACCTGATCCGCGCCTCCGCCAGCCTGGGGGCGCCGCCGACGACCACCTTCTTCAAGGTCACCATGCCGCTGATCCTGCCCGGCATGATCAGTGGCGCCCTGTTCGCCTTCATCACCAGCTTCGACGAGGTGGTGGTGGTCCTGTTCCTGGCCGGATTCGAGGAACGCACCATCCCGCGCCAGATGTGGGCCGGCATCCGCGAGCAGATCAGTCCGACCATCCTGGCCGTCGCCACGCTGCTGATCTGTGTCTCGGTGCTGCTGCTGCTGACCCTGGAGCTGCTGCGCCGACGCGGCGAGCGGCTGCGCGGACTGAGCCCGGGATGACCGTCCGCCCCCGGGTGACCGTCACCGGCGCGGAGCCCACCGTCTTTGCCGCCGGATCGCCGACCGACATCGGTCGTGCCCTGGGCGCGGCCGGCCGCGCCGCCACCCACGCCCGGCTGGTGGACACGCGGGCCTGGCAGGCGGCCGCCGCCTTCGTCGGCTCCGATCGGCTGGCGGCGCTGGAGGCCGCCACCCGCCGCCACCACCCGGCGGTGGCCGCCGAGATCGAGGGTCTGGCCGAGGGGCTGGGGCTGGCGTTCGGTCCGGTGTTCGCCTGGGCCTGCCGCGGCGACCTGCCGGGGGTGCTGTGGCCGGTCGCGCCGGACGCCGGCGCCGACGGCTGCACCACCGTGGCCTGGCGCGACGGTGCCGGCGGCGGCGTGCTGGCCCACAACGAGGACGGCGCCCCGGCACTGCGCGGCGGCGTCGTCCTGGCCCGCGTCGAGCCCGACGACGCGCCGGCCTTCACTGCGTTCTGCTACCCGGGCTCTCCGGCCGGCCATGCCTTCGCCTGGACCGACGCCGGCCTGGTGCAGACCGTCAACAACATCCGCGCCGTTCGCCCGGGCCTGGGGGTGCCGCGCATCGTGCGCTGCCGCGCCGCGCTGGCCGGCCGCACGCTGGCGGAGGCGCGCGCGCTGCTGGAGGCGGGACCCGCCGCCGGCGCCTTCCACCACCTGCTGGCGCGCCCCGGGGAGGGCCTGCTGGGGCTGGAGACGGCCGCCGAGGGCACCGCCGCCGACCCTGGCGGACCCACCGTGCTGCATGCCAACCACGCCCTGTGGGGGGCCCCCGACGACCAGATCGTGACCGCCTCGTCGGCGGCCCGTCAGGCCCGCATCGCGGCGCTGGCGGCCACCACCTGGCCCAGCCCGCCGGCGGAGACCGACCTGGCCCGCACCCTGGACGACCGTGCCGACCCGGCGTTTCCGGTGTTCCGGACCGGCCCCACCGACACCGACGGCGAGGCCACCCTGGGCCGGCTGGTGGCCCGGGTCACGGCCGACTCCCTGGTCTGCTCGGCCACCCTGTTCGGCCCCTGAGGCGGGCTAGCGCCGCGCCGCCGCGACGAAGGCCCGCAGGATGGCGTCGTCGGCCGGGTCGATGGCGTATTCCGGATGCCACTGCACGCCCAGGCAGAAGCGCCGGGTCGGGTCCTCGATCCCCTCGATCACGCCGTCGGCGGCCGTCCAGGCGTTGACGATCACCGGCGCCGGCACCGCCGCGACCGCCTGGTGGTGGGCGCTGTTCACCGCCGCCGTGGCCTGGCCGGTGATGCGGCCGAGCAGGCTGTCCGGCCGCAGGGTGACGACATGGCCCGGCTCGGTGCGCGGGTTGGGCTGCTCGTGGGCCAGGGCGTTGGGCACCGCGTCCGGGATATGCTGGATCAGGGTGCCGCCCAGCGCGACCGCCAGCAGTTGCTGGCCGCCGCAGATGCCGAGCACCGGCATGTCGCGCGCGAGGGCGCCGCGCAGGATCGCCAGTTCGAAGTCGGTGCGGCCGGCCTTCAAGGTCACGCTGTCGTGGCGGGTCTCGGCCCCGAACAGGGCCGGGTCGACGTCGAACGCGCCCCCGGTGATGAGCAGGCCGTCCATCAGGTCCAGGTAGCGCGCCGCCAGCGCGGGCCGGTGGGGCAGGATCAGGGGCACGCCGCCGGCCGCCGCGACGGCGTCGGCGTAGTTCTGGCGCAGCGCGTACCAGGGCAGGGCGGAATAGCCGCCGCCCTCCTCGGCGTCGGCGGTGATGCCGATCAACGGGCCTGTGGGGGACATGGAACCTCCGGTCATGAATGCCTTCGGAGGTACGCCGCCACAGCCGCCTCTGCAAGCCTGCGCATCCCCGGGCCGGCGTGCGCCCGGCGCGACCGCGACGGCATCGCGCCTCCGGACGGTGCCCTCTAACCACCTGATTCCAGGCCCGATTCACTGTCCGAAACGACGCACGCCGCGATTCCATTTTGCCGCGATCGGCTCTAGGATGCGCTCCCATCCTGTCGCCTGCGAGGGAGCATTACGACATGGCGCACCAGAACACCCCGCCGGTCATCGGCGTCATCGGCGGGTCCGGCCTGTATGACATCGACGGTCTCACCAACACCCGCTGGGAAACGGTGGAGACGCCGTTCGGCGCGCCCTCCGACCAGCTGCTGTTCGGGGACCTGGACGGGCAGCCGATGGTGTTCCTGCCGCGCCATGGCCGCGGTCACCGTATCCCGCCGTCGGATCTCAACTTCCGCGCCAACATCGACGCCATGAAACGCGCCGGGGTGACCGAGATCCTGTCGGTGTCCGCCGTCGGCTCGCTCGACGCCGACCTGCCGCCCGGCACCTTCGTGATCGTCGACCAGTTCATCGACCGCACCTTCGCCCGCCAGAAAAGCTTTTTCACCGAAGGGCTGGTGGCGCACGTCTCGATGGCGCACCCGACCTGCGGCCGCCTCGGCGACGCGGTCGAGGCCGCCTGCCGCACCCTGGACATTCCGCACCAGCGCGGCGGCACCTATCTGGTGATGGAGGGACCGCAGTTCTCGACCCGGGCCGAAAGCGAGATGTACCGCGCCTGGGGCTGCGACGTCATCGGCATGACCAACATGCCGGAGGCCAAGCTCGCCCGCGAGGCGGAGATGTGCTACTGCACGGTGGCGATGGTCACCGACTACGATTGCTGGCACCCGGACCACGATCACGTGACCGTCGAGGCCATCGTCAAGGTGCTGATGGACAACGCCGACAAGGGCCGTGCCCTGGTCAAGGCGGTGGCCCCGCGCCTGTCGGGCCGGACCGCGGCCTGCGACAAGGGCTGCCACACGGCGCTGGACACCGCCCTGATCACCCACCCGGACGCCCGCGACCCCGCGCTGATGGCGAAGCTCGACGCCATCGCCGGCCGGGTGCTGGCATAAGGCAGACCACCGAGGAGGCCCCGCCATGAAGGTCAACGGCACGCCCACCCGCACCATCTGGCTGGCCGAGGACGGCCGCACGGTGGAGATCATCGACCAGACCCGGCTGCCGCACCACTACGAGATCGCCCAGCTCGCCACCCTCGATGACGCCTGCCGGGCGATCAAGGACATGCTGGTCCGGGGTGCGCCGCTGATCGGCGCCACCGCCGCCCACGGCCTGGCGCTGGCGATGCGCGAGGACGCCTCGGACGCCGGCCTCGCCGCCGCTTACGACCGGCTGTTCGCCACCCGGCCGACGGCGGTCAACCTGCGCTGGGCGCTGGACGACCTGCGCGGCCGCCTGGCCCCCCTGCCCCCGGAGCAGCGCCCCGGCGCCGCCCTGGCGCGCGCGGTCGCGATCTGCGACGAGGACGTGGCCCTCAACGCGGCCATCGGCGAGGCCGGCCTCGGGGTCTTCCGGGCGTTGTGGGAGCAGAAGGGCAAGCCCGAGCGGTTCAACGTGCTGACCCACTGCAACGCCGGCTGGCTGGCGACGGTGGACTGGGGCACCGCGCTGGCGCCGATCTACAAGGCGCACGACGCCGGCATCCCGGTCCACGTCTGGGTCGACGAGACCCGGCCGCGCAACCAGGGCGCCAGCCTGACGGCCTGGGAACTGAACCAGCACGGCGTGCCGCACACCGTGATCGTCGACAACGCCGGCGGCCACCTGATGCAGCACGGCCAGGTCGACGTCTGCATCGTGGGCACCGACCGCACCACCGCGACCGGCGACGTCTGCAACAAGATCGGCACCTACCTGAAGGCCCTCGCTGCCCGGGACAACGAGGTGCCGTTCTATGTCGCGCTGCCCAGCCCCACCATCGACTGGACCGTCCGGGACGGCGTGGCCGAAATCCCGATCGAGGATCGCGGCGCGGGCGAGGTGTGCCGCCTGTGGGGGCGGCTCGAGTCGGGCGAGACCGCCTGGATCACCGTGACCCCGCAGGGCAGCCCGGCCGCCAACCCGGCCTTCGACGTCACCCCGGCGCGGCTGGTCAGCGGTCTCGTGACCGAGCGCGGGGTGTGTGCCGCCAGCGCCGAGGGCCTCGCCGGTCTGTTCCCGGAGCAGGCCGCCGCGGCGGCGGAGTAGGAGACCACCGGCGCCCCTGCGGGAGCGGGGGCGCGAGACTCGGTTTCTTTCTCGGTCCCACGCTCCGGCGTGGGACCGTGCGCTTGTCCTCCCGGGCGCCCACGCGGGAGCGTGGGCGCGAGACAGGTCCACCCTTCTCGGTCCCACGCTCCTGCGTGGGACCAAGGACCCAGGCGCGCGGCCGGCGAACGCCCGAGTCTACTCCGCCGGTCGGGGATCGGCCGCCGGGGTGGCGCCCACCGCCAGCGCCGGCCGCGCCACCAGCCGCAGCACCAGATAGCCCGCCAGTCCGGACAGCACCGAGCCGCCCAGCACCCCGAGGCGCACGTCGTCGGCGTATTGGGGGTAATGCTCAAAGCCCAGCGTGCCGATAAACAGGCTCATGGTGAAGCCGATGCCCGTGAGCAGCGCCACGCCGTAGATATGCACCCAGGTGACGTCCTCCGGCGGCCGGCACAGCCGCGCCTTCATGCCCAACCAGATGGCGCCCATGACCCCGGCCTGCTTGCCGACGAACAGCCCCAGCGCGATGCCCAGCGGCACCGGGGCCATCAGGTCGGCCAGGGTGAGGCCCTGGAGCGACACGCCGGCGTTGGCGAAGGCGAACACAGGCAGGATGGCGTAGGCCACCCAGGGGTGCAGTCCATGCTCCATGTCCCCGGCCAGATCGCGATAGTCCTTGCCGCGCTCGCCCAATGGAATGGCCAGCGCCAGGGCCACGCCGGCCAGCGTGGCGTGGACGCCGCTCTTCAGCACACAGACCCACAGAATAATGCCGACGATCACGTACGGGGCGGTCTTGCGCACCCCGGCGACGTTCATCAGGATCAGGGCCGCGACACAGACCAGGCCGAGGGTCAGCGCCACCATCGACAGGTCGTCGGTGTAGAACAGGGCGATGATGACGATGGCCCCCAGGTCGTCGATGATCGCCAGCGCGGTCAAAAAGATCTTCAGCGACAGCGGCGCGCGCGAGCCCAGCAGCATCAGGATACCGAGCGCGAAGGCGATGTCGGTGGCCGCCGGGATGGCCCAGCCGCGCAGGGTGACCGCATCGCCCAGATTGAACAGCACGTAGACCAGGGCCGGCGCCGCCATGCCACCGATGGCGGCGATGACCGGCAGCGCCGCCTTGGCCGGCGTGGACAGTTCGCCGCGCATGACCTCGCGCTTGATCTCCAGACCCACGAGCAGGAAGAACACCGCCATCAGGCCGTCGTTGACCCAGTGGATCAGCGCCTTGTCCAGCGTGTACGGCCCGAAGCCGATGATCAGGTGGGTCTCGAAGAACTTGGTGTAGGCCGCCGCGAGCGGCGAGTTGGCGACCGCCAGCGCGAGGATGGCGGCCAGGATCAGGATGATGCCGCCGGCGGCCTCCAGGCGCAGAAAGGCGCGGATCGCGTTCAGAGGGGGCATGAGAGCGGCTCCGTGACGCTGCGTGACGATGCGGGGTCGGGACCGGGGCGGACCGCCACCGCATCCGGCGGCCGCCTCCGTCTTTCGCGCAGCATACCGGATTTGCAGGCGATGGCACGTCGAATCCGGCCAACCGTGGCGGCGACCGGGCCCGGTCCGGCGCGGTCACGGTTTGCGCGCCCCAGAATCTGGCGCATACTGGCGGCGTCCTCCGGATACGGCGGTGCCGCCGCTCCGCAGGACAGGCGCGGTCGACGCGGCGAACGGGGAGCCGATACCATGACCAGCGCACACAACCGCCAGCGGATCCAACCGGCTCCGGCCGGCAACGATGATCTCGGGCTCGCGGTCGATCCGGCCGCGCTGCTGGAGGCTTTGGCCCTGCCCGTCTACGTCAAGGACACCGCCCTGGCGTTCCGGGCCTGCAACACCCTTTTCGCCGAAACCGTCATGGGGCTGCCGCGCGCCGGGCTGCTGGGGCGGCGGGTCCGCGATCTGGTGCCGGGGGCGGCGGCCGACGCCCACGAGACCCGCGACCGCGCCCTGCTGGCCGAGGGCGGCGTGCAGGTCTACGAGACCACGGTGCGCTATGCCGACGGCACGCGCACCCGGGCGCGCTTCCGCAAGCGGGTCCTGCACGCCCGCGACGGCACCGTGGCCGGCTTGGTGGGCCTGATCCAGGATATCGCGGCCGAGACCGCGCTGACCCACGCCCGTCAGGCGGCGGAGCAGGCCAACGCCGCCAAGGACCGCTTCCTGATGCACATGAGCCACCAGCTCCGCACACCCCTGAACAGCGTGATCGGCTACGCCGAGGCGCTGGAGATGGGGGTGGCCGGCCCGCTGTCGGCGGCGCAACGCGCCTACCTCGACAGCATCGTCAGCGCCGGCCGCCACATGGAATCGGTCTTCGCCGTCGTCCTGGACGTGGCCCATCAAAGCGATCCGCTGCATCGCGCCGCCGCCGGGCCGCGCGCGCCCCACACCCTGTGCGCCGAGGCCGTCGGTCGCGCCCTGCCGCAGGCGACGGCGGCCGGCATCACGCTGTCGCTGCACGACGATCCCGCCCTGTCGGACCTGCGCCTGCGACTCGACGAGCAGGCCCTGCGGCACAGTCTCGACGCCCTGCTGGCCAATGCGCTGGCGTTTACCGCGCCCGGCGGCCGGATCACGCTGAGCACGCGCCTGGATCGCGACGGCCTGGCCTTCGAGGTGGCCGACAGCGGCGGCAATCACCCGGGCGAGCGGGTGCGCGCCATCCTCGATCCGGTGCATCATCCCGCCCGGCCGGAGACCGCCGGCGTGCTCGACCTGCCCGGCTCCGGGGTCGGGCTGACCATCGTCAAGACGCTGGTCAGTGCGCTGGGCGGCACCTTCACCGTCGACAGCGTGCCGGGCCGGGGCACCACCGCCACCGTGCGGCTGCCGGCGACGCGGCTGGAGCCGGGCAGCGGCGACGACGCCCCCACCCCGACCGCCACCCCCGCCGGCTGAGATCGGGGCGACGCGGGGCCAGCCATGAGGTGGGCGCATGCCGGCCCCGTCGACCGGGAGGCGCGAAAGCCATCGCCAGCGCGCAACCGGGCGGGGTAGGCTGACCGCAACGTCGGTGTGACCGCCGGCGCCCCGGGGTCGGACCGCCGTCCGGCCCGCCCCCGTCCGAGGATGTCCCGTGCCCCCTCCCGTGCTTGCCTGGTGGCAGGCGCTGCCGGGCAACGCCCGTGGCCCCCTGTTCATGCTGCTGAGCGCCGTGGTGTTCTCGACCATGGGCGGCATGATCAAGGCCGTCGGCAGCGACCTGCACAGCTTTCAGGTGGTGTTCTTCCGCTGCGTGTTCGGGCTGCTGTTCCTACTGCCGTTCATCCGGCGCGAGGGGCTGGGCATCTTCCACACCCGGCGGCCCGGGCTGCACGCGCTGCGGGTGACCTTCGGCATCCTGGCCATGTTCTGCCTGTTCCACGCCATCACCAACATGGAGCTGGCGGCGGCCATCTCCATCACCTATGCCCGCCCGCTGTTCATGATCGTGCTGGCCATCCTGATCCTGGGCGAGGTGGTGCGCTGGCGCCGTGGGCTGGCGACCGCGGTCGGCTTTCTTGGCGTCCTGATCGTGATGCGCCCGGACCCGACGGCGCTCGATCTGGACGCGCTGGCGGCCCTGGCCTCGGCCGCCCTCATCGCCGGCGCGCTGACCATGGTCAAGCTGCTGTCGGCGACCGAGCGGCCGCTGACCATCCTGATGTGGTTCGCCACCGGCGCCGTGCTGGCCTCTGCGGTGCCGGCGGCGATGGTGTGGCGCTGGCCCGATCCGGGCACCTGGGGGCTGCTGGTGCTGATCGGGGCGGCGGCCAGCCTGGGCCAGTACCTGGCGGTGCGGGCCTACCGCGAGGGCGAGGCCACCCTGGTGACCCCGTTCGACTACAGTCAGATCCTGTGGGCCACGCTGATCGGAGTCGTTGTCTTCGCCGAGATTCCCGACGCCTGGACCCTGGTCGGGGCGGCGGTCATCATCGGCTCGGCGCTCTACATCCTGCGGCGCGAGGCCCAGCTCGGCCGCACGGTGCCGCCGCACGGCGGCGATGCCCCGGGACCGGACCCGCGCTCGGGGCCGGGGTCGGAGTCGGGGCCGGGGGCCGAGTCGGAGTCGGGCGCGCGGCCGGGCTCCGGGCGCCGCTGACGACGGCCGGCGGCTCCGTTGTCCGAGTCCCCAAGTCGGCTTATACTGACCGGAACGGACCCGTAAGACCGGCCGACGAATGAACAGACGGCATGCGTCGGCCGGCCGGTGCGACCGCACCGGCGCCGCGACGCGGCGTATGGCTCTTGTCCTGACGTGTCAGGACAAGAGCCGGCCAACATAAAACGGGCCAGCCATCGACGCCGGGCCGGGCGCCACGGCCCACCATCGCCCGGCCCGCCGCGCCTCGCGGGGCGGGACAGGGCGAAGGCCGGGACATGGCACCGGGACCGGACACCAGGGAGGTTCCAGGATGCTCCGCAAACTCGTCCCCGGGATCGTCAATACCAGCGTCCTCATCAGCGTGGGGCTGGAGGCCACCGCCCGCGAGGTCGCCGTCGCCATGGCCACCCACCGGGTGGCCGCCGTCCTGGTCATGGACGGCAAACGCCTGAAGGGCATCGTCACCGAACGCGACATCACTTGCCGGGTGGTGGCGGCCGGCCGCAACCCCGCCGCGACGCGGGTCGACGAGATCATGACCGTCGATCCTCACACCCTACCGCCCGAGGCCACCGCCAGCACGGCCCTGGACCTGATGCAGACCCGGGGCTTCCGCCATCTGCCGATCGTCGACGGCGAACGAGTGGTGGCGATGGTCTCGATGCGCGACCTGCACCGCGCCATGCACGAGCAGCTCTCGCGAGATTTGCAGGACCGCGACGAATACATTCATGGCGAGAACTACGGCGCCGCCTGACCCCTCGGGGATCCGCCGCGGCCCCGCCCGCCACCTACAGCCGATTGCGCCGGACCGGACTCGCGGCGCGATGTCGGTTTGTCGCGACAATCGGCTGTAAAATCAATAATGTAGAGCCGGTTCACGGTCGAAATCGGCCCCACCCCGGTGGTTCCGATTTCGAGCGATCGGCGCTAACGGTCGGGGACGATGGTGCCGTCGCGGTCGATGCTGAAGCCCGGCTGCACCGCCGGCACCCCGCGCGGCGCCCCGGGCGACACCCAGGGCGCGCGCGGCAGCGGCATGAGCGCGATCGGGCCGGCCCACAGCACCCCGTCGCGGGCGGTCAGCGCCACCTCCAGGCGGGGGGCGCCGTCCGGGCCGGGGCGGGCCATGCCGCCCAGCAGCACCTTGGCCATGGTGGCGTCGCGGCCGCGCACCAAGCCCTGGTTCTCCAGCGCGTCGATCACCGCCGGGAAGCCGGCGATACGGGTATCGAGCGTGCCGCGCGGGCGCAGCGCCGCGTCGAGCCCGAGCGTACCCGCCGCCGCCATCCGCAGCGGTCCCCAGGCCACCGTCAGGCTATCCACCCGCGCCCGCCCGTCCTCCACCTGCCACAGGCGCAGGGCGTCCATCGGGGCGCGCTCCGCCGGCACGTCACCCAGCACGGCGGCCTCCAGCCGCACCGTGGAGAGGTCCGGCCCCAGGGGCAGCCGGGTCTCCGGTGACAGCGCCAGATCGTCCAGCGCCAGGCTCAGGGTGCGGGTGACGTCGCGCGGCCCGGGGTCCAGCAGGGCCTTGTGACGATAGTCGACCGTGAGGCGGCCGAGCGTGGCCGGCAGCGGGGCCGGACTCGGAGCGGTCGCGGTCTCCGACTCGGCCCGGGCGTCCTCCACCGCCACCGACAGCGCCTTCAGCCGACCCTCGCCGGCCAGCGTGGCCGCCACCTCGGCGCGCGCGGCCTGCGCCGTGACGGTGAACGGCCGCGCCCCGGCGGGCCAGCTCAGGCGATGCGGCGCCTGCGCCAGGTCGACCCGCACCACATGCGGCTGGTACGGGCGCAGGGCCAGGGTGAGGGTGTCGGTCCGCCAGGTCCAGCCGCCGCGTGCCGGCGTCGCCCGGGCGCGCACGTCGGTCAGGGTGGCCGCGATCCGCCACGGGAACCCGTGTAGCTCGGCGGGACCGTGGGTGATGTCCACGCCCTCCGCCTGCTGCGCCGCCACCGCCGCCGCCACGCCACGCTTGAGCATCAGGCCGGCGTAGGCCCAGTAGGCGACATACAGCAGGACCGCCAAACCCAGCAGCACGGTCCAGCCGACGGCCGGGGGCAGGCGGCGCCGTGCTCGCGCGGGCCGCCGTCCGGGCTGACGTCCCGGCTGATGCCCCGACGACTGATGCCCCGACGACGGTTGCCCTGGGCGCCGCGCCGTGCCGCGGTCGGCGCGCTGCGCACCGGGCCGGGGCGTCGAGGGGGGCTTGCCATCGGTCGAACGGCCGGCGGAACGCGGGCGGCGCATGGCGGGTCCTCCGGGCCTTGGACGGAGAGAGGGGGCACGCGAGCCGGTCACCGAGGCCCGGCGCGCGGCGGCGCGGATTTGGCGCCCCGGTCGTGGGTCTGCTATGCACGGCACGGGGCCCATGCGCGGCCTGCCCCACGCGGCGGGCCCCACTATAGGAATCGCCGCCGCCCCGCGCCAGCCGTCACGCCGCGCCCCCAGGGAGACTCGCCATGCCGCAGGACCAGGAGCCGTCGCCCGCCCCCGCCACCTGGGGCGAGGAGGCCGAGGCCGGCGACCGTTGGGTCTTCGGTTACGGGTCGCTGATGTGGAACCCGGGCTTTCCCTTCCAGGAGCGACGGGCGGCGCTGCTGCGCGGCTACCATCGGGACATGTGCGTCGTCTCGCTGCGTTACCGCGGCACGCCGGAGCGGCCGGGCCTGGTGCTCGGGCTGCGCGGCCGGGGATCGTGCCGCGGACTCGCCTACCGGGTGGCGGCTGCGGACTGGCGCGCCGTGCGCGACTATCTGCACGAACGCGAAATGACCACCTACGCCTATCGGCCGCGCCGGGTGGGCGCGGTGCTCGACGACGGCCGCCGCGTCGCCTGTCACACCTTCGTCGCCGATCCGCACCATCCCCAGTATGCCGGTCATCTCGACCTGCCCGAGCGCGTCCGCCTGATCCGCCAGGGCGAGGGGCCGCGCGGCACCGCCCGGGCCTACCTGGCCAGCACCGTGGACCATCTCGACGACCTGGGCATCCGCGACGGCCACCTGCACGACCTGCTGGACTGGGTCGACGGCGCCCGCCCGCTGCCCTGACTCAAAGAGTGCAGGGCGGGGTCACGCGATCAATCCGAACCACGTCGTGGTTCCGATTTCGAACAATCGGCTCTAACCGGCCGCGCCCGCGCGGGCCAGGGCGCGCGCCCGCCAGCGGCCCCAGGCGATCAGCGCCGCCGCCGTCAGGTTCATCATCAGCGCATACAGGATCGCCGGCACCACCATCTCCGGCCGGCCCAGCACGCTGGTGGCCAGGAAGATCGCCAGCGCCACGTTCTGAAGGCCCGCCTCCATGGCGATCGCCAGGGTGTCGGCCAGACGCAGCCGCAGCAGCCACGCCGTCAGCAGTCCGCCCGCCATGGTGGCGCCGTTCAGCGCCAGCACGATCAGGCCGATGTCGCCGATGTGGGCCACCATGGTCTCGCGCTGGCCCACGAAGGCGCCGATCACGATGACCGCGAAGATGCCGGTCGCCAGCCCGCGCGCCTTCGGCCGCACCGCCGCGCTGGCACGCGGGACGCGGGCGTTGAGCAGCATGCCGAGCGCGATCGGCACCCCGGTGACCCCGAACACCCCAACCAGGATGCGCTCCAGCGGCAGCGCGACCGCCTCCGCCTGGCCCAGGAGCAGGCCCTGGCTCAGGCCCAGCACCAGCGGCACCGTGACGATGCCGATCAGGCTGGACAGCGCGGTCATGGAGACCGAGAGCGCCGCGCTGCCGCCGGCCAGCACGGTGAGCAGGTTGGACGTGATGCCGCCGGGGCAGGCCGCCAGCGCCATGATGCCGAGCGCGAACACCGGCGCGGTGGCGCCGGCGGCGGCCGCGCCGTCGCCGGCCAGATAGACCAGCACCAGCCCGGCCCCGATCAGCGGCAACAGCACGATCTGGTTCACGAGCCCGGCCCCCAGCGCCAGCGGTTGGCGCAGGATGCGGGTGAAGTCGTCGAGCCGCAGGCCCAGGCCGATCGAGAACATGATGAAGCCCAGGCCGAGGGGCAGCAGGAGGTCGATCATCGCGGCAGTCTCCTCGCATCGTCCCGGGGGCCGTCGTGCCTCACAGCACCACCAGCCCGACCGCGCCCGTGACCACGAGCGCGACCTGAAGGCCCCCGGTCCGGGCCAGGCAGGCGTTGAAGGCGGCCCCGTCTCCGGCGTCACGGAAGGCACGCCACGCCCGCCACGCCAGCGGGGCGCAGACCAGGCCGAGGGCCACCCCGCGCACCGCGGGGTCCCACAGCGCCAGCGCCAGCAGCCCGGCCAGCGCCGCCACCAGCAGCCCGCCGTAGACCGCGGTGGCGCGCGTCCGCCCGAGCCGGATCGCCAGGGTGCAGCGCCCCGCGCGAGCGTCGCTCTCGCGGTCCCGGGTGTTGTTGACCAGCAGCACGGCCGCCGCCGGCAGCCCGACCACCAGCCCCAGCAGCAGCGCCGACGGCCCCACCGTTCCCGTGTGCAGCCACACGACGCCGCCCACGGCGACGACGCCGAAGAACAGGATCACCAGCAGTTCGCCGAACGGGCCGCGCGCGATCGGGCGCGGCCCGGCCGAGTAGGCATAGCCGGCCAGCACCGACAGCACGCCGATCACCAGGATCGGCCAGCCACCCACGATCACCAGCCACAGGCCGCACAGCACCGCCAGCCCGAAGGCGGCATGGGCGGCGGCCAGCACCTGGCGCGGCGTCATCCAGCCGCGCTCGCTCACCCGCACCGGCCCCAGGCGGTCGCGGCCGTCGGTCTTGTTGAGGGTGTCGGCGGCATCGTTGTGCAGGTTGGTGCCGACCTGGATGGCCAGCGCCGACAGCGCCGCGGCGCCGGCCACGTCGGCCCGCGCCGCGCCGGTCTCGGCCCAGGCCAGCGCGGTGCCGGCGATCACCGGCGATACCGACAGCGGCAGGGTGCGCGGCCGGATGGCGTGCCAGGCGACCACCGGCCACGACGGGCGCGCACCATCGGCGCCGGCGGGGCGATGAGGTCCCGGCGGCGGCGGCTCGGGCGGACGGCTCACGGATGTGCCGCCGGGCGCCGGCCGCCATGGATGGCCGCGATCCCGAACATCAGGTTGCGGTAGCGCACGTCGGTCAGTCCCGCCTGCTGAAACCATCCGACGAGCGTCCTCTGATCGGGAAAGTCGGCGATCGAGTCGATGAGATACCGATAGGCCTCGGGCTTGCCCGCCACCGCCGCCCCCAGGCGCGGGATCATGCGCCGCGAGTAGGACCGGTAGAGGCCCCGGATCGGACGCGCCGGCGTCGAGAACTCCAGGCACAGGAACCGCCCCTCCGGCGCCAGCACGCGGACGATCTCGGCCAGCGCGGCGTCGCGGTCGCGGAAGTTGCGCAGACCGAAGCCCAGGGTGACGAGGTCGAAGGTGCCGTCGGGGAACGGCAGCCGCTCGGCGTCGCCGCCGACCCAGCGGACGCGCGGCCCGGCGTTGCGGTCGCGCCCGGTGGCCATCATGCCCTCGGAGGCGTCGCACACCACCACGGCCCAGCCGCCGTCCGACAGTTCGTCGGCGATGTCGCCGGTGCCCCCGGCGAGATCCAGCGCCAGGCCGCGCCCAAAGGGCTTACCGGCCATGCGGCGCAGCCGGCGCTTCCAGCGGCGATGAATGCCGAAGCTCATGATGTCGTTCATGAGGTCGTAGCGCGGTGCCACCGCGTCGAACATGGCGCGGATACGGCGCGGGTCCTGCGGATGCTCCTCCGCTGCCGGGGCCACGACGGTCCCGGGGCCTGGGTCGGATGTGTGCGCGTCTGGTTTCACGTCATCCCCACTGTCTCGCGTCAAGCGATCCTGACGGTGTCGCGCGGGCGACTCCAGCCCGCGCCGGTCCCGGTGTCAAGGCGCCCGACCGGTCCCGCGTCCGCCGCCGCGCCGTCCCGGGCGCCCGTGCAGCGTCGCCACCCGCCGGCCGACGGCGTTGAGGCCGCTGCGCAACAGGGCCGGGAAGACGCGGTTGAACACGGCCCCGGCGACGCGGTCGGCCATGGCGTACTCGGCCTCCAGGGTCACGCGGGTGCGCCCGTGGGCGGCCTCGGCGAAGCCCCAGGTCTGGTGCAGCACCTCGAACGGGCGTTCGTGCGACACGATGTCGATGCCCTGGGGCGGGGTGAAGCGGGCGCGCGACAGGAAGGTGGTGGTGAGGCCGCCGGCGCCCACGGTCTGGCGCACCAGCAGCCGGTCGTCGTCCCAGCCCTCGGTGCGCACGGCCTTGAAGCCGGGCATGAAGTCGGGATAGCGGGCGACGTCGGCGATGACGTCGTAGACCGCCGGGCGGGGGAACGGGAGGTCACGCTGGAGTCTGAGGGTCGCCATCGCTGCGGTGCGGCCGTGCCGGGAGCGGGGAAGGTCGGTGCCGGTCCTGGGTAGGCCGGCGGCGCCCGCGGGTCAAGGCACGGGGTGCCGCGTCACGGGCAGGGGTGGGCGCGGCTGTCCGGGATACAGACGGTCGCCTGCTGCAACAGGGCGATGGCGGCGCGCTGCTGATCCGGCGCGATCCCCGGGCCGGCGGTCGGGTCGAAGGGCTCGGTGCGCCACGCCCGCTGCACGATGTAGATCCCCTCCAGGCCGCGCATGGCCTTGAAGAACGCGGTCTCCCCCAGCCCGCTGCGGGTATTGCGGCTGCACCCCAGGGTCCAGAACCCGGTCTCGTAGCCGTTGGTCTCGCCGCTCTGGAGGCCGCCGCCGAGGCTGCGCTCGCAGTCGGCTTCGTAGCCGGCGGCGGCCCGGTCATGCAGCGCCCCGAGCGGCGGCGGCTGGGGCGTCTTGAGCACCTGCACGGCGATCATGTCGCGCCACGCCGCCGGGTCCTGGTCCTCCGGAATCAGGTGCAGCACGCGCAGGGCGTCGCGCTCGTCGCGCTGCACCGCCGTCCACCCCGCCGGGGCCTCGAACACCAGCCGCTCGGCCCCGCCGAAGGGCAGGCCGGCCGTCCCGCCCTGGCCCGGTCCCTCCTGGGCCGCCGCCGGGCGCGCGCCGGCGAGACTCCCCCCAAGACCCGCGACCAGTCCCGCGATCAGGACCGCCGCCAGCCGCGATGCGGCGGGCCGCCCGGCCATGGCTCAGTCTCCGCCCGCGCCGGCCGGCTGGGTGGCGAGGAAGATGATCTCGCCCACCAGATCCTCCAGCGACTGGTAGTCCTCGGTGCGCTCCAGGGTATCGCCCGGCGCCAGCGTGTCCTCGGCGCTGCCCGGGATCAGCTTGACGTAGCTGCCGCCGAGCAGCCCGTCGCTGGTGATGACGGCGCGGGTATCGCGCGGCAGCCGCACGTCCTCCAGCACGTTCATCGTCACCACCGCCTCGAAGGTCTCCGGATCCAGCGTCTGGCCCGTCACGGAGCCGACCTGGATTCCGGCCAGGCGCACGTCGCCGCCCACCGACAGGCCGCCCACCTTCATGAAATGGGCACTCACCGGATAGCCCTTGACCTGGCGCAGGTCGGCGGTGGTGTAGGCGAAGACCAGGAAGACGGCGGCGACCAGCAGAACCAGCGCCCCCATGATGGTCTCCAGGGGATTGCGGGTCATGGCGGCTCGGTCCTTCCTTTCTCTGGCCTGTTCGTCTCTGGCCTGTTTGGGGCCGTTCTCTGGGGCCTGTTTGGGGCCGTTCTCTGGGCCGTGCTGCGGTCGGTCGGCCGCCGGGGGCGGCCCCGGACGTCAGTACCCCACCGACTCGGTCGGGTCCAGGCCGCGCTGTTCCTTGGCCCGGGCCACGATCTTGCCCAGCAGGTCCTCGATGATGACCGAGTCCTGGGTGTAGTCGAGGCTGTCACCCGGCGCCAGCGTATCCAGGGCGCCGCCCGGCTCCAGTTCCACGTACTTGCCGCCCAGCAGGCCGTCGGTCTGGATCAGGGCCGCCGAATCCTCCGGCAGCGCCACGGTCCCGGCGACCCGCAGGGTGAGGACCGCCCGGTAGTAGGGATCCAGATGCATGGCCACAACCTGGCCCACCGGCATGCCGGCGATGCGCACCTCGGTGCCCGGCCCGATGCCGTCGACCTGGCCGAATCGCGCCGACAGCTCGTAGGCGCCGTCGCTCAGCACCGACCCGGCGGTGCGGTCGCCGATGCCGGACGAACTGTAGGCGAAGACCAGGACGGCGGCCGTTAGCACGGCCGCCCCGACGGTCATTTCGCGCCGTGTCTCGGTGCTCACGCGGGCCTCCCTGGTGGCGGTCGCGGCAGGCGCTTGCGGCGGTCGCCCGGGTCAGGTGACCCGGTCAGGTGCCGGGGGTCCAGGCCTCGTAGTCGCCGCTGGCCGGCTGGCGCTGGCCCCCGCGGCGCTCGTCGCCGGTCGGCACATAGGCGCCGGGGGTGCCGGACAGGTTGGGCACGTGCTCCTTGACCCACGGCCGCTCCAGTGTGGACAGCGGGGCGGCCACGGTGTGGTGCAGCCACGCATGCCACTCCGGCGGGACCTTGGAGGGTTCCGC
Source organism: Roseospira goensis (assembly GCF_014197795.1). GTDB lineage: Bacteria > Pseudomonadota > Alphaproteobacteria > Rhodospirillales > Rhodospirillaceae > Rhodospira > Rhodospira goensis. The sequence goes on from NZ_JACIGI010000038.1 coordinate 27,297, forward strand.
CGCCCCCTTGAAGATGACCCACCGCTTGGGACGGCGCCCCTGGGGCGGTCGGCGCTCCTCGAAATAAACGTTGCCAAAGCGGTCCGCGCCCACCCGGCGGCCGCTCAAACGGCTGAACAATCTGGTGCCGATCGACATGGTCGTGCTCGCCTGAGGATCCCTCTCGCTTCGGGCCGAGACAGTAGACCGGATCGCGGGCGGTTGGAAGCGTGAAGGCGCGGACCGCGCGGCCCATGACCGGACCGTTACCGCGAGTTCACCGGAACACCCTCAATTCGCCGCATTTCCCGCGTGTCGTACAGGACCGTCGACGGGCCCGGCCGGCCCCGGCGGCGGCGCCGCTGCTTGGGCGTCGTTGCTTGATCGGGACCCTGGCGCGGCCTACATCCCCGGGAACCGGGTGCGGCGTCGCGACCGGCCCTCGGGCCGACGCCGGCCCCACCGGACCGGGCCGCTCGGGTCCTGCGAACCGTGTCCCCCTATGTCTGACCGGGAGGTCTCCCTCGTGTCTCGTCGTTCCAACGCCCCGTCCGTCGCCCGCGCCGTTCCCGCGGAGGCGCGGGCCCGCCAGGCCATGGCCTGGCTCGTCACCGTGCTGGTGACCGCGGCCGTGCTGCTGACGGCGGCCGCGGCGCCGGCGCAGTCCCGCCCCGCCCCGGAGAGCTTCGCCGACATGGCGGAGCGCCTGCTGCCGTCTGTCGTCAACATCTCGACCACGCAGACCGTGGATCCGGAGCGCGGGCCGTCGGTCCCGAACTTTCCGGAAGGGTCGCCGTTCCGCGACTTCTTCGACGAGTTCTTCGACCGCCACGGTGGCCCCCCGATGCCCGGCCCGCGCCGCGCCACCTCGCTGGGCTCCGGCTTCATCATTGAGGAGTCGGGCTACATCGTCACCAACACCCACGTCATCGCCGACGCCGACGAGGTGACAGTCACCCTCAGCGACGACACCGCGCTGAAGGCGGAGATCGTCGGCCGCGATCCGAAGACCGACATCGCGCTGCTGAAGGTCGAGCCGGACCGTGCCCTGCCGGCGGTGCCGTGGGGCGATTCCGATGCATCCCGCGTCGGCGACTGGGTGGTCGCCATCGGCAACCCGTTCGGCCTCGGCGGCTCCGTGACCGCCGGCATCATCTCGGCGCGGGCGCGCAACATCAACGCCGGGCCCTACGACAACTTCATTCAGACCGACGCCTCGATCAACCGCGGCAACTCCGGCGGCCCTCTGCTCAACCTGGACGGGCAGGTCATCGGCATCAACACGGCCATCTTCAGCCCCTCCGGCGGCAGCGTCGGCATCGGCTTCGCGGTCCCCGCCAACCTCGCCAAGCAGGTCATCAGCGACCTGAAGGAGTACGGCCGCACCCGCCGCGGCTGGCTCGGCGTGCGCATCCAGACCGTGACGCCGGAGATTGCGGAGAGCCTCGGCCTCGACGACGCGTCCGGCGCCCTGGTGGCCTCGGTCAACGACGGTGGCCCGGCCAAGGAAGCCGGTCTGCGCGCCGGCGACGTGATCCTGCGCTTCAACGACCGCGACATCGCGGAGATGCGCGAGTTGCCGCGCATCGTCGCGGAAACCGCGGTCGGCGCCAGCGTGCCGGTCAAGGTGTGGCGCAACGGCGAGGCCCAGACCTTCGACGTCGAACTGGGCGAGTTGGAGGCGGCCGAGGACCAGGGCCTGCTGGCGGCCGAGACCAACGGTCCCGGCAACGGCGGCCGCAGCAACGGCAACACCGGGACCGCCGACGTGCTGGGTCTGACCATCCGGCCGCTGACCCCCGACCTGGCGAGCGAGTTCGATCTGCCCGAGGACACGGGGGGCGTGGTCATCACCGACGTCAACGCCGACAGCGACGCCGCCGCGAAGGGTCTGCGCCCCGGCCACGTCATCGTCGAGGTCAACCAGGAACCGGTCGGCACCCCGGCCGAGGTGCGCGCCGCCCTCGACGCCGCCCGCGACAGCGGCCGCAGCTCCGTGCTGCTGCTGGTGCAGCGCAACGGCTCGATGTCGTTCCTGGCCCTCAAACTGAGCTGAGGCATCACGTCCGCGCGCTCGGCCTCCGGCCCCGCGGCCGCCCGCGATCCCGGCGGGCCGGCGGCGGGGCCGTCCCTGTGCCCGCGGCGCCCCCGCCGCCGTCGTCCGCACTCTGCCTCACCCTGCCCCGCCCCGCCCCGCCCCACGTCGCCCCACCCCCATGGCCCGCGTCGACTTCTACCACCTGGAGCTTTGGCCGCTGGAGCGGGCGCTGCCGCGGCTGCTGACCCGCGCCTACCAGTCGGGGGCGCGTGTGCTGGTGCTGGCGGGCTCGTTCGACCGCGTGCGCGCGCTCAACGGGTTGCTGTGGACCTTCGACGCCAACGCCTGGCTGCCGCACGGCTGCCGCGACGACGGCTTCGCGGAACACCAGCCGATCTGGCTCAGCGACCACGAGGAACGGCCCAACGGCGCCACCCTGGCGGTGCTGACCGAGGGCATGACGGTGGCCGACCCGGGTCAGTGGGACCGGGTGCTCGACCTGTTCGATGGCCGCGACGCAGCCGCCGTCGGCGCCGCCCGAGACCGCTGGCGCGCGGCCCGCGCTGGCGGCCATGCGCTGCACTACTGGCAGCAGACCGAGCGCGGCGGCTGGGTCGAGAAGACCCGCGCCGGCACCGGCGCCGGCGCCGATGATGTGTGTAGGTCCAGGCAGATGTGAGACTGGGTGAGCCGCGCTTGCACCGGGCTGGGGGCATGCCCCCAGCCCGGTGCGAATTCGGTTTATAACCGA
>NZ_JACIGI010000039.1 GCF_014197795.1 Roseospira goensis
GGCCTCCCTGGCAGTCTGTGTCGTGTCGCAACTACCAGTGTGTCAGACCGTCCCGTTGTCCGCCCCTCCCCGATTTTCCGTCATGAACCTTTTTTTTCGGTTCACCCTGGAACACCGGGATCTGTCGGTGCCGCGCGACCGGACGAGCGGGCGCGCTACCGCAGGAACGGGTTGGTCTGGCGCTCGTGGCCGAAGGTCGAGGCCGGGCCATGGCCCGGCACGAAGGTGATGTCGTCGCCCAGCGGCAGCAGCCCGTCCTTGATGGCGCGGATCAGCGCCGCCGGATCGGAGCGCGGGAAGTCGGTGCGCCCGACCGAGCCGGCGAACAACACGTCACCGACGAAGGCGACGCGCGCCTCGGGCTGTACGAACACGATGTGGCCCGGGGTGTGGCCGGGGCAATGGAGCACATCGAACGACAGCCCGCCCACGGTCACGGTGTCGCCGGCCTCCAGCCAGCGGTCCGGCACCACCGGCGCCGGGGTTTCGGGCCAGCCGAACATGCGCGCCTGCGCCCCGAGCTGGTCGATCCAGAACGCCTCGTCCTTCTGCGGTCCCTCGATCGGCACGCCGAGACGCGCCGCCAGGGCGCCGGCGGCGCCGATGTGGTCGAGGTGGCCGTGGGTGAGCAGGATCGTCTCGATCGTCACGCCGCGCTCGGCGGCGGCCGCCAGCAGCCGCTCCGGCTCGCCGCCCGGGTCGACGAGCGCACCGGTCATCGTCGCGTCGTCCCAGATCAGGGAACAGTTCTGCTGGAACGGTGTGACCGGGATGACAACGACCTTCAATGCCATGGCGGACCCCTTCGGCGGCAGCGGAGACGCTCCCGCTCTACCCGCCGCCGGGGCCGCCGGCAACCCTTTCTCGGGCGCGCCCTACAGCCCTTCGAACAGCGCCGTGGACAGGTAGCGCTCGGCGAAGGACGGCAGGATGACGACGATCTGCTTGCCCGCCATGGCGTCGCGCTTGGCGACCTCAGCCGCCGCCGCCAGTGCCGCGCCGGACGAGATGCCGACCGGCAGCCCCTCCAGCTTGGCGACCGCGCGGGCGGTCGCGAACGCGGTCTCGTTGCCGATGCCGAGCACCTCGTCGTAGATGCCGGTGTTCAGAATGTCGGGCACGAAGTTGGCGCCGATGCCCTGAATCTTGTGCGGCCCGGGCTTGCCGCCCGACAGGATCGGGCTGTCCTCCGGCTCCACCGCGATCATCTTCAGGTCGGGCTTGCGCGCCTTCAGGACCTCGCCGACGCCGGTGATGGTGCCGCCGGTGCCGATGCCGGACACCACGACGTCGACCGCACCGCCGGTATCGGCCCAGATTTCCTCCGCGGTCGTATGGCGGTGAACCTCCGGATTGGCCGGATTCTGGAACTGCTGCAGCATGACCGCACCCGGGATGCTCTCGACCAGCTCCTGGGCGCGCGTCACGGCCCCGTTCATGCCCTTCTCGGGCGGTGTCAGGTCCAGTTCGGCGCCCAGCAGCTTGAGCATCTTGCGGCGCTCCACCGACATGCTCTCCGGCATGGTCAGGATCAGACGATAGCCCTTGGCGGCGCAGACGAAGGCCAGCGCGATGCCGGTGTTGCCCGACGTGGGCTCGACCAGCGTCGCCCCCGGCTTGAGGCGGCCGTCGGCCTCGGCGGCCTCGATCATCGAGACGCCGATGCGATCCTTGACCGAGGCCAGCGGGTTGAAGAACTCGCACTTGCCGATGATGTCGGCCTTGGCGTCGTGGGCGGCGGCGAACCGCTTCAGGCGGACCAGCGGCGTCGCACCGACGGTGTCGGTGATGCTGTCGTAGACGCGCCCGCGGAAGGTGGCGCCGGTCGCGGTGGCGGCAGAGGTATCCATGACAAAACTCCGGCGTCTTGGTGTGGAAATATTTTCAGAACGGTTGTTCGATGTATTTATGCAGGCCGAGCCGTTTTGCAAAGGGAAAAATTGCGCCGGAGGCCCAGCGACCAGCCGTGCGCGGCGCCGAAATCCGCTCTTGACTTTGCGCCCGACGCGCAGCATGGTCCTGCCTCTCCGCGGCGCTGGGCCCACCGGTCCGGGCGCTGCGGAATACAGTCGGGGCCGTAGCTCAGTTGGGAGAGCGCAGCAATCGCACTGCTGAGGTCAGGGGTTCGATTCCCCTCGGCTCCACCAATGAAAACAAGGGGTTAGCCTGGATGGGCTGGCCCCTTGTTGCTTTCCAGGAAGTCTATAGGAAGTTTCGGGCGCGGATTCAGGAAGGCCGGGGTCGCTGCGGTCACCTGCCCCGCGCGTGTGTTCCCCCGTCGTTTCCAGGTTCCCCCTTGTTGTTCCCCGGGGGAACACGGGGAACAGAGGGTACAGCGTTGTTTTTATTGGTGAAAACCTGTTCCCCCGGCCGGGGAACATGGGGGAACACGGGGAACAGAACGCAAGACCCGCCCCCAGGTCACCCCAGGGGCGGGCGGGTATCTGGGGATTTCCCCAGATGGTCAGGCGGTAGACGATGACCTTTCGGTCTCGTCCCTGGTTGAACGCATACACATCCTGAAAGCGTGGTTGACAGATAGGGAGTATCTGCCGCAGGATGACCTTGGAAAGTCTGTAGGGCCTACAACTTAGAAAGGGGGGCAAGGCGCCCTTAACCAAAAGGTCGCGGCGCTTAAGGCTGCCTTTGGGGGGTGTTTATGGACGGAGCATGGATAAGCATTGTATTAGGGGCGCTTGCAATCGCTGTTGGCGGGCTCTCAATAAATTTGGGTTACTTTTTGTTTGTAAAAGGTGCAACTGGGGATTTCCGATTCGGCGTTACGTCTGGCGGGAACTCTGTTAAGCTTGAGGCGTTGGCGCCTGGTATTTTGTTTGCTTTGTTTGGTGCGGGGCTTTGTCTTTTTACCATATTCCGGTTCTCGCACTAAACATCGCGTTTTTTTACAGTTCAGAGCCGGCCGATCCGGGCAGCGCAGACTGTTTCCCACTAGTCGAGTGAAAACCAAAGCGCATTTGGTTAGTTCGGCCCGGATCAGCGAGCCCAGCGCGGAATGCACTTCCGGCGGCAGAATGCAGGCCTGATACCATGCCCCGCCCGGCCCCCGGGTGTGCGGCTCCTGGACGATCAGCCCTCCGCCTGGGGCACGTCGAACCGGGATGGCCTGCAATCTGATCGGCACTTCGGCGATGGTGACTTCGGCCACGGCCAGGGCGATCAGACTGCCCCGGTTCACGCGGCCCACCTGGACCACGGTCACTTCGACGGGCGCTGTATCGGCCATAGGATCGGGAAGCCGTCCGAGGGGCTGAACGCCGTTGGAGAGATTGACGTGGCCCTCGACTTAAGAGATTCTGCCATGGGCAAAAGACAGAGAAAGGTGGTCGTCATGTCGGATTCCTGGTGTGCTCCAATTCGTTCCCAGTCTGGGACTTTGGTCAGCGGTGGGGCTGCGCGTAATGTTCGTATCGCCGCGTCCGGCGGTATGGACCAAATCGTGGAAGAGGTTTCCCGTGACGCAGCAACGCGGGCCTTGAAAAAGGCAGAAAACGCAGTTCGTCGGGTCAACATCAAGGCGTCGAATGCCGGTTAGTTCTGGAGCCGGCTACACCCGCACTTGGCACACCCACGCTACCACGTCGGCGCCCTGGTGGATGGTCTCGACGCTCACAACGGACCAGTCGCTGCCGTCAATCTCCACCAAGTCGGACGTGGAAGGCGCCGGGTTGATGTCATCGGCCCGGACGATCAGCCGCCGGTCCCCGGTCTGGATTCCGGCCATGATTTCGCTGGCCTCGTAGTCCGCGATTGCGGCCCGGACGCTGCGGGTGTTGCTCGCCCCGGCCGGGGTGTAGGTCACCGTCTCGCCACCGGCCAGGGACGCGCTCAGGGCCGGCGTGATCGGCACCGACGCGAACCCGTAGGACATGCCGATCAGCGACAACTGAACGTCGCCGGTGATCTCGTAGGTGTCGCCGTCCACCGTCAGGGAATCGCCGTCGCGCGCCCATCCGGTGGTCCAGCCGCTTGAAAGAACGGTCAGCGTCCCGGAGCCGGCCGACGTCGCGGCGGCCGTATAGGTCAGGCTCGGGTCGGGCGGATCGTGCGGTGAGCCGCCTCCGCTGCCCGGCGTGGTCCAGTCGTACAGTGCGCCCCAGGCGGGCACCACCTGCCACAGAAGCCCGCGCGCGTCTCCCTCGACGGCCTCGACAGCCTGGACAGGGTGCGCGGTGCCGTCCACCGTCAGCACGCCACCGACAGCAGGTGTCACCTCGGATCGGCGCACATGGAACAGCGGCCGGTCTGCGGTGAAGGTCACCCTCCCGACCGTGAACGTCTCGCCTCCGCCAACAGGCATGGCCTTGCACGACACGGCCGAACCCGCGCTCGGGGTGTATGTCGCGGCCTGCCCCAGCAGGCGGAACGGGGTCTTCAGGTCCGGTTGCATGGCGTCACCTCAGAGGATCAGGAACCCGTCCGGGCGGGCGGTTTCGTCGTTGTAGATCGAACCGCCACCGTCACCGGCCACGGCGCGGCCGACGGCCATGATGAGCGCGGTCGCGGCGTCGATCCGCTCCTTGGATCGGGTCTTTGATGGCTTGATGTTGCCGGCCGGGTCGCGGTCTGGCGTCACGTTGCCCACACAGAACCTCAGCACCTCATGTCCGCCGTGCCTGATCTTCCCGGAGAGGTTCAGGCGTTCCGTGTCCTTCATCGGGGCCGACATGCTCAAGAACCCCTGGCGATGCGTCGCCACGGGCAGACCGGCCTCGGTCAAGCGGTTGATGGTCGCGGTCGCGTTCCACTGGTCCATTGCGATTTCGCGCACGTCGAACCGCGCGCACAGGTCCATGATGCAGGCTTCGACGGCGCCGTAATCCACCACGTTGCCCGGTGTCGCGGTCAACAGGCCGGTGTCGCACCAACTCGGATACGGCACCCCGTCCACCTCCGCACGGCGGCGGATGTTATCGGCCGGGACGAAACAGAAGGGCACCACGTCCACCCCGCCGTCATCGTCGGGCACGGCCAGGACCACGGCCGTCAAGTCGGTGGTGCTGGACAGGTCAACGCCAATCCAGGCCGGCCGGCCCTCGAGGGCGTCCAGGTCCACCGGATCGGCGCCGCGATCCCAACTGGTCATCGCCACCCATCCGGCCACGCTGCCGTCTATGTATCTGTTTAGATGCAATTGTTGCCACCCCTCCACCTCATGCGGCAGCGGGGCGGCCTGGCGGGCCAGCTTGCGCAGTTCGTCGAGGTACAGGAACTCGCCCAAGGCCGGGTTCAGCGCGTGCCACAGGGCTTCGTCCTGCCAGGGCACGTCCTCACCCTCGGGCGGTTCAGGCACCGCGAAGATGACGGGCAGGAACGATTCGTCTTCGCGCTCGCCCTTCGCCACCGCATGCGAGTAGGACCACCGATCCCAGGCCAGTGTGTTGCGGCCGACGCCAGCGGTTGAAATCGTGATGGTCAGCGGATCGGCCCGCTTGCCCATGCTGGTCCTGAGAACGCGCCACAATTCGCGGCCCGAGTGCGCCGGCCATGCGTGGATTTCATCACCGATCAGCAGGGAGACGTTGAGCCCGTGCTTGGTGTAGCTCTCATGCGAAATGGCCTTCAGGACCGATCCCGATTTCGGGTGATGCAACTCCTTCTGTGACTCCACCGGGCGCACGATCCGGCTCAAGGTCTTGTCGGCCTCGACATACCGCTTCGCGTGCCCGAACCCAATGGATGCCTGCCCCCGATCAGCCGCCGCGACCACCACCTGCCCGGCGGCGTCGCGCTCCGGCCCCAGCAGGTGGAGCAACCCCAGCGCGGCAATGAGGGTGGTCTTGCCGTTGCCACGCGGCAGCCATACGGCCACGTCGGAGAAGCGGCGCCGGCCATCGGGCAGGGTGTCGCCATAGATGCGCTGGATCAGGCGCCGTTGCCACGGTGCCAGCACCTTGCCGAGCGGTTGCCCCGCGCGCGGCCCCTCGGTGATCGTCAGCCGTTCGACGAACGCCACGGCCCGGGCGCCCTTCCCATGAGGATCGGGAATGTCGCTGTCATCGAACAACCAGGCGGGGCGGCATTGGTCAGCCGTCCACCAGTCCGCCCCATCCGTTGTCGGTGTCGTCATCGGTCTTGCCTCTCAGGGCTTGGCGGTGCGGTGTCAGGCTCAATTCTGTGGCGAGCAAGCGGGCCTCGCGCATGGCGCCCTGTTGAATGCGGAAGGCGGGATGAACAGCGGGACCGCGCTCGGTCTCGACCGTGCGGCCCTCGGCGGCCATCGTCTCTTCGCACTCCCGCACCATGCCGGCCGCGACGCAGTAGCTTTCGAGCGTGGCGCGGGCCTCGTCATTCAGCAGGCCACGGGCCTGAAGGCGTGGCGCGACGCGCTTCCACTCCGCCTTCGCATGAGGTGGAAGCCATGCCGGCGGCGGTGGCGCACGGCGGACAGCGGCCCCACCTTCGACCACCTGCAACTTCGGTTTCCTGCCCTTCATCGCTCAAAACCCCATTTTCGGCGGCATCTCGCGCTTGACCCCCGGTCGGTCTACGCCCCCACCGAACGAAATACGAACACCCCCCTCCCCATCAGCGGAGCCCGGGCAGCCGATGCGGGGTCAGCAGGTCGCGGACCACGGCGGGCAGACCAGGCGGGTTGACGACGTAACTCACCGACGTTGTGTCCGCGTAGCTGGTGGCCTTGATGTTCGGGTCTCGGTTCCGGTCGAACCACTGGCGCACCAGTTCGATGGTCGCGGCCTGGACGTCATCGGGCGCGGTCGCATAGCCCGCGTCGTACTCGACCACCACGGCACCGCGCGGCCAGGGTGTGGAACGGTGGTCCTTCCACCGGGTCAACCCGCCACCGGCCTGAACCTTCCAGTCCATGTCCGCCGTCACGTCCACACCGTCGAGGGTCAAGCCGGTAACAGCGGAGACCGGGAAGCGCGACAGCAGGATGGTATGGGTCCGTCCGTCCGTCTCGATGGTCTCGGAGTAGCTGCCGGACAGGATCGGCCAGCCACAGAACGACACGACAGCCGCGCTCGCGCGGTCGATCAGGTCACCAAGCCATGCGTCGTCACCCGTGCCGGTGACGGACAGCGCGGTCTTGACGGAGGCCAGGGTCACCAGGTCGGTGTCGGGTGCGTCTTCGATGGTCAGCATGTCCGGGCCTCCCGTTCAGCGGCCGTCTTCCTGTTGTGGCATTTATGACACAACGGTTGCAGGTTGCTCGGGTCATCGGTCCCGCCCCGGCTCTTGGGCAGGATATGGTCGAGGTGCGCGGCCGGCTTCCCGCACATGCGGCACCGCGTGCCCTCCGGCATCAACTCCGCCCGCAGTCGGCGCCAGTCGGTGCCGTAGCCTCTCCGGCTCGCCGATGGCCTCGTGTCCCGCAGACGCGGGCAGCGCACACCGTGCGGGTGTGTGCCTCCACAATGCGGGCAGACGGTCGGGGCGCGGCGGGGCATCGTGTCTCGTCTCCGAATAAGGGTCCGCCGGGGGCAAGGCTGGACACCCCCGGCGGACGGTGCGGACTTGCCTGGATCAGCGATCAAGGGGGAAAGGAGCCCCGCGACGGGGACCGATCCAGGCTCGCAGCGGGTCCGCGCCGCTGTTCGTTCCCCCCGTCGCCCGTTAGGCCACCGGAGCCGACAGCGGGTGGCCCTTCACCAGCACGGCCGCGATGGGCGTCCCGGTGCCGTGCGTCCCGCTGAAGTCCGCCAGCAACTTCAGATACCGGCGTTCGCCGACGTACCCGATCTTGGTCAAGGACGCGGCCGCGTGTTCCTCGGTCAGGCTCAGGACGATCCCGCCAGTGCCCACCGAGTCCACGCCGTCCAGGTCATCGGCGGTGACGGCCTCGTAGGTCGCGTCATCATCCGAATGCGTCAGCTTGAACTCGATTTTGTTCGAGCCCGTGAAGGTGATGCCTCCGATCCCGACGTGCAGCAGCAGCACGGCGGAACGGAAGCCGGCCAGGTCCAGGGCGGCGGGCACGTTGTCGGCCGACATGGCGGCCGGGGGCAGCACCTCGACCACCGCGACGTTGTTATGCAGGTCCTTCATGGTCCGGGCTCCCTAGCTCGTGATCTTCTGAAGCTTCACGGCCTCGCTGTTCGCCAGCCCGCCACCGACGCGGCGATAGGCGTAGAACAGGACGTTCGGCTTGTCGGTCAGGTTGTCGCGGATGAACCGGGTCCCCAGCTTGTCCACGATCAGGTACGCCCGCTTGAAGTTGCCGAAGGCGATGGGGAAGGCGTTGCCCGAAATGTCCGGCATCGTTTCGTCGAACTCGACGGGGTAGCCCAGCAGGCTGTTCGGCGCCCCGGCCGTCATGCTCGAGCGCCACAGGTACCGGCCCTCGGTGTCGGTCAGGGTGTCCAGGGCGTTCGCGGTGTTGCTGTTCATCAGGAACACGGCGCCGTCCCGGTACGGGGCGCGCAATGCCCAGACCAGGTTCTTCAGCCCGTCCGCCGTGATCTTGGCGTTGTCGCCGGACTTCACGAACTGGATGGTTCCCCACGGGCGGGTCGCGTCGGCGGTCGCGGCGGTCGCGTAGGACAGCAGGCCGGCCGGCCGCTTCGGGGTGGTGGTCGCGGAAATGAACGCCGCGCCCTCGGAGCGGGTGAACTTGTCGGTGATCTTGCCTTCGATCCACTGACCAAGGTTGATCCCGCTGTCATCCAGCAGGCGTTGCGTGATCGGCTGTTGCGCCTGGATTTCCCGGAGCGGGACGGTCAACAGACCAAGTTCGGCCGTGTCGGTGTCGGCGCGAGCTTCCCGCTCGCCAACCCAGGTTGCGCCGATGTCGTCGGCGTCGATGGGCTCCACCCAGGCGTCACCCTGCGTGATCGTCTCGACGCGGGCCAGTCGGCGCATGGGGGTTGCGTCGAACAGCTTCTTCGTCATGGTCTTGGACAGTTCCGGCATGACGACATAGCCGCCGTCCGGGTCGCTGCCCGACCACATGGAGCGCAGTTCGATCATGGGCTTGTCATCGCCCCGGGCCAGGGCGGCAAGGGCGCGGTGTTCCACCTCGACACCGGAACGGGTTTCGGTCCCAGCAGAAACGCCAGCGCGGCCCGCGCGGGCCTCGACACGATCCAGGCGTTTGCCCATACCTTCGACGGTGGTCTTGATGCTGGTGAGGGTGTCCCCGAACTCGCCCATGCGGGTCTCGAGGTCGGGGGCGTCATCGGTGCCGCGCGTCTCGTCCGGCGCGGCGTCGGTCACGGCTTCGTTTTCCATGTCCTTGCCTTTCGGTTGCGCCGCGCCATCGGCGGCATGGTCTGCCCGAACCTCGGTGATCCGGGCCTTCGGATTGCTGGCAATCGGGACGCAACTGATTTCCACCAGTTCGGCCCGGGTGATCGTGCGTCCGCCCCCGCGTCGGGGCCGGTCGGCGAGCCGGCGGAACCCCACCGACAGGGACAGGGCACCGGCCTTCGCCAGCGCGTGCGCTTCGCGGCCGGTGTCGGTCTCGGTGACGAAGCGGCCTTCGATGCCCAGCGCCTCCGGCGTGTCCTGAAAGCCGGTGACGGCGCCGCACACCCGCTTGGGGTCGTGAAACAGCAGGATCGGGAACCGTCCGCCGCTGGCCTGGCGTTCCTCGACCGACGCGGCGAAGGCACCCGGCGCGAAGTCGGTGTTGTGGTTGTCGAGAACCAGATACGGGCAGGCAGTGCCTCGGAAGGTGCCGGCGTCGGCGTCTACCTCCGGCGCGAACCGGACTTCGACGTACTCAGTCGCCATCGCCCTGGCCCTCCGATCCGGTGTTCAGCGGGAAGCGCAGGCGGCCGGCCTCTCCACCCTCTGGGGGCAGGTTCTCTTTGCCGCGCGCCTCGTCGGCGGTCATGAGCCCGCCGGCAATGGCTTTGACGTAGGCGTCGATCCGGCTTCCCAGATCGGCCATTTCCAGGGCGCCCGTGGTGTGTTCGGCGTAGTAGTCTTCGCGCTCGTCTTCCGTCAGAAGGTCCCGATAAATCGTCTCGGTCCACAAGCGCAGGTACGGCAGCAGTGTAAGGCTCAGGAATTGTCTCCCGAGACTTTCCGCGTTCGCGTGTGTCACCCGCGACATTTCCGACAGCAGGGACAGCGGAACCCGCAGGATGCGCGACACCTCCGCCACCTGGAACGTCCGCATTTCCTGAAACTGACTGTCCACCGCGTTGAAGGTGAGCGGCGTGAAAGAGGCCCCTTTGCCCTCGAGCAACAGCGTTCCGCCGGCATTGTCGCCAGTATGGAACCGCTGAAGGGACAGTTTCAGGCGTTCGAGAACGTCGCCCTTCACACCCTCCGGCGCGGTGACAACACCGGACGGTCGGGCACCACGCGCCATGATCCGGCTCGCGTGACGCTCAAGGGCGATGCCCAGGCCGATGGCATGGCGGCCGGCGTGGATCAGGGACAGGCCGGTGTTCGGTTGGATGCCCAGGCCCCGCAGGTGGAACACCTCCGTCCGGTCCAGGTGGCGTTGCGTCCCATCGCTCAGGCTCAGGCGGTAGCGCGGCTCCAAGGTGCTGGCGTCCGTCTCGACCGTGACCGACTTGCGCGGCAGCGGCACCACCTCGAGAACCCGGCCGTCGCTGGCACGGGCAATGTGCGCGAACGCCTGACCGTCCAGGATCAACGCGGCCGTCATGTCGGCGCGGAACTGGTACGCGGTCACCCAGGGGCAGGGCAGACGAGACAGGATCGGCTCGAGGGGATGGTCATCGGCGCGGCGCCGGTCGTCACCGTCGCGGCGGTACAGGTGACACGGCAGCATGGCGACCGATTCACTGATCGCCCGGACAGCGCCCAGGACGGCGGGATACTCCAGCGCAGCGTCGGCCGACACGGCAATGCCGGCAGCGGTGCCGTGCGCCTCGCGCAGCAGCGCCTCGAGTTCGCCAAGCGAACCCGCCCGGGTTTCCAGTCCGAGAATGCGACGAAGAAATGACATAGCGTTGTCCTGTCCAGCCATTGCCAGCCTGGACAGAAAAAGAGCCCGGAAGCAAGTCCGGGCTCGCGCGCGCGTGAAGTTAAGTTTGACGGTCGTTGATATTCGTTGACGGCTGTTGATGGTCGTTACTAATGCACCCGGTTCAACCCTCCAACAGGACGCTGCGGAGCGTCACCGGCGGCGGCCTCGACGTCCTCCACCGACACACCAAACTCTGCCGCAATGGCGTCGGCCGGATAGAAGGTCGTGCCGGTTTCGTCCACCCGGCCGGCGGCGGCCAGGTCCGGGAAATGCTCGCGGAAGCCCTGCTTCATCTTCGCCTGCATTTCGTCGGGCATGAGGTCGGACAGGTCCGGGTCAAGCAGACGAACAGGGTCCCGATCTACCTCCGCCACCAGCGCCTTCGCCCGGCGGATCGCGGCGCAAATGAAGATGGCGCACCAGTACCGTTCGCCGGTGTCTTCCACGGCGGTCATGTACATGGTCTCGCGCAACCAGCGCCAGAACCCGGCCCGCTCCGCCGGGTCGGTAACAGCCGTCACCGGGAACGTCAGGGCACCCTTGGCGGCGCGGCGGGCAATGTGTTCGGCGCCCTCGACGGTGTTCGGGGGCAGACGGTGGTTGAAGGTCGGTGTGCTCATGGCTCAGGTCTCCTTTGGGTGGTCGGTGATGTCGTGCCGCGCCAGCGCCAGCAGGTCGGCGGCCAGCGCGACGGCCCGGGTCGCGGTCATGGGCACCACGGCGGCGGGCTCGAGTGTGTCGGGGCGATAGACGGACAGGATCAGCGGTGCCCCCGGCCGGTCCTGCGTCACGATCAGGCGCGCCGTCATGCGGGCGGTTCCCATTCAACGCACGGCTCGTCTGTCCCGTCGTCGTGACCATGCGTGGCGATGTAGGCCATGATCGCGTAGACGTGATCCGCCCGGGCCTTCAGGTCGGCGGCGAGGGCGTCGGTATCATCACGCTCGCGTTCGGCCCGTCGGCGGGCCAGCATGTCGGCCAGGGCCATCGGTCATCCCTCCGGCCGGATCGCATAGACATTGACCGGGCGCCCCGGGACGCGGATTTTCTTCGACCGCTTGCCGTGGTCCCGCTCCACGATCCACCCGGCCCGATCCAGCCCGTCGAGGGCGCGGGTCAGGTCGTGCCCCGCCACCGCTTCCTTCAGCGCGTCGGACGTGAACAGGTAGGTCCGCTGGCCCTGTTGGTCGTCACGCCACCAGCCGGCGCGGTCGCGGGTCTGGATGGTGTCCCTCTCGCTCACCACCGAGAACCGGGTGTCGCCGTGCCGATCCAGGAACGCGCGCACCGCGTCGAAAATCTGTTCATCCTCCGGCCGGCCCTCGGTGCGGCCGTCCCGCCACAGACCGAACGCCAGCGTCGCGGCGTCGAGGGCGGCGCCCTCCGGCCAGGGCACAATGCCGTAGTCCCGCGCCAGTTCACCGGCCAGGGCGATCAACGCCAGCATGGACGCGGCCCGGCCCTCCAACTCGGCGCCGGCCGCGAAGCCCGGTTCGGCGCGAAGATCGGCCAGAAGGGCGCCATGATCCTGCCCGTCGATCAACAGCGCCTCGATGAACGCGGGCGCGGCGTGCCCATGATGATCCTCGGTCGCTGTCTTCAGGGTGTCGGACAGCGTGCGACCGTCCGGGGCGCCGTTCAGCACGTCGAAGACGCCATGCGCCCGGCCATCGCACCGGATGTCCAACAGGCGCGCGGACTGCCCCGCCTTCTGGTGCCGTCCACCCTCCGCCATGCTGGCAGCGATGGAACGTTCCCCCGATGACAGCGCCACGACGCGCCACCGATGCACGGGGCGGGCGCCTCCGGTGCGGGTCGCGCGGGTCTTGCCCGCACCATTGCCCAGCGCATAGACCACGGCGCCGACTTCGCGCGGATCGCACTCCGATATTTCATCCAGGATCAAGAGCCCGTCGTTCCGGGCGGCGGCCACGGCCTCGAGCCCGTTTGACGTCGTGCGCCATGACCGGCCGAACTCGCGCGGATGCCCCCAGGCGGACGCGGCCATATCCAGCAGCGTTGACTTGCCCGTGCTGGAGTCCCCGACAAGGTGGAGCCCGGCCCCCTGGCGATGCACGCGCGCCAGCAGCGGCCCCGCGAACGCGGCAGACAGCGCCAGCACGGCCAGCGGATTGCCGACGGCGCGGGTGGCAACTTCCGTGCGCCAGCCGTCGAGGGTGCCGGCGGTGCCAGTGCCGGGGGCGTCGGTGCCCTGCCACACCGCTTCCGCGTCACCGATGGTGCGGTGCGGCAAGATGTAGGCGGAGCGGTCGGACAACCAGCCCGTCCGGGTCGCGGCCATCACTTCCCGGTCGGGGAACCGGCTCATGATCCAGCGCGGCAACAGCGTCCGGCCGGCCTGAATGTCGATCCGAACGCCTTGGTCCAGAAGCTCGCGCCGAAGGTCGGAGCCGTCACCGGCCAACAGAGACATGGGCGCGGCCCATTCCTTCGTCCGGCCTTTCGGGTCGGTGAACCGCAGCAACAGCCCGTGGTCCCGGCCGTCGGCGCCCTCGGTCATCGCGTCGGCCCAGATCGGCGAGCAAATCCATGTGTCCGTCGGCGGCGGCGGATCGCCCTTGCCGAACCCATGAAAGTACAGCCCGGGCCGGCCGTAGGGTGTCCAGGTGTCATAGGCGGCGAAACCCGGCCGCTTCGGTTCGTCGGCGGGCGGCCCGTCGTCTTCCTCGGTCGGGGGCATCCACGGCGCGGCGTCGGCCAGCAGCGCGGGCAGATCGGCGCCCTCCGGCGGATCGTCGGCCAGGTCCCACTTCGGGGGGAAGTCGGCGGGTACCTCGACGATGCGCGCCGACGCGGCGCCGGCATCCATCGCCAGTTCGGCCACGCGGGCGGCGAAGTCAGCGCCCGGATCGTCGTGATCGGGCCAGACGGTCACCGGCCGGCCGTCCAGCGGTGACCAGTCGGTGAGGTGCGGGGCCTTGCCCCCGCCCATCGGCGTGGTGACCACCATGTCCGGGAACAGGGTCGCGGCAGCGTCGGCGGTCTTTTCGCCCTCGACGATCAGCACCGGCGCATCGGGTCGCGCCACCAAGTCGGGCAGGCGATAGAGCGGGCGCGGCGCCGGAATGGCCTTGGCCCGCCATGCGCGCTTGCCCTGGCCGATGTCGCAATAGGTGAGCGGCAACACGTCCTTGTCCGGCTGCCCGTCCGTCTCGAACTGGAACCGGGCGGCAAAGCCCATCAAGCGGCCGTCCGCGTCGTGATAGGGCCATGTGGCGACAGGCTCACCCCAGGCCGGATGACGGAAGCGCATCGGCGGCGCATCCTCGGGGACCGGGATGATCGGGGTCTTGTCGCCCTTCGGCGGGCGCGCGTCGTTCGCGGTGGCGCGCTCTTCGTCGGTGAGGGGGGCGAACGCCCGTGCGGTGCTGTCATTCATGGCGTATCCCCAGCATGTCGGCCAGCGCGCGGGCGGCCTCGACCTGGCGCAGACCATGCAGGTACGCGGCCAGACTGATCGGGTCCCCGCCCTTGTCGCCCGTGGCGAAGTCGCCCCAACGCCCGGTGTGCATATTCACGCTGAACGATCCGGGCCGGCGGTCGGTGCGGCGCGGGTTGCGGGCGATGTATTCAACGCCGTTGCGCCGGCCGTCGGGCAACCAGCGCGACAGCAGGGCCGGCAGCGCGGACAGGGCAGCGCGGTTGATCTCGGCGAAGTCCAGGCGGGTGTTCGGGCGCGGGGTGGTCAT
Source organism: Roseospira goensis (assembly GCF_014197795.1). GTDB lineage: Bacteria > Pseudomonadota > Alphaproteobacteria > Rhodospirillales > Rhodospirillaceae > Rhodospira > Rhodospira goensis. Next base: position 14,638 of record NZ_JACIGI010000039.1, read on the forward strand.
GGTCAGGCGGCCTCCGCCCTCATGTCGCGCACCAGCAGGCGGGCAAGGTGGGCGTACCGATCCTCGGGGATCGGCTCCGGCCGGCGGGCGGGCCGCTCCGGGTCCAGCCAGGGCCGGCGGAACAGCCGGTTGCGGTCGGGATCGCTCATCGCGGCGAAATCGGCGGGCGTCTTCATCACGCCACCTCGCTGGTGCTGGTGATCGGGTCGCCCAGCTTTTCGTCCGCCCAGGCGTCGGCCAGGTCGCGCGGGTAGAGCGGGGTCCGGTTGAAGCGGACGAACGGCGGGCCTCCGCCCCGGCAACGCCACGTCGCCAGCGTCGAGGGCTTGATTTCGATCCCGTGCGCCAACTCGAGGTACTGGCACAGTTCGTCCGGGCGCAGGCGCGGCTTGCGCAGGTGGGCCGGTAGGCAAAGCTCGGGGGTTCGCGCCTCGGGGGGCGCGTTGGCCTGAGTGGTCATGGTGATTTCCCGGTTAGGCGGTGGCGACGGCGGCGGCGGGTCCGATCACGTCATGTACGCGCTGCACGGCGGCCGTCACGTCCAGCACCATATGGACGGCCAGAAAGCCTTGGCGCGCCATGTCAGGCGGGATCGTGGGCACCATCGCGGGCAGACGGGAGACCGGACCCCGAACCAGCGTGATCGCATCCAGCGTGGTCCGGTGCCCGTCGAACTCACCGACGGGACCGATCAGAGTCAGGAACCACATATCCCGGTTGTCGGACGGCGCCGTGCGGCCGAACTCGGGAATGTCGTCAGCCGTGCAGCGGCGCAGCACCTCGACAATGATGGCCTCTCGACGGTCCTGGCCCGCGTCGCGGGCGGCGGCGCCAATGTCGATACGCTCATCATCGGTCAGCTTTTCCGTTTCCAGGCGGTGGAACATCACCGAGAACGCTTCGTGCGCGATTGCGGTATCGAACCCCGCGCGACCAATGGCGCCGATCAGTGCGGCTTCGTAGAACGCCAGCAAGGGCCACTGGCGTTCGCGGCCGGGGCGGCCCGGCGGAACCGGCGTAAAAAAACGGCCCTGGTTCAGCCATGCGCGCTGCTTTGCCGGGGGCAGGAAGTCGCCGGACACCTCAGCCAGTTGTGATGAGGTGCCGGCCGGCTCGAGAAGATACAGCATCGGCGTCAGTCTCCTTTGAACGTGTCTACAACATAACGTTCCGACGCGCGCATGACAAGGGGCGAAACGTGTTTCCGCGAGAATATTTTTTCCGGGGCACCTTTCGGCGCCCCCCCTGTTCCCCGTGTTCCCCCGCGTTCCCCCGATTTTGAAGTGAGGGCGCGGGCAATTCGGCCGGCGGCGGCGTTAGCGACCTGGCGCACAGGGTCATCGGCCAAGTGCGCGTAGCGTTGCGTCGTCTCTGCCCGGCGGTGCCCCAGGGTCTTGCCGATCAGCAGCAGGGACGCGCCGTCGGCGGCGGCGAACGACGCGAAGGAATGACGAAGGTCATGGATTCGGACACCCTCCACCCCGGCCCATTCCCGGACCATTTCCCAATCCTTCTGAAGTCCGCCTATCGGCCCATCGCCCCGGCGGGCCGGAAAGACCCAAGGTGCCTCGGTGCGCCGCTCCCGCAGGGCGGCCAGCATGTCCACCGCAGGCAGTGCCAGCACCACCACCTTCGCGCCTGTCTTGCTATCAGGCAGATTTAAGAGTCCACGCTCAAGGTCAATGTACTCCCACCGCAGGGAAGCCACCTCTTCCTTGCGGCACCCTGTTAGCATAAGCAATCGAAAGCAATCTGCGGATGCAGGGCGGAGCATGTCCAGGTCATCAACCAGCGACAGCATGGCCCGGTTGAGCCGGGAGACTTCCGACTCGGACAGGAAGCGGTCCTTTTTCTTGGCCTTGGGCGGCTTCACCTCCGCAACCGGGTTGCCGGGCACAATGCCCTTCCCATGCGCCCATTCCATCATGGCGCCGAAGACGGCCAGTGCCCGGGCGGCGGTTCCGGGTCCGCCCTGGACGCGCGCCACCCCTCGGGCCTTGCCTGTCCGTTCGACGGTTGCCGTCTTGCCCTCCACCACGTCGGCCAGCCACCGCGCGACGTCATCCTTGGTGACCGACCGCGCCGGCCGGTTCCCCAGCAGGGGCATGACATGACGAGTCAGGTTCGACCTGTCCGTTGTCCATGATGACGCCTTCTTGCCGGGCTTGTCGGTCGGCCCTTCGTCGAGGTACCGGGTCACCACCTCACCGATGGTGAGGGCGTTCCGTGCCTCTCTCTTCTCTTCCCTCGGGTCCCGGCCCTCCGCCACGGCGCGTTGCATGTCCACGGCCCTATCCCGGGCCATGTCCACCGTCCAGGGTTGCCCGAACTCACCGATGGTTACCCGCTTACTGGTGCCGGTGGCGTCGCGGTACTGGAAGACGAAGGTCACCTTGCCGGTCTCGGTGACGCGCACCCCGAAGCCCCGGGTTTCCGATTCCCAGATCAACAGCCGCTTGTCCGGCGGTTCCTTCCGCAGCGGGTCGAGGGTTGACTTCTTGGTGATTCTCTGAACGCGCATATGGCGGCCTCCCTGCTTGTCGGTAAGCAGATGGTAAACAGCCATTATCAATTCAGGGATGCGGCCCGCAGGCAAGCGCAAAGCGGAACAATGTGCATATGCGTGGAATAACAGGCTGTTACAGCCTCACTCAATGAGCGTCAGAATGCGTCAAACCGCACACTTCACCAATGGCATTGTAGAGGTCAGGGGTTCGATTCCCCTCGGCTCCACCAAGTTTTTCAAGGGCTTCGCCGGACACGGCGAGGCCCTTTCTCTTTCGTGGCAAGCACCTGGCCCAGACACCCGGCCCCGACACCCGGACCTGACACCCGGACCTGACCGGTGTAGCGCGGCGGCGGATTTGGCACAAATCGGCAGACTTTTGGCACACCGGACAGGGGTCCGGGGAGCGGGTCGGCGGCGGAACGCAGCGCTCCCGTCCATGCCGGCGAGCGGGGCGTCGGCGCGGGCGTCGGCTCACACGACCGCCGGTGGTGCGGCGGGCCGGTCGGCCGCGATGGCCTGGGCTTCCCGCCACGCCTGCACGGCCGCCTCGGCCAGCCCGACGCGGTCGCCGTCCGGCCAGGGCAGGTCGAACTCCCGTCGCAGGGCGGCTTCGACGGTCGCCGGGTCCAGGTCCACCGTCTTGACCGCCGTCGCCTGCCAGCTCGTGGTCGAGCGGGTGAACCGCTGGACCGGCCCAATGAAGGTCTCGATCAGGCCCCGGGCCTCGCTGGCGGCATGGAACTTCTGGAACGTCCAGGCCGTGGGGGCGGCCTCCAGGTCGCCCCGGTAGAGCGCCACGAAGCCGTCGGCGTCGACCGCGCCGGCGTGCAGGTACTGCTTCGGGTTGGCCTGTTTCGTGGTGCGCTCCATGGCGTGCAGGCGCTCGCGGGTGCGGCCGGAGACGTGGACGCGGCCGCCGACCCGGCACAAGGCGTTGAGGGTGACCATCACGTCGCGTTCGGCCGCCACGCTGTCCACGGAGTTCAAAACGCTGTCACACACCACGACGTCGAATGGACCGTGGGCCGCCCAGTCGGCCAGGGCCGCGCGGCACCACGCATGGGCGATCGGGCGGTCGAGGCGGGTGCCATCGAGCGGGAAGAACTCGACCCACACCACCGGGTGGCCGCGCCCCTGGAGCCTGCGGACGTAATCCGCCTGGCCGGCGCCGAAGTCGATCAGGCGTTCGCCCGGCCCGAGCCGGGGCAGCACGTGCCGCTCGTACAGCCGCGACCGGCAGGCCCGTTGGCCGCCCGTGCGCAGGCGGGGTCGCTGGCACGCCGACTGGCGCCAGGTGTCGCCGGACAGATGGCCGAACCGGAACGCGCCATAGTCCCGCGTCAACCAGCGCGCGGCATGGTCGGGCACGCGGATCGTGCGGCAGGGGAGGCCCATCACCGCGCAGGTCAGGGCATAGTTGATGCCGTCGATGACGCGGCCGTCGCGGGTCGCGACCGCGCACCCCCACGGCCCGTAGCGGCAGATCAGGGCACCGATGGTCGCCCGCGTGACGGCGTCCGGGCCGCGGAACGCGCCTTTGATGCGCTCGGCCGGGACGTCCACGAACACGCCCATGCGCGGGTCCGGCGGCACCCGCGCCCACAGGCCGGGCCCGTCCTCGGTGAGGTTGTGAAGCTGGTTGAACCGGATTTCGTCCGTGGTCGTGATGCCGGCGGCGAAGTACACCGGCCCCAGGGCGCGGCCCAGCGCGGTGAGCTGCCGCAGGCGCTGGTGCCCGGCGATGACGATGCCGGTATCGCGGGCGATGATCGGCTTGACCACGCCGATCCGGCGGATGGACTGGCGCAAGGCCGCGCACGCCCGGGCGTCGATGACGCGCGGGTTGTAGGGCGCCGGGCGCAGGCGGCCGAGCGGATAGCGCGCCCGGAACATCAGGCGTCCCCCGCCAGCAGGGCGCGCACGAAGCCGTACGGGATGCCGCGGGCGTCGATCCAGGCGCGCAGGCGGCCTTCCAGCGCGGCCGCCTCGTCGGGGGTCATGGGGATGCGGTGCTTGCCGAACCGCAGGATGGCGATCGGGGGGCGGGGCGTGCCTTTGCCGTCGGGCATGACACGTTTCTCCCTGTCCGGCGCTCAGGTGGGGCGCTCGGATGGGGGGCGCGGCGCGGGCGACGGAGTCGCGGCCCTCAGGCTGTTCATGGCCCCACAGCGGGGGCATTTGATGGCGATGTGGCCGGCCGTGAAGTCGCTGATTTCGGCGAGCTTTCGGTGGCATTGCACGCAACGGATGGACTCTCCCGCCATTGTGGTCCCCAGTCAAGCCCTCGCGTCGGCGCGAGGGCGGGTCACGGCCCGTGGCACGTGACATGGACGTGGGGGAGGTTCGATCTCCCGGTTCGGGGTGGTCGCACACCCCGGCCCCCGCCGCCGATGGCGGGCGGGGCATCATCCCGGCAGCGCGGGGATGTCGGGCCAGGCGATGGCGGCCTCGGCGGCCTGGACGGCGGCGGCATCGGTCGCGGCCAGGATGGCGATGCGGCCGGCCCGGCGGGCGGCGTCGATCTGGCCCTCCAGCGCCTCCCACTGGGCCTGGGCGGCGACGATCACGGCCGCCACCTCGGTCAGGGTGGCGCAGGGCTGGCCGGTGGCCGGATCCACCTCAACGCCCACCAGCGGCTCCAGGAGCCCGGACGCCGTACGGGTCCCGGCGATCACCTCGGCGGCGTGGGTGGCCTTACTGAGGTACGACATCGCCTGCCCGTCGCCGGGGCTGGCGACGCGGGCGCGCAGGGTCTCGGCCTGGCCCTGGACGCGGTCCAGGGCCTCGGCCCGGACGTCGGCCAGTTCTTCTGGGGGCAAATCGAGCGCTACCCACCCAGCCGGGCCGCGCTCAATCGTCTGTCCATCCCCAGGCGCCGGCCTGGGCGTAGCGCCCTCTGCTTCCAGTCGTGCCGCTGTGGCGCCAGACGCGGTCAGGGCAGTACCGCCCGGCAGCCGGCAGGCGCGGCCAGCAGTGAGGTACTCCGGCCGAGCGCCGGATAGATAATGGGTCGCCATGTCAAACCTCACGGGTACATTTCGATTTCGTTAATGCCAACCCAGCCAGTAGTGGGGCTGGGCGAATAGGTCAGCCGAAACAGGCTGGCGTTAACAGTACCGAAAGTGTCGATTTTCAAAGTCGCATTGTCGGCGTAGGTTAGAGGGGATACAAACACCCAAGCGCTACCCCCCCAATAGTACAAATTACCCGTGGCGCCAGGGTGATTCGACGACGCATTCCTATAAGCGATGCGGATCTCCGACAGATCGGTGGCAGCCGGAGTGCGAACCCAGACGTGCATGTCCTGATGCCGCGTATTCCACATGGGGTTGACTAGTCCCCCGTCGACGAAATTGCTTGGGGGGGAAGAGTAGGTGCTGTCGGTGCCGATCTCGCCTGCTCCCACGTCGCTCTCGTCGGTGATGTTCGCCAGAGCGGTGTACACGATTGGGGACCGCAGGAAGTTTGCGCCGACAGGATAGGGAGGGGACGTACGCCGCGTCAGCGTCGGCAATGCCAAGGCCCCAATCATGACGTCCTCCAGACTTGAGTGGTCCGGCCAGATGCCCCGCCTGTGGATACGATGGCCGAAACGACCAGCGTCTCCCCCGCGCCAGTCGGCAGGTCCGGCGCGTCTTGATCGCCAAAGTCCCACCACGCATCCCAGGCCGTGATGCTGTGGCCACCCGTGCCATCCTGGGTCAGTTCCAGGACGACGACCTGTCCGGCCGCAGTCCCCGTCGGGGCGTCGACCTCTATGATATCTCCTGTGACAGTTACACTTACGTGATTTGTGGCGGTGTACGCCGGCGCTAAAGTAGCAGCGTAGCTCTGCACCGCGATGGTGTTGTTAGCTGCTCCAACATCGACAGCGCCCGCGCCGTCAAAATCAATCGCGCCCGTCATCGTGCCGCCGGCCCGTGGCAGGGCGCCGACGATGCGGCTATCGTCGCCGGCCGCCACGCTTCCGGCCGTGGTGCCCACGTTGGCGGTGGCCGCGCTGCCCAGGGCGAGCGCGGTCCGCTGCGCCGCCGTGTCGGCGGCGGTCAGCATCGCCCGCCCGGCCGCGCTCGCGTCGCTGATGGCCGTGGACGGGTGGGTGTGTGCGGTCGGCGGATAGGTGCTCGGTCGATCGGTCACCCCGGACCAGGGGACCGCCGCCGCTTGGCCGGCGGTGTACTCGACGTAGCCGGTGGCGCCGTCCAGGTGGTCCGTGTCGACCACCCGGTAGAGGATCCCGGTGTCGAGCTGGCGCACCGTGTCGCCCACCTGCACCGTCGCCGTGGTCAGCGCGTAGCGCGCCGCCTGATCGGCGACGTCCACCAGGCGCTCCAGCGCCGCCGCCGGCAAGCGGGCGATGTCGAGGGTGCCGGAGACGATCGCCGCGGCGTCGTGGCCGTGCGATGCGGGCGCGAAATCGCCGCCGGCGATGGCCTGGGCCTCGGCGGCCCATTCCCGCGCGCTCTTGGTGCCCGGTCCCCCCGGTTCCTGTGCCTCGCTGTCGGCCCAGGCTTGCGACAGGTCGCGGGCGGCCTCCGCCCCCGTGCGCGCCGCCGTGGCGGTGGCGGCGTGGCCCTGGGCGGTGTCGCGTGCCCCCTCCGCCGCCGTGCGGGCGCTGGCGGCCGTGGTGGCATGGCCGCCCGCGGTCGTGGCGCTGCCTGCGGCAGCGGTCGCACTCCCGGCGGCGGCGGTCGCACTATCGCCGGCGGATGTGGCGCTATCGTCGGCGGCGGTCGCACCGGCGGCCGCGGCGGTGGCGCTACCGGCGGCGGATGTGGCGTGGCCCTCCGCGGTGTCGCGTGCGGCCTCCGCGGCGGTGCGGGCCGTGGTGGCCGCGGTGGCGTGGCCGCCCGCGGTGGCGGCGTGGCCCAGGGCGGCGTCGCGCGCGGTCTCCGCGGCGGTGCGGGCGCTGGTGGCCGCGGTGGCGTGGCCCGACGCGGCGGTGGCGCTGGTGCCGGCGGCGGAGGCCTGGGCGGCGGCCGCGGTGGCGGCGGCGGGGGCGGCCTGGATATCGGCCAGCGCATCGGCGCAGGCGGCGATGTCCGCCGCGACCGGGCCGAGGGCGCCGATCTGGACCGCGACCGGGCCGAGGGCCGACAGGGCGCCGGTGGCGTCTTCCAGGGCCGCCAGCGCGGTGATGTCGTCCGGGGCGCCGGCCAGTGCGACCACGTCGTCCACGATCGGGGCCAGGGCCTCGGCGGCACCGATGCCCTCGGCCGCGGCGGCGACGGCCGCCGCCCCCGCGTAATGCAGCGCCACCCACCGGTCCATGGCGATCCCATCGACCGTGACGGGCTGGACCAGGCCGTAATCGGACCGAAAATCGGCCGTATCCCAGGTCAGGCCGTGGAGCTGGAACGTCGCCATCTAGGCCACCTCCTCGATGAACTGGACGCCGCTGTCCACCCAGTCGTGACGGGCGAGTTGCGACGGGGTCAGGCGGGCCATGCGGGCCAGGCCGGAGCGGCGGTGGCGGTGCATGGTCTCGGTCGGGTCCCAGGACACGTAGAGCTGGCGGCTGATGCCGACGCGCCCGATCATGTCGTAGACCTGGGACAGGGCCTCGTCCTCGGGCAGGCCCTCGATGCGGACGTGCATGGTGCGCCGGCGCGGGCGATGCTCGGCGTCCACGCGGCCGGACAGCAGGGTGCGGATCTCGGACAGGTCCTCCCAGCCCCATTCGGCGCCGAACTCCACGGGGACGCTGGTCTGCCAGCCCGACCCGGTCCAGCAGCGCTGCAGGCGGATGCGACCGGCGGGGTTGCCGCCATCGTCGATGTCGATGTGCTCGAACCGGCCCAGGACGGGCTCCGGGGCGACGTCGTGCCAGAAGCGTTGCGGGTACTGGCGCAGCTCGCGCTCCGGGATGCGACCGTGGCCGAAGCTGGGATGGGCGCGCGGCAGGGTCCAGGCCGGGCCGGTGACCGGGATCCAGTCCTGCCAGGCGCTGTCGCGCACCACCTCGGCCGGATCGGGGCCGCCGTCGAGGCTGATGCGGCGGCGCACCCGGGCCGACCGGCTGGGGTCGCCCCACAGGATGCAGGCGCGCAGGTCCACCACGGCGCCGTAGTCGATGACGAAGCGGGTGGCCCCGGGATCGACGCCGTCCGACTCGGCCGCGACGATGAAGCGCGGGTCCAGCAGGTTGGACAGAGGGCGGGCGGCGATCCAGGCGCCGCCGGACAGGGTGGCGGGGATGCCGTCACCCTGCACGTCGTCCAGGCGGTTGTCCGGCACGATCAGGAGATTGCGGCGAGCCGCGTCGCGCGTCTGGTCGCCCATGCCTACCCCCACACCGTGATCTCGGGCCGCGGCCGGCGCCGCAGCCCCACCACCCACGCGCGGGTCAGGCCCAGGCGCGGGATCGCCGACAGGTCCACGCACGTCCCCAGATCGACCAGGCGCGCGGCCTCGCGTGTGGTGCCCAGGCGCCAGGCGCGGCGGGGCGCGCCGAACAGCCCCTCCAGGTCACCGGCCAGGACGGCGGCATCGGCGGCCGACGCCAGCGCCGTGGTGCGCGGGACGGTGCGGTATGCCGGCCAGCGCGCCTGCACGGCGGCGCTGTCGCGCGCGCTCAGGCGGGTCTCGCGCGTCACCAGGTCGCGCCAGGCGAGGCGCGCGGGCGTGTCGGCCGGCACGAGCTGGTCCTCGGATAGCACGGTCCAGGCGCGGCGGTATTCGACCTCCAGGCGGCCCGCCGGCACCTCCAGACCGGTGGCGACCAGCTCCGGCGCGCCGGCCAGATCGTCGGCGGTCAGGGCGACGGTGGCGGCCGCCAGTTCGGGCGGTGTCGGCCGCCAGGCGCCGATGCGCCCCAGGGCGTCGTCGTGCCAATAGCCGACACCCGACAGCAGGCCGTCCAGCACGTCGCCCACGGTGGCGGCCTCGGCGCCGGTCCACCAGCCGGCGTCCCACGCCGGCAGGGCGTCGACGCTGGCCAGGATATCGGCGGGCGCGAGGCCGCCGGGGCCTTCCAGCACCGCGCGCACCAGCGCCGGGAGGGTGCTGACGGCCTGGAACCGGGCCGACACCAGCAGGGCGCCGACGGGCGGGCTCTCGGTGCGGATCAGGCCCTCGGCCGGGCACCCCGCCACCGTGCCCGGCGCCAGGGTGGCGGCCTGCAGCGCGGCCCAGTCGGGATACATGGCCCCGACGGTCAGTGGCGCGCCCATGTCGGCGACGCCGGTCAGCGCGTGATAGGGGCCGATCCGGACCGTCTCGTCGTGGACGTTGCCCTCGACGGGCGGGATCGCCTCGACGACACCCCAGCCGATGGGCACCGGACGGTCGGCCAGGGACGGCCCGCCCTCCGGCGTCCGCCCACCGGCGGTGGCGGTGCCGGCCAGGGTGGCCTCGGTGATCGGGCGGTCGCGCAGCGCCTGCAGGCGGTCGCGCAGGATCAGGTCGACGTCGCGCCAGCCGACGTCGGCGCGCTCGACGATCCCGGTCATGACCACCGCGAACTCGGCCGTCGGCCGGCCGCGCGGCCCCTCCAGCACCGCGACCGCATAGCCCCAGGCGGCCTCGCGCAGGGCGTCATACCGGCCGGAGGCGGCGTCGCCCAGGGTGATGGCGCTGTACGCGGTGTCGGCCGGGTCGGGGTCCAGGCCGGCGCCGATCGTGCGCGTCCAGGCCGGGCGGACGCGCAGGTCATCGACATAGGTCGCGTGGCCCTCCTCCGGCCCGGCCCGGTAGCCGGCGTCGGAGGCGTGCAGCGTGCGCATCACGCCGGCGGCGTCCCGGTAGTGGGCGCGGATGCGGGTTTCCGTATTCATGATTTTACTCGCCGCAGTTCGGGCCTGCGGCCCTCACGCGGCTCCGGCCCTTCGGGCCGCCGGCGCGGGTGCGCCGGCCGGCCCTCCGGCGCCGAAGGGCGCCGAGACCATGACACGGGCGCCGCCCCCGGCCGGGCGGGGGCCGGTTTCAGCGTGTCCCATGTAGCCGTGCGCATCATGGCTATCTCCTCCCGCCGACGGCGGCGCGGCGGGCCAGGGCGGCCGATCCGGTGGCCTCTTCCAGGGCCTCGCGGATGGCCGACAGGTGCCCCGCCAGCTCGCCCGTCAGTGCGCCGTCGGCGCGCCGGCCGGCGCCGGCCTCGTCGTGGAGCGCCGCCTCCAGGGTCTCCAGCCGGCGGTCGATGCGCTCCAGCAGGCGCAGGGCGCGGTCGTCGGCCGCGCCGCCACCGCCGCCGGCGGGCGGGCGCGCGGCCCAGGGCAGCGGCACCACCACCGGCGGCACGATCGTGGGGGTGGCGGCCGTCGCGGGGACGACGTCGTTGGCGGGAGGCGCCATCGCCCGCGCCATGTGCGCGGCCATCGCCAGCGAGGCGCGGGCCGTCACCACCTCGGTCCCATCGGGCAGCCGGATCCACTCCGGCCCCGCGTCATTGACCACCGTCAGTCCGGCCGCGGCCCCGCCCGCCGCGTGCGGGATGGCGTGGATGGCGGCGGTGACGCGGTCCACGGCGGCGACGATGGCGCCGCCGAGGTTGGACAGATGGTGATACAGGCTGTCGTGCATCTGCTTCAGGTAGTCGTACAGCAGATCGCTCGTGATCGCGGACGCGGCGGTGTGGTCCTCGACCTGGCCCGTCACGGCCCGCAGCCATTCCAACTGTGACACCGTGCCGTCGCCATTGGCGTCGATCGCATTGTACAAGTCCCGGATGGAGTACCCCGAGAACCCACTGCCCATCACGGAGTGCAGCGCCGTGATGCGAGAGGCGTCCTGCGCGGCCCAGGTCTGGAATTCGGCCCAGGAGATGCCGCCGTCGCTATCGGCGTCGAGCTGCCGCCATGTGGCGTCCAACAGGGCCGCGGCATCCCACACCGCGCCGCCCACGTCGTCGGCGGCGGCATCGGTGGCCGCGCTCAGGTCGCTGGCCGCCGTGGTCACGGCCGCCGTGATCTCGTCCGCCAGGAACTGCTCGGGGCTCAGCAGGTCCGGCAGGCTCTCCAGCGCCGCCGTCATCTGCGCGTACAGCGCATCGGCCGGCGCCGACGAGGCGTGATAGGCCGCGATGGCGTCCCGCGCGGTGGCGTCGTAGCGGGTGATGGCCGACAGGGCGGCGCGGTCGCCGGTCTGGGCGCGGGCGTAGGCCGCCCAGAAGTCGTCGACCGCGCGGTCCATGCGGGCGTGGGTGCCCAGCGGCGACGACGCGCCGCCATAGACCCCGTCCAGGTACTGCCGGATGTCGGTGGCGATGCCGGCGATGACGGAGGCCGCCTGGTCCCAGGCGCGCGCCATCTCCTCGGCGCGGCGGCGCTCGGCGGCGACCGCGTCGTCGGTGAAGCGCTGGATGATGTCCAGCCGCTCCTCGGCCAGCACCCGCTCCAGCAGGGTGATGTCGGCGCCCAGGGCGGACAACTCGGCCAGCTCACGCTGTGCGTCCCAGTCGAACAGGGCCAGGGCACCCGCGCGGGTCGAGGGGTCCACGGTGGCGGCCAGCAGGCGGCGCTCCAGGCCCCGGTTGGCCGCCGCGATGCGATCGGCGGCGCCCGACACCTGGCCGGCGGTGTCGCCGGCCGCGTCGCCCAGGCCGTCCAGCGCGGTGTCCAGGCCGTCCAGGATCAGCGCGACCCCGTCGCCCTCGTAGCCCAGCGCCTCGACCTGGTCGATCAGGTCACTCAGGCCGGCCACATCCATCCCCTCGACCGCGGCCTGCACCTCCAGCAGGGCGCGCCGGGTCAGCAGCGCGGTGTCGGCCCCCAGCGCCGCCGCGTCGGTCATGGCGTGGACGTAGCCCTCGGCGATGGCCCGCAGGTCCGGGATCGCGCCCATGCCGGTCAGCTCGTAGACGCGGTCCTGGTTCGCTTCGTCGAACTGGTCGCGCATCCGGCCGATGACGGCCTCTTCCAGCGCCGCCAGATACCCGGCTGTGCGGTCGGCGCTGTAGCCCAGGTCCTCCAGCATGCGGCTCAGCGCGTCGATCTGGCCGGTCGCCGTCTGGACCGCGACCTGCACCGGCGACAGCGCGGTGTCGTGCAGGCCCAGCATGGTCTCGGCCAGGTGCTCCAGCCCGGCCGACAGATCCCCGGTGTCGCGCCCGGCCGCCGCCAGGATGTCGCGGGTCTCCACCATGGGCGCGAGCACCGCCCGCGCGCCCTGCTCCCACTGGGCCGTGGCCGCCGCCATCTCGGCCATCTGGCGCCCAGCGGTGATGTACTGGGCCTCGGTGCGGGCTAGCTTACCTTCCCAGTCGGCCGCCAGCGCGATCTGGCGCGCCAGCGCATCGGCGGTGTCGGCCGTGCTCTCCCGGGCCACCAGCGCCGCGTCGGCCAGGCTGGCGTCGCCGCCGGCGACGGCCAGCGCCAGTTCCCGCACCGCCACCACGCCGGCCTCGGCCAGGCTCTCGACGTCGGTCCAGGTGCCGCCGTCGCCGAAACCGCCGCCGAACAGGCCGACGCGCTGGCCCTGCTTGTTGCTGGTCGCGACGCCGTAGCCGGCGATGTCCAGCGCCTCCGTCAGGCGCTGCAAGGGGCCGACCAGCGCCGCCTGGGACGCCTGCCCCCATCGCTGAATGTCCTCGTCGGACATATAGCGGCCCTCAGGCGCGCGGGCCACCACACCGCCTGGGGTAATGTCGATGCTCTGGCTGGCGTTCGGGATCGCCTCGCCGCCGAACAGGCCGGACAGCAGATCCCCGCCCACCATCGCCAGGAACGCCCCGGCGGCCGCGCCCACCGGCCCACCCGCCGCTCCCAGGGCGGGCGCCAGCAGGGCGGCGCCGGCCGCGCCACCCCCCACCGACCCCAGGGTGGACAGCCCCAGGTCGGCCCACTGGTTGCCGGTGCCGCCGAACCCCAGCATCGATGCCGCGAGCGACCCCGCCAGCCCCCAGGGCGCCGCGTCGATGCCGGCGGCGAGCGCGCTGCCGGTGGGCGACAGGGCGCCGGCCGGCACCACGCCGCCGATGCCGGCCGGACCCGGCGGCACCCCGGGCAGGGCCGGCGAGGTCAGGCCGAGCCAGCGCGCCGCCGTGGTCCCGACCGACCCGCCGCCGCCGACCAGGCCGGCCGCGTCCGCGCCCAGCCCCAGCCACTCCCCCAGCGCGCCCAGGACCCCGCCGCCCGATCCGCCGGCAGCGCCGGCGGCGGCGCCGCCCAGGCCCAGCGCCGCGCCGGCCGTGCGGGCCAGGGACGCCGTGACCGATTGCGCGGCGATGCGCGCCACCTGGTCCAGCACCGCGTCGCCCAGGGCGTCAACCAGGTCGCCGACGTCGGCGATGCCGCGTGAAAAGTCCCTGAAGAACTCCGTGAAACTGTCCTGCCAGGAGGAGAAGACGCCCGAGAACGCCGCCTCGGCGATGGCCGCGTTGTCCGCGGCCGCCACGGCCACGTCGTGGATGGCCGCGACGGCGCCGTCGCGCCAGGACGTCGACGCGGCGCGGGCCATCTCCACCGCCCGGGTCCGGTCGGCGATGGCGTCGGCCAGGCGCAACTCCTCGCGCGCCTGGTCGGATGTCAGGTCAATCGCGCGTTCGGTCAGCGAGGCGATGACCTGAAGCTGGTCGCGGGTCAGCGACCGCTGCCCGGCCACCCGGGCCAGGGCGTCGGCCTCGCGCTCCAGCGCCGCCAGCCGGTCCTGCGCCGCGCCCAGGGGTGCCCGATCCTCCCGGGCCTGGCGCTCCTCGTGCAGACGTTCGATCAGGCGGCCGATCAGGTCGGCCTCTTCCGTGCCCGCCTCGATGGCCAGCGCCCGCAGCGCCTCCTGGGTCTCGCGCGCGATGGTGGCCGCGCGCACCGCCTCGGCGCCCGCGCCGGTGGCCTGTGCCAGCGCCGCCTCGGCCGCGACCTGGACCGTCAGCGACCCGATGGT
>NZ_JACIGI010000040.1 GCF_014197795.1 Roseospira goensis
GGGGCCTCCCTGGCAGTCTGTGTCGTGTCGCAACTACCAGTGTGTCAGACCGTCCCGTTGTCCGCCCCTCCCCGATTTTCCGTCATGAACCAAAATTGCTGGGGCAGGGGGTCCCGTCGGCGGCGGCGCGGGTCAGCAGGGCGAACAGAACCCGCGCCTGAACGGGCAGGTCGGTGGGGGGCGGCGCGGAGGGCAGGGGAGACGACGCGGATGGCGCGGCGGCATCGGTCATGGGCGGTCATCCTTGCGCTGGGGACGGCGGGGGCGGGCGGCGCGCGGGCGCGTCCGGACCTCTGATCGTTCATGCTATGTTCTCCCAAGGGTGCAAAACGCACCGCGTCGGTCAAGTGGAATCACAAAACGCGCCGTGATATGCTTTGGCGTATGGACACGCCCGCCGACAGATTGCGCCAGGCCCGCAAGGCCGCCGGCTTCGCCACGGCGGCCGACGCGGCCGCTCGCTTCGGCTGGAACGTGAACACGTACAAGAGCCACGAAAACGGCCAGCGTGGCTTGCGTCCGGAGGCGGCGGAACGGTATGGTGTCCACTTCCAGGTCGCGCCGGCGTGGCTCCAGTTCGGACAGGGCGGTGCGCTGCGTGAGGGTCTTGGGCGCGAGTCGGTACGAATGGTACCGTACGCCGGCCCGGGGTTCGCCGAGGACCCGGCCGGGGTGCGGACCACCGCGACCCCGGACGCACCGGCCCCAGGGGGCGCACGCGACTCGGACGAGGGACGGGCGCCGGATGCGGCGACGCACGCGGCGACGCACGCCACGACGCACGCCACGACGGGTGCCACGACGGACGCCACGACGGGCGCCACGACGGGCGCTCTGACGAACGGGGGGGCGGACGCGGCGACGGAGGCGGGAACGGGCGCGCCGGGAACCGGCGCCGACGTCGATCTGGCCCGGCCGCGCCTGGACGGGCTGGTGGGGGACCGCGATCTGCCGGTGTTCGGCTCGGCCCTGGGCGGCCCCGCTGGGGAGATGATCGTGAGCTTCGAGCCGATCGAATGGGTGCGGCGCCCCGCCCCCCTGGACGGGGTCAACGGCGGCTTCGGCTTCTACATGATCGGCGAGAGCATGAGCCCGGCGTTCGAGCCCGGCGACATGATCCTGTGCCACCCGACGCGACCGCCCTATGCGGGCCAGGACGTGCTCGTCATCCGGCGCGTCGCGGACGGTCAGACGGCCCTGGTCAAGCGGCTGGTGCGGGTGGACGGACGCGGGCTCGTGCTGCGCCAGTTCAACCCGCCGGGGGAGTTCGCGGTGCCGCGCGACGAGGTGGTCAGCTTCCACCTCGTGGTCGGCAAGTACAGCCGGCGGTGAGGGTGCAGGCGAACCCGATCGTCTCCGCGCCTATTCCTTGGCGTTGGAGCGGCTCTTCTGGGGCTTGTATTTCTGCTTGTAGTAGCGGGTCTGGGGCTCGCCGTTCCAGACCACCGGCTTCTCCAGCCATTTCTGGATGAAGTTCCAGGCGCCGCGGTAGCCGTTGTGCGGCAGCGTGCAGGCGGAGCAGTCCTTGCGCGTGACCCCGTTCTTGTCGGTGAACACCTCGTAGGGGCCGGGGCACTCGTAGGCGATCAGCGGGCAGTAGCAGAACAGACAGTTGAACTCGCCCCGAACGCCCTCGTGGCAGGGCAGGAACGGGCAGGCGTGGTTCGTGAAGCCCTTGAAGCCCTCGTTGGTCGTCGCGTCCTTCGGCTGCATGCGTGGCCCTTCCGTGTCCAGTGCCGTCCGTTCCCGGCATATGGGAGCGATCGGGCGTGGGAAAAGTGGCATCGAACGGCCACGGGGGCCGCACGCCGTCGCCGGCCTGCGGCCCCCGCGGGGGTCGGTCCGATGCGGAACGGTGGCACCGGGGCGGCCGCCATGGCCGCGCCGGGCCGGGTGGCCGTCAGGCCGCCCGCATGACGTACTTCCGCTCGTGGCTGAGACCCATGTACAGCGTCACGCACATGGCCAGCAGCACCAGGGTGAACGGCAGGCCGACCGTGATCGACGCCGCCTGCAACGCCCCCAGCGCGCTGGCGCCGCCGACGAACAGCAGCACGGCGGCGATCAGGCCCTCCATGACGGCCCAGAAGATGCGCTGCGGCACCGGGGCGTCCAGCTTGCCGCCGGCGGTGATGCTGTCGATGACCAGCGAGCCGGAGTCCGACGACGTGATGAAGAACACCAGCACCAGGCAGATCGCGATGAACGACGTGATGGCGTGCAGTGGCAGGTTCTCCAGCATCTGGAACATGGACAGGGTGTAATCGCCGATGCCGTCGGCCAGGGCGCCGGTCTGGGTCATGACCTGTTCCAGGCCGGTGCCGCCGAAGGCGGTCATCCACACGATGGTGACGACGGTCGGGACCAGCAGGACGGCGGTGATGAACTGCCGCACGGTGCGGCCGTAGGAGACGCGCGCGATGAACATGCCGACGAACGGCGACCACGCGATCCACCAGGCCCAGTAGAACACCGTCCAGTCGTGCATGAACGAGCCGTCCTCGCGGCCCCACCACACGCCCAGCGGCACGATGACCTCGGCGTAGGAGACGGCGGTGTCCCAGAAGCCGGTGATGATAGCCACGGTCGAGCCGGTGCCGATGACGAACAGCAGCAGCAGCGCGGCCAGCGTCATGTTGATGTTGCTGAGCAGCTTGACGCCGCCGTCCAGGCCGCGCACCACCGAAATGACCGCGATCGCCGTGACGCCGACGATGATGGCGATTTGCGTGTTGATGCCCGACGGGATGCCGAACAGGAAGTCCAGACCGCCGGCCGCCTGCTGGGCGCCGAAGCCGAGCGAGGTGGCGAGACCGAAGATGGTGGCCAGCACCGCGACCACGTCGATGACGTTGCCGAACCAGCCCCAGGACTTGTCCTGCACCAGCGGGTAGAAGGCCGAGCGGATGGTCAGCGGCAGACCCTTGTTGTAGGCGAAGAACGCCAGCGACAGGCCGACCACGGCGTAGATCGCCCACGGGTGCAGGCCCCAATGGAACATGGTGGCGCCCATGGCCTTGCTGGCGCCGTCGGGGGTGTTGGGCTCGGCGCCCAGCGGGGTGCCGAACCAGTCGGTGTAGTAGCCGACCGGCTCCGCGACACTCCAAAACATCAGGCCGATGCCCATGCCGGCGGCGAACAGCATGGCGAACCAGGAGAGCAGCGAGAACTCCGGCCGGGCATCCTGGCCACCCAGACGGACGCTGCCCACGGGCAGGAAGATCAGAACGATACAGAAAATGACGAAAATGTTGCCGGCGGCCAAAAACAGCCAGTCGAAGTTGTTAATCGACCAGGTCTTGGCTCCGTCGAAGACGACCTTGGCCTGATCCGGGACCATGAGCGTCCCGATCACGAAGACGAGGATCAGCAGGGCCGACACCCAGAAGACCGGGTTGTGGATATCCATCCCGAACTTCTGAATGTTGTCCTGACCGACCTCGTATTCGGTCTCGTAGAGTTGCTCCGGTGGCGTCATGGATTGGCTCTCCCATTGCGCGGCCGCTGGTCGGGCGACCGCTTGGTGGTGATCGAGCGAAAAAGAGCGTCCCGTCCCTTTCACGCGGACGCGACCCTGCGGGGCTCGGGGCGACAGCCCCCACACGAAGCGCCCAGCGCCTCGGGCGACCAGACCCGCAAGACCGCGCGGTGGTAGTCTTGAATGCGGAATGCGGCGCGCCCGACCGGGGATGACCCCGAGACCGGCCGGCGCCGTCGTGTCGCGGCCGCCGCCTCGCTCTGTCCGCGAGCGGCCTCCGCTGCGGTCCGAACCACACCGGACCGCTAGGGTGGCGGACAGCAACGATCCACTGGGGCCAGACTGGGGCCAGGCGCTGTGTCCGCCGTTCAACGATCCCGGCACGGTAGCCGATCGGCCACAAAGGCGCAATCCACCGCCCCGGCCGATCATCGCCAAGACGTGACAGGGCCGGATTGTCTGGCGCGCGATCCGGTCGGTTCGGCGCTTGCTCCGAGACCGTGGTGACGACTGGACAAAGACAGGCGTCCGCCCGGGATTCGCTTGATCTGAACCGTCGAACTCTGGACCGTCGGCCGCGCGGTCGGCGTTCCATCAGATTGCCACAGACCGGACTCGCGGCGGGATCTCGGTGTGTCGCGATGTGTGTCGCGATCCGCGCTAGGCGGCGCCCCAGGTTGCCGGGGCGCGCCCGTGCCAGGCCTCGGGCGCCGGCACGGCCCGGCGTCCGGCCACCCGCTCCGCCCGCAGGGCCTGGAGCCGGCTGTGGGTGTGGCTGACGTGGTCCAGCAGGGCGTTCAGCGCCTTCAGCACCTGCACCCAGTCGATGGGTTCGGCGGGGCTGGGCTGCTGCAGCGACTCGATCGAGCGGTGCACGGCGAACATCAGGGAATCGGCTTCGGCGCGCGGATCGGCGTCGTCCGGCGACAGGCCGTGCCCGAAGATGGCGTCGGCATGGGCGTGCACGAACACGCGGTAGGCCTCCACCTCGCGCACCAGGAACTCGGCCTCGCCGGGCGCGGTCTCCGCCGGCACCTCGCGCCGACGCACCGTGTCGAGCAGGTTCTTGAGCCGACCGACGATGCGGACCTGATGCATGTTCAGCATGTTGAACAAGCCCTGACGGTCCGCGTCCGCGGGGCTGTCGTCGGCGCGCCGGGCCGGGCGCTGCTGCTTGGGCAGCGTGAAGCACAACAGGGTCCCGCCGCCGGGGGCATCCTCGATCCAGATGGTGCCGCCGTGCCGTTCGACGATGCGACGGCACAGCGCGAGGCCGACCCCCGTCCCGTCGTACTGGGTCCGATCCACCAGCCGCTGGAACACGCCGAAGACCCGCTCGCGCTGGTCGGCGGGAACACCCTGACCGTTGTCGGCGACCTCCAGACGCCAGCGCCCCGAGCCGTCGTTGCGGCACGAGACGGTGACGACCGGCCGGCGCTCGGCGGGCACGAACTTCACCGCGTTGCCGATCAGGTTCTGGAACAGCCGGACCAGTTCGGAGCGGTCGCCGGTCACGGTCGGCAGCGCGTGGGGCACCGTCACCTCGGCGGCGCGGTCCGCGATGGCGGCGGTCAGGTTGCGCAGGGCATCCGCGACCACGCCCTCCAGCGGCACCGGTTCCGGCTCCGTCTCGGCGCGTCCCAAACGCGAGTATTCCAGCAGGTCGAGAATCATCGCGTTCATGCGCTGTGCGCCGTCCAAGGCGAAGTCCATGAACTGGCGCAGCTCCTCGTCCATCGAGGCGTTGACGCGGCGGTCGATCAGGCCCAGGAAGCCGGTCACCATCCGCAACGGTTCGCGCAGGTCATGGGAGACGGCGTAGGCGAACTGGGTCAGGTCGGCGTTGGAGCGCGCCAGCCGGGCCTCCAGGCGGGTGTGTTCGGTGATGTCGTGGATGACGCAATGGGTGCGGACATAGTGGCCGCAGTGGTCGTACTCGACCCGGGCCACGAGGTGCACCGCCAGCTCGGTGCCGTCGGCGCGCACCAGCGTCAGTTCGCCGCCGTCGCGGGTGCCCTTGAGCACCGCGGCGATCAGCGACGCGCCGGCCGCACGCGTGGCCGACGCCAGGTAGGCCTGGAGCACCTGACCGCACAGGTTGTCGCGGCTGTAGCCGAGCAGGGTGCTGAAGGGGTCGTTGACCTCGGTGATGCGGCCCAGGGCGTCGAGCGCCAGATAGGCCACCGGGGAGTGCTCGAACAGCGCGCGGAAGCGGGCCTCGCTCTCCAGCAGCGCCGCCTCCACCGCCTTGCGGTCGCTGATATCGGCATTGGTGCCGATCAGGCGCAGCGGTCGCCCGTCCTCGCGCTCCACCACGCGGCCGCGTGATTCGATCCACCGCCACCCGCCGTCCGCGGTTTGGGTGCGGTACTCGATGCGGAAGAGGTCGCCGTGCTGGATCTGGGCCGCCAGATCCTGCTGGACGGTGGCCGCATCCTCCGGGTGCATGCGCCGGATCCACTCGGTGGCCGTGACCGGAAAGGCCCGGTCAGGGTAGCCCAGCATCTCGAAAAAGCGCGCGTCCACGTCGGCCTCGCGGCGGCGCAGGTCGACGTCGAAGGTGCCGTCGCGCAGGGCGGCGGTGACGCGGCGGTAGCGGTCCTGGACGGTGCGCAGGGCCTCGTCCTGGCGCACCCGCTCGGTGACGTCGAGGATCAGGCCGTGCCAGAGCACGCTGCCGTCCGCCAGGGTCTCCGGGCGGGCGCGGCCCTCGACCCAGATGACGCCCTTGACGGGATGCACCACGCGGTACTGCTCGTGCCACTCGGTGGCGTCGCGGGCCGAGCGCCGCACCGAGTCGCAGACCGCCGCATGGTCGTCCGGGTGCAGCACGGCGTACAGGGGCGAGGCGTCCTCGCGCACGTCCTCCGGCGCGAACCCGTAGATGGAGCGGATGCCCTCGCTGGCATAGGGGAAGCAGGAGCGGCCGTCGGGGTAGAGGCGGTATTGATACACCACGCCGGGCACCTGCTCGGCGATGCGGCGCAGGCGGCTCTCGGCCTCGTGCAGGCGCGCGGTGCGCTCCGCCAGCAGCCGCTCGCTTCGGGCCGACGCCGCCCGCGCCCGGGCCTCGGCCAGCGCCGCCCGACCCGCCGCCGCGGCCAGCACCCGCAGCGTGCCCATCAGGCCGGGCAGGCGATCGGACGGCAGCAGTGGCACGCTGGTGCCGTCCGCCGCCGTCTCGGGTGCCGTCTCGGGTGCCGTCGCGGGCGCTGTCTCGACCGGTGCGGACGCGCTGCCGCACCAGGCGCGCAGGGTGGCCAGGCGATCGGGGTCGGGCGCCTGGGCCACCAGGGGGCCGACCATGAGGGTGGCGATCTGGTGACCGTCGGCTTCGATCGACGTGAGGCAGGCGGTCAGCCCGTGCGGACAGAGCGCGGGGCCGGCGGCCTCGGCGGCCCCGGTCTCTGTGGCCGGGGTGCCGCCGGTCGCGCAGGGCAGGCGGCCGGTCGCGCCGCGCTGGCACGCTTCGCAGATCGCGGGCAGGGGCGTGCCGGCCAGCCGCGCACCGGAGCGGTCGAGTACCGCCGCCGGAAGGCCGAGCGTCCCCTCCAGGTCGCGCACCAGGGCCTCCACGCCGGTCCCGTCGAGACAGGATCGGATGTCGGAGTCGGACAGGCGCTGAGAGGGGGCCGGGGCGGTCGCTGCCAAGGGCCGATCATGGTCGACCGCCGAGCCCGGGTGACCGCTGCACGGGGTGTCCATGCCGTCTGGGTCCCACCTGGGGTAAATCATAGGAGTCCATCATGGGGCCGGACCGAACACAAGCTGGCCAATGGTCTTGGTCCGGACGCACCAGAGCCGGGCATCCCGGCATGGTCCGCTCGACCGACTCCGGCGTACTTTTTGTCCGCTCTGTCGCTCCTGTGCTATAGCAAGGCCCACTTCGTCACACACGGTTGGATCTGCTGGACAGCCGCCGCGGGGACGCACCGCATGCCAGGCTCTCGGCGCGGCGGCAGGGGAGGTGTCATGGAACGCGAAGCGATGGAATTCGATGTGGTCATCGTCGGGGCCGGTCCGTCCGGCCTGTCGACGGCCATCCGTTTGCGCACCCTGGCGGCGGAGCAGGGGCACGACCTGAGTGTGTGCGTGCTGGAGAAGGGCTCCGAGGTCGGCGCCCACATCCTGTCCGGTGCGGTCATCGAACCCCGTGCGCTCGACGAACTGATCCCCGACTGGCGCGGCAAGGGCGCGCCGCTGGAGCAGGAAGCCGGCCAGGACAGGTTCCTGTACCTGACCAACCAGAACGACATCCGCCTGCCCACCCCGCCCCAGATGCACAACACGGGCAACTACATCGTCAGCCTGGGCAATGTCTGCCGCTGGCTGGCGGAGCAGGCCGAGGCCCTGGGCGTCGAGATCTACCCCGGCTTCGCCGCCGCCGAGGTGCTGTACCATGACGACGGCTCGGTCAAGGGGGTGGCCACCGGGGCCATGGGCATCGGCCGCGACGGCGAGCCGACCGCCCAGTTCGAGCCCGGCATGGAACTGCACGCCCGTCAGACCATCTTCGCCGAGGGGTGTCGCGGCTCCCTGACCAAGACGCTGATGGACCGCTTCAACCTCCGCGAGGGGGTGCAGCCGCAGACCTACGGCATCGGCATCAAGGAGCTGTGGGAGGTCGACCCGTCCGTGCACCAGCCCGGCCTGATCGTGCACACGGTGGGCTGGCCGGTGCCGCGCGACGTCTACGGCGGCTCGTTCATGTATCACTTCGGCGAGAATCTGGTGTCGGTCGGTTTCGTCGTCGGTCTCGACTACCAGAACCCCTACCTGAGCCCGTTCGACGAGTTCCAGCAGTGGAAGACGCACCCGTCGATCCGGCCCACTTTCGAGACCGGCCGCCGCATCTCCTACGGCGCCCGCGCCCTGGCCGAGGGCGGCTGGCAGTCGATCCCGAAGCTGACCTTTCCGGGCGGCGTGCTGGTCGGGGATACCGCCGGGTTCCTCAACGTGCCCAAGATCAAGGGCACCCACACCGCGATGAAGTCGGGTATCCTGGCCGCCGACGCCGTGTTCGCCCACCTGAAGGCGGGCAAGACCGGCGCGGTCACCGGGTACTGGGAGGCGCTCAAGGACTCCTGGATGGGCTGGGAGCTGTGGCGGGTGCGCAACATCCGCCCGTCGTTCCGCTGGGGCCTTTTCGGCGGCATCACCTATTCCGCCATCGAGGCGTACGTGACGCGCGGCCTGTCGCCCTGGACGCTGAGGCACCACGAGGACCACGCGGCGCTCAAGAAGGCGGCCGACTGCAAGCCGATCGAGTACCCCAAGCCGGACGGCAAGGTCAGCTTCGATCGCCTGTCCTCGGTGTACCTGTCGAACACGAACCATGAGGAAAACCAGCCGTGCCACCTGACCCTGAAGGATGACACGGTGCCGAAGCGGGTGAATCTGGCGGACTACGCCGGACCGGAGGCGCGGTTCTGCCCGGCCGGCGTCTATGAGTTCGTGCCCGACGAGACCGACGGCGGTCAGCGCCTGCAGATCAATTTCCAGAATTGCGTGCACTGCAAGACGTGCGACATCAAGGATCCGACGCAGAACATCAACTGGGTCGTGCCGCAGGGTGGCGACGGCCCCAACTATCCCAACATGTAAGGGCCCGGGGCGGCCGGGCCGGCGTCCCGCAGCGGCGGACGCCCCCGGCCGGTCCCGCCCGTCCCGCAGGAGGTGCCCATGGCGGTGGCCGCTCCCCCCGCCCCTCGCCGGATGCCGCGCGGCGGGCCGCGCGCGCTCCTGCGCGCGACCACCCTGGCCACGGCCCTGGCCGTGGTCCCGGCGGCCTGTGCCCAGCCGATCGGTCCGCCGGCCGCCGGGGCCGGGGCCCCGCCGCCGGCAGGGGCGACCGTGGCCGCCAGCGCGGCCGGCGAGGTCGATCGCGTGGAGGTGCCCCCCGGGCTGGCCGATCCGGAGGCCGGCCCGCAGGGGTCGGGGGCCGGGCCGAGCGGGGCCGCCCTGGGCAAGTATCTGGCCGCCCGCACCGCGCAATATCACAATGACATCCAGGCGGCGGCCGAGAATTATGCCGCCGCCCTGGCCGCCGATCCCGACAACCCGCTGCTCATGCGCCGGTCCTACTACTACCTGGCGGCGGCCGGGCGCTTTGATCTGGCGGTGGCGGTGGCTCAGCGGGCCGTGGCGGCGATCCCGGGCGACGACTTCGCCCCGCTGCTGTTGGCGACGGACGCCATGCGCCAGGACCGGCCGGATCGGGCCGCGGCCCTCCTCGGTGAGCTGGAGCCGCGCGGTCTCAACGGGCTGTTGCAGCCCCTGATGGCGGCCTGGGCGATCCTTGGGACCGGTGACCTGGACGCCGCCCTGGCGGCCCTGGAACCGGCGCGACGGCTGTCGTCGGCGCGCCGCCTGGCCGACCTCCACGCCGCGCTGATGGCGCTGCTCGCCGGCGCGCCGGAGCGCGCCGCGCCCCTGGTGGACGCCTATCTGGAGGCGGGGCCGCCCGACAACGTGCGCGCCCTCGAACTGCTGGCCATGCTTCAGGTCCGCCTGGGCCGGGTGGCCGAGGCCCGCGACCTGCTGGCGGCCTATGCCGCCGCCGGCCCGACCCCGCCGTCGGTGATGCGGCTGGCGGACCGGCTCGGCCGTGAGGGGGCGTCGGCCGCGCCCGACCTGGTGGAGACCCCCCGCGACGGCTTCGCCGAGGCGCTGCACTACAGCGGCCTGATGGTGAACCAGGGCCAGGGCTCGGACACCGCCATCGTCCTGATGCGGCTGGCGCTGGCGGTCAAGCCGGACTTCTCCCGGGCGCGGCTGGCCATCGCCGAGACGCTGCGGCGCATGGAGCGGTTCGCGGCCGCCAATGCCGAACTGTCGCGCATGGACACGGCCGATGATCCGTCGCTGGACTACATCGTTCAGCTCTACATGGCCGAGAACCTGGAGAACCTGGACCGCATCGACGAGGCGCTGGCGCGCTACGACAGCCTGGCCGCCGATCACCCCGATCAGGTCGAGCCGCTGGTGGACAAGGGCGACCTGCTGCGCCGGGCCGAGCGTTTCGAGGCGGCGGCCGCCGCCTACGGGGCGGCCATCGACCGCATGAGCGAGGATGACGGCCTGCTGTGGCCGGTGCTGTACCGGCGCGGCATCGCCCACGAGCGCGCCGGGCAGTGGGATCGCGCCGAAGCCGATTTCCTGCGCGCGCTGGAGTTGGAGCCGAACCAGCCCGAGGTCCTGAACTACCTGGGCTATTCCTGGCTCGACCGCGGCGAGCACATCGAACGCGCCGTCGAGATGGTCCAGGAGGCCGTGCGCCAGCGCCCCAACGACGGCTACATCGTGGACAGCCTGGGCTGGGGCTACTACCTGCTCGGCCGCTACGAGGCGGCGGTCACGGAACTGGAGCGGGCGGTGGAACTGCGGCCCCAGGACTGGACCATCAACGACCATCTGGGCGATGCCTACTGGCGGGTCGGGCGCCGCACCGAGGCCCGGTTCCAGTGGGAGCGCGCGCTCAGCCTCGAACCGGATCCCGACACGGTGGACGTCATCACCCGCAAGCTGAGCGAGGGCCTGCCGCCGGCCGAGCCGATCACCCGCGAGGTGCGCCGGTGAGCACCGCCGACGAGGACACGCGCGCGACCGCGGAGACGGCCGCGGACATGGCCACGACCCTGCGCGCGGCGGCCCCGGCCAAGGTCAACCTGTACCTGCACGTCACCGGGCGCCGCGCCGATGGGTATCACCTGCTGGACAGCCTGATGGCCTTCGCCGCCGTCCACGACGTCGTGACGGTGGCCCCCGCCGACGACCTGTCGCTGACCGTCGACGGGCCGAACGCGGCCGCGCTGGCCGACCTGGACCCGTCCGACAACCTGATCCTGCGCGCCGCGCGGGCGCTGGCCGAGACCGCCGGCGTGGCGGCGTGCGCCCGGCTCACCCTGACCAAGCACCTGCCCGTGGCGGGTGGTATCGGCGGCGGCTCGGCCGACGCGGCGGCGGCCCTGCGCGGGCTGTACCGCCTCTGGGACCTGACGCTGGATGACGCGACCATGCTGGATCTGGCGCTCGGCCTGGGGGCGGATGTGCCGGTGTGCCTGTACGGGCGCGCCGCCCACGTCTCAGGCATCGGCGAGGTCCTCGACCCGGCGCCGGCGCTGCCGGCGGCGCCGCTGCTGCTGGTCAACGCCGGGGCGCCGGTCTCCACCCCCGAGGTGTTCGGGCGTCGGCGCGGCCCGTTCTCCCGGCCCGCGCCGCTGCGCGATGCCCCGGTGAACGCGCTGGCCCTGGCTCAGGATCTGGCCGGGCGCGGCAACGACCTGGAGCCCCCCGCGCGCACCCTGTGTGATGCCGTGGGCGAGACCCTGGACCTGCTGACGGCCCAGGCCGGCGCGCTGCTGACGCGCATGTCGGGCAGCGGCGGCACCTGCTTCGCGCTGTTCGCCAGCGAGGCCGAGGCCGAGGCGGCCCGCCGCGCGATCGCCGAGGCGCGACCGCACTGGTGGGTGGCGCGGACCCGGCTGGTCGACGATGCCCGCGCGCTGGCGCCCGATCCGCCGTCCGCATGATGGGGGGATCCCGACGCCCGGCGCCTGATGCCCGACGCCCGACCCCGGTCAGGCCGGGTCGGGGTCGGTGACGAACTGTTCCAGCCACCGGATGTCGTAGTCGCCGCTGACGAAGCGGGGCGCCTTCATCAGCCGCTGATGCAGGGGGATGGTGGTCTCCACACCCTCGATGACGTATTCGCCCAGCGCCCGGCTCAGCCGCATCAGGCACTCCTGACGGTTGGCGCCGTGCACCACCAGCTTGGCGATCATGCCGTCGTAATGGGGCGGCACCTTGAGGCCGGTGTACAGGCCCGACTCCACCCGCACGCCCATGCCGCCGGGCGCATGATAGCGGCCGATGGTGCCGGGGGACGGCGCGAAGGTGACCGGATGCTCGGCGTTGATGCGGCATTCGATCGCATGGCCGTAGAAGCGGATGTCGTCCTGCGTGTAGCCGAGCCGTTCGCCCTGGGCGATGCGGATCTGTTCCTTCACCAGATCCAGGGTGGTGATCATCTCGGTGACCGGATGCTCCACCTGGAGACGGGTGTTCATCTCCATGAAGTAGAAGTGCCCGTTCTCGTAGAGGAACTCCATGGTCCCGGCGTTGTAGTAGCCCAGGTTGCGGGTCGCGGTGGCGGCGACGGCGCCGATGCGCTCGCGCTCCTCCGTGGTCAGGGCCGGGGAGGGGGCTTCCTCCAGAACCTTCTGGTGCTTGCGTTGCAGCGAGCAGTCGCGCTCGCCCAGATGCACGGCGGTGCCGTGCATGTCGGCCAGCACCTGCACCTCAATGTGGCGCGGGTTGGCCAGGTACTTCTCCATGTAGACCTCGGCGTGGCCGAACGCGGCCAGCGCCTCGGTGCGGGCGGTGCGCCACGCCTCGGTCACGGCGGCGGCGGAGTCGGCCACCTTCATGCCGCGCCCGCCGCCGCCCGCGGCGGCCTTGATGAGCACCGGATAGCCGATCTCCTCCGCCCGCGCGACCGCGTCGTCGGCGCTTTCGACCGCGCCGTCGGAGCCGGGCACGCAGGGCAGGCCGGCCTCGGCCGCGGCCTGCTTGGCGGCGATCTTGTCGCCCATCTTGCGGATCAGCCGCGGCGGCGGACCGATGAAGGTGATGTGGTGGTCCTGCACCATCTCGGCGAAGTCGGCATTCTCCGACAGGAAGCCGTAGCCCGGGTGCACGGCGTCGCAGCCGGTGATGGTGGCGGCGGCCAGCAGGGCGGCCTTGTTGAGGTAGCTCTCGCGCGCCGACGGTGGCCCGATGCACACCGACTCGTCGGCGAGGCGGACGTGCATGGCCTCGGCGTCGGCGGTGGAATGCACCGCGACCGTGCGGATGCCCATTTCGCGACAGGCCCGCAGGATGCGCAGGGCGATCTCGCCGCGGTTGGCGATCAGCACCTTCTCGAACCGGATCGGGGCCCGCTCGGCGGCGGCCTTGGAGCCCGGGAGGACGGCGGCGGACATGGGCGGTCCTACTCGATCACGACCAGCGGCTCGCCGTATTCCACCGGCGTGGCGTCGCCGACCAGGATGGCGGCGACGCGGCCGGCGCGCGGCGCGCGCACGGGGTTGAAGGTCTTCATGGCCTCGATCAGCAACAGCGTCGTGCCCTCGTCGACGGTGTCGCCCACCTTGATGAAGTTGGGCGCCCCGGGCTCCGGCGCCAGGTAGACGACGCCGACCATGGGCGAGGGCACCGCCCCGGGGTGATCCTCTGCGGCCGCGGCGGCGGGGGCCGCCGCTGGCGCGGGGGCGGCGGGGGCGGCCGCCGGCACCGCCGGCGCGCTCGCCGTGACGGTCACCGTGCGGGCGACGCGGATGCGCAACTCGCCGGTATCGTACTCGATCTCGGAGAGATCCGTCTCGCCGAGCAGCTCGGCGAGCGCGCGGACCGCGTCGGTGTCGATGGGGGTGCTGGGCATGGCGGTGGCTTCGGTCTTTCGTCGTCGACGGGAACGGGACGGCCCGCCGGGCGGCACCCGGGCGGGTCGCAACTCGGGGACGCGTGGTCAGGGCGGCGCGGCCGGGCCGGGGGCGTCCGCCCGGTCGGCGTCCAGCAGGCGGGCCATGGCCTCCAGGGCCAGCAGGTAGCCGTGACTGCCCAGGCCGGCGATGACGCCGCGCGCCACGGGTGCGATGAAGGAGTGATGCCGGAACGACTCGCGCGCGAACACGTTGGACAGGTGGACCTCGATCACCGGCAGCCCGACCGCCCGCAGCGCGTCGGCCAGGGCGACGGAGGTGTGGGTGTAGCCGGCGGCGTTGAGGATGATGCCGCGGACATCGGCATGGGTCTGCTGGATCCAGTCGATCAGCTCGCCCTCGTGGTTGCTCTGGCGGACGTCGACCGCGTAGCCCAGGGCCTCGGCCCGCTCGCGGCAGGCGGCGGCGATGGTGTCGAGCGTCTCGCGGCCATACACGGCCGGCTCGCGGCGACCGAGCAGGTTCAGGTTGGGGCCGTTGAGGATCAGGATCGTGGCGGACACCGGAACCGCTTCCCCCCTCGGGGCATGATGACAGCGCAACGCGCAAGTATCCGACTACGCCACTCAAGCGCGCGAGCCGGCACGCACCCTGTCCTATCTCAGTGTCCGCCCCGGGGCAATACTTCGTTGGACGCAGATCTTGCGCTGCGACATTCGGCGGAGGGTCTCGAGGACGTGGCGTCGGACGAGCCGGGCGCCGTGATCGGGCGGCCGCGTCTGCGCTCGCGGTGCAGCGTGTACAGCGCCGCCCCCAGGATCATTCCGGCGCCGAGCCACGTGGCCGCGTCCGGGAACTCGCCGAAGACGACGTAGCCGATCGCGGCCGCCCACAGAAGCTGGGTGTAGTTCATCGGGGCGACGGCGGACGGTTCGGCCTGACGGTAGGCGTTGATGAGCAGGAACTGCCCGAGGCCGCCGCAGGCACTCATGGCGACGATCAGGCCCCAGTGCAGCGCCGTCGGGGGCTGCCACGTTGCCACGGTCGGAATCGCGAACACCGCCGTCGTGAACAGCGCCGGATAGAGCATCATCACCAGGTTGCCCTCCGTGCGCGACAGCAGCCGCACGCAGATGCTCATGCCGGCGATGGCCGCGGCCGAGGCCAGGCCGGCGAGCAGGGCCGGGTCGACGCCGCCGTTGTCGTGCCACGGCCGCAGGATCACCACCACGCCCAGGAAGCCGACCGCGACCGCCGCCCAGCGGTGCGGGCCGACCCACTCGCGCAGCACCAGCACCGCCAGCAGGGTCAGGAACAGCGCCCGCGTGAAGCTGATCGACAGGGCCGTCGCCAGCGGCAACGCGGCGATGGCGTAGAACCCGGCGGCGACCGCCACCGCGCCCAGCAACAGCCGCAGGCCATGCAGGCCGGGGCGGCGGGTCAGCAGCGTCTGCGGGCCACCGCGGCGCGCCGCCAGCAGCGCCAGCGGCAGCAGGGCCGCCGCCTGGAAGGCGGAGCGGAAAAAGACCAACTCCAGCGTCGGCAGGTCCAGGGCCAGGCGCTTGATGAGCGCGGCCATGACCGAGAAGGCCGCCGCCGAGCCCAGCATCAGCAGGCCACCGCGCACATTGCCCGGCAGGGCGCTCCAGAACGGCGGGGCGGCGACGGAGGGGCGCAGGACGGTCATGCGGGACCTTACAGCCGAGATTGCGATAAACCGGACTCGCGGCGCGATTTCGGTTTGTCGCGATAATCGGCTGCGATTCATACATTTGGCGCGGATCCACACCATCAATCCGAACCACGTCGTGGTGCCGATTGATGGCGATCCGCGCCCGTGTCGATGACCGCGCCGCCGGACCGCCACCGAACGGCGGCCGGCCGCGCTGACGCGAGCGGCGCAGACCATGAAACCATAGCAGGCCCCGGCGCCGCTGTCGCGCCCGGTGTCGCGCGTGCCGTGCGCGGCGGGGTGGGTGCCCGTCTCCGGCGATGCCGTTGCGCGGACCGGCCGGGCCTGCCACGATCGCCCGCCCGCCCCCGACGAAACCCTGAGGATGCGCGTATGGACCCGACCGCTGCCGCCGCCCCCCTGCTGTTCCCCGACAACCCTGTTCTGGTGGCGCTGACGCGCGGCGAAACCATCGAGTCCTGGCACCGCGGCGCCGCCATCGCGCTGGACGCCGAGGGGCGGCCGCTGCTGGCCTGGGGCGACGTGGACCGGCCGTCGTTCGCGCGCTCGGCGCTGAAGCCGCTTCAGGCCCTGGCGCTGCTGGAGGCGCTGCCCGACGCCCCCGACCTGACACCGGAGCGCATCGCGCTGCACACCGCATCGCACTCCGGCTGGCCGATGCACGTGGACCGCATCCGCGCCTGGCTGGAGGCCATGGGCCTGTCCGAGGCCGATCTGGCCTGCGGTGACCGCGACTGGCCGCTGGATGCGGCGGCGGTCCGCGCCCTGGCGGCGGCCGGCGGCCGGCCGGGGCCGGCGCACCACAACTGCGCCGGCCAGCATGCCGGCTTCCTGCGGCTGGCCCAAGCGCTGGGGGCCCCCACGCGCGGCTATGCGGGCCACGATCACCCGGTGCAGCGGGCGGCGATGGCGGTGCTGAGCGACCTGACGGAGGTGGACGCGACGGCCGCGCCCTGGGGGCCGGAGGGCTGCGGCATCCCGGCGCTGGCGCTGCCGCTGTGGGCGGTGGCGCTGGGCATGGCACGGCTGGCCGATCCGCGCGCCCTGGCGCCGACGCGGCGGGCGGCGGTGGAGCGCCTGCGCGCGGCGATGGCGGCCCATCCGGCGTTGGTGGCCGGGCCGGGGCGGGCCGATACCCGGGTGATCGAGGCCACGGCCGGTCGCGTGCTGTCCAAGGCCGGGGCCGAGGGCAACGTCGCGGCGATGGTGCCGGAGCACGGCATCGGCGTGGCGCTGAAGATCGACGACGGCGGCAAACGCGCGGCCGAGGTGGCGCTCGGGCTGGTGCTGGAGACGCTCGGCGTGCTCTCGGCGCAGGAGCGGGCGGACCTGGCCGATCTGTTCCAGCCGACCGTGACCAACGCCGCCGGCCGGACGGCGGGGCGGGCGCTGCCGGTGCTGCCGCCGGACGACGACGAGGATGACGACGACGGCCTGCGGGTGGACCCCTGGGACGAGGCGTGGGACGACGAGATGCCGTGATCGCGACCGGCGCGCCATCTTGCCGGCGGCTCCGCGTCCCGGCACGATCGGGGACCAGACGGTTGCGTATGGAACCGTGCCGTGCCCCGTCGCCGCGAAAGGAGACCCCATGCCCGTATACGCCTTCGAAGACCTGGTGCCGGTCGTGCACCCAACCGCTTTCGTCCATCCCACCGCCATCCTGATCGGCGACGTGATCGTCGGTGCCGGGGTCTACGTCGGGCCGTCGGCCTCGCTGCGCGGCGACTTCGGCCGCATCATCCTGGAAGAGGGCAGCAACATCCAGGACAACTGCACCATGCACGGCTTCCAGGGCACCGAGACGGTGGTGGAGGTCGACGGTCATATCGGGCATGGCGCGATCCTGCACAGCGCGCGCATCGGCCGCGGCGCCCTGGTCGGCATGAACAGCGTGGTCATGGACGGTGCGGTGGTGGGCGCCGAGAGCATCGTGGCCGCCCAGTGCTTCGTGAAGGCGGGCACGCAGTGTCCGCCGCGCTCCCTGGTGGCCGGGGTGCCCGGCAAGGTGATCCGCCCGGTCACCGACGCCGAGTTCGCCTGGAAGATGGAGGGGACGAAGCAGTACCAGGAACTGGCGCAACGCTGCCGCACCGGCCTGCGCGAGGTCCAGCCCCTCAGCGAACCGGAGCCGGATCGTCCGACCGTGCGGTGGGCCGACCTCAAGCCATTGTACCAAGCCAAGGCGTAGATTGATCGCGCGCGCGGCGCGGCGAGGGCCGCCGAGTCGAGACCGCCGCGGCCGCGGACGCCGCGCGGGGTGGCGGCGCGACTCCGCGCCCGCCCGGCCCCCGCCCGACGGCGTATCGGCATGGCGCGAAGCGGCGGCACGGCGGCCCTCAAGTTTCGCGTCTGAACCGACTCGCGCAAAGAAACGAATCAGGGAAGGCGATCATGACGGGCGCTCGGCTGCAGAGCCGGCGGGCGGGGCCGGGAGTCGGGATTGGTGGTGGGGGTAGGGGCGATGTGTTAGTGTGACCTCATCCGCTCTTGGGATATCGGGACACGAGATGTTCCAAGGGCCGCAGGGACGGAAGCGGCCCTAGAACGGGGTCCAGAGGCCACCAGGAACGGTGGGAGAGCCCGGAATGTCACAGGACGATTGGGTCCTATTCTTTGCGGCGGCCGTGTGTCGCGGGCGGCGGGAGGCGGAGCGGTCGACCGCGCCGGCTGACGCGTCGGCCGAAGCCGTGCTGTCTGATCGCGCGTTGGTGCGCGACGCCCATCGGGCCGCGTTGGCCCATGGCGAGACGGAAGCGCGGGCGTGGCGGGCGGCCGTCGGCGCCTATCTGGTGCGTCACCCCGGCGCCGAACTGGGCACCGCCGAACGCATCGTCACCTTCCTGATGCGGCCCGAGGTGGACAGCCCTGCCCTGACAGGGGGCGCCTGATCGCGGATCGGTCCGGCCGCCCGGCGAGGCATCCCCGATATCCCCGATATCCCCGCAATTCACAGCCGCCCGGGGCTCGGCGCCGGCGCCGTGGCGCGCTATGTTGGGGCCATGGTCAACACGCTCTCTTCTCCCGTCGACGCCGCCGCCGCGGAGGACGACGATCCGTCCGGCTTGCGTTCGCCGCCCGCCAGCCTGGAGGCGGAACAGGCGTTCCTCGGCGCCCTCCTGACCAACAACAAGGTCCTGGAAAAGGCCGGGGAGTTCCTGCGCGCCGAGCATTTCACGCACCCGGCGCATGCCCTCATCTATGACACCTGCCAACGCCTGATCGAGCGCAACCAGGTGGCCAACCCGGTCACCGTGAAGCCCTACGTGGAGACCGCCGAGGCGCTGTCAGACCTGGGCGGCGCGCGTTACCTGGCGGCGCTGGTGGGCTCGGTCGTGACGATCATCAACGCGGCCGACTATGCCCGCCTGATCCACGACTACTACCTGCGGCGCCAGCTCATCGGGCTCGGCACCGACATGGTCAACGAGGCCCACGACAACGACATCGAGATCAGCGCCACCGACCTGATCGAGGTCGGCGAGCAGCGCCTCTACGACCTCGCCACCCACGGCCAGTACGACGGCGGCCTGATGGACTTCACGACCGCGCTCAAGGGCGCCATCGTGATGGCCGAGGCCGCGCACCGGCGAGAGGGCCGGCTGGCCGGCATCACCACCGGCCTGCTCGACCTGGACCGCAAGCTGGGTGGCCTGCATCCGTCGGACATGCTGATCCTGGCTGGGCGGCCGTCCATGGGCAAGACGGCGCTGGCCACCAACATTGCCTTCAACGCCGCGCGCTACCTGATCGACGAGGCCGACGACGAGGAGCGCGGCAAGGCGGTTGCCTTCTTCTCGCTGGAGATGAGCGCCGAGCAGCTCGCCACCCGCATCCTGGCCGAGCGGGTGCAGGTCTCCTCGCACAAGATCCGCACCGGCGAGCTGTCGGCCGACGACTTCGACCGCCTGCTGATCGAAAGCCAGGACCTGCACCGCATCCCGCTGCACATCGACGACACCCCGGCGCTGACCGTCTCGGCCATGCGCACGCGCTGCCGCCGGCTGGCGCGCCAGCAGGGGCTGGCGCTGGTGGTGGTGGACTACCTCCAGCTCATGAGCCCCGGCAAGATCACCAACGCAGACTCACGCGTGCAGGAGGTCTCGGCCATCACCCGTGGCCTGAAGGCGCTGGCCAAGGAGCTGAACGTGCCGGTGATCGCGCTGTCGCAGCTCTCGCGCGCGGTCGAGCAGCGCGAGGACAAGCGCCCGCAGCTCGCCGACCTGCGCGAATCCGGCTCCATCGAACAGGACGCGGACGTCGTCATGTTCGTGTTCCGCGAACAGTACTACCTTGAACGCGCCGAGCCGGCCCGGCGCGCCGAGGAAAGCGAGGACAAGTACATGGAGCGTCACCAGACATGGCTCCAGCGATGCGAGAAGGCCCACAACGTGGCCGAGGTGATCGTCGCCAAGCAGCGTCACGGCCCCATCGGCACGGTGCGCTTGTTCTTCGACGGGAACTATACGAGGTTCGGCAATCTGGAAATCACCGACGCGCCGGAGGGACCGGATTTCTGACGGTCCCGGTCGGCGTCGATGCCGACCGTCGCCCCGGTTCCGCGCCGCATCACCGCGTCCCGTCTGGAGTCCGCCGCCCGTGACCTCGCCCCTGCGTCTGTCCCCCGGACCGCTCCCCGCCGCCGTGCCGGCCGCCGACGCGCTCGCGGATCCGCGCGCCGGCGGCATCCTGACCGTCGATCTGGACGCGCTGGCCGGCAACTGGCGCCGGCTCCAGGCGCGGCTGAAGCCGGGCACCGAATGCGGCGGCGTCGTCAAGGCCAACGGCTACGGCCTGGGGGCGGTGTCGGTGGCCCATGCGCTGTACCGGGCCGGGTGTCGCACCTTCTTCGTGGCCCAGCTTGAAGAGGGCCTGCGGGTGGCGCCGACGCTGCCCGCGGACAGCCGGGTGTTCGTGCTGTCGGGGCCGACGCCGGGCACCGAGCCGGAGTTCAGCGCCGCCCGCCTGATCCCGGTGCTGAACAGCCGCGAGCAGATCGACCGCTGGGCCGCGCACGCGCGCGGCCACCCGGGCGACCAGGCGGCGCCGGCGGCGATTCACGTCGACACCGGCATGACGCGGCTTGGCCTGAGCGACGCCGAACTGGCCGCCCTGCGCGCCGATCCGGGCGTGCTGGACGGCATCGCGGTTCGGCTGGTGATGAGCCACCTGGCCTGCGCCGACGAGCCGGGACACCCCCTGAACGCGGCCCAGATCGCCGCCTTCGACGCCGCCCGCCCGGCCTTCCCCGGGGTGCCGGGCAGTCTGGCGAACTCCTCCGGGGTGTTTCTGGGGCCGGCGACCCATCACGACGTCGCCCGCCCCGGCGTGGCCCTGTACGGCGTCAACCCGACGCCCGGCCGCCCCAATCCGATGGCCGCCGTGATCCGCCTCCAGGCCCGCGTCCTCCAGGTGCGCCACGTTGACGCCCCTGCCACCGTTGGCTATGGTGCCTGCCACCGGTCGGCCGCCGGCAGCCGCATCGCGACCGTCGGTGTGGGCTATGCCGACGGCCTGCCGCGGGCGTCCAGCGGCCTCATCATGGGGTATGTCGGCGCCACGCCCGTGCCCCTGGTCGGCCGCGTGTCCATGGACCTCGTCACCTTCGACATCACGTCGGTTCCGGCCGAGACGCCGGTGCGGCCGGGCGACCTGATCGACCTGATCGGTCCGTTCAACCCCGTCGACGATCTGGCGGCGCGCGCGGGCACGATCGGCTACGAGATCCTGACCACCCTGGGGCCGCGCTTCGCCCGCCACCATGTGGGCACCGGGTGGGGGCCGGCCGCCGCCGCCGGCGGCGGCACTGGTGGCGGGGCGACGGAGAGGACATGAGGCCGTGAACTTCCTCGCCATCGTCGGACGTGTGTTCCTGGCGTTCGTGCTCCAGGTCGGCCGCTTCGCCATGTTCACCGGCCGGGCCGTCAGCCATATCGTGCGGCCGCCGTTCTATCCCCGCCTGATCGCCCGGCAGATGGTCGAGATCGGCTACTACTCGCTGCCGGTCGTGGGCCTGACCACGCTGTTCTCGGGCATGGTCTTGGCGTTGCAGAGCCACACCGGGTTCGCCCGCTTCTCCGCCGAAGGCGCGGTGGCGACCGTCGTGGTCATCTCCCTCACGCGCGAGCTGGGGCCGGTGCTGGCCGGTTTGATGGTGGCCGGGCGCATCGGCGCCGCCATGGCCGCCGAGATCGGCACCATGCGGGTGACCGAGCAGATCGACGCCCTCAGCACCCTGTCCACCAACCCCTTCAAGTACCTGGTGGCGCCGCGCCTGATCGCGGGGATCACCATGCTGCCGCTGCTGGTGCTGGTGGGCGACATCATCGGCGTGTTCGGCGGCTATCTGATCGGCACCACCAAGCTGGACTTCAACCCCGCCACCTACATCGCCCGCACGGTCGAGTTCCTGGAGACCATCGACGTGGTCTCCGGCCTGGTGAAGGCGGCCGTGTTCGGGTTCGTCATCGCCCTGATGGGCTGCTACCACGGCTACCACTCCCGGGGCGGCGCCCAGGGGGTCGGGGCCGCGACCACCAACGCGGTGGTGTCGGCCTCGATTTTGATCCTGATCCTCAACTACGTCATCACCGAGCTGTTCTTCGCGCAGTAGGCCCCGTCGGCCGCGATCCCGCCGCGCCGGCCCTGTCCGCCAAGCCAACCCGCACGGACCCGCCATGACCCCGAACCCCGCCGAGTCCGTCCCCAAGATCCGCCTGCGCGGGGTGCGCAAGCGGTTCGGCTCCAACGTGGTCCTGGACGGCATCGACCTCGACGTCGCCACCGGCGAATCGCTGGTGGTCATCGGCGGTTCGGGCAGTGGCAAGTCGGTGCTGCTGAAATGCATCCTGGGGCTGCTGCGTCCCGACTCGGGCTCGATCGAGATCGACGGCGAGGAGACCGTGGGCCTGAGCGGGCGCGCGCGCGACCGCGTCAACGCCCACATCGGCATGCTGTTCCAGGGGGCGGCGCTGTTCGACAGCCTGCCGGTGTGGGAGAACGTCGCCTTCGGCCTGATCCAGGGCCGCCGCGCCGGCCGCGCCGAGGCCCGCGCCCGCGCGCTGGCCTGCCTGAAGCAGGTCGGCCTGCGCCCGAGCGTGGCCGAACTCTACCCGGCCGAGCTGTCCGGCGGCATGCAGAAGCGCGTCGGCCTCGCGCGCGCCATCGCGGCGCAGCCCGACATCGTGTTCTTCGACGAGCCCACCACCGGGCTCGACCCCATCATGGCCGACGTCATCAACGACCTGATCGTCGCCACCACCCGCGATCTGGGGGCCACCGCGCTGTCGATCACCCACGACATGGCCAGTGCCACCAAGATCGGCGACCGCATCGCCATGCTGTACAAGGGCCGGCTGATCTGGGTCGGCGGCGCCCAGGAGGTGTTCGACAGCGGCAACGCCCACGTCGACCAGTTCGTGCGCGGCCGGGCCGAGGGCCCCATCACCGACGAGGCCGACGCGGGCTAGGCCCGGGGACACCGTATCCGGGGCTCGGCGCGCGGCCGGCGCGGTGCTACCGTGCGGGTCGAGACGGGACGGGCCGATCCCGATCCCGATCCCCATGTTGACCCTGCCCCGGATACTGACGCCCCCGCCATGACCGCCGCCCCGGCCCTCTCCGTTGCCGGCCTGACCCTCGCCACGCCGGACGGCCGGCCGCTCCTGGAGGACGCGGCGTTTGCCATCGGGGCCGGCGAGATCGTGCTGCTGACCGGCCCCTCCGGCTGCGGCAAGAGCACGCTGCTGCGCCTGCTGGCCGGGCTGGGCCGCCCCGGCGACGCCAGCGCGGGGTACGCGACCACGCCCGGCGGTGGCGCGGTCGACCTGGCGCGCGACCCCGCCGCCGCCCGCTTCGGCGCCATGGTGTTCCAGAGCCTCGGCCTGTTCGAGGACCTGACGATCGCCGAGAACCTGGCCATCGTCGCCGACCACGGCGACGGCGCGGCCGCTGTCGCCGGCGGCCCCGACCCGGCCCGGGCGGTGGCGCACGCGCTGCTCGACGGCTTGCCGCCCGACGGCTCACCGCGCCAACTCAGCGGCGGTCAGCAACAGCGGGTGGCGATCGCCCGCACCGTGCTGGCCGACCGCCCGGTATTGCTGTTCGACGAGCCCAACGCCGGCCTGGACGTGGCGGCGGGCCGCGAACTGGCCGGGCTGATCGCCCGGGTCGCGCGCGAGTTGGGGCGTGGTGTGCTGATCGTCGCCCACCACCTGGAGCCGTTCCTGCCCTACGCCGGCCAGGTGTTGTTCATGGACCCGGCCGGGCGCGCGCTGGAGCGGCTGCCGCCCGAGCGTGCCGTCATCGAGGCCCGCCTGCTGGCGGCGGCCGCCGCGCGTCGGGCCACCGCCGGCACGGCATCGGATGACCCGCCCGCCCCGGCTGCCACCGCGACGGCCGCGCCGGCCGGCGCGGCGACGGCGGACGCCCGCCGGGTGCGCCGGCGCTGGTTCGGGCGCTACCTGAGGAGCACGCTGTGGTCGCTGGCGCTGTGTCCGGCGGCGCTGGCCTATATGGGGCTGGCGGCGGTGCTGGTCGGCTTCGTCACCACCTGGTTCACGGTCCAGACCATGCCCTATCGCGCGGTGCTGTCGCCCTTGATCCTCAACGACGTGCTGGCCGGGCTGGGGGCGCTGCACTACCGCGTGCTGGTGCCGCTGCTGACCGGGATCCTGCTGGCCTCGCGCGCCGGCGCCATCGTCGCCGCCGACATGGGCCACCGGGTGCATGCCGCCCAGATCCTGGCGATGCGCAATCTGGGGGTGCCGGACCGGCTCTATCTGCGGGGCGCGGTGACGGCGACCGTGGTCGCGGCGGCGCTGGCCTATGCGCTGGTGCTGTTCGGGCTGGCGGCGCTGACCTCCGAGCGCACCTTTGCCCTGCTGCTGGATCCGGGCGGCGGGTCGGCGCGCTGGTGGGGGCACTTCTTCGGCCAGCTCGTCGACGCCGAGCACTGGATCCCGCGCGGCACCGGCTGGCTGCTGCTCAAGATGACGCTGAGCGGGGCGGTCATCGCCGGCGCCAGCCTGCGCGCCGGGTTGGCGCCCAAGACCACGGGGCTGGACATCAACGACGGCATCTCGACCGCGGTCACCACCGCGCTGGGCGGGGTGCTGGTGATCCACGCCCTGGTGGCGCTGGTCGAGTTCGGGCTGTAGCGGGCGGCGCGCCCTCAGCCGTCCTTCATGCGCAGGGCCTCGATGAAGGCGGACTGCGGGATCTCCACCTTGCCGAACTGGCGCATGCGCTTCTTGCCCTCTTTCTGCTTCTCCAGCAGCTTGCGCTTGCGGCTGACGTCGCCGCCGTAGCACTTGGCGGTCACGTCCTTGCGCATGGCCGAGATGGTCTCGCGCGCGATCACCCGGCCGCCGATGGCCGCCTGGAGCGGGATCTTGAACATGTGGCGCGGGATCAGGTCCTTGAGCCGCTCGCAGATCTGGCGGCCGCGGAACTCGGACTGGGAGCGGTGGGCGACGAAGGACAGGGCGTCGACCGGCTCGTTGTTGACCAGGATGGAGACCTTGACGAGGTCCGATTCGGTGTACTCGTCCATGTCGTAGTCGAAGCTGGCATAGCCCCGCGAGAGTGACTTCAGCCGGTCATAGAAATCGAACACGATTTCGTTCAGCGGCAGCTTGTAGACCGCCATCGCCCGCGCCCCGGCATAGGTCAGGTCGAGCTGGACCCCGCGCCGCTCGGTGCACAGCTTCAGCACCGGCCCCAGGTACTCGTCCGGCACGATGATGGTGGCCTTGACCCAGGGTTCCTCGATGGCGTCGATGTTGACCGGGTCCGGCATGTCGGCCGGGTTGTGCAGCTCCAGGTAATCACCGTTCGTCAGGTGCATTTTATAGACCACGCTGGGCGCGGTCGTGATCAGGTCCAGGTCGAACTCGCGGCTCAGCCGCTCCTGGATGATCTCCATGTGCAGCAGGCCGAGGAAGCCGCAGCGGAAGCCGAAGCCCAGCGCCGCCGAGGTCTCCATCTGGTACTCGAAGCTGGCGTCGTTCAGCCGCAGCTTGGCCAGGCTCTCGCGCAAGGTTTCGAAGTCCGAGGTGTCGACCGGGAACAGGCCGCACCACACCACCGGGACCGAGGGGCGGAAGCCGGGCAGGGGGGTCTCGCACGGATTGCGGTCGTCCGTGAGGGTGTCGCCCACCTGGGTATCGGCCACCGACTTGATGCCGGCCATGATGAAGCCCATTTCGCCGGCCCCGAGGGTCTCGGTTTCCACCAGCTTGGGCGTGAACAGGCCGACCTTGTCGATGGGGTGCACGGCGCCGGTGCGCATCATCCGCATCTTCATGCCCTTGCGGAAGGTGCCGTCGATCACCCGCACCAGGGTAATGACGCCGAGGTAGGGATCGTACCAGCTATCGACCAGCAGCGCCTTGGGGGGCGCGTCCACCATGCCCTGGGGCGGGGGCAGGCGCCGGACCAGCGCCTCCAGGACGTCGGAGACCCCCTGGCCGGTCTTGGCGGAGATCATCAGCG
Organism: Roseospira goensis; assembly: GCF_014197795.1. Lineage (GTDB taxonomy): Bacteria > Pseudomonadota > Alphaproteobacteria > Rhodospirillales > Rhodospirillaceae > Rhodospira > Rhodospira goensis. Next base: position 26,108 of record NZ_JACIGI010000040.1, read on the forward strand.
CGTCCGAGGCGTCGATGCCGATGACGTCCTCGATCTGCTCCTTCACGCGGTCCGGCTCGGCCGCGGGCAGGTCGATCTTGTTGAGGACCGGCACGATTTCCAGGTCGTTCTCCAGCGCCAGGTAGACGTTGGCCAGCGTCTGCGCCTCGACACCCTGGGAGGCATCCACCACCAGCAAGGCGCCCTCGCAGGCCGCGAGCGAGCGCGAGACCTCGTACGAGAAATCGACGTGCCCCGGCGTGTCCATCAGGTTGATGGCGTAGACCTCACCGTCGCTCGCCGTGTAGCTGAGACGCACCGTCTGTGCCTTGATCGTGATGCCGCGCTCGCGCTCCAGGTCCATGCTGTCCAGGACCTGCTCCTTCATCTCGCGGTCGTTCAGCCCACCGCACATATGAATCATGCGATCGGCAAGGGTAGACTTGCCATGATCAATGTGTGCGATAATGGCGAAATTGCGAATATGCGAGAGATCGGTCATCGAGAGATCGGTCATGGGGTGTCTGGCCCGAGGGAGGACAGGCTGGCGGCCGCCAGAGCGCGGACCATAGGGGGAATTGGGCGGCTGTTCAACAGAACTGCCCGAGCCGGCGGGCGATCAGGGTCTTGACGCCGGAGGGTTGAGACATCGCGTTAAGGATTTGGTATTCTCTCCCTTATATCTTTCGGTATACGCGGGGATCCGGCGGGGGGAGCATCGTTCCAATGGAGGGGTCGCCGAATGCCGCGGCCGTTTCCGGATTGAGGGTTCAACCGATGGGACCTGCCGATGAACCGCCGAACGCAGGGCGCCTTGACGCGCCGTATCTGCTGGCCCTGGCGCGGCAGAAAACCGTCGCCTCGCGCAACGCGCTGGCCGAGACCATCGCCGCCCTGTTCGCCCAGGACGCGGACAGCCTGAACGATCGCGAGTTCGCCCTGATGGCGGACATTCTGCGGCGCGTGCTGAAAGAGATCGAGGTCTCGGTGCGGCGCCGCATCGCCGCCGAGTTCGCCAGCCGGCCGGATGTGCCGCGCGACCTGCTCACCTTCCTGGCCAATGATGAGATCGACGTCGCCTACCCCGTGCTGAGCCAAAGCCCGGTGCTGCGCGACGCCGACCTGGTCGAGGTCATCCGCAACCGCACCCTGGAGCACCAGCTCGCCGTCGCGGTGCGCTTCGAGGTCAGCGAGGCCGTCGCCGACGAACTGGTCGGGACCGGCAACGAGACCGTCATCACCGAATTGCTCAAGAACCCGGACGCGCGCATCTCCCGGGCCACGCTGGCCTATCTGGTGGAACAGTCGCGCCGGGTCGGCGGCTTCCGCGAGCCGATTCTCTCGCGCCGCGAACTGCCGGCGGACCTGGCCAAGCGCATGGTGTTGTGGGTCTCGGCGGCCCTGCGCAAGACCATCGTGGAGCGCTTCGACCTGGACCCGGCCGAGGTCGACAGCATGATCGAGCGCGCCGCCCTGTCCGGCGACCTCGACGACGACACCGCCGGGACCGCCGGGCCGACCGCGGCCGAGCGGCTGGCCGAGGAGTTGAGCGCGGCCGGACGCAACGACGCCGACCTGATGATCTCCGCCCTCCAGAACGGCGAGGTGTCGCTGTTCGTGACCCTGTTCGCGCGCGCCACCGGCATGCGCGAAATCCTGGTGCGGCGCATGCTGTTCGAGCCGGGCGGCGAGGGCCTCGCCATCGCCTGCAAGGCGCTCGGGCTCAAGCGCGAGGACTTCTCGGTCCTGTTCCTGTTCTCGCGCAAGGCGCGCCCGGTGCCGCACGCGGTGTTGCGCGACGAGCACAAGGCCGTCATGGACCTGTACGATCGCATGACGGAGGAGGCGTGCCGCGCCGTGCTGGCGCGCTGGCGCCGCGACCACAACTACCTGAAGGCGCTGCTGGCGGTGGAGATCACCGATACGGGTGCCGCGTCGGGCGCGGACCCTGACGACCCGCTGTCCGGTCGCGGGTGGTAGGCTCGCCGCCGCGGGAGCGTGGACGGATGACCTTTCTCGGTCCCACGCTCCTGCGTGGGACCGCCCCCCGGCGCCCACGCGGGAGCGTGGGCGCGAGACCCTTCGCTTTCTCGGTCCCACGCTCCTGCGTGGGACC
>NZ_JACIGI010000041.1 GCF_014197795.1 Roseospira goensis
TAAACCGAATTCGCACCGGGCTGGGGGCATGCCCCCAGCCCGGTGCAAGCGCGGCTCACCCAGTCTCACATCTGCCTGGACCTACACAGCGGTGCCGCGGCGCGCGGGCGTACCGCACCCTCGTGAGGACCAGGAGCCGCCCATGACTGCCATCCTGCTGTCGGTCGCCCTGCTGTGGGGTGTCGCCGTGGTGACCCCGGGGCCGAACTTCCTGGTGGTCAGCCATGCGGCCGTCACTGCCTCACGGCGCGCCGCCCTGTGGGCGGTCGCGGGCCTGATGCTCGGCACGGCGCTGTGGGGCAGCGTCGGTGTGCTGGGCATCGGCGTGCTGTTCGTCGCCGTGCCCTGGACCTATCTGGTGTTCAAGGTCGTCGGCGGGCTGTACCTGATCTGGCTCGGCGCCCGCCTGCTGTGGTCTGCCCGGCGGGCCGCCCCCGTGGGCGCGCCGTCCGGCGGCGCCGTGCCGGCCCGCCCCCTGGCCCCGGGCCGGGCGCTGGCGCGGGGGTTCGTGACGGTGGCCACGAACCCCAAGAGCGGGACCTTCGTCGCCAGCCTGTTTGCCGCCGTGCTGCCGCCCGATCCGACCGCGGGCCTGTCGGTGGCAATGGTGGCGACCATGGTCGTCGTGTCGGGTGTGTGGTACGGGCTGGTGGCCTGGAGCCTGGGGCACGCCACGCCGCGGCGCCTGTACATCCGCGGCCGGCGGACCATCGAGGCCGCGGCCGGCGCGCTGTTCGTGCTGTTCGGCGTGCGCCTGCTGGCCGCGCGCTAACCCCTCGGACGGCCCGGCGTCCGTCAGGGTCCGGCGATGGCGTTCATGGCGCGGGCCAGGGCGATGTCCTTGTCCGTCACGCCGCCGGCGTCGTGGGTGGACAGGGTGACCTCGACGGTCTTGTAGACGTTGGACCATTCCGGATGGTGGTCGGCCTTCTCGGCCACCAGGGCGGCGCGGCTCATGAAGCCGAAGGCCTCGTTGAAGTCCTTGAACACGAAGGTCTTGTGGATGGCGTCGCGGCCCTGGACGGCCGACCAGCCGGGCAGGCTGGCCAGGGCCTCGGTGCGGGCGGTCTCCGACAGTGTCGCGGCCATGCCGATCTCCTTTGTTCGATCCGTGTGTTGGACCCGGGGACGATGGGGGGACGCGTGCCCGAACGGGCGGCGCCGTGGTACACCGGCACATTGGCCGTGACCGCCGTTCGATCAACCCCCGCCGCTGTCCCGGAGGCGCCGCCCGATGCCCGATGATCCCCGCCGTTTCACCACCCCGCCCAGCCTGGCCGACGTGGATGCCCTGGCCCGTGCGGCGCTCGACACCATCCCCGCGCCGTTGCGCCAGAGGACCGAGGGGCTGGTGATCCGGGTCGAGGAGTTCCCGGACGAGGAGGTGTGCGCCGAGATGGATCTCGACAGCCCGTTCGATCTGCTCGGCCTTTACCAGGGGGTGGCGCTCCCATACAAGAGCGTGGCCGACGCCCCGCAGCACCTGGACATGGTGTTCCTCTACCGGGCGCCGATCCTGGACTACTGGTGCGAGACCGGCGAGGACCTGACCCACGTGATCCGGCACGTGCTGATCCACGAGATCGGCCACCATTTCGGCTTCTCCGATGCCGACATGGAGGCCATCGAGGCCCTGGCCGAGGAGGGGTAGGGCCGAGGAGGGGTAGGGCCGAGGAGGGGCAGGGCCGGCGCGCGGGCCGGCCGGGCTCAGAACGGGAAGAACAGCGGCACGATGAGGATCGCCAGCAGGATGACCAGGACCTGCAACGGCACACCGACCTTGAGGAAGTCGTTGAACCGGTACGCCCCCGGCCCCAGCACCAGGGTGTTCACCGGCGACGCCACCGGGGTCGAGAACGCCGTGGAGGCCGCAATCGCCACCCCCATCAGCAGGGGATAGGGCGACACCCCCAGCGTCTCCGCCGCCCCGATCGCCATCGGCGCCACCAGCACCGTGGTGGCGGTGTTGCTGATGACCTGGCTGAACACCGAGGTCAGCACCACCAGTCCGGCCAGCAACGCCGTCGGCCCCACCGCCCCCAGGCTATCCACCAGGCCGGTGACGATCAGGTCCATGGCCCCGGTACTCTCCAGCGCCGTCGCCATCGGCAGCATGCCGGCGATCAGGACCAGGCTCTGCCAGTTGACGGCGCGGTAAACGCCGGCGCCGGAGACCGCGCCCGACAGCACCATGGCCACCGCCGCCCCCAGCACGGCCATGACCGTGGGCACGACCTCGAAGGTGATCAGGCCCAGCATCAGCAGGGTGATGACGAGGGCGTGCGGCGCCTTCTCGGGCGCTTCCGCGATCTCGTCCAGCTCCTCCGGCAGGCGCAGGACCAGGAAATCGTGGCGGGCCTCGCGCAGGGCGGCGATCTCCTTCCAGCCGCCGCCGACCAGCAGGGCGTCGCCGAAGCGCAGCCGCCGGGTGGCGAAGTTGCCGGGCACGACGCGGCCCTTGTGCTTGACCGCCAGAACGCCGAGCCCGTGGCGATGGCGGAAGCGCGTGTCCTTCAGGGTCTTGCCGATCAGGCCGCTCTCGGGGGTCAGCAGCACGTCGGCGAGGCCGATGTCGCGCGCCATGACGCGGTGGTCGCGCCCCTCCAGGGGCAGCGGCTCCAGGCCCAGGGCGCCGGCGATCGCCGCCAGCCCGGCCGCGTCGTCGGCGCTGTGGACCGCGTACAGCACCTGCCCGGCCCGGAACCGGCTCTGCGCCAGGGCGGGCGCGGCCCCGTCGCCGAGACGGCCGGGGGCCTCGAAGCCCAGAACCGTGATGCCGTGGCGGGTGCGCAGCGCCGCCTCGGCCACCGTCTGGCCGACCAGCGACGACCCCGTGGTCAGGCGCAGGCGCACCAGCTTGCCGGCGATGCCGTACTGCTCGGCCAGGGCTGCGAGGGTGCGGCGTGACCCGCGGTCGGGGTTGGCCGTGCCCCGGCCCGGCAGCAGGCGCCGTCCCACGGTCAGCATGTAGGCCAGACCCAGCGTCAGCACCACAAGGCCCGGCCCGGTGAAGTCGAAGAAGCCGAAGGGCTCGTAGCCGGCGCGCTGGAGCTGGGTCGCGACCACCAGGTTCGGCGGTGTGCCGATCAGGGTCAGCATACCGCCGATCAGCGAGGCCAGCGACAGCGGCATCATCAGTCGGCCGGGCGCCAGGCCGGCCTTGACCGCCAGACGCAGCGCCACCGGGATGAAGATGGCGACCGCGCCGGTGCTGCTCATGACCGCCGATAGCCCGGCGACCACGGCCATCAGCAGCACCAGCAGGCGCACCTCGCCGGTGCCGGCGGTGTCCACCAGCCAGTCGCCGACGCGAAACGCCACGCCGGTCCGGAACAGGCCCTCGCCGACGACGAACAGACCGCCGATCAGCACCACGACGGTGGCGCCGAACCCGGCCACCGCCTGCTGGGGTGTGACCAACCCGGTCAGGGCCAGGGCCAGCACCGCCAGCACCGCCACCACGTCGAGGCGGATCCGGTCACTGACGAACAACACGATGGTGGCGGCCAGGATGGCGAAGACCGTCACGATCTCAGGCGTCACGCGGACCTCCCGCTGCGGTGGTCTGAAGGGGTGCCCCCGCGCCGGGGAGGGGGCGTGGTCATTCGGCAGAGGCCGGCTTCCGCGGCTCGCCCCGGGGGACGTCCCGTGGTGCCTCCCCGGGTGTCGGCGCCGGTGTGCGTCGCACCAGGGCCACCACCGCGGTCAGGGCGCAGACGCCCATCAGCGCCATGATGGTGGTCAGGGTGCGGGTGGTGCCGTCATGCAGCGCGCCCACCAGGTAGCCGGCGGTCGCGCCCACGGTCATCTGGATGAAGCCGAGCAGCGAGGACACCGCCCCGGCGGTGCGCGGGAACGGTCCCATTGCGCCTGCGGTGCCGAGCGGGATGATCCAGGCCACGGCGAAGAAATAGGCGCTCATGAACGGCAGCAGCGCGGCCAGCGACTGGATGTCGGCCCAGGCGAGGACGGCGGCGCCGCCCCCGGCGCCGACGGCCACCACCGTCCCGGCCAGAATCAGCCGGTCGAGGCCCAGCCGCCCGGCCAGCCGGCCGCCTGTGGAGGCCCCCAGGATGTAGCCGGCGATAACGACCATGAAGGCGAAGCCGAACCGGGCCGGATCCACGCCCAGCACGTCGATGATGACGAACGACGAGCCGCTGATGAACGAGAACAGGCCGGCGAACCCGAAGCTGACCACCAGCGCGTAACCCAGGAAGGCGCGGCTGCGCAGCAGACAGCGGTAGGTCTCAAGGACGCGGCCGGGGCGGGTCGCGCCGCGGTCCTTGTGTCGGTTGGTCTCGCCCAGCAGCAGCCAGGTGGCGACCAGGACGCCGACGCCGAACAGCACCAGGAGCACGAAGTTGGCGCGCCAGCCGAACAGCGTGAACAGCCAGCCGCCGACGATCGGGGCCAGGGCCGGCGCCAGCGCCATGGCCGAGGCCATCAGCGACAGCATGCGCGCCGCCTCGCTGCGGTCGTAGACGTCGCGCACCACGGCGCGGCCGATGACGGGGCCGCAGCAGGCGCCGACGGCCTGGAAGAAGCGGGCCGCGATCAGGCCGTCGATGCTCTGGGCCAGAAGGCAGGCCAGGGAGGCGGCCAGGTAGACCAGCACGCCGCCGATCAGCACCGGACGCCGGCCGAAGCGGTCGGTCAGGGGGCCATACAGCAACATGCCGACCGCGAATCCGGCCATGAACACCGACAGGGTCAACTGGGCGCGGCTGACCGTGGTGTCGAAGGCGTCGACCATGGCCGGCACCGAGGGCAGGTACAGGTCCGTCGACACCGGCCCGAACGCGACCAGCGCGGTCAGCAGGACAGCCACGGTGCGCGACCGCGGGTCGGGGTATCGGCGCGTGCCCGGGGCGCCAGACGGCCCGGGCGCGGCGGCCGCGGCGGGGGGATCAGACGGCATCATCGGGGCTCTTTCGGGGTGGCGGACGCGGCCCAGCGGCCCTGGCCGCCCCTGCGGAGGGTGCCGCCCGGCATCCATCGGCCGGGGTCGGACGGGGGAGCGTGCCCGCGGCGGGTGCCGTCAGGCCGCGTCCTCGTCCTTGCTGGAACGGCTGGACGAATTGACGTAGGCGATCGCGGCGTGTTCCGAACAGTAGGGTTTGCCCGGAATGGCCGGCTTACCGCAGAAATGGAAGCCGGGCTCACGGGGATCGCCGATGGGCCATCGGCAGGTGTGGGCCGACAGATCAATCACCGACCGGATCTTGGGTTCCGGTTTGGCCTTCTGCTGCTTGACCCGCTTGATCGGCGACGGCCGTCCCTTGAGCCCGAGACGGTGCGCCTTGCCCACGACCGCGTTCTTAGAGACGCCGAGGGCCTTACCGATCTCCCCGGTCGTGAGGCCCTCGCCCCAGAGTCGTTTCAACTCTTCGACGCGCTCGTCGGTCCACACTACGGTCATGGTACTCCCGCCCTCCAGACAAACGACTTTCCGCCGGCTTCCCGTGCGGGCCCGAGTCCGGGCCTGGATCCGGACCTGCGCACCGCCACGCCCCCCGTCGGGCGCCGCGCCGCGGCCCGCTCCCTGACTCGGTTCCCACCGCTCCCTCGCGAGTCTCCGACTATACCATTCGGTCAGGAGGGCCGCCATCGCCAAGGACACCGCCGGGACCGCGCTGGCGCCGGCCCGGCCGGTCACGCAAAAAAAGGGCCGCGCGCGAGCACGGCCCAAGTTTAGGGAGGAAACGTCCAAGATACACAACACGGCTTCGCGGCGCGAAGGGACCCCGTGCTGCAATGCGATATATGGCCGATCCGGAGCCCGCTGTAAAGGGCGAAATGCAAAAAATACCAGTGCCTTCCAGGTATATTGCGGTGCACAATAAGAAATCGTCGGCGCGCCCTGCTGCGCGCCCCCCGTGATCCGTCGTCCCACCGTCGAGCAGTCTGACCTCAGCACCACCGCCGAGTCGCCGCCCTCGCCTGGCATCGCCCGCGGTGGCGTCGAGGCCGTGGCCATCCCCCCTCGTCTCCGGCCATGCGTCCAGAAAATATGATCGGACGCATTGCGCTTTCGCAACGCCGCATCCACGCTGAATGTGTTGAGGATGACGACCGTTGCGCCGGCGCGACAGTTGCCGGCCGCGCCCGGTCCAGCCCGGTGTGCGGTCCACGTCGGGTGGACAGCAGGCGGGCGTCGGACGGGCGACGCCGCGGCGTCCGCGGCGTCGGCAGACCACCCCCAGGCGCGAGGGGACCAGGCGATGGCTTTGATCGAATGGACGCCGGCCATGAGCGTGGGCGTCGAGGCGCTGGACGAGGATCATCGGCGGCTGATCGCCTTGCTGAACCAGCTCGACGCGGTGGCCCGGGGCGAGCCGGCCGACCTGACGGCCGGAGAGATCGTGCACGAGTTAGTGCGCTACACCGAGTACCACTTCGCCCGCGAGGAACGGCTGATGCGGCTGAGCCGGTATCCGGACACCGCGCATCACGTCGCGATTCACCGCGACATCCGCCGCCGCATGGTCAGCTTCGAACAGAAGTTCCTGTCGGCGCCGCCCGATGCGCCGCACGTCGAACCGCTGCTGGCGTTCCTGTCGGAGTGGCTGCGCCGTCATATCCTGGGCGAGGACATGCAGTACCGGCCGTACATGACCGGGGAGGCGACCCCGGACGGGACTGCCCCGACCAGCGCCGCCTGAGCCGGGCTACTCGGCGTCCGGCTGGGCGTCGGGGGCGGCGCGCCGGAAGGCGGGCAGGGCGGCGCAGGCCGAGTCAATGCGCCCGACCGTCTCCAGGGCCGACAGATCGCAGCCGAAGCGGCGCGCGTTGAAGAGCTGCGGGATCAGGCAGCAGTCCGCCAGCGTCGGGGTGTCCCCGTGGCAGAAGCGCCCAGTCTCCGCCGAGTCGGCCAGAAGGCGCTCCACGGCCGCAAGCCCGGTCTCGATCCAGTGCCGGGCCCAGGCCGTCTTGGTGTCCTCGTCGAGACCGCACGCGCCGGTCAGATGCGACAGCACGCGCAGGTTCTGGACCGGATGGATGTCGCAGGCGACGGCCTGGGCAAGCGCCCGCACCCGCGCGCGACCGCGCGCGTCGGCCGGCAGCAGCGGCGGCGCTGGGTGCGTCTCCTCCAGATACTCGATGATCGCCAGGGACTGCGTCAGCACGGTGCCGTCGTCCAGCTCCAGGGCCGGGACCAGGCGCTGCGGATTGCGGGCCGCATGCGCCGCCCCGCGCTGCTCGCCGCGACGCAGGTGCACGGGCACCGGGTCGTAGGCCACGCCCTTGAGATGCAGGGCGATGCGGACCCGTTGCGCCGCCGACGAGCGCCAGTAGGTGTACAGCCGCATGGTTACCTACGGTCCCGGGTAGCGTGTCACGGTCTGGTCGATGGCGCCGAAGATGGACCGCCCTTCGGCGTCCTCCATCTCCAGGCGCACCCGGTCGCCGAAGCGCAGGAAGGGGGTCGTCGGCTGGCCGTCGCGGATGGTCTCGATCATGCGCACCTCGGCGAGGCAGGCGTAGCCGACCCCCCCGTCGGCGATCGCCGAGCCGTGACCGGTGCCCTGCTTGTTGGACACCGTGCCGGAGCCGATGATGGTTCCCGCCCCCAACGGCCGGGTGCGGGCCGCATGCGCGATCAGGCGCGGAAAGTCGAACGTCATGTCCCGGCCGGCGTCCGGCCGGCCGAACGGCTCGCCGTTGACGAACGACAGCAGCGGGCGATGGACCCTGCCCCCGTCCCAGGCGTCGCCGAGGTCGTCCGGCGTGACCGCCACGGGCGAGAAGGCGCTGGACGGCTTGGACTGGAAGAAGCCGAAGCCCTTGGCGAGTTCGCCCGGGATCAGGCCGCGCAGCGACACGTCGTTCACCAACATCAGCAGCGCGATGTGGCCGGCGGCGGCGGTCTCGGAGACGCCCATGGGCACGTCGTCGGTGATGACCGCGATTTCGCCTTCGAAGTCGATGCCCCAGCCCTGATCGTCGGCCAGGCGGATCGGATCGCACGGCCCCAGCAGGGTGTCCGAGCCGCCCTGGTACAGGAGCGGATCGTGCCAGAAGCTCTCCGGCAGTTCGGCACCGCGGGCCCGGCGCACCAGCTCGACGTGGTTCACGTAGGCGGAGCCGTCGGCCCACTGGTAGGCCCGGGGCAGGGGGGCGGCGCAGGCCGCCGGGTCAAAGGGCATGACGCCCGCGCCCTGGTCGCCGGCGTCGAGGGCCAGGGCGGCCGCCGCCAGCAGGGGGGCGGCCCGCGCCCAGTCGTCCAGGGCGGCTTGCAGCGTCGTCGCCACGGTGGGTACCGGGACGCAGCGGCTCAGGTCGCGCGAGACGACCACCAGTCGGCCGTCGCGGCCGTCCTTGAGGGAAGCAAGTTTCATGGAGTCCCCGTTCGCGTAGGGGCGGCGGGCGCGCTACTCCGCCGCTGGCTTGGCCTTCCAGGAGTCGGCGTAGTCGGGCACCTCGACGCCCTCGGGCAGGTCGCCGGGGTCGAGGAAGTCGCGGGTGTCGACCATCACCGCCACCTCGTCGGTTTCCTTGCGGGCGTATTCCATCGCGGTCTTGTAGGCCCCGGGGTGCGGACCATGCGGGAAGCCGGCGGGGTGGAAGGTGGACATGCCGGGGTGGATGTTGTCGCGCGAGAAGAACTGCCCCTTGTGGTAGAAAATAAACTCATCATAGTCGTCATTCGAGTGATAATAGGGCAGTTTGAGGGCGCCCGGATCGCTCTCGATCGGGCGCGGGCAGAACGTGCAGATGACCAGCCGCCCGGCCAGGAACGTGGTGTGGGCGGACGGCGGCACGTGATAGCGCGCGCTCATCAGCGGGCGGATGTCGCGCCAGTTGAGGCGCACCGGCGCGAGGTCGCCGTGCCAGCCGATCGCGTCCAGAGGATTGAACGGGTGCACGATGGTGGTCATCTGGTTGCGGCGCTTGACCACGGTATGCCACTCGCGCTCGTCCTGCTGGTCCAGAAAGGCCTCGTCGATGCGGGGGATATCCAGAACGGCCGGGTCGAAGATGGCATGGGTGCCCACCGGCCCCTTCGACGGCAGGCCGAAGGCGTCATTGGTGGCCTCGACCATCAGGATGGTGGCGGCGCCGTCACAGTCCAGCCGCCAGGCGGTGCCGCGCGGCAGCAGGACGTAGTCGCCGTCCCGTACCGCCAGGTGGCCGTAGTCGCAGAACAGATCGCCCCGGCCTTCGTGCAGGAACAGCACCTGATCGCCGTCGGTGTTGCGCGCCAGATGCTCCATGCGGCCGTCGGGACGCCACAGCCGGATCTGACAGGCGGCGTTGGACAGCACCACCGGGGCCTCGAACGGCGAGGCGACGGCCCGGTCCAGTTTGGTGAGGTCGTAGGCGCGCGGCCGCAGCGGCCCATCGAACCGGGTCCAGCCGGTCGGCGGGTGGCGATGGTGAAGCTGGGAGGCCGGGCCGAAGAAGCCCTCGCGGCCGATCTCGCGCTCGTAGGTGCCGGCAGGCAGGTCGGCGTGGGCCTGGCGGCTGGCCGTGCCCTCGACGCGCGGAAACGCGATCCAGGTCTTCATGCGCGCACCCCTCTGTGGCAAAGGCTTGTGTTTCCCGGTATCTGGCGTACACTGAGATTAGTTTCATATGAAACCAATTCCAAGCGGAATCTGGACACGGCGGATCGGGACCGGCAGCGACATGCAGGACAGCGGCGAGGGGATGGAGACGGACGGGACGTCATGGATCGGTGCGGCGCCCGGCGGACCGGGCGGGCGCCCGGTCCTGCGCCTGGAGGCATTCCTGCCCTATCGGCTGTCGGTGCTGGCGAACACCATCAGCCACGCGGTGGCGGAGGCCTACCGCGAGCGCTTCGGGCTCACCGTGCCGGAGTGGCGGGTCATGGCGACCCTGGGCGAGTTCGACGGTCCCGGCGCGGCCGTCACCGCCAATGCGGTCGCGGCCCACACGGCCATGGACAAGGTCCAGGTCAGCCGGGCCATCAGCCGCATGATCCAGGCCGGCCTGGTGGCGCGGGTGACCGATCCCGGGGATCGCCGCCGGTCCATCCTGACGCTGACCGAGGCCGGGCGCGGCATCTACGAGCGCATCGTTCCCGCCGCCCTGGACTACGAGCGGCGCCTGGTGGCCGGCCTGAGCGAGACCGAGCGGGCCTGCCTGGCGCGCCTCATCGACACCCTGACCGACCGGGCGACCCAGACGGCGCCGCCGCGCGAGGTGGGCGCGGAGGGACCGTGACCGCGGCGGGCGACGGCCCGGTCACCGCCGCGCCGGACACACTGCGCCCCGGACACACTGCGCCGACGGGGTGCGATGGCCGGGCTCTCCCCTCCGTTGGCCGCGCGTGCCGGTCTTCTTGCGCGCGGCGGCGCACGACCAGTCGAACCACGGCGTGGTTCGATTGATCACGTGGCTCTGCCCTGGGGTGCGGTTACAGCCGATTGCGACAAACCGGAATCGCGGCACGATTTCGGTTTGTAGCGATAATCGGCTGTAAAATCAATAATGTAGAGCCGATCCACGTTCGAAATCGGACCCCATCTGCGGTTCCGATTTCGAACAATCGGCTCTAGGTCGACGCCCGGGCCTGCTCGCGGACGTAGGCGCAGACCCGCGTCACCAGCCGCTCCAGGTCGGCCTTGAGCGCCGCGTAGCCGCCGTTGGGCGCGAAGCTGTCCTCGTCCATGTAGAGCGCCCGGCTGATTTCGACCTGGAGCGCGTGCCGCCCCTGGGCGGGGTCCGCATAGGCCCGCACCAGTTCGACCCCCGCATAGGGATCGTTGACCGTCACGCGGTAGCCCAGGCCGGCGAGAGTCGCCCGCACCAGTTCGGTGAAGGCCGGATCGCAGGTGGTGCCGTGGCGGTCGCCCAGGGTGAAGTCGGGGCGGGTCACCCCCGGTCCTTCCGGCGACATCGGCGTGGAGACGCTGGGCATCGAGTGGCAGTCCAGGTGGTAGACCACCCCGAACCGCTCCACGGCGGCGTCCAGTTCCGCCTTCAGCGCGGCGTGGTAGGGCTGGAAGTAGGTCTCGATGCGATGGCGCACCTCGGCCACGGTCAGGCGGCGGTCGTACAGGTCCAGGGCCGCGTCCCAGGTGGGACAGGTGCGCCAGATCAGGCCCTGGCCGTTCTGCGTCTTCACGCTCGGGGACAGCGGCGTCGGCCAGGGCTCGGCCAGCAGCGCCGGGTCGAGGTCGTCCAGCGAGCGGTTGGGGTCGATGTAGACGCGCGGAAACAGCGCCTCCAGCAGGACGGCCCCCTGCGCCGGGGCGTGGTCGTACAGGGCGCCGATGTGGGTGTCCTCGGCGCGGCGGTACAGCGCTGGAGACAGGATGGTGCCGAAATCGTCGGGGTAGTCGGTGCCACTGTGCGGGCTGTCCAGCACCACGGGGCACTGCGGGGCATCGGCTTCGGGGCGGTGAAGGGCGAGGACGCGGGGAATGTCGGTGGTCTGCATGGGGTCCTGACTGACCGGACGGGGAGGATCGAACGCCGTTCCTCTTGCGCCGAGGGTGTCGCGCCTGTCAAGCGCGGCCACCGTCGTTGCAATCGCCGCAACCCTGCGCGAGTATCCTGACGGTTCGACGGGGTCTTCCGCGTCATGCGGCAGACGGAGGGGCGCCCGGGTGCGGGCGCGCGTCGCATCGACCGCCCAGGAGCGCGGCGCGACCGTCGCGGTCCGCGACCGCACAGGCCGACCCGGGCCGGGCGGACAGCAAACAGGGATGCTCAGGGAGAAAAACCCCTATGACAAAAGCCACGCTGCTGATGGCCGGCGTCGTCGCGGTCGGCCTGACGGCCACCGCCGGGGCCGTGAATGCCGAGGACATCGTGATCGGCGCCGCCGCCGAGCCCTCGGCCATGGACCCGCACTATCACAATCTATCCCCGAACAACGCGATCCGGAACCATATTTTCGAGTCCCTGGTGGGCCAGGACGAGACCCAGCGGCTGTACCCGCTGCTGGCGGAGTCGTGGCAGCCGCTCGACGACACCACGTGGGAGTTCAAGCTGCGTGAGGGGGTGACCTTCCACGACGGCACGCCGTTCACCGCCAAGGACGTGATCTACACCGTCTGCCGCATCCCGAATGTGCCCAACAGCCCGTCGTCCTTCACCGCCTACACCAAGGCGATCGCCGACATGGAGGCGCCGGACGACCACACCCTCATCATCAAGACGGATGGTCCCTATCCGCTGATCCCGACCGAGCTGTCGACCTGGGGCATCGTCTCCGCCGCGACCATGGGCATCACCGGCGACATCGCGTTCGATCGCGATGGCTGCACCGGCATCGACTCTTGGCCGGAGACCGACGACTTCAACAACGGCACCCTGATGAACGGGACGGGTCCGTACCAGTTCGAGGAGTTCGTCAAGGGCGAACGCCTGGTGCTGAAGAAGAACCCGGACTACTGGGGCGAGGTCGAACCCTGGGACACGGTGACCTATCGCCCCATCACCAGCGCCGGCCCGCGCGTGGCCGCCCTGCTGGCCGGCGACGTCGATCTGATCGAGGCGCCGCCGGTGCAGGACCTGCCGCGCCTGCGCGAGGATGCGGCCGTCGACGTGGTGCAGGGCATGTCCAACCGCGTCATCTACCTGCACATGGACCAGCACGACAGCGAGACCCCGGGCATCACCGGCGTCGACGGCAACCCGCTGCTGGACATCCGTGTGCGCGAGGCCCTGTCCAAGGCCATCAACCGCGAGGCCATCGTCGCCAAGATCATGGACGGGGTCGCGGTGCCGGCCGGCGAGTTGCTGCCGCCGGGCATGTTCGGCGCCAACCCGCTGGAGCCCGATCCCTACGACCCGGCGGCGGCCAAGGCCCTGCTGGCGGAGGCCGGCTACGAGGACGGCTTCGAGGTGGTCATCGGCACGCCGAACGACCGCTATATGAACGACGCCAAGGTGGCACAGGCGATCGCGCAGATGTTCACCCAGGTGGGCCTGCCAACCACCGTGGACGCCACGACGAAGTCGGTCTTCTTCAGCCGTCGCAACAACTACGAGTTCAGCGTCTACCTCGCCGGCTGGGGCGCCGGCACCGGCGAGATGTCCTCGCCGCTGAAGGCCCTGGTGGCCTCGCCGATTCCCGAGAAGGGCTACGGCGGCACCAACCGTGGCCGCTACAGCGATCCCACCTTCGACGCCATGCTGGACGAGGCGCTGTCGACCGTGGATGAGGCGGCGCGCGAGGCGGTGTTGCAGAAGGCCTCGGCCTACGCCATGGAGCAGTACGCCATCCTGCCGCTGCACTTCGAGGTGACACCCTGGGCCTTCCGTCAGGGCTTGACCTACACCCCGCGGGCGGACCAGTACACGCTCGCCATGGGCATCCGCCCCGCCGAGTAGGGCGGCCGCCGATCCGTCGGCCCGTCGTCGTCGCGCCGGCGGGACCGGTCCCGGACCCGGGACCGGTCCATGCCGTCCGGACGGCGGCGGTGCCGCGCCGTTCCGTGCACAGAGAGGCCCGTCCGTGCTGGTCTATTTCATCCGCCGCCTGACGCAGAGCGTGGTGGTGGTGTTCCTGATGGCGGCGATCGTCTTCCTGGGCGTCTACGCCATCGGCAATCCCATCGACGTGCTCATCAACCCGGAGGCCGATCAGGCCGAACGGGCCGCCGCGATCGCCCGGCTGGGGCTGGACAAGCCGCTGTGGGAGCAGTTCGGCATCTTCCTCGGCAACGCGCTCCAGGGCGACCTGGGCACCTCCTTCGTGCACGGCACGTCGGCGCTGACCCTGATCCTGGACCGCTTCCCCGCGACGTTCGAGTTGGCCGTGGCCGCCATGCTGATGGCCATTCTGGTGGGCATTCCGCTGGGGGTGATCGCCGGGCTGTATCCCGACCGTGCCGTCGGGCGCATCATCATGGGCGGGTCGATCCTGGGCTTCTCGCTGCCCACGTTCTGGGTCGGCCTGATGCTCATCATGGTGTTCGCGGTGTTCCTGGGCTGGCTGCCGGCCGCCGGCCGTGGCGACACCGTGGACCTGGCCGGGGTGCCGGTCAGCTTCCTGACCTGGGACGGCCTCAGTCATCTGTTCCTGCCGGCGCTCAACCTGGCGCTGTTCAAGACCTCGCTGGTCATTCGCCTGGCCCGCGCCGGCACCCGCGAGGTGATGTTGCAGGACTACATCAAGTTTGCCCGCGCCAAGGGCCTGACCAAGCGCCGCGTGGTCGGCGTGCACGTGATGAAGAACATCATGATCCCGGTGGTCACCGTGCTGGGCCTGGAGCTGGGCAGCGTCATCGCCTTCGCCGTGGTGACCGAGACCGTGTTCGCCTGGCCCGGCATCGGCAAGCTGCTGATCGACAGTATCGGCAACCTCGACCGTCCGGTGGTGGTGGCATACCTGATGCTGACGGTGTTCCTGTTCATCGTCATCAACTTCGCGGTCGACGTGCTGTATTCCATCCTGGACCCGCGGGTCCGCCTGTCGGACACCAAGGGGTAGCGCGCCATGAGCCAAAGCACGGACGCCCCCGCCATCGCCGAGTCCCCCGCCGCCACCGACTACGACGCGCTGTCCGAGGATGTGCGCGAGATGGAGGAGGGCTCGGCCGCCACGCTGGGCACCCAGACGCCGCTGCGCCGCTTCCTGTCCGACTTCGCCGAAAGCCCGCTGGCCGTGGGCGGGTTCGTGGTCTTCGTGCTGGTCGCGCTGCTGGCGGTGTTCGCCAACGTGATCGCGCCGCAGAACCCCTACGACCTGATGCAGCTCTCGATCCTGGACGGCAACCTGCCGCCGGGCGCCCCCAGCGCCAACTTCGGCACCTATCTGCTGGGCACCGACGACCAGGGCCGCGACATGCTGTCGGCGATCATGTTCGGGCTGCGCATGAGCCTGGCCGTGGGCGCCGGATCCACCGTCATCGCGCTGGCCATCGGACTGTCGGTGGGGCTGATGGCGGCCTACTTCGGCGGCTGGCTGGACACGATCATCATGCGCATCGTGGACATCCAGCTCAGCTTTCCGGCCATCCTGATCGCGCTGATCCTGCTGTCCATCCTGGGCAAGGGGGTGGACAAGGTGCTGATCGCGCTGGTGGCCGTGCAGTGGGCCTATTACGCTCGCACCGTGCGCGGCACCGCGCTGGTCGAGCGCCGGCGCGAGTACATCGAGGCCGCGCAATGTCTGGCGTTGCCGACGCGGCGGGTGGTGTTCCGCCACCTGCTGCCCAACTGCCTGCCGCCGCTGATCGTGGTGGCGACGGTGCAGGTGGCCCACGCCATCGCGCTGGAGGCCACGCTGTCCTTCCTCGG
The DNA here is from genome assembly GCF_014197795.1 of Roseospira goensis. GTDB lineage: Bacteria > Pseudomonadota > Alphaproteobacteria > Rhodospirillales > Rhodospirillaceae > Rhodospira > Rhodospira goensis. Next base: position 15,223 of record NZ_JACIGI010000041.1, read on the forward strand.
CATCGGCGTGCCGATCACCGAGCCCTCGCTGGGCCTGCTGATCGCCAATGGGTTCGAATACATGCTGTCGGGGCAGTACTGGATCAGCTTCTTCCCCGGCGTGGCGCTGCTGGTGACGATCGTCTCCATCAATCTGGTGGGCGACCAGCTTCGCGACGTTCTCAACCCGCGCCTGCGCCGATGAGCCCCGCCATGCCCGAACACACACCGACCCTGGCGGTCGAGGACCTGCGCACCGTGTTCCGCTCCAAGGCCGGCGACGTCGCCGCCGTGGACGGGGTCAGCTTCAGCGTCGATCGTGGCGAGGTGCTGGGCCTCGTCGGCGAGAGCGGCTCCGGCAAATCCGTGACCGGCTTTTCCATCATCGGCCTGGTCGATCCGCCCGGTCGCGTCGCCGGCGGCCGCGTGCTGTACAAGGGTCGCGACCTGGCGGGCCTGTCCGAGGCCCGGATGCGCGCCCTGCGCGGGCGGGAGATCGCCATGATCTTCCAGGACCCGATGATGACCCTGAACCCGGTGCTGCGCATCGACACCCAGATGATCGAGGCCATCCGGGCGCACGAGCGCGTCTCGGAAAAGGCCGCCCGCGCGCGTTGCCGCGACGCGCTCGGCCGCGTCGGCATTCCGGCCCCGGACGAGCGCCTGACCGCCTATCCGCACCAGTTCTCCGGCGGCATGCGCCAGCGCGTCGCCATCGCCATCGCGTTGTTGAACGCGCCCGACCTCATCATCGCCGACGAACCGACCACCGCGCTCGACGTCACCGTGCAGGCCCAGATCCTGTACGAGGTCCAGGCGCTGTGCCGCGATACCGGCACCGCGCTGATCTGGATCACCCACGACCTCGCCGTGGTGGCCGGGCTGGCCGACCGCATCGCCGTCATGTACGCGGGAAAGGTGGTCGAGACCGGCTCCACCGACCAGGTGCTAGACCATCCCATGCATCCCTACACCCACGGCCTGATCGGCTCCGTCCCCAGCGAGAACCGGCGCGGCCAGCGCCTGAGCCAGATTCCCGGCATGACGCCGAGCCCGCTGGCGTTGCCGTCCGGCTGCGCGTTCCGCACCCGCTGCCCACGCGCCGACGCCGCCTGCCGGCAACCGCCGGACATGGTGGAGCGGGTGCCGGGTCACGCTGCGCGCTGTTTCCACCCGCACCTGACCGGCGAGGCCGTGGAGGTGCCGGCATGACCGCGGCTCCGCTGCTGCGCCTGGAGGACGTCTCCAAGCGGTTCGTCAAGCATCTCGACTTCGCCGAGAAGATCGCCAACCGCCTGGGTGCCCACATCCGCGAGCAGGTGGTGCACGCCGTCGATCACGTCAGTTTCGACGTGGGGCAGGGCGAGGTGGTCGGCCTGGTCGGCGAGAGCGGGTGTGGCAAATCCACCCTGGGCCGGGTGGTGGCCGGCATCCATCCGCAGTCGGACGGCCACGTCTACTACCGCGACCGCGACGTGGCGGCGGTGCGGGCCGGCGAGGGGGCGGAGGCGAAGCGGTATGCCCTCGGTGTGCAGATGATCTTCCAGGACCCGTTCGCCTCGCTGAACCCGCGTCTGCGGGTGCGCGACATCGTCGGCGAGGCGCCGCGCGTGCATGGCCTGGTCGACGAGGGGTCGTCGCTGGACGACTACGTCGACGACGTGATGCGCCGGGTCGGCCTCGACCCCGCCTTCAAGCGGCGCTATCCACACCAGTTCTCCGGCGGCCAGCGCCAGCGCATCGGCATCGCCCGGGCGTTGGCGGTCAAGCCCGAGTTCCTGGTGTGCGACGAGGCCGTGGCGGCGCTGGACGTGTCGATCCAGGCCCAGGTGCTGAACCTGTTCATGGACCTGCGCGCGGACCTGGACCTGACCTATCTGTTCATCAGTCACGACCTGAGCGTGGTCGAGCACCTGTCGGACCGGGTGGTCATCATGTACCTGGGCCGGGTGGTGGAGATCGCGCCGACGCCGGACCTGTTCGCGGCGCCCAACCATCCCTACACCCAGGCCCTGCTGGAGCAGGTGCCCCGCATCGACGGCCGCAAGAAGGCGTTCACCCCGATCAAGGGCGAGATCCCGTCGCCGCTGGACCCGCCGCCGGGGTGCCACTTCCACCCGCGCTGTCCGCACGCCATGGACCGCTGCCGGGTGGAGCGCCCGGCGTCGAAGCCGGTGGGCGCGGGGCGCCTGTCGGCCTGCCATCTGAACGACACGGCGTGAGCCTGACCGTAAGAACCCCGAAAGGAACCCCGTCGTGCCCCCCGCCCGTCTGACCAGCACCGAGATGCTGGGTCGCCTCGTCGGCTTCGACACCACCAGCCGCAATTCCAACCTTGACCTGATGGCCTTCGTCCAGGACTACCTGTCACAGCACGGCGTCGCGAGCCGCCTGGTGCCGAGCGAGGACGGCCAGAAGGCCAACCTGTACGCCACCATCGGGCCGACCGACAGGGGCGGGGTGATGCTGTCGGGGCATACCGACGTGGTGCCGGTGGACGGCCAGGATTGGCACACCGACCCGTTCACGCTGACCGAGCGCGACGGCCGGCTGTACGGGCGCGGCACCACCGACATGAAGGGCTTCGTCGCCGTGGCGCTGGCGATGGTGCCGGATTTCGTGGCCGCGCCGCTGACCACGCCGGTGCATCTGGCGTTCTCCTATGACGAGGAGGTGGGCTGCATCGGGGTGCGCCGGCTCATCGACATGCTGAACGGCCAGGCGGTCAGGCCCAGCCTGTGCATCGTCGGTGAACCCACCAGTATGGAGGTGGTGATCGCGCACAAGGGCAAGCGCAGCTACGCGGTGCACGTGCGCGGCCTGGAGGCGCATTCCAGCCTCGCCCCGCGCGGGGTCAACGCCATCGAGTACGCGGCCGAACTGATCGCCCACATGAAGGGCATGGCGCGCCGGCTGGAGGCCGACGGGCCGTTCGACCCCGAGTTCGATATCCCTCACACGACGATCCACGTCGGCACCATTCAGGGTGGTACGGCGCTGAACATCGTGCCGCTGGACTGCCGTTTCCGGTTCGAGTTCCGGTATCTGCCCACCGACGACCACGCCCGGCTGCTGGCCGAGATCCAGGATTTCGTGGACGCCGAGCTGCACCCGCGCATGCACGCCGTCGATCCGTCGACCGGGATCACCATCACCGAGGCGACCGCCTTCCCGGCGCTGGACACCCGCGCCGACGCCGACGTGGTGGCCTTCGCCAAGGCCCTCGCGGGGCGCAACGACCACGCCAAGGTCGCCTTCGGCACCGAGGCCGGCCTGTTCCAGACCACGGCCGATGTGCCGACGGTGGTCTGCGGCCCCGGCTCCATCGCCCAGGCGCACAAGCCGAACGAGTTCATCGAGGCGGCGCACCTGGACCGCTGCGAGGATTTCATGCGCCGCCTGATCGGGCGGTTGAGCGGGGAGTGAGGGCGGTCGCGGGTCCGGGTGGATCAGGGCAGGGTGGCGGTCAGGTGCGCGATCACACCGACCGTGATGCCGATCATGGTCAGGGCCACGCCGATCACCGTTGCGATCATGCCCCACAAACCGTTGGTCGTGGGCATGCGGGCCAGACGATGGCTGATGTCCTTCAGCTCGGTCTTGATCTCGTCGAGGTCGCGGCGGACATACCCGAACTCGACCTCGAGCTTGGTGATGCGGTTTTCCATGAGGCTGCCGTCCCTGCTGCCATCCATCATATCAGGCACCGTGGTTCGGGGTTCAAGCAGATATCCGGTCAGAATTCGTGACCATCCTTTGGCGCCCCGTCCGTCATCGGTCCGGACCGGACCCGTGGGCATGGGGTCACACCGTCTCATGCTTTTGATCGTAGGCAAATCACGAATCCCGCAATGCGAATACGTACCGTCCTCCGGGCACCTGACCTCGTCGTGACAACCGCCGGGCTATGCGGCACGGTGTCCCGCCTGTAAGCCCCCATCAATATGGGATGAACCGATGCCGCCATCCTCCGACGACCTCACCCGCCTGTCCGCCCGCGCCGTGCTGGCGTTGCTCAAGCGCGGGGAGATTTCGCCGCCGGAGCTGATCGACGCCGCGCTGGCGCGCCATGCCGCCGTCGACGGCGCGGTCAACGCCGTGCCCACGCTGTGCCCGGAGCGCGCCCGCGCCGCCGCCCGCCGGGTGATGGAGGACGCCGCCGGGATGGACGTCGCCGGGCCGGGCTGGTTGGCCGGGCTGCCGGTGTTGATCAAGGACATGACCGACGTGGCCGGGGTGCGCACCACCTACGGCTCGCCGCTGTATGCCGAGCATGTGCCCGGGCGCTCCGACGTGCTGGTGGAGACCCTGGAGCGGCGGGGCGCTGTCGTGCTGGGCAAGACCAACACGCCGGAGTGGGCGGCCGGCGCCAACACCTTCAACGACGTCTTCGGGGCGACCCGCAATCCCTATGACACCCGCCTGACCTGCGGCGGCTCGTCCGGCGGCGCGGCGGTGGCGCTGGCGACCGGCATGGCATGGCTGGCGACCGGGTCCGACATGGGCGGCTCGCTGCGCATCCCGGCGGCCTTCTGCGGCGTAGTCGGGTTGCGGCCCAGCCCCGGCCGGGTGGCGCGGGCGCCCACGGCCGACCCCTGGTCGCCGCTGTCGGTCGAGGGGCCGATGGCGCGCGACGTGGCGGACTGCGCGGTGCTGCTGGACGCCCAGGCGGGGGCGACGGCCGCCGATCCGCTGGCGCTGGAGGCCCCGGCCCACCCGTTCCTCGCCGCCGCCGAGCGCCCGCAGGCGCCGCGCCGCGTCGGCTGGAGCCCGGATCTGGGGCTGTGGCCCGTGGACCCCGAGATCGCCGCGATCTGTGCGGCCGCCGTGCGCCGGTTCGAGGACGCGGGGGTGGCCGTGGACGACGCCTGCCCGGACTTCGCCGACGCCCGCGCCGTGTTCCAGGCCCTCCGGGCCGATGCCTTCGTCACCCAGTTGGGGCCGGTGCTAGAGACGCACCGCGACCGCCTCAAGCCCGAGGTGGTCTGGAACATCGAGCAGGGCCTGGCCCAGACCCAGGCCGACCTGTCCGCGGCCAAGCGCGGGCGGGCGGCGCTGGCGGCGCGGGTGGCGGCGTTCTTCGAGACCCACGACCTGCTGGCCTGCCCGACCACGGTGGTGCCGCCGTTCCCGGTCGAACAGCGGTACGTGGAGGAAGCGGGCGGGCGCCGCTTCGAGACCTACGTGGACTGGCTGGGGATCACCTACACGCTGACCCTCACGGGCTGCCCGGTGATCTCGATCCCCTGCGGCAGCACGGCGGCCGGGCTGCCGGTGGGCCTTCAGCTCATGGCGCGGCCCCGGGCCGAGGCCGCGCTGTTTTCCTGGGCTGCCCTGCTGGAAGGGCTGCTGGGGTGGCCGGCCGCGCCCATCGACCCGGTGGTGCCGGCGTAGCGGCCGCGCCGGTGTCTCACCAATACCGCAGCGCGTCCCGGAACAGGCCGGCAAGGTCGGCCTCCGACGGCGCGCGGGGCGCCTGGACGAGCAGCCGCTGCTGCTGCGCGGCGCCCTGCACCAGCGCCGGGATGTCGGACTCTGTATAGCCCAGGGCGCCGATGCCGTTCGGGCAGCCGGTGTTGCGCATGATCTCCGCCAGCCGGTCGGCCAGCGCGGCGCCGCCGTGCTCCGGCGTCATGTTGCGGGTGTCGGCGCCCAGGCCGCGCGCTGCCTCCAGGTGGCGTTCGGGGCTGGTGGACGCCGTGAACCGGAACGCCGCCGGGGCGTTGACCACCACCGAGATCCCGTGCGGCACCATCGGTTTGTCGTCCTCGTAGCCGGCGGCCACATAGCGGTGGTTCTGCCCGGCGACGGCGTAGCTCATGGCGTGCGGGATGTGCACGCCGGCGTTGCCGAAGGCCATGCCGGCGAGGGTCGAGGCGAACATGAGCGCGTCGCGGGCCTCGTGGTCGGCCGGATCGGCGTAGGCCCGCTCCAGGTAGCGCCCGCCCAGCTCAATGGCCCTCATGGAGCCGATGTCCGACCAGGGGTTGCTGCCCTGATAGGGGGGCCGCAGGCTCGGGTCCGTCGGATAGTCGCGGCTGCGGAAGTCGCGCGCGGTCCAGCTCTCGATGGCATGGGTCAGCACGTCCAGACCGGTCGAGCAGACCACGCCGACGGGCAGGGTGTACGTGGTGGTGGGGTCGACGACCGCGCGGGTCGGCTTGAGGAAGCGGTGGGCGATCCCCGTTTTCACGGTTTCCGACACGAAGTCGAAGATCGCGGTCGCCGTCATCTCGCTGCCGGTGCCGCAGGTGGTGGGACAGGCAAGGTGCGGCTTGAGCGGCCCCGGCACCGGCTTGCCCTGGCCCATGGGGGCGTTGACGTAGGCCAGGAAGTCGTCCGGATGGGTGGCGTAGAGGTTGGCGGCCTTGCAGGTGTCCATGACCGAGCCGCCGCCGATCGAAATGAAGCCGTCGAAGGCGCCGTCGGCGGCAAAGGCGGCGGCGTCGCGGAACGACGCGTCGGTGGGCTCCACGGTCACGGCGTCATAGACCACCACGTCCAGCCCGGCCCGGGCGATGGCCTCGCGGGCGATGGCGACGTGCTCCAGGGCGGCGAGGTGGCGGTCGGTGAACAGGGCGATGCGGCGCGCGTTCAGGGCCTTCAGGTCGTGGCCCAGTTCGCGCAAGGCGCCGTGCCCGTACTTCAGGGGCACCGTGTCGACCGTGAAGATGTGCTCGCGGACGGCGTCCGGTGTCATGGGTGGTGTCCTCCCTGGCGTTTTGTTGGTGGTGCGCGGGTGGCGTCTCCGGTGGCGTTCGGTCGGGCTAGGCCCGCGCCGCGTGCGGGGCCGTGGCGTCCTCCGCCTGGTCCGTGGGGTCATCGTCGGCCGGGGTGCCCGCGCCCGCCGCCGTATCGGCGGCGCGGCCGCTGAGCAGATCCGACACCCCCGCGGAGACGAGCGCCTCGCAGTGCCGGGCCAGCGCCTTGCGGGAGGGATGAGCGGCCGCCTCGACCGGATCGTGCAGGATGACCTCGACCGTGATGGTGCCCAGGGCCAGGGCCGCCCACAGGTGCGGGGCCAGATCCATGTCGCCGTACCAGGCATAGAACGGTCGCCAGCCGTAGCCGACCGGCACGCCGTCCACGCGTGTATAGGCCAGCGAGACCGGCTGCACGACCAGGGGCGGGCGCTCCCGTGTGGCGGCGGCCCCGGAGTCGCGGCGGCGCGGCGGCTCGGCCACGGCCAGCAGGGCGCTCTTGAAGGGCAGCACGCGGTTGCCGTCGTTGCTGGTGCCCTCGGGGAACAGGATCAGCGGCTCGCCCTCGGCCAGGCGGCGGGCGATGTCGTCGCGGCCCTGGCCGGTGCGGCTGCGCTTGCGCTCGACGAAGACCGTGCGGCCCAGACGGGCGATCAGGCCGAAGCCGGGCCAGGTCCCGACCTCGGACTTGGCCACGAACCCCGCGTCCAGGAGGGCGCCCAGGGTCACGATATCGAGGTAGGAGGTATGGTTGGACAGGATCAGCAGCGGCCGGCGTCCGCTCGGCCGCCCACGCACGACCCGGATCCGCAGGCCGATGACCCGCGCCACCCCGGCCCAGTAGACCCGCGCCAGCCAACGTGACGGCAGGCGCAGGCCGAGCAGGGTGGCGTAGGGCGGGACCACAAAGCAGGTCCAGCCCAGGAACAGCGTCAGGCGCCACAGGGCGCGGGCGGGAGAGAAGATGCCCGGCATCGGGGTCCTCGGACGGCTGGCCCGCCGGTTCAGAGGGCCGGACTCGGCACCGAGCGGGCGGTCCGGTCGTAGTGCTTGTAATACTTCTCGGCGACGCGGTCGGTCTTCACGATCACGCAGACGTCCGTCGTGTTGAACTGGCGGTCGACGAAGGCCCCCTCTCCGACGTAGCCGCCCAGGCGCAGATAGCCTTTGATGAGGGGCGGCAGCTCGGCGAGGATACGGCGCGTGTCCAGGGTGTCCGGGGCCAGCAGGTCCATCGGCTGGAAGAACTGCGGCAGCACCACGGGCCGCATCTCCTCGGGCGCCAGGTGACAGTGATGCAGGTAGCTCAGGGCCGGGGCCAGCGCCGCCACGTCGTTGCCGTGCAGGCTGGCGCAGCCGAACATGAGGCCGACGTCGTGGCGGAACACATAGGCCGCGATCCCGCGCCAGAGCTGTTGCATGGTGTGGCGGTTGCGGTAGCGGGCGTCGACGCAGGACCGGCCCAGCTCCATCACCTCGCACGGCTGCCCGAGGATGGCGGAGATGTCGTACTCCGAGGCGGTGTAAAAGCAGCCGGCGCGCCGCGCGTGCTCGCGGCGCATGAGCCGGTAGGTCCCGACCACGCGATCCGCTCCCGCGCCCAGCGAATGGTCGATCACCAGCAGGTGGTCGGCGATGTCGTCGAAGGCATCGAAATCGCGTTCGCAGGCCGCCGTCTCAAGCGTCGGTCGCGCGCCCCTTTCATTGTAGAAGATGCGGAAGCGCAGGGCCTGGGCGGCCCGAACCTCGTCTTCCGTGTCGGCCAGGACAACGTCCAGGTCGCCCGCGCGCAAATCCCCAAGAGAGCCCATTTCACTCCTTGCCCGGATCCGATGTCCGCGCACCATGATACCCGTATGAGAGGCGGCGCCTCGCGCGGCCGCCCGGACGGCCGGCTGGCATCATCCCGAACTGCCACCGACCGGATGATGCCGGAGCCCGGTCCCCTGTTGCAACACCGTCTCGACGCGCAACCGTCACCCAACGCGGCCGCTCCGCCCCGGGTTCGTCGGGCGGTTCGTCGGGCGGTCCGCCGGCCGGTCCGCCGCCGCCGCCCCATCCCTAGGACGCATCATTGCCGGTGTCGGTCTTCAGGGCCAGTCCGTAGAGTTCCAGCCTGTGGCCTTTCAGTTCGTAGCCGAGCCCGCGCGCGATCTCCTCCTGGAGGCGTTCGATCTCGGTGTTGTGGAATTCGATCACCCGTCCGGTCTCCAGGTCGATGAGATGGTCGTGGTGATCGTCCGACACCTCCTCGTAGCGCGCCCGCCCGTCGCGGAAGTCATGGCGTTCGAGGATGTCGTTCTCTTCGAACAGCCGCACCGTGCGGTAGACCGTCGCGATACTGATGCGCGGGTCGATCAGCGTGGCCCGCCGGTAGACCTCCTCCACGTCGGGGTGATCCTGTGCTTCCGAGAGCACGCGCGCGATCACGCGCCGCTGCCCGGTCATTTTCATGCCCTTGTCGATGCAGCGTTGCTCGATGCGGGAGGTCATGGGTTGGCGGTGCTCGGTCCCAGTTTCGGATCTGAACCCATATGGATCTGACCCCATATTAGGGGCGGTTCCGATAAAAGAAAAGGCATGCCCACGCCCGCCCGCCGGCACGGGTGTCCCATGCCGGGGCCGGCGGGGTCTCATCCGGGACGGGCCAGGGCCTCGCGATCCCGGGGACGGCGCCGCTGGACACCCGGGGCGTGCCCCGGTTTGTGGCCACTCCGGCTGGGCGCCAGCGGGGCGCCGCCTTCCTCCGGTCGAGGTCCGGCCTAGTCCTCGGCGCCGTCGCGGCGGGCCCGGGTCCCCAGCCCGATCTTCTTGGCCAGCGCACTGCGGTGCTGGGCGTAGTTGGGCGCGACCATGGGGTAATCCGGACCCAGCCCCCAGCGTTCCCGGTATTCTTCGGGTGTCATGCCGTAGGCGGTCTTGAGGTGGCGCTTGAGCATCTTGAGCTTTTTACCGTCCTCCAGACACACGATATAATCCGGCGTGACCGACTTCTTGATCGGCACAGCGGGCTGGGGTCGCTCCTGCTGGGGTTCGGTCTGGCCGACGTTCGCCAGGCTGCGGTGCACATCCTGGATCAGCGTGGTGAGATCGGTGACCGCGACGGAGTTGTTGCCGACGTGCGCGGATACGATCTGGGCCGTCAGACGAAGAAGTTCTTGCTCGCTGGCTGACGAGGACATCAATGGACCTTTCTTGAAGTGCCAGGCCTGATTGTTGCCTGGTTTGGGTTCCCCATCTCATGGCCTAAGCGTGCGGGTTGCAAACCTTCGCACGCCCAAGCCTTGCCTCAAACTCTCGTTACGGATGTTATAGGACAATCAAACAAAGCCGGCAAGTCTCATGTTCTGCCAACGATCGCCTTTGGCAGGAATCAACGAAAACTGGGATCAGGATGAGCGACCACGCAATCGACATCACAGGGGATATATGCCCCTTTACCTTCGTCAAGACGAAGCTTCTTGTGGAGCGGATGCGGGTCGGCGAGACCGCGACGGTTCGTCTTAAGGGCCTGGAACCCCTCAAGAACGTGCCACGCTCCTTGACGGAACACGGCCAGGCGATCCTTTCCCTTGAGCCGGAGAACGGCGAGGGACCCGATGGTGTTCATCGGTTGATCTTGCGCAAGATGACATAAAAACAACCCCCGTGTTCGCCCCAGCATGGAGCGGACCCGGTGAACACCGCCCGTCCCAATCTTCCCCAATCTTCTCCGGCGCCGAACCACGCCGCACCCGCGGTGCGGGTGCGCTCAGCCGGGCGGGGACGGCGGCAGGTCGCGGGCCAGGACCAGCGCATCGACGGCCAGGCCCGCATGCGACCCATAATAGCCGGGTCGCCGCCCGCAAACCGAATAGCCGTGGTTTCTATAGAAGCATATAGCGGAAGAGTTGTCACCTGAAACTTCCAGGCACAGGCGGTCGACACCCAATGATTTTAGGTCCGCCTCGGCCCGAGTCAACAGCCGGCCGCCCACGCCGCGCCGCCGCCAGGGGCCCGCGCGCACGCCCAGGGTCAGGATGTCGGCCTCGGGGCCGGCCACCTGCACCAGGATCATGCCGACGGGCTCCGGCGCGTCGGCCGCCCCATCGTCCGCCAGCGCCAGCCAGCCGCGCGCGCCGGGCAGGGCGAGGACGGCCGCCATCTCGGCGGTGTCCCACGGCCGGTGCCAGGGCTGCCCGTCGAAACAGAGGCAATGGAGGGCGGCCAGGGCCGCGGCGTGCGCCGGCGCCACGGCCACCAGGGTGGGGGGCGCCGTCATGCCCGGGCGCGGGCGTTCGGGGGCGGCAATGCGGCGTCGGGTGGCCGGACATAAAGCGGGCGCGGCGGCAGCGCCGCAGTCGGGTCGTGCGCCACCAGCGCCGCCAGAACGGCCGGGTCCGGCGCACGGTCGGCGTCCGGCGCCACCGTGGCCGTCGGCGGCAGCGGGCGCGGCAGCAGCGCCACGCCGTCGCCGGTCAGCCACAGCGGCTCGGTTGGCAGGGCGGCCAGGGCGTCCGCCGGGGCCAGCGACACCGGCGCGTCCAGTGGCGCCCCGGCGGCGTCGAAGACGTGCAGGTAGACGTCGGCCCGGCGGGCATCGAGCACCACCGCGACCGGCGTCGCGACCGGGGCGGCGGCGCGGGCCATCGCGGCCAGCACCGCCGTGGTGGTGGCTCCACGGACCGGGCAGCCGGCGGCCAGGCCCAGGCCGCGCGCCAGCGCCAGGCCGACCCGCAGGCCGGTGAAGCTGCCGGGGCCGACCGTGACCGCGATCGCCGACAGGGCATCGAAGGACACGCCGGCGGTGGCCATGGTGTCCCGCACCAGGGGGGCGAGCAACTCGGCGTGGCCGTGGTCGCGCGTATGGTCCGCGCGCGCCAGCACGGCACCGGCGCGCCAGACGCACACGCCGCAGGCCCGGCCGGACGACTCGAGCGCCAGGACGGGGCCATCGGGCGTCACGCGCCGGCCTCCGGCACCGCCGTCTCCGGCATCATGCGGGTGCCGGCGGCGGCGTCGCTCAGCACCGGGTAGCGGCCGCGGGGCTGGACGAGCTGATAATGCCACCACTCGTTCCGATAGAAGTCCCAGCCGGCGGCGGTCATGATCCCCAGCAGGAGGTGGCGATTGCGCTGCGCCTCGGGCGCGATGTCCTGATTGCCGTGATGGGACTCGTGGCGCATGTCGTCGAAGCCGGTGCCCATGTCCAGAGGCGTACCGCTGGCGGCGTCCACCAGCGTCAGGTCGACGGCCGCGCCCATGGAGTGGGGTGAGCCGCGGCGCGGGTCGGCGATGAAATCCGGATCCGGGCAGGCGGCCCACAGGGTCCACTGGGCTTCGGCCGGGCGAAAGGCGTCGAACACGCGCAGCCGCAGCCCGAGCGGGCGGGCCAGCGCGACCGCGTGCGCCAGCAGCGCGGCGGCGTCCATATGCAGGTATCCGGCCGCGCGGGCGTAGATCGGCCGGCCGGTGATGTTGTCGGGGGTGGCGTAGAGCAGGTCGAGGTCGACGTCGTAGCCCTCGGGGGTGATCTCGATCAGCATGGGACTCGGGCCGGTAAAGGGGGAAAAGGGGGTGGCGGGGCGATGGGACAGGGGTCCGACGACCCGCGCGGCGTCGCCGCCCAAGGACGGGTCTGTTGGTGTGGACGGCCCACCGGCATCGACTGTGCCCACGTGGCGGCCGTTGAAGAACACCATGGAGAAGAGCCACCCGGGAAACAGGTTGCCACAATCGCAGGGGAAATCGCATTTGAAAAATCGTGGTCGCGTTTGGGGATGAAACGGATTCTGTAGGGGACTCCCATTCAAGGTTCGGGAGGCCCCATGTCCTGGTTCCTGGATGCGGTTGGCGAGGGGCCGGACCCTCGGGCG
>NZ_JACIGI010000042.1:0-7480 GCF_014197795.1 Roseospira goensis
TCATCAAGCGGATGGCCTACGGCTTCCGCGATGACGCCTACTTCTTTCTCAAGATCCGCGCCGCCTTCCCCGGAATTCCGTGATGAACCAAAAAATGGCTGCCGTGGATCAAGGCCAGCCGGGAGCATCCTCCGCAGCGGCCCCTGTTCGTGGTGGCGACGCAGACCGTGGAGGTCGGCGCCAACCTGGATTTCGATGCCCTGGTCACCGAGGCCGCCGCGCTGGACGCGCTTCGCCAGCGCTTCGGACGTCTCGACCGCTTGGGGAGGCGGCACGCACAACACCTGCCGTCGCAGGCGGTCGTCGTCATCCGTGGCGACCACACCAAGACCAGCGAGATCGACCCGATTTACGGGTCGGCCCTCGCCGCAACGTGGGCGTTCTTGGTCTCGCTGGGCAAAGCAAAAAGCAAGAAGAAGGGTGAAACCCAATCGGTCACCGTTGACTTCGGTGTCAACGCCCTGGATCAGGCGATTACAAAACAAGAGATTGACATCAACGCCATGGTGGCGCCGGCCCGCGACGCGCCCGTTCTCTTTCCGGCGCACCTGAACGCCTGGGTGCAGACGGATCCCATGCCGGAACCGGACCCCGACGTAGCCCCGTTCCTGCATGGCGTCGCGGATCGCCCCGCCGATGTCCAGATGGTCTGGCGCGCCGACTTGCCCGAGAACGCCGATCAATGGGGGCGCATCGTCGCGCTGATGCCGCCGCGCACGCGGGAGGCGATGGCGGTGCCCCTCTCCGAGGTCCGCGCCTGGCTGCGCGGGACGTCAACCGGCGCCGTCGCCGACGTGGAAGGCGTGAGCCAAGCGCCGTTCGATCGTTCCGAACGTGCATCCCGGCGGGTGTTGCGCTGGCGGGGCAAGGACGACGCCCAGTCCGTCGGCGCCGAAGACCTGCGGCCCGGCGATACCATCGTCGTGCCAGCCATCTACGGCGGGGCCGACGCCTTCGGCTGGACCCCCGGCACACACGATCCCGTCCCGGATATCGCCGAAGCGTGCCTGCTGGATGCCATCGCCACCACGCCCGCCCACGCCGTGCGTCGGCCCCTGGTGCGCTGGCGCCTGCATCCCGTCCTGATGCCGGACATGGACGAGGCGTTCAAGGCGGACGTGACGGCGCGACTTAAGCACGCCCTGAACACCGTGCAGTCGGGGGCCGTTGATGCCACGGAACGGCGACGGTTGGCTCTTGAGCTTCTGGACGTGATAGCGGGCGCCCATTCGGGCGCCGAGCAGGTTGCCGTCTTGGCCTTGCGGGAGGCGAAAAAATCGTTGCGGGTGACCCTGTATCCCGATGACTGCGGGCTGTTGGTCAGCACTCCGGCAAGCCCCGATCTTGTCAAGGCTCTGGAAAAGGCTGGCAGGTCGGAGCCGGACGAGACCGAGGTCGAGGAACCGGAGGCGGACGGCCCCTCCGTCTTTCCCGGGGGCCAAAGCGTCACGCTGGACGAACATACGAAAGCTGTTGGTGCCCAGGCGCGGGCGTTCGCCGAGAAGGCCGGCCTCGACACTCCCTTCACCGAAGCCCTCGCCCTGGCCGGCCGCTGGCACGATGCCGGCAAAGCCGATCCCCGTTTTCAGGCTTGGCTGTACGCCAGCGAGATCACGGCCCTCGCGGCCAACGCTAAAGGAAAGGGAGGGCTTCTGGCCAAGTCGGGCGCGCACCCCTCCGACTGGCCGTCGCCCGAACCGTTCGGCTACCCGAAAGGCGCCCGCCACGAGTTTGTGTCTGTGCGGTTGTTCGAGGAGGCCGGCCTGGCCATCGGCGAGGCCGGCGATCTCGCGCGCCTGCTGATCGGCACCCACCACGGCCACGGCCGCGCTTTTCCGCCGGTCGTGGACGATTCCAGCCCGGTGTGCGTGCGCGTGGCGGTCGATGGCAAGACGGTGGAGGCTTGCTCGAGTCATGGGCTCCACCGCCTGGACGCGAACTGGATCGACCTGTTCTGGCGCTTGGTGCGGCGCTATGGCTGGTGGGGCCTGGCCTATCTGGAAGCCCTGCTGATAACGGCCGACCGCACCGTCTCCGCGCGGGAGCAGCGACCCGCCGCCACCGCGCCGGATACCGAGGAGCCCGCCGAGCCATGACCGACCAGACCAAGACCCTCGAACTGGAACTGAGCGGTCTGAAGGGAGATCACCCCCTGGGCTTCCTGGCGGCCTGCGGCGTGCTGCGGGTGATGGGACCGAACAGCGGGGTCCGTCTGGGATGGGCGGAGACGCACGGGACCTGGACGGCCGTGCTGCACGACAGGGCCGCGACCGATGCGACGGGCGCCTTTCGGGAGCGAATCGTCGATGCCGTCGCGCAGGCGGCGACGGACGTCGAAAACCTATTGAAACGCTTTCCCGGGATCGGACGGACCCTGAGCATTGAGGATTATCGAAAAAAAGGCCACTGGGCCCTCACTGCGGCGGATGAAGATGCGACCTTGGGTGTGGCGATCACGGAACTACTTCCAAGCCTGGGCAGCGACAGCCTCGCGCGCGACAGCAAGGGCGCAGGCCCTGTCCATCCATCAAAAATGATCATGACGAGCGCACGGCAAAGCCTTGAAACTACTTTAAAGAGTTTTATTCTTCCCCACATCAACAAGAGCAGAAATAATAGGAAAGCCGAAAGGGCTGTAGAGAAGATTGAGAACGCTATTTTTGGACCATGGCTTTATGAAGACGACGCGCATTCACTCGGCTGGGACCCGACCACCCAACGGCTTCATGCCCTTCGTAACAAGGCCCCGGCCGACGACAAGCAGAAGCGATCCGTTGCCGCCGCCGTTTTTCTGGCGTCCCAGGCCCTGCCGCTGTTTCCGTGTTTCGCTGTCGGGGGCTGGCTTCACACGACCGGGTTTCATCATGACAACGATGGCGATTGGTTTTCCTGGCCGATTTGGCGAGCCCCGATCTCCCTCGACACGCTCCGCACCCTCGTGGCCCAGCCGTTCACCAGGGACCTGAAAGAGCGTGGTGTCGCTGTCGTCTATCGATGCCACCGATCCCGGACAGGCGGCGACCAAGGCGACTACCGCGTGTTCGGTCACCCCACCAAGCGCCCCTGGCCTGAGATGTGAAACCGCGTCTGCCCCTGCTTACACAGGGCTTACACAGCCCTTCTCGCGGGCTCGTGTAAGCAAAAACGGCCCTTTCGGGCCGTTCTTAAATCTTTGAATTATCTTTAGAAAACTGGAGCGGGCGATGAGATTCGAACTCACGACCCCAACCTTGGCAAGGTTGTGCTCTACCCCTGAGCTACGCCCGCATCCGACTGTGTGACCGGCTTCTAACACCGGGACCAACCGCTTGTAAAGCCTTTTGGAATTGGCCTTGGCGGCGGCCCGACGGGAGGGGTTGGGAGCGCCCTGGGGCGCCGCGTCCCGTCGAGGAGCGTGACTATACTCAGCCAGATTGGCATTGCAACAGCGAATTTGCGCCGTGCCGGAAAAAAACCGCCGGCGCCGCCCCCGCCCGTGCCCGGGACGCCGGGACCGGCAAGAGCCCTTGCCTCCGGCCGGCGTCCGGACCAAGTATGGGCCCAGCATCGCGGCGCGACATGCTCGGGCGCGAGACCGGTTGGCGTGGCGGCGCCTCCCAGACCCACAACGAACCCGATAACGGAACGGATCGGACGATGGCACTCATTCTGGACGGCGAAGGGTCCACGGTCGGCACCGCCTCTCCGGCGGCCGGGGGCGACCTCATCAAGGTCGGCAGCACCGAAAGCTTCATGGCGGACGTCATCGAGGCCTCGAACAGTGTGCCGGTGGTGGTTGATTTCTGGGCGCCCTGGTGCGGGCCGTGCAAGACCCTCGGCCCCCTGCTGGAAAAGCTGGTCCGCCAGATGAACGGCGCGATCCGCATGGTGAAGATCAATGTGGACGAGAACCAGCAGCTCGCCGCCCAGCTCCGCGTCCAGTCCGTGCCGACCGTCTATGGCTTCCGCCAGGGCCGCCCGGTAGACGCCTTCGCCGGCGCCCTGCCGGAGAGCCAGATCAAGCAATTCCTGTCCGCCCTGACCGGCGGGACGGCCAACCCGGTGGATGATCTGCTGGCGGAGGCGGATGGGGCGCTGGAGGGGGGCGACGCCGAAGGGGCGCTCGCGCTGTACCAGCAGGTGCTCCAGGTCGACCAGGGCAACACCAAGGCCATCGCCGGCTACCTGCGCGCCCTGGTGGCCAACGGCCAGACCGGCGACGCCGCTCAGATCCTGTCCCAGTTGCCGGCCGAGATGCTGGCCGACCCGGCCATCGCCGCCGCCAAGACCAAGCTGGAACTGGCGCAGGAAAGCGCCGGGCCGGTGCCGGAGCTACGGGCGCGCGTGGAGGCCGACCCCGACGATCACCAGGCCCGCTACGACCTGGCCAACGCGCTCTACGCCGCCGACCAGCCGGAGGCGGCGGTCGCCGAACTGCTCGACCTGTTCCGGCGCGATCGCGACTGGAACGACGGCGCGGCGCGCCAGCGCCTGCTCAAGGTGTTCGAGGCCCTTGGCCCCGGTCATCCGGTGGCCGTGTCCGGGCGGCGGCGGCTGTCCTCGCTGCTGTTCGCCTGAGGCCGCCCGCGCCGCCCGACACCCGCGGCCCCGGACCCGGCCGCGCCAGCGTTGAGGGAGGGACATGGTCCGCACCTTTCACCCGCGGTTCGACGAACTCCCCGCCGTCGTCCCTGTATTCCCCCTGTCCGGGGTCCTGCTGCTGCCGGGCGGCCGGCTGCCGCTCAACATCTTCGAGCCGCGGTATCTGAACCTGGTGGAGGATGCGCTGGGAGCGGGCCGGGAAATGGCGATGGCGCAGCCGCGCCAGTCCGATCAGGACGGGGACACCGAAGAGGCGACTCCGCCGCTGTTCGATGTCGCCTGCCTGGGCCGCATCGTGTCGTTCGAGGAGACCAGCGACGGCCGTCTGCTGATCACCCTGATGGGGCTGAACCGGTTCCGGGTGGGCGAGGAACTGGCGTTGCACCGGGGCTACCGCCGGGTCCGCGCCGACTACGGCCCCTATCGCGAGGACATGGACGAGTCGCCCGCCGTCGCGATCGACCGCGACCGCCTGTTCGGAGTCCTCAAGCCCTTCGCCGCCCGCCACGGGCTCAGTTTCAACTGGGACATCATGCGCGAGGTCGACACGCGGCCGCTGGTCACCTCGCTGGCCATGGTGTGCCCGTTCGAGCCGCGCGAGAAGCAGGCGCTGCTGGAGGCGGGAACCCCGCAGGAGCGCGCCGACCTGATGATGGCCCTGTTGGAGATGGGCGCCATGGATACCACGGGCGGCGGCGGCGCACGCCAGTAGGCGCACCGAGCCCCCCTCCCCGACCGGCGCCGCGGCGACATCCGGCCGGCCCCTTCACCGGTCCCACAACCGGTCCCATTACCGGCATCAAGAGGAGCACCCATGACCGAGATCGACGACGACGATCCCACCCCCATCGACCCGCGCCTGCTGGAGATCCTGGTGTGCCCGCTGGGCAAGGGACCGCTGGAGTACGACCGCGAGAACCGCGAACTGATCAGCCGCCAGGCCGGCCTCGCCTACCCCATCCGCGACGGCGTGCCGATCATGCTGATCGACGAGGCGCGCCCCCTCGACCAGCCCACGGACCGGCCCACCCCGGGACCGGGAACGCCGGCGGCATGAGCCAGACGACGAGCAACGCCGGTTCGCAGCGAGTGCCGGTCGACCTCGCCGTCAGCCGCGCCGACAAGACGCTCACCCTGACCTACGGGGATGGCACGGTGCACGTGCTGCCGGCGGAGCTGCTGCGGGTGTTCAGCCCATCCGCGGAGGTCCAGGGGCATACGCCTGACCAGCGCCAGGTGGTGGGCGGCCGGCGCCACGTGGGTATTCTGGACCTGGAGCCCATCGGCCACTACGCCGTGCGGATCGTGTTCGACGACCTGCACGACACCGGCATCTACAGCTGGGACTACCTCTGGGAGCTGGGCCAGAACCAGCCCGCCTGGTGGCAGTCCTACGAGGCCGATCTCGCCCGCACCGGCAAGCGTCGCGACCCGTGACGGCCGCGCGCGGAGCGCGACCGACTCCAAATACCCGACCAAATCAGTCTTGATTGAGCCGCGTCCGGCAACCATGTCAGGGCGGGATCAGGGTGGGAGCGCGCCGTCCCGCCCGACGGCATCCGTGCGATGGTTCGCGCGACGAGGAGAGAGAAGCGCCATGTTCATCCAGACCGAACCGACGCCCAATCCGGCCAGCCTGAAGTTCCTGCCCGGCCGCGCGGTGCTGGGGGGCGGCACGGCCCAGTTCGACAGCGCCGCCGACGCGGCGCGGTCGCCGCTGGCGGCCCGCCTGTTCCGGCTCGACGGTGTCGCCGCCGTGTTCCTGGGCTCCGACTTCATTTCGGTCAGCAAGGTCGATAGCGCCGACTGGCAGGTGGTCAAGCCCATGGTGCTGGGGGCGATCATGGACCATTTCACGGCCGGCGAACCGATCCTTCTGGACGGCGCCGACGAGACCGGGGCCCAGGAGGCGGATAGCCCGGTCGTCCGCCAGATCCGCGAACTGCTGGACACCCGGGTGCGCCCGGCCGTGGCCCAGGACGGGGGCGACATCATCTTCCACGATTTCCGCGATGGCGTCGTGTTCCTGCACATGCGCGGCTCCTGTTCCGGGTGCCCGAGTTCGACGGCCACGCTCAAGCACGGCATCGAAAACATGCTGCGCCACTACGTGCCGGAGGTGGAGGCCGTCGAGGCCGTCATGTGACGCGCGTACGGCGCCGCAAGGCCGGCCCCACGCCCACACCGCCCCACCGCATGATCGAGAGACTGCCCGGAGAGAGCCGATGCTGGACGACCGTGATCCGACGACCCTCGACGCCGACGCGCTGGACCGTCTGTTCAACGCGGCTCGCACGCACGCCCACTGGCTGGACCGGCCCGTCGACGACGCCACGCTGACCCGCCTGTACGATCTGCTGAAGATGGCGCCGACGAGCGCCAATTCGCAGCCGGGCCGGTTCGTGTTCGTCAAGAGCCAAGCGGCCAAGGCGCGGTTGGAACCCTGCCTGATGGAGGGCAACCGGGCCAAGACCATGGCGGCGCCGGTCACGGTCATCGTCTGCCACGACCTGGCCTTCTACGAGAAGCTCCCGTCACTGTTCCCGCATACCGATGCCAGGCGTTGGTTCGAGGGCAACGACGACCTGATCCGCACCACGGCGTTCCGCAACGGCACCCTGCAGGGCGCCTACCTGATCCTGGCGGCGCGCGCGCTGGGTCTGGACTGCGGCCCGATGAGCGGCTTCGACAACGCCAAGGTCGATGCGGCGTTCCTGGAAGGGACCACCTGGCGGTCGAACTTCCTGGTCAACCTGGGGTACGGCGACCCCGACCGGCTGCCTCCACGCGCCCCGCGTCCGGCGTTCGAGGACATGTGCCGGATCGTGTGACGTCCGAGCGCATCGAACGGCCCCGCGCCGGCCCTGCGGGCCGGAATGGGCGCGCCGGCCCTGCGGGC
>NZ_JACIGI010000042.1:7575-24385 GCF_014197795.1 Roseospira goensis
CGGGCCGGAATGGGCGCACCGGCCCTGCGGGCCGGAATGGGCGCACCGGCCCTGCGGGCCGGAATGGGCGCACCGGCCCTGCGGGCCGGAATGGGCGCACCGGCCCTGCGGGCCGGAATGGGCCAGGACGGTGCGTAAGACAGGGGCACGGTAGCGCCGCCGGGTGGCATTGAGAATGCCTTTGGTGTTCTTGGCGCCTTGGTGGTCGATCTTCTACCCGCCGCGCGGAACACGACCACCACGGCACGAAGGCACCAAGGGGACAGCCTCCAGACGCTCCCGTGCCGGCACCCGGCCCCGAGAGCCGATTGTTCGACATCGGACCGCAGATGCGGCCCGATGTCGACCGTGACTCGGCTCTACAGTATTGGTTTTAGAGCCGATTCTTGCGCCCAAAGGGGGCCGCGGCGCGCGTCCATTTTAGCGTGATCTACTCTGGGTCGCGGCCGTGCCCCGCAGATCCCGCACCCGCACCGCCTTGCCCTCGGAGCGGGGCACCGTGCCGGGGGGAACGAGGGACACGCCGCAGGTCACGCCGATGATGGACTTGATATGGTGGCGCACCTGCCCGGCGACGGCCGGGTAGGCGTCCGCAGCCAGGTCCGGCGCCGCTTCCACCTGCACCGACAGCCGGTCCATCGCGCCCTGGCGGTCGACCACCAGGAGGTAGTGCGGCGCCGTCCCCGGGAACCCCACCATCACCGCCTCGATCTGCGACGGATAGACGTTCACCCCCCGGATGATCAGCATGTCGTCGTTGCGCCCGGTCACCCGCATGATGCGCAGGTGCGTGCGGCCGCAGGCACAGGGCGCGTCCGTCAGCCGCGTGATGTCGCGCGTGCGGTAGCGGATCATGGGCAGGGCCTCCTTGGTCAGCGTGGTGATGACCAGTTCGCCCGTCGCGCCCATCGGCAGCGGCTCCAGGGTCTCCGGGTCGACGACCTCGAACAGGAAGTGGTCCTCCCAGCCGTGCAGGCCGCACCGGGCCGCGCATTCGATGGCCACGCCCGGCCCCATCACCTCCGACAGGCCGTAGGAGTCCATGGACCGGATGCCCAGGCGCGTGTCCAGTTCGCGGCGCATGCCGTCGCTCCAGGGTTCGGCGCCGAACAAGCCCAGGCGCAACGCCGACCCGGGCAGGTCGATGCCCACGCGTTCGGCCACCTCCGCCAGATTGAGCGCGTAGGACGGCGTGGCGCACAGCACGCTGGCCTCCAAGTCGAGCATGGCCTGGAGCTGGCGTTCGGTGTTGCCGCCCGACATTGGAACCACGGTGCAGCCCAGGCGCTCGGCACCGTAGTGGAACCCCATGCCGCCGGTGAACAGACCGTAGCCGTAGGCGTTGTGTGTCACCTCGCCGGACCGGACGCCGGCGGTGGCCATGGCGCGCGCCATCAGGTCGGCCCAGCGGTCGACGTCGCCGGCGGTGTAGCCGACCACCGTCGGCTTACCGGTGGTGCCGGAGGAGGCATGCACGCGCACCACCCGCTCGCGCGGGACGGCGAACAGGCCATAGGGATAGTTGTCGCGCAGGTCGGTCTTCACGGTGAACGGAAACCGGCGCAAGTCAGACAGATCGCGCAGATCATCGGGGCGGACGCCGCGGGCCTCGAACGCCCGCCGGTAGTGGGGCACGTTGGCGTAGGCATGGGCCAGCGTGCGGCGCAGGCGCTCGACCTGCATCGCGGCCAGGGCCTCGCGGTCCATGGTCTCGACCTGCGGATCGACCATCCGCATCTCCGCCGCCGCGACGTCCATTGAATGGCCCTCCCACCGTGTTGCCCCACTGCTATGCCGTTGTATCTCACTTTTTTTGTTGGGGGTACCACGCAGGGCCGTCGACAGCGGGCGACAGGTCCGGAACGCCCGCCGCCATCTCTCCGCGCGCCTTCGACCTTGGATCGGCGCGCGCCCGGGACCATGTTCCGGGTATCGCGAGTCCCGCGCCGGAAAGGCCCCGCCCATGCGTCCGCTGCGGATCCTGTGCCTGCTGCTGCTCCTGAGTGTCGCTCCGGCCGCGGCGGCCCGCGCCGAGGCCGATCCGGCCGCGCTCTGGCAGGCGCTGGCCGGCGGCGGCCACGTCGCCCTGATGCGCCATGCCCTGGCGCCCGGCACCGGCGATCCCATGCGGGTGGTGATCGGGGACTGTGCCACCCAGCGCAACCTCGATGACGTCGGCCGCGCCCAGGCCCGGGCGACCGGTGACGCCTTCCGCGCCCACGGCATCGACCGGGCGGTGGTGCTGACGAGCCAGTGGTGCCGCTGCCGCGAGACCGCCGCCCTGCTGGACCTCGGGCCGCCTGAGGACGTCCCGGCGCTGAACAGCTTCTTCGCGGACCGCTCCAAGGGACCCGCGCAGTTGGACGCGGTGCGGGCGTTCCTGGAGAACCTCGGGACCGACGCGCCGCCGCACGTGCTGGTCACCCATCAGGTGGTCGTCACCGGCCTGACGGATGTCTTTCCGCGCTCCGGCGAGATCGTGGTCCTGCGCCTGACCGACGGCGACGGCCCGCCGTTCATCGTCGCCGGCCGCATTCCCGCGTTCTGATGCCCCCTAATAGGCGTACTCGACGAAGATCGGATCCACGCTGCCGTTCCAGCGGCCGTGGTACGCCTCCAGGTGCTCCTCCGCCGGGCAGCGGCCGGAGTCGGCAATCTCGAACAGCACGTCGAGGAAGCAGGTCTCGTCGCGGCCCTGACTGTTCAGCCGCGCCCGTCGCGCCAGCCCGCGGCGGGCGATGTCCAGGACCTCCAGCGCCACGTCACCCGCGGTGCCGCCGCGGAACGGCGTGCCCAGCGCCCGCGCCGGCACCTGATCGCGCAGGTCGCTCATCTCGGCCAGGGTCCAGTCCTTGACGAGTTGGCCGGCCTCGTCCAGCGCCGTCGGATCGTACAACAGCCCGACCCAGAACGCCGGCAGGGCACAGATGCGGCTCCATGGGCCGCCGTCGGCGCCGCGCATCTCCAGGTAGGTCTTGAGCCGCACCTCCGGAAACGCCGTGGTGACGTGGTCGGACCAGTCGCCCAGGGTCGGCGTCTCACCGGGCAGCGCAGGCAGGCGGCCGGCCATGAAGTCCCGGAACGACTGGCCGGCGGCGTCAATGTAGCGGCCGTCGCGGTAGACGAAGTACATCGGCACGTCGAGCATGTAGTCGACGTAGCGTTCGAAGCCCATGCCGTCCTCGAACACGAACGGCAGCAGGCCGGACCGGTCGGGATCGGTGTCGGTCCAGATGTGGCTCCGGTAGCTGAGGAAGCCGTTGGGCGTGCCCTCGGTGAACGGGCTGTTGGCCCACAGCGCGGTCGCCAGGGGTTGCAGGGCCAGCGCCACCCGGAACTTCCGCACCATGTCCGCCTCGCTGGCGAAGTCCAGGTTCACCTGGACGGTGCAGGTGCGCAGCATCATGTCCAGCCCCAGCGTGCCCCGGGTCGGCATGTAGCGGCGCATGACCTCGTAGCGGCCCTTGGGCATCCAGGGGATGTCCTCGCGCGCCCACTTCGGGTTGAAGCCGAGGCCGATCAGGCCGATCCCCAGCTCGCCGCAGACGGTTTTCAGGTTGCGGTGGTGGCTGGTGGTCTCGGCGCAGGTCTCGTGGATGGTTTCCAGCGGCGCGCCCGACAGTTCGAGCTGGCCGCCCGGCTCCAGGGTGACGCTGCCGCCGGTGGGGCAAGACAGGGCGATCAGGTTGCCGGTCTCGGAGACCGGCGCCCAGCCGTAAGCCTTCAGGCGCTCCAGCAGGTCACGAATGCCCGGGCCGTCGCGGCCGCCCTCGTAGGGCAGCGGGCGCAGGTCGCGCAGGGTGAAGGCGAACTTCTCATGCTCGGTGCCGATGCGGAACCGTTCGGCGGGCTTGCAGCCCGATTCGAACCAGGCGACGAGATCGGACTTGCCCGCGACGGGCTGTGCGTTGGCTTTGGCGGGGGCGGACATAAAGGGGGACTCCGAGGGCGGACCGGGCGCCTGGAACCACGCCCGACCCGGGGGACGGGACTCGCTTCGGATCGGATCAGCGCCAGTCCCCGGCCAGGGCCTGCCAGAGCGTGAGGCCCGCAATCGCGGCGGTTTCGGCGCGCAGCACCCGGGGACCCAGGCGAACCGGCGTAACAAACGGCAGATGCCCGAGGGCGTCAAGTTCCGAGTCCGCCAGGCCGCCCTCCGGTCCCACCAGCAGCGCGGCCGGCGTTTCGTCGCGCGCGGCGGCGGCGAAGGCGGCGGCGGCCGGCCCCGCGCGGCCGTGCTCGGCCAGCACGAACAGCCGCCGCTCGGCCGGCCAGGCCGCGGGCAGGTGCGCCAAGGCGACCGGATCGGCCACCGTCGGCACCGTCAAGCGGCGGCACTGTTCAGACGCCTCGATGGCGTGGGCCTGCAGGCGGGCGGCGTTGACGCGCGCCGCGGTGGTGAACCGCGTCAGCACCGGTTGCAGGCGGGCGACCCCGAGTTCGGTCGCCTTCTCCGCCAGCACATCAACCGGACCCCGCTTCAGCGGCGCGAACAGCAGCCACGGGCCGTCGTCTTCGGTCGCGGGCTGCGGCCGCAGGCAGGCGACGCAGCGGGCCGTGGCGGACGCCTTCGCGACCGTCTCCAGGACCGCCCGCCACTCGCCATCCTGGCCGTTGAACAGCACCACCGTATCGCCCGGGCCGCGCCGCATGACCGCGCGCAGGTAGTGCGCCTGCGGCGCCGCCAGCGTCACCGTGCCACCCTCGGACAGGGCCGCGTCGGCCACGTACAGGCGCGGGCCGTGTCCGGCGGGCGGCGCCGGGGCCAGGGCGTCCAGGGTGGCGGACAGGTCGCTGTCGCGCGGATCGTGCGGATCGTCGGGCAGAGTCACGGCGGGGCCTCTTGAGCGGAGCGGGCGGCGCCCGTAGGGTAGGCGCCGGCGCGACGGCCTCCAACAGGGGCGTGCGCCGGTCCAGGAATTGCGCGGCGAGGGTTCCATGTCCAGAGGTGCGGATCTGATCGGCGACATGCCCGTGGGCGGCTGGGTGGACCGCAATGTCCCCGCGCCGCTGCTGCCTTATGCCAAGCTGATCCGGCTCGACCGGCCGATCGGCTGGTGGCTGCTGGTGTGGCCGTGCTGGTGGAGCACGGCGATGGCGGCCGACGCCACGACCGGATACTGGCCGGACCCGGTGCTGCTGGTGCTGTTCCTGATCGGCTCGGTGGTGATGCGCGGGGCCGGCTGCACCTACAACGACATCGTGGACCGGGACTACGACGCCAAGGTGGCCCGCACGGCGGCGCGGCCAATCCCGGCCGGGGCCGTTTCGCCCACCCAGGCCAAGCTGTTCCTGATCCTGCTGGGCCTGATCGGGCTGGCGGTTCTGTTGTCCCTGAACGGGTTTGCCATCCTTCTGGGAGTCTTGTCGCTACCGCTGGTGTTCGCCTATCCGTTCATGAAGCGGATCACCTACTGGCCGCAGGCGTGGCTCGGGATCACCTTCACCTACGGCGCCCTGATGGGCTGGGCGGCGGTGCGCGGCGACCTGGACTGGGCGCCGCTGGTGCTCTACGTCGGCTGTTGGTTCTGGACGCTGCACTACGACACCGTCTATGCGCATCAGGACAAGGAGGACGACCTGATCGTCGGCGTGAAGTCCTCGGCGCTGGCCCTGGGCCGCTACACGCGGCCGGCGCTCGTGGTGTTCGTGGCCGCGTTCATGGGTCTGGTCGCGTTGGCCGGCGCCCTGGCCGGCCTGCACTGGGTGTTCTTCGTGCTGCTGGCGCTGCCGGCCGGGCACCTGCTGTGGCAGGCGCTGACGGTGGATATCGACGATGGCGGCGACTGTCTCGCCAAGTTCAAGTCCAACCGTCACATGGGCTGGTTGCTGTTCGGTGCCATCATCGCCGGGCGCGTGCTCGCCGGACCGGTGTAGGCCGGACCGGCCGGGTCCCAAAGGGATGCGGCCGGTGTGTCCCCCTGGGCAACGGGCCGCGCCGGCCCCACATCGCGGACAGCCCCACCCGACGACAGGTGCGCCATGTCCGCCAACGCTGTGTCCTCGCGTCGCGCCCTGCTGGGCGCCCTGACCGGGCTCGGCGCCCTGGCCGTGACCGGCGGTGTCACGTCGGTCCGCGCCGCCCCATCCCGCCTGAGCAAGCCGATTCCGTCCACCGGGGAGCAGATCCCGGCCATCGGCATGGGGACGTGGATCACCTTCAACGTGGGCGACGATCCGGTGCTGCGCGCCCAGCGCACCGAGGTGCTGCGCGCCTTCTTCGACGCCGGCGGCGGCCTCATCGACAGTTCGCCCATGTACGGCGCGTCGCCCCGTGTGGTGGGTCACGCGCTGGCGGCCTTGGGCCGGCCCGCCGGCCTGTTATCCGCCACCAAGGTGTGGACCTCGACCGTGGCCGACGGTCCGGCGGAGATCGCCCGCTCGGCCGACTGGTGGGGCGTGGAGACCTTCGACCTGCTCCAGGTTCACAATCTGCTGGCCTGGGAGGGGCACCTGGAGACCCTGTTCGCCATGAAGGCCGCGGGCCGGCTGCGCTACGTGGGAGTGACCACCTCGCACGGCCGGCGTCACGGCGAGTTGGCGCGCATCATGGAACGTCACCCGCTGGATTTCGTGCAACTCACCTACAACGCGGTCGACCGTGCGGCGGAGGACCGCCTGTTGCCGCTGGCACGGGAGCGGGGAATCGCCGTGATCGCCAACCGGCCGTTCCGGCGCGGCGCGCTGGTGGACCGGGCGCAGCGCCGCCCGCTGCCGGCCTGGGCCGGCGAGCTCGACTGCGCCACCTGGCCCGCGGTGTTGCTCAAGTACATCATCTCGCACCCGGCGGTCACCTGCGCCATTCCGGCGACCAGCCAGGTGGTCCACATGCGCGAGAACATGGCCGCGATGACGGGTGTCGTGCCGGACGCGGCCCAGCGCCGGCGCATCGCCGCCGCCGTCTCCGACCTGTAGCCGCCCCCGGTCGGCCATGGACGCGGTGCTGAGCTACAACCTCACCGATCTGGTGCCGTTCGGCCCAGAGACCTACCATCGCCTGTTCGCGCGCCTCAATGCGGCGCTGTGGCCGGGGCCGCTGCTGCTGCCGCTGGTCGGGGCGGGCCTGGTCGTGCTGGCCTGGCGGGCACCGCGCGGGGCTGGGCGCGTAACGGCCGGCGCGCTGGGGCTGGCGTGGCTGTGGGTCGGCTGGGACGTGCTGCTGGGGCGCTTCGGCCCCCTGCTGTGGGCCGCGCCCTACGCGGCGGCGCTGGTCTGGATCCAGGGGGCGGCGATGCTGCTGGCGGGTGCGCTGGCCGGGGCGACACCGGCCCGACGCGGCCCGTCGGTGGGCCATGGACTCGGCCTGCTGCTGGCCCTGGCCGGGGTGGTGGCCTGGCCGCTGTCGGCGCCGCTGTCCGGCCGGCCCTGGATCCAGGCCGAGGTGGTTGGCCTGGCGCCGGACCCGACCGCGCTGCTGACCCTGGGCCTGCTGCTGATGGCGGGCGGCCGGGTGCGCTGGGGGCTGATGGTGATTCCCGTCGTGTGGCTCGCCCTCAGCACCGCCGTCCATGTCGCGATGGCACAGGTGTAGCGCAAGGGGCGAGCGCCCGAGCGGCGCACTCGGGTATTTTCCGGACAGCGGACGGAACGCGCGGCGGGGCATGCTCGTTACCGTGGGGTATCGGATCACGATCACCCGCACGGAGAGTTGTCATGAGCATGCAGCAGAATCGGTACATGCAGG
This sequence comes from Roseospira goensis, assembly GCF_014197795.1. GTDB lineage: Bacteria > Pseudomonadota > Alphaproteobacteria > Rhodospirillales > Rhodospirillaceae > Rhodospira > Rhodospira goensis. The sequence goes on from NZ_JACIGI010000042.1 coordinate 15,260, forward strand.
CCCTGAACCAGGATTTCGACGCGCTGAAGCAGAAATGGGACGAGATGCGCCAGCATGTCGACCGGAAGGATGGATCGTCGGACGGCGCCAACGGCTCCGGCGCCAACGGCTCCGGCGGCCCCGACTCCAAGCTGGCCCAGACCGCCTGGGACGACTTCCAGGAGCAGTCCCGCAAGATGCAGGCGGCCGGCGAGACCGCCTCGGATGAACTGCGTGGCAGCTACGAGGCAGCGCGGGACAAAGTGCGCCGCATCGCCGATAGCTACCGGTCCGGGTAGGCCAGGTCTTCGGCGCCGCAAGACCGTACGGCCCGGGTCGTGAGGTTGAGGGCAGATGGTGCCCGATCTGACTCACACCGTGTTTCGGATTGACGACGTAACTCTGCCCTGACTCAAAGAGTGACGGCGGATGGACGGACGGCCGTGGAGCCCGGGAGCGGGTCCAATGCCGTGCCATCCGCCCCGGGGCCGGACCACCAACGCACCCCGGCGCCGCGACGCGGCACATGGCCGTGGTCGGGCCGCGCCGCGACACACGCCGGGCCACGACGAGACGGAGGGACCCATGCTGAACTGGGCCATAGCGTTCTTCCTCATTGCCCTCGTGGCCGCCGTGCTGGGCTTCGGCGGGATCGCCGGGGCCGCGGCTTCGATCGCCCAGGTGCTGTTCGTCATCTTCCTGGTGCTGTTCGTCGCCTCGCTGATCGGCGCGCTGGTCTCCGGACGGCGACCGCCGGCACCCTAGGACGCCGAGATCACCCAGCCAGGGCGCGGCCATGCCGCCCCTGCGACCCGACCGGCGGGTCGCAGGGAGGGGGTCCGCCCTGGCGTCAGGTCCGCCACCCGCACCCTGATCCGGTCATCCGCCGGCCCGTCTCATGCCGACTCCACGGCGTTCCAGAAGGATGTCTTGCGCCCGTGGTCCCGCCGCAGACGCGCCTCGTAGGCCACGTGGGTTTCGAACGCGCCGAAGTCCTCGATCCGGGTCGCCAGCCCTGCGCAGTCCATCAGGTGCCGGGCCGCGTGACGGTAGCGGCTGTTTCGGGCGCGGCCCAGCGCGAAGTCGATCATGGCCCGCAGCAGCAGGGTCGCGGCCAGCGGGTGCTTCCCGGCGAGCGCGTCGGCGGCGGGCGTGAGGATATGGTAATGGTTGCCGTCCAGGTCCGAGGCCCGCGCCAGAACGAGCCGCGCCGCCCGGTCCAGCGCCGGCCAGTGGACCAGGAACCACAGCGCCTCATGCACGCCGGTCACGCGCTCGGCGTAGTCCAGCGCCTTTTCCTCCGCCTCAAGGTCCTCGAAGTCGGGCAGCCGGGACAAATAGTCCCGCAGATGGGTGCTGGACAGGGACCGTTCGAACACCGTCCAGCGCGCGGCCTGGGCGTCGTCGGGTCGGTCCAGGGCCTCCAGCGCGGCGATGCGCGCATCGTCCCAGTCGAAGCTGGGCCAGCCGGTTCGGGATGTGTTGGCGTTGTCCAGAAGCCGCAGGGCCTCGTCGGCGCGATCGGCAGCGATCAGCCGTTGGGCGATTTCCGCCGCAATCTGCGGGACCTTGCGGACCTTCGGGTCGTACTGGGCGATGAAGGCATCGACGTCCCCCTGGGCGTCCGCGATGGCCTGTAGGGCGTATCTGACCGTGCCCTGCCGCGACCGCTCCGCCATCTCGTCTTCGTAGATGGCGCCGGTATGGGAGGACCATCCGATCCGAACCCGGTCCTTGTCCGCCGGGCGTGGCACGGGTGTGTTCGATAGGGCGACGATCCGCCCCTTGAGGTGCTCCAGCCCCTTGCGCCCCAGGGCCGGGGCCAGAACGGGGATCAGATTATCGGTCAGGCCGTAGTCGTTGCCGCACAGAGCGTCATAGGTGCGGTCGGCCAGGGCGACGGGCTCCACCCCGGCCGCTGTGGCCAGCCTGCCAAGGTCCCCGCAGGCGGTGCGGAACACGTCGGCGATGACGCCGCTGCTGTCGTCGCACCGCGCGTAGACCGCGTTGCCCAGGTCCAGAAACCGCCACGTCAGGTCCAGGGCGGTGACGGGATCCGATCCGCCCACCTTATCGACGATGGTCACCCTATGGCTTTCGAGGTCGGCGGCCATGGCGCGGGTTTCGGACCATTCGATAAACCGGCGCCCGCGCGCGATCTCGCCCAGGCGCTTGCGCACCTCCCGGGCCACCTCAGCGGGGCCCAGGGCATCCGCCAAGGCAAGCCGCAGCCGGCGTTTCGCCGCCGCATTCCCGGTCGTGACCTCAAGCAGCAGTTCGGCCAGCTTTTCGGCGCCGAGGGCTTCCAAGTTCTGGGCGTTGAGGGTCTTCTTCGAGGGCATAGGATGGCGGGCGCGAGCGGCGGCTTTGCAATGGGTACGGTCCCGGCATCATGCCACAGGGCCCGTTTAGGAGACCAGGACATCCCGACGGGTGCGTCCGCACGCCGCCGGGACTCGCGCCCGCACGCAGGATCAAATCGCAACCACAATCTGGGACACGAGTTCGGCGGTGTTCTTGACCCCGAACTTTTTCATGAGCCGCGCCCGATGCGTTTCGACGGTGCGAGTCGAGATGCCAAGGCGCTCGCCGATCATCCGGGAGGTCAGCCCCTGCCCAATGAGCGGTGCGATCTCGCGCTCGCGGGGGGTGAGGCGGACGGAGCGATACTGCCGGTGCTCGACCTGATCGAAGGTCCAGATCATCAGCGCGAAGGGGTCCTCGGGCGACAGGGTGACACCGCGCGCACGCGCCCAGAAGACCGTGCCCTCGCTCGTCTGCATGAAGCGTTCGTCTTCCCAGACGGTCGCACCGGTCCTGCGCATCTGTGTCTCGCACACCTCGCCCAGCCGCTGGAAGTCGGAGATGGACGGATAAAGACGCTGCACCGAGCGCCCGACCAAATCGCTACGGCGAAAGCCGAAGAGCCGCTCGACCGCGGCATTCACCTCCACCATGCGACGGTATCGCAGGACCAAGTGCGCCACGGGCGATTCCCGAAAGGCCAGCAGGCCCGCTTTGTCGGGGGTGGATGTGTCGATCATGGACATCTCGGCGACGTGGTGACCTCCGCAATCGTACGTACGAAATGACGTATATCTACGAATATCGCAGATAGTTTGGAAGTGCCATCATCCCCTACAAGAGAAGGAGGATGAATTGGCAGACAAGATTTCCATCGTAGGCAGCGGTCACACCAGGTTCGGCCGCCTTGATGCCAGCCTCGAGGACATGATTGTCGAGGTCGTGCGCGAGGCTGTGCAGGAAAGTGGCATCGATCCCGCCGAGATCGACGCGGTGTTCCTTGGCCATTTCAACTCGGGACTCGTCAGCGATGGATTCGCCTCGTCGCTGATCCATCAGGCCTACCCCGCATTGCGCTTCACGCCCGCCGCACGGGCGGAGAACGCCTGCGCCTCGGGGTCTGCCGCAATCCATGCCGGGATGAACGCGATCCGCGCGGGCACCGCGCGCACCGTGCTCGTCGTCGGCGCCGAGAAGATGACGCACCGCTCGACCAAGGACGTCACGCGGGCGCTGGCCGGGGCCGGTTACCAGAACGACGCGGACGAGAAGCACCTGAGCTTCCCGCAGGTCTTCGGCATCGCGGCCAAGGCCTACACCGAGCGGTACGGCAACCCGCTCGATGCGATGGCCCGGATCTCGGTCAAGAACCACGCCAACGCGACGAAGAACCCGCTGGCGCACATGCAGAAACAGTTCACCTTCGAGGAGGCCTCGCAGGTCACCGACAAGAACCCCGAGATCGCGCCGCCGCTGCGCCTCACGGACTGCTCGCTCGTGACGGACGGGGCGGCCGCGGTGGTGCTGACGTCCGAGACCGATGCCGCCCGGTTCGACCGTGCCGTTCGGGTCCGCTCGGCGGTGCACGTCAGCGATCTGCTGCCCATGAAGAGCCGCGACTTCCTGGCCTTCGAGGGACCGGAGCGCGCCTTCGGCCTTGCGTTCGAAGACGCCGGCGTGGCGCTTGGCGACGTGGACTTCGCCGAAGTCCACGACTGCTTCACCATCGCCGAACTGCTGACCTACGAGGCGATGGGCCTCGCGCCCAAGGGTCAGGGAGCCCGAGCCCTCGAGGAGGGCACGGTCTATCGCGACGGTGCGTTGCCCGTGAACCTGTCGGGCGGGCTCAAGGCGAAGGGACACCCGGTCGGTGCCACCGGCGTGTCGATGCACGCCCTCGCGTTCCGACAACTGACCGGACAGGCCGGCGAGATCCAGAGGAACGGCGCCGAGGTGGGGCTCGTCTTCAACATGGGGGGCGCCGCGGTCGCCAACTACGTCTCGGTTCTCGAAGCACAGAAAGCCTGAGCCGATGAACCTCGCGATGTGGCTCCACCAGACCGGCCGCGTGCACGCGGATGCGCCTGCGATCCGCACCGGCGAGCGGTTGCACGCGACCTACGCCGAGTTCGCCTTTCGCGCCTGGGCGTTGGGCGAGCACCTGAAATCGGCGTACGGGGTCGGACGTGGCGACCGGGTGGCGCTTTTTGCCAAGAACTGCGCCGAGTATCTCGAGATGCTCTACGGCGTCCTCTGGATCGGCGCGACTGTCGTTCCGATCAACAACAAGCTGCACCCGCGCGAAGCCGCCTGGATCATCGAGAACGCCGAGGCAACACTGGCGATCACCGAAACGGGCACGGTGTACGGCCCACCCGACGATCTGGGCGCGTCCTGCGCCGAGGTGGGCCTCCGCGCCGACGCCTTCGCTCGGGCCATCGCCGCGGCGTCCGCGAGCGACTACCGCCCGCCGGTCGACGTACGGGACGACGACACGGCGTGGCTCTTCTACACCTCCGGCACGACGGGCCGCCCCAAGGGCGTCATGGCCACCCACCGCAATCTGCGCATGATGGCCACGACCTATGCCCTCGACGTTGACACCGTCTCGGCAGGCGATCATTCGCTGTACGCCGCCCCGATGTCGCACGGAGCCGGGCTCTACAATTTCCAGTTTGTGCGCGTCGGCGGCTGTCACGTCATCCCCGACTCACAGGGCTTCGATCCGGCCGAGATCCAGCGCCTGGCCGAGAGCCTTGGGAGTCTCGTCTTCTTTGCCGCGCCGACGATGGTAACGCGCCTCGTCCGGCACGCCGAGGCGAGCGGCTACGATGGCACGGGCATTCGCACGGTCATCTATGGCGGCGGACCGATGTATCTCGCCGACATCACGCGGGCGCTTGAGGTCTTCGGGCCCAAATTCGTTCAGATCTATGGACAGGGCGAAAGCCCGATGACGATCACCGCGATGCCGCGCGATCTGGTCGCGGACCGGACACACCCGAACGCCGACGCCCGGCGCGCCTCTGTCGGGACGGCGCAATCCTGCGTCCAGGTGCGGGTCGTGGACGACGCACTGCAGGACGTGCCCGAAGGCGAGACCGGCGAGATCCTCGTGCGCGGCGATACCGTGATGAAAGGCTACTGGAAGAACGAGGCCGCGACCGCCGAAACGGTTGTTGAGGGCTGGCTGCGGACCGGCGATCTCGGCCGCCTCGACGCCGACGGGTTCCTGACCCTCACCGACCGCTCGAAGGACGTGATCATCTCGGGCGGGACCAACATCTACCCGCGCGAGGTTGAGGAAGCGCTCCTGACCCATGAAGACGTGCAGGAGGTTTCCGTGATCGGCCGCCCGCATCCGGAGTGGGGCGAGGAGGTCGTCGCCTTCGTCGTCCTGACCGAGGGCAGCACCTGCGACGCGGCCGCCCTGGAGGCGTGGTGCCGCGCCCAGATCGCCTCGTTCAAGAAGCCGAAGCATTACGTCTTCATGCCGGACCTGCCGAAAAACAGTTATGGCAAGGTCCTGAAGACCAGCTTGCGCGAACGCATCACGCTGACGACCGAAGAGGCGTAAAGCGGACAGCGGGCGCGCGGGAAACAGACGACAAATATCGGGAGGATACCATGCAGCGCAGAGAGTTTCTCAAGACCGGGGCGGCGGCCGTGGGCGGCGCCTTTGTGATCGGCATGCCGGCCATCGCCAAGGCCGCCACGTCGCTGAAGTTCGATAGCTACGTGTCGGACAGCGCCGGCCCGTCGTGGGTCGACAGCTGGTACCTCGACGAACTGGAGAAGCGCACCAACGGCGAGGTCACGGTGCGCCGGTACTGGTCCGGCTCCCTCAACAAGGTGGGCGAGCATCTGGCCGCCGCGCGCGACGGCACGTCCGAGATCACGCTGATCGCGCCGGGCTACTACCAGGCCGAACTGCCGGTGACGCGCGGCCTGGAGTGGTATTTCCGCATGACCCGCGCGGATGCGCTTCAGCGCGTGTGTCGCGAGATTTATCAGACATACGAGCCGCTCCGCGCCGAGTGGGAACAGCGGCACCGCTCCAAGGTGCTCTACTGGACCAACTGGAACTACGCCCCGCTCATTCTGCGCGAGCCGATCTCCTCGCTCGAGGACCTCAAGGGCAAGCGCATTCGCGGCTACGGCGTCGCCACCGACGTGATCGAGGCGCTCGGCGGAACGGCCATCCCGATGGCGGCCCCCGAGGTCTACCCGGCGCTGGAGCGCGGCATCCTCGACGGCATCTACGGCTTCGATTTCATCACGGCTGTGGCTTACAAGCTGCACGAGATCGCGCCGAACTTCTACGACATCGGCGACGGTCCCCATGCGCCGTCCGCCGTCATCATGAACAAGGCGGTCTATGACGGTCTGCCCGATGACGTGCGCAAGGTGTCGGACGAGATCGTGGACGAGATCTATGGCGGCAAGTTCGCCGAGATTTACGACGGCGCTTTGTCGCGCTATGTCGCGACCGCGCAGGCCGAGGGCGTGTCGCTGAACACCGTCTCGGACGAGGAAAAAGAGCGCGCCCGCGGCCTCGTGCAGCCCGCGCAGGTCAATACGTGGATCGAGACCGTCGCAACGCAGGCCGGGATTGATGGCGAAGAGATGCAGTCGATGATCTCTGAGGCGATCGCGAAATACGATCCGGAGGGCACCCTGCGCCGCCCCTACGAGATCGCCAAAGACTCCTAAGGCGAGACCCCCCAAAACGACCACCCCGGAGCGGATGACCGATGCGCACGATCAAGAGCATTCTGAAGCTCGTCTCGAACGTCTTCGGGGTGGTCGCCATGGCCTTTCTCGCCTTCCTGATGTTCGGTATCACCGCCGACGTCATTGCACGGGCGCTGACGGGCGATCCGATCTCGGGCGTCTTCGAGATGTCCGAACTCAGCCTCGTCATGATCGTGTTCCTCGGCGCGATGTGGGGGCAGCAGGACCGCGCCCACATCCGCGTGAACGTCCTGTCGAACCGGCTCACCGGTCTGCCGCACCGGATCGCCATGACCTTCGCCTGGGGGTGCGGCGCGCTGGCGCTGCTGATGCTCGCATGGCCGGCGACGCAGGACGCGATCTACTCCGTCTCGATCTGGGAATTCCGCTGGGGCTACATCCAGATCCCGATCTGGTGGACCAAGGTTGGACTGGCCGCGGGCCTGTGGTTCGCCGCCGTGCAGATGGCGCTCCACGCCGTCTCCGCCCTTATCGAAGACGAGCCGGACGCGACGACGCCCTGGCCCGAGGGCTGACCCGGCCCCGCCCGTCCCGTACCTGAGAGGTTGCCCGCATGGACCCGTCCCTCGCGCCCTACATCGCGGTTGGGCTGATCTTCCTCTTCATGGCCGCCGGGGTGCCGGTGTTCGCGGCGCTCGCGCTGTCCGGCGCGGCCGGGATCATCATGGTCGAAGATTTCGGCTTCCTGATGACTCGCCTGAAGTCCCTGCCGTATTCGACGACGGCGGTCTACACGCTGGTCATCATCCCGCTGTTCATCCTGATGGGGGCGTTCGCCCACCACGCCGAAGTCGGCAAGAAGCTCTTTCACGTGGCGTCCAAATGGGTCGGGCATCTGCCCGGCGGTCTGGCCATGTCGTCGATCCTGACCAGCGCCGGGTTCGCGGCGACCTCCGGCTCTTCGGTCGCGACGGCGGCGACCGTGGGCAGCGTCGCCCTGCCGGAGATGAAGAAGGCCGGATACGAGCCGGCGCTGTCCGCGGGCGCGGTGGCGGCGGGCGGTGTGCTCGGCGTGCTGATCCCGCCCAGCGTTCTGCTGATCTTCTATGCCGCGCTGACCGAGACCAGCGCCGGCAAGATGCTGATCGCGGGCATCGTGCCGGGGCTGCTGACCACGATCGTCTTCATCGTCGGCATCTGGGTGATCGCCCGCAAGGGGGCCTCCCGGACCGCCGTGACGGAGCGGGCGAGCTGGCGCGAGGCGGCCCTCGGCACCGGCCAGGCTTGGCAGGTGCTCGTCCTGTTCATCGTCGTGATGGGCGGCATCTACCTTGGTCTTATGACGCCGACCGAGGCCGGTGCGCTTGGCGCCCTGGCCGCCTTCCTCATGCTGCTCGCTCACCGTGCGTCCTGGCGCGAGGGGATGCGCGGCAAGATCACGGAAAGCTTTCGCTCGACCATCGGCACCACGGTGATGATCCTGTTCACGATCCTCGGGGCCGGTGTCTTCTCCTATTTTCTGACGCTCGTGCAGGTGCCGAACCAACTCGCTGAGGTGGTCGTTGAGTCCGGCCTGCCGCCCTATCTCGTGGTCGCCTGCCTGCTGTTGGTGTTCGTGCCGCTGGGCATGTTTCTCGACGCGTTCTCGATGATGGTGATCGCGATCCCGATCATGTTCCCGACCGTGCACGCGCTGGGCTTCGATCCGATCTGGTTCGGCATCCTGACGGTCAAGATGTGCGAGATCGGCCTGATCACCCCGCCCGTGGGCCTCAACTGCTATGTCATCGCCGGCATCGACCGGGCCACACCGCTGTCGACCGTGTTCCGTGGGTCGCTGTGGTTCGTGGCGATGGAGTTCATCACCATCACCCTGCTGTTCCTCTTTCCCGTCCTCACCACGGGACTGCCCAGTCTGATGACCGTGGGGTGATACCGGCCGGCCTTGATCCTGACTGGTCAGGATCAAGGCTATACGCGACGTCGCCGCGCCGGCCGGTCGACGGAAAGGCCCGTCCGTCGGCCGGCATCAGGCGTCGAACAACCCAAAATATGGTTCATCACGGAATTCCGGGGAAGGCGGCGCGGATCTTGAGAAAGAAGTAGGCGTCATCCCGGAAACCGTAGGCCATCCGCTTGATGACCTTG
>NZ_JACIGI010000043.1 GCF_014197795.1 Roseospira goensis
CGTGTCGGCGCCCGGGCAAGCGATCAGCGGCCTGCCGCCGGTCAGGCGGTCGCGGGCCATCTGCTTGCCGGCGCCGGACGTGCCGGCGCAGTAGAGGCCGGCCGCGCCCATGAGCGCGCCGGTCGCGACGGCGGGGATGCACCCGGACAGGGCCAGGGCGACAATGGCGATCATCGTGATGCGGGTCATGGCATTAACTCCTGATGGTCTGAACAGAGATGCCAATCGGGCCGATCCAGAGGATGGCTAGGCCCCAGCGATCCCCCTGGGTCCACCCGACGCGCCAGTGCGTCGGGCAAAATGCGAGGCCGTCAAAGCGCATGGTCAGTCCTCCCCGAGCCGGGTCCAGCGGGTGACGGCGGCCTGGCCGACGGCCCCCAGGACCCCTAGCGCCACCGTGCCGACGGCGATGATCAGGGTGCGCAGCGCCCCCTCGGTCTCGGTGGTCACCGGCAACGCCTCGGCCCAGGGCCACCAGGCGATGACCAGATCGGCGACCGCCGCCGTCACGGTCAGGCCGCTGACCCCGCCCACCGCCAGCCCGGCACCGGCCCGCATGCGGCGGCGCGGGCGGGTCTCCGAGAGGATGCCGGGCACGGGGTCTCCGCTCGCCGGCGCGCGCGCGCCGGACGTCTGCTCGCTCATGTCAGGAGCCTCCGAACGCGATCCTTGAGCGCGCCGGCCTGGCGCTCGATGTCCGCCAGGGCCGCCGGCAACGTCGCCACCAGGTGGGCGCGTTCATCGGGATCCTCCTCGGAGGGCGGAAACGGCTTCGGCCCGGGCGAGAGCGGGGGCTGGTGGACGACCTTCGGCGGTTCGATGCCGGCCAGCATCAGACCCCGGTCGATCACGTCATTCGGATAGGGCTGCTGGCCGTTCTCGTGCGCGATGATCGCCTCCACCATCAGCCGGGCGGGGTCGTAGCAATGCACGTTGATCTCGGTGTCCGGCGAGACGCCCATGTCGCGAGCAACGCGCTCGACATAGGCGCCGGTGTCGTTCTCGACCGGCGGCGCCCACCGGTTCAGCATGTCGCGGACCGTGCGCAGGCCGTGCTTATCCTGGTAGGTGATGAGCACGCGCGCGATCGCGCGGATGCCCCACTCGGGCGCCTTGAAGACCGCGAACCGGTCCTCCATGCGCTGAACCGGGGTCATCTCGTCCGGCTCCGCCAGGCCCTGCCAGGGGGCGCCGCGCTCGATGTTGCCCGGGTTGTGGTTGCGGATACCTCGGGGGGCAGTCATGGCGTCAGTCTCCGTGGTGTGGGGGTAGGGTCCGCCGGTCCACGGCGGCGACGATCTCGTCCTGCGCCTCGCGCAGGTCGTCGCGGGTCGGCAGACGCGCCACCTGCACCGAGAGCGCCGACACATCGGCCCGCAGTTGATCCAGGGTCGACCATAGGCGGGTCGTCTCGGCGTGCACTTCGGTCCGGTCCGTCACGCGCCCCTGGGTCATCTCGGTGCGCAGGCGGTCGATGCCGTCATCCGCCGCACGGCGGGTGTCGGCCACGGACTGGCGGATGCCGCCCAGGCGCGCCTCCAGGGCGGCCCAGCCGACACCCAGGGCCGCGACGGCGACACCGGCGGCACCCGCGAGCGCCTCCCACGTCAGGGTGACAAGACCGGGCGGGGGCTGATCGCTCATGCGGCGGTCTCCAACGAAAAGCCCCCGCGCGAGGGCGGGGGCTGTCGGGTGGGTGTGTTTGGGTGCGGGGGTCAGGTGACACGCCGCACCAGGGCGTGCACCATGTCCAGCAACTGGGCTTCGCGGTGTTCAAGCTGGGCGATGCGACTGTGCAGCCGGGCCGCCGTCGCGATGTCCAGGCCGGCCGGGCGCGTGGGGGCCGGGGGTGACTGCGCCGTCAACAGGCCGCGCCGGTGGGCCATGAACACGGCGACCACCTCGCGGCGGATGGCGGCGGCGCGCTCGGTGCGCGAGAGCATGCAGACCAGAAGGGCCTGGCCCTCGTTCAGGAAGTACGCCTTGCCCGGGCGGCCACGGCCTGGATTTTTCCGTGCGGTACGGAAAATTCCTCCGTAGGTCTCGAGCTCTTCCTTGTTGCGGTCGACCAGTTCGCGGATATCGGCCGGGCGATCATAGCCTAGCCGCTCCGCCAGCCTCAGATCCAGAATGCGGGGCTCGTCGGTTGCGGTCTCCAGATCGGCGAGGCTCAGGGGCGATGCGTCGAGGGGCATGGTGGCGGCTCCGAGATGGCTCTATCGCTGGCGTTCAGGGCTGACTTCGGATATCATCACTGACATAAGATACAATGTCAATCATGGAAACCAATGTCAGCGATCATGCCTGAACAATGCCGGGGCGCCCGGGCCATGCTCAACATGAAGAGGGACGAACTCTCCCGTTTGGCCGAGGTCGCCATGGCAACGTTGGCGGACTTCGAGACCGGCAAGCGACAGCCGCATCCCCGTACCCTCGCCGCCATCCGCCGCGCCCTTGAGGACGCCGGTGTGCGCTTCACGGAGCGCGGCGTGGAGCTGGCGGACGCCCCCTGACTCGACTCCCGCTCCCGAATCGGGTGAGGCTGCCCGGGGCGCTCACCAAAAAGGGAGGCAGGGCCGTGGTTGACGACACCCCGAACACCGACGCCATGGCGGCCGCGTTGGCCGCGTACACGCTGAGCGTGCTCATGCTGCGGTCCCTGGATCAGAGTGGCGCGCTTCCTCCCGGGGATGCGCAGCGGATCGTTCGAAATGCTCTACTGCGGCTTGAACGCTCCGCAGAAGACGATCCATCCGTGGCGACGGGGGCCCGGGAACTGCTTCAGGGTCTCGCGGCGGACCTTGGTGTTCCGATGACCAAGCCGCAGTAACCCTCTGGCAAAGCGTCAAAAACGACGTCATCTCGTGCGCCTCCCGATCCAGGGGCGCCCGCCCAGGCGCGGGCAGGGTCAATCGGCGACCGCCTCGCGGCTGATCGCGTTTCGTTCGCGCATCAGCGCGTCCAGGCGTTTGCGCTTCTCGGCGGCGGACAGGGTGCGGTCGTACTGGACGGCCCGCATCTCGCGGTTGATGCCGCGCAGGGCCTCGACCGCGCCGTCGACCGCGCGCCGGTCCCGAAGCAGGTCCTGGTTCTCGCGCTCCATCGCGTCCGCCCTGCCCTCCAGGCCCTGCTTCTCCAGTTCCCGGATGCCGGAGACGACCGTTTCGATCTCGCGGTGCAGGTCGTACAGTTCGGTCGTGTAGCGGGTGGAGCGCGGCACGTCGTCGCCCCGGAAGAAGCGCCCCAGCACCGGCATGTCGGCCCAGGTCGAGGCCGGTTCCGTCGGGGCATCGGTCGCCAGCCGCACCGCCACGTCGGCGTAGACCAGCGCGGTCATGCCCAGGTTGGCGGTATAGCCGCGCACCAGGTGCTCGATGCGCTTCGGACTGGCCCCCAGCGTCTCCCCCAGCAGCTTCGCGGTCTCGGTGGTGTGGGGGGTGTACTGCATCTCGGCGGGCAGGGTCTTCTGCCAGCCGACGATGGGGCGGTCGGTGAAGAACGCGCGGTCTCCCCACTGCTCAACGAGCGGCTTGAACGCCTGCGGAATCGGGTTCATGGCGAAGGTGTCGGTCAGCATGGCCCCCAGGCGCTCCATCGCCTTTGTGCCGTCGTCCTGACCGGCGGCCAGCCGCACCAGGCGCTCCGGGATCGTCGCGAAGATCGCGCCGACCTCGAACGGCTTCGGCAGGCGGAAGTGCTGGTCCCCGATCCAGAAATGCCAGTAGGCGTCCTTGTCCCAGTCCTCCAGCTCGTCGTACTCGGGCCGGCCGGCGTTGTGGATCGCCAGCACCAGCGTGGGCGCCATCAGCAAAGCACCGCGCAGGACGAACCGCTTCCAGCCCGCCGCCGCCCCCCGGCCCAGGCGGTACAGGCCCTGCAGGCGCGCGTTCAGGAACGGCACCGTCTCGGCCAGGAACCGCACCGCCGCCCAGTCGCCGCGCATGGAGAAGTCCATCAGGTCCAGCGCCTGATAGGCGGCCTCTGTCTCGCCCACGCCGTCCTTGCGCAGCGCGTCGTAGACGGCGATGCGGTTGGCGGACTCGGCCGCCTGGCCGACTTTCTGCCACGCCTCCCACCAGGTGACCGGCGAGTGTCGCGCCTTGCGGCCGGTCATGCGGCGCAGGTCCGCGTCCAGGCGATCCCGCACGTCCGTCGGGTCGGCGCTGTAGAATCCGCCGGAGCCCCCGCCGGAAGACATGATCGCGACCAGCGAAGGGGAGTCCGTCAGCGCCTTGCGGAAGCCCTTCACCGTGTCGACGACGGGCAGGTGCTTCGACGTCGGCGTAGACACCCAGGCCGACAGGGTGTCGCGCATCGCGTTCGCCACCATGAAGTTTGGCATGATCGTGACGGACTGGGTCAGGGTGCGTTTGGCGAACCGCATGATCCGCATGGCCAGGTTGAGTTGCGGCGGCGTCATGCTGGACAGGGCGGCCAGGAGTTGCGGGTCGTTGATGCGCAGGTATTTCGGCCTACCCTTCGACATGACGGAGATGACGTCCCGCTCCTTCGGCGGGGTCATGTCGAAGAAGGTCAGCATCTGCGCGTGCTGATCCTTGGTCAGGCCGGAGACCTGAACCCCCAGGTCCTCCAGCCGCCGCGCGGCCTCCTCGGGCGGGACGCGGACCGGCTTCCAGGTCATCGGCACCGGCTCGACCACGCCGGCGTCGATGGCAAGGCGCAGCGTCTTCTGCGCGGCCAGGTTCTTCATGCTGGCGTCGATCAGCCGGGTCATGTTGAGAACCATGTTCTCAATCGGATCGTTCAGCCGGGACTCGCCCCCCTCCAGGCCGCGCGTGTTGGCCCGCTGCCCGGCCAGGCCGCGCCGGTTCGTCGGACCGGCGCTCACGGTTCCGTCGTCGAAAATCCGGTAGAACGGCACGTAGTCGCCGTGCTGGGACCAGAGCGCGCGTTGTTCCCGCGTCAGCAGGCCGGCGTCCACGGCCATGTCGAGCACCGCGCGGTTGAACCTCTGGTACCCGTGGAACGCCTTGCGGAAGCGGTCGGCGCGCGCGGTGGGGTGGTCGTACAGGCCGGCCTCGATGTCCTCGTCGGTCAGCAGCCGTTCGCGCCCCTCCTCCTTCAGCCGGCGGGCGCGGCGCGCAACCATGTAGCCCCGGAACAGGTCGAGCTCGCCGCGCCGGGCGATGTCGTGGAACAGGCCCTCGAACCCGCCCGGGAAGTCGTCACGCAGGGTGAACCAGCCGTTCTCGATCTTCAGCGGGCCATGCTTCAGCACGGCGCCCATGACGCTGCGCAGGTTCTGCGTCATGCGCGCCGCCTTGTAGGCGGACTTCGACGCATCCTGCAGTTTGCCGTAGGCGTCGCGCTCGTAGGTGGCGATGGCGTCGAACTGGTCGAACAGGCCCTGGCGCACCCGCTGCCACGAGGCCTCCTTGACCCCGGCCACAGTCTCGCGAACCCAGTGCGCGAGCCCGGTCTCGGTCCGGCCGATCTTGTCCAGCAGGGCCGTCTGGCGCGCGGTCGGCTTCTGTCCCTTCAGGGGCGGAGGCGGCGGACGCTGACCGAAGCCGGGCAGGGGCGGCGGGGCGCCGCGCCGCAGACTTAGTTTCTCGGCCGGATCGTTGACCAGATCGGCGTCCGTGGGTATATTGGTGGGGAGGCCTTGGGGGGTCCCACCTCCGGCATTTTGGCGCCGGACTCGTCGGACCCACTCAGGGCCTCTCTGCGTGTGATAGTACCGCAGTCGCCCCGCACGAATGTCGGAGAGGATGGAATCCGGGCGCGCCTTGGGATGCGTGGTCACGACAAGATTGACCCGCCGCCGCTCCATGTCGACCTCGGGGGCGATGACGGTGAGCACGTCCTGCCCCCGGCCGTCCTCGATCAGCACGCCGAAGCGGCGATTTTCCTGCTCGACCACCAGGACCGGATCCGCGAGGACATCGGGCAGGCGGCGCAGCGTCTCCTCGTCGATCTTTCCCGCGTGCTTCTCCAGCAGGGTCTTGCGGGCTTCCCCCTGCTTGTAGACCAGCGTCAGGTCCGGAAGCCCGGCCCGCCGCAGCGCTTCGGGGGTCCGCCCCATCTCCAGCAGATCGAACCGCCCCAGCGTGCCGGCCTTGAGGTCATCCAGCAGGCGGGTGAACCGAACCCAGGCGCGCGGGCGCAGCCCCCCGGGGCGGCGGGCTTCGCGGGCCGCACTGTCCCCGGCCACGAACCGCCCCCGGTCGTCGCGCGGCTGCTGCCGCGCCATCTCGCCCCGGTCGATGCGGCCGAACACGTCGTCGGCGGTCTGGAAGCCCAGGCCGCGCAGCCAGTTGCCGACCGCCTCGAAGAACCCCCGCACCCGCGCGATGGCCCGCGCCGCCGCACCGTCGGGCCGGGTGTCGCCCCGGGCATAGGCCGCGAACAGATCGGCGACCGCCTCCTCGACCAGCGCGTCCTCGTCCAGGCCGCGCCCCTGGTAGCGCTGACGCACCTCGGCCAGGCGCGCCCGGTCCGTGCGTGCTCGCCGCGCCAGGGTGCCGTAGTCCAGCTCGCGCAGGACCCCGGTCTCGCGCAGGGCGTGGACGATCTCGTGGTCCAGGGTCGCCAGCGGGTCGTCCGCGTCCAGGGCCACCTCAATCAGGCCGGGGGTAGTGCGGCCCTCGACGGCGCCGCCCAGGGTCTCGACGACACGCAGCGCCACCCGGTCCGACAGGCCGACCGCCTTGAGCCGGGCGCGCAGGTCGTCGGCACGGGCCTGCAGGACGCGGCGGGCGGGGGCCGTGGGCTTACGCGCGGGGGCGTCGAGCCGGATGAGATTGACACCGGAGTCCGTGCCGTTCACCATGGCGTGCGAGGCATCGTCCTCGCGGGCCCCCTCTCGTCCAGGACTCTTCATGCCTGGGTCGCGGGAGGGGGCTTCCGTGTAGAGGTCGTAGTACAGATTTCCGACGGCATCTTCCTCGACCAAAACACGGACGCGAGTCGCCTCTTCTGCCACCTGAACCACACCCTCGTAGCGGTGGTAGCCGACAACGCCGGGCTTTTGCTCCGGTTTCCGGTTCGGTGTGAAACCGCCATAGGCGCCCTGCCGCAAGACGGCCTCGATTGCCGGGACGTGGCGCGCGGTGAACGGTGCGAGCCGGTGCGTGGTTTTCTTCCGTCCCCGCCCGGTTAACTGGACCCGGCGACCATCCGATGTTTGGACAAACCGCCCCTGCAGGTGAGTCCGGTACCACGCATCGGCGGCACGGCGCCACGCGGTGGCGTCGTCCCCAAAGTCCCCGATTTCATCACCCCGCAGAGTCGCGACGACGGGCGGGGTGGTGGGGCGGCGGGACTCGGCCGCCGCGCCCTGTTCGCGGGAGGGGCCTTCGCTGTTCGGCGCTGCCTTGCGATCACCCTCGTTCGAGCCTACACTGGCCTTGTTGCTTTGGCCCTTACCCCCAGAAGGCCGCTGGACGGGACCTGAATCGCCGGCGGCTGGAACGAAAGAGGGGGCCTCGTCCCGTGAGGCCAGAGGCGGAGCGGGCCGCCTTTCCCAAAGCAGCGTTCTGCCCCCGCCTTGGGGGTATTTTTTTGTCTGTCGAACAGGCATGGCGGTAATAACGGCATAGTAGGCGCCGTCGCGACCGCGTTCCAGTTCAATGCTGGCCGTGGAGTCGTATCCGCCGCCTGTCTTTGACAGAAGAAGGCGCCCGTTCTTCTGCTCCCATACGGCGTCGTAGTTCTGGGCAACGTCGAAAACGAAGTCCTCGACCGAGGCAAACCCGGCACGTTGAATGCGCTCTGCCTTGCCCGCGTCAATGTGATCGCGCCCATATGTTTCGGACGTGCCGCGACGCATCCGGATCGGGCCCGAGGGGTAGCGACCGCCGGCAGCGGATTCAACAGCGGCGTCGATTTCTCCGAAGTCAAACGTACCGTTCGGCGCCCGGACGAAGTCCTCAGGTGGAGAAGCTCGCCCCCCACTTGACGGGTCGCCCGGGGCGTTGAGGGCCTGAGGTGGCGCACCGACCCGGTTCAGCCCACCCAGGTGGTCCTGGATCGGCACCGCGTCATGCCGGTCCAGGGACGTCCCGGCAACGGCCGGGCCTTGCGTCTCCGTCGGCGCCGCCACGGGGGCCGGGGCCGGGGGAGATGATGGCGCCTCCCGTCGCCCCGGCGTCGCGTCTCCGGCCGGGGTGGGATTGCCGGCGGGCTCCCGGGATAGCGGCCGCACCGCCCCGGGCGAAAACGGTTCGATGTCACCGGTGCCGTCCAGGCGGACCGCGATCTCACCACTGCCGGCAGAAACGACGGTCCCCGCTTCGCCGGCCACCGCGACGCGCGCCCCGACCGTGAACGCCTGGTCACCAGGACCCCGGCGCATCTCGCCGGCCAGGACACGGCGGGCAAAAGCCTCGCCCTGATCGTCCACATATCCGCGCTCGACCGATCCAAAGGCTTCGGCGTTCTCCCTCGCCCCTCGCACAACGCGCCCGTCAGGGTCGACGCGGTAGGGCACACCGTCCCGATCGACATAGGCGCCCGGTTCGAGCCGCGCCCGCTCAACCAGTGCGTCGCGCTGGTCCTGGCGCGCCCGCCACCGCTGCGGGGCGGTGTCCACGATCATGTCGTCGGTCAGAACCAGCGGCGGCGGCTCCTCGACCACCATGTCCTCGGTCAGGTCGAGGGGCGGAGGCCCAGCGTTCCCCTCGCCCTGTCGCTCGGGGATCAGGTCGGCGAACAGGGGCGGGGCCGCTCCCGTGGGGGCGCCGGCGGGCTCCCGCGGCGCTGCTGGCATCGGTGCGGACGCCGCGGTGATGGCGTCCGCCATCGCCGCCTTGCCTTCGCCGATGATCTCGTTCGGGATCGGCGAACGGAGATCGCCCTCGTTGAGGTTGACGGCCGCGACGGCCTCGACGGGGGGCGGCCCGGCGGGACGTTGCGGGGGCTGCTGGGACCGGATGTCGCGCAACGCCACCGGCTCCAGGTCGCCGGTGTCGTCCAGACGCACCATGGCACCGCGCTGATCGACGGACTCGACCGTGCCGGCGACCGAGCCGTCGGGCGTGGCCACGGTGACGCGGGCACCGGGCTCGGGCTTCGGGCCGGGGGGAAGGGGCGGCGCTGGGGTCGGGGCCTCCGCGAATCCGTCGTCGCCGTCGCGCATGTCCGCACGCGGGGTATCGGGGCCGGCAGCGCCGCCGCGTCGGCCGCCGGCCAGAGTCGAGGCCACCACCGAGAAAATCGCGCCGACGGTCCCGCCGGCCGCCGCTGACTCGGCGGCGTCCTCCAGAACACCACGCTCCGGATCGTACAGCCCGGCCGCGATCAGGTTGTTGCCGACCGCGTTCAGAGCTTCCTGGGCTGCCTCTTCGCCCATGCCCTTGAGGCCCTCGGCGATGATGCGCCGCATCCGGCGACCGCCCACCGCGTCCAGACGCTTGAGCACTTGACCGATGGGCAGGCCCTCGCCCGCGCCCACGGCCGCGCCACCCGTCGCGGCCCGGTAGGCGGTCTCCAGGTCGGCCCCGCTCTCCAGGGCATCCCGGAAGGTGTCGGTGCTGTTGACCGCCGCGCCGGTCGCCCCCGCGGCCAGGGCGGCCGGCAACCGGGCCGCCGCACCCGCCGCCCCTGTGGCGAGGAAGGCGCCCGTCGAGCCCAGGGCGCTCGGCACGGTGTCGCGCCAGAAGTCGCCCTTGTAGTCCGGGTTGCCGTACAGCGGCGCGCCGGGCTCGTCGTACAGGCCGCGCACGGCCTCGCCGGCCCCGTAGAGCGCGGTCTCGCGCGGGTCCGCCAGGGTCGGGGCGACGTCCGCGGCCTCACCCTCGATCTTGCGCCGAAGAGCCGCCGCTGCGTCGGTGTCGCCCGCCTTGAGCGCCCGCCAGTAGCGCGCGGCGTCGCGCAACACGGTGGTGTCGCGGCTGTCGAGGGTGCTCCAGACCTCTCCGGGCCGCCCGCCTTCGGCCGCGACCGCGTCCAGACGGTCCATGGCTTCCAAGGTGCGGTGCCGGGCGCGCTGCGCGGCGGAGTCCACCTGCCCGGCCAGGACCGCGGGGGCCTGGAGGGTCGAGGCCCCCGCCGCCGCAGCGCCGGCGCCGATCTGGCGCACGAAATGGTCGGCCGGGGTGATGTCAGCGCCGACCTGTTCGCCCTCCTGCGGGCGCGCCGCCGGGATCAGGTCATCAAAAAGCCCGCCTTCAGAAGGCGGGCTGGGCGCGGATGGGGACCGCGGGATCAGGTCGTCGAAGAGACCCGCTCCCGCGCTGATTTCGACAGACATGTTACGGCGCCCCAGGCAGTGTCAGGCCATACTGGCGCAGGCGCGCCCGCACGGCGGCCGGGTCGGCGCCGGCGGCAATGGCCCGTTGCGCCTGCTGAAGCGCCTGCTCGGCGGTCACGCCAGCCGGCAGCTCTCCGTGCGCTGGCGGTGCCCGCTCCGCCGAAAGGGAAATCCCGCCCCCACCATCCGTCCCCTCGGGCCGCGTCACGCCGGCCGGGACATCCATCGACACGCTGGCGCCGGCCCGTGGCGCACTGACCGGCGGCGGGGCCGGCACTTCCGGCGGGGGCTCCGGCACTCCGAACAGCTTGTCTGCCGCCACACTGCCCCCCGGCATTTCGCGCAGGGCCGCTTCCACCTCCTCGTTTGACGGCTCCCCGTGGCCCGTGCCGTTCGCCTTCGCACGACGCCGGGCCTCGGCCACCATCTGGTTCAAGGACAGGGGCATTCCCGCCTCGCGCGGCGATCCAATCGGGGAGACCTTTCCGGTCACGTCGTCGACCTGATAGGACTGGCGCGGGTCGAACCCGTGCTGTTCGACCTCCTCCGGGCTTAGCGGCCGGTATCGGCTACGTCCGGCTGCCGTGCGGGCGAGCGCGTTGCCGTGGCGGACCTCCTCCATCTCCCGGTCGTGGCCGAACCGCCGGTCCAGCAGGCCGGCCTCGTGCCGCTGCCGGTCCTCGCGCTCGGCGGTCTTCTGCCGGTACCCCAGATCGCGGTCCTCGACGCTCCACGCCCGATCCCGCAGCGCCCGGCGCTCTTCGTAGGCCATCTTGGCCTCGGCGATGCGCTGCTGCCGCAAGTCCTCACCGCGCGCGACCAGGCCCGTGCCCAGGCCGGTCAGGGCGCCCCCGAAGGCGGCCAGGAGCCCGTTCGCCATCAGACGGCCTCCGTCATCTGCTGTTGCGGCGGCGGTCCCTTGCGACGCCGCCTGCGCGACCGCCCGGCCCGGCGCGCGGCCCGGTTCGGCGGCTGTGGCGCCGCGGCGCCCGGCATCGGCCCGCCCTCCATCCCGGCCATGCGGGCTTCGGCCTCCTGGGGGTCGATCAGGCCGGCCCGGCCCGCCAGGTCGGCGTAGCGGGTGACGATCTCCAGGAAGGCGTTGGTCGCCTGCTCCTCGGTCATCGCGCGCCCGCGGATCTCCTCGACGGCCTCGACGGCTTCGCGGGTGGTGTCGACCAGGGCGGCGAACATCATGTCCTGCGTCACCGGCTGCCCGGCCTCGCGCGCGCTCACCAGCACGCGGACGGCCGCCTGGGCAATGGGCTCGATCAGGCCCAGGGCGGGGTCGGGTGCGGCCTCAACGCCCGCCTTCACCGCCTGGAACACGCCCTCGTCGTAGAGGACCTGCCGCATGGCATCGAGCGTCTGGTCGTAGAGCCGCAGTTCCTCGGGCGACCGCTCGCGGCGCTGCGGCGGCGCGCTCGGCGCCTGCCGCATTGACAGAAGTCCCCCGCCCCGGGGCGTGGGAGCCTGTTGCGGCCTGTCCCGGCCCACCATGTCCTGGCCCCTCATCACGCCACCCCGCTCTGCTGATCGTCCGGCACGTAGACCATGCGGCCGATGCGCCGGTCGTAGATGTACCGGCCCGGGCCGGTCACGGTTTCGGACGCCAGGGGCGCCCCAGCCGACTGCCCGAACTGGTCCGCGGCGGCGAAGCGCGGCCCGGGGGCCATCGCCCCCGTCGGCGGCTGCGCCAGAAGCCCGGTCGGCACCGGCTGCCCGGTCCGGTAGTTCGCCGCCAGGATGTCGGCCCGTTGCTGCTGCACGGCCAGATCGCCGCGCGTGCGGGCCTCCTGGGCGTCCAGCGCCTCGTCGGCGAACGCCATGCTGGACAGGCCGGACCCCAGCCCGGAGACGACATGCCCGGCCAGGGTCGGGTTGCGCTCCACCCAGCCCAGCAGTCCGTCCCCACCGGCCGGCACGCCGCCGGCGGCGGTCGGGAGCGCGCCCCCGGCGGCGGCGGAGGCCATCTGCGGCCCGATCCGCGCCGCCTGGCTGGCGGGCAGGCCGGCCGCCCCCGCCACGTCGGCCGCCCCGCCCACCCCGCCCACGGCGCTGCCCGCGCCGCCGGCCGCGGTCAGCCCGCCGGCGGCCGTCGCCGCGTCCTGACCGAAGCCCAACAGGCCCATGCCCGCGCCGGCGATCCCGCCGGTCATGGCGCCTTTCGCCATGCCGTCCAGCGGATCGTCACCGGTGAGGAGCGAGAGCGCGCCGCCGGCCAGAGCCCCGTACCCGGCGTAGGCCAGGCCCCGGGAGACGACGTTGCCGATGGTGCTACCGGCGCCGAACAGGTCGCCGACCGCCCCCGCCGCGCCGGACCAGCCGCCGGAGAAGATGGACGACCCGCCGCTGCCGCCGGCCAGGGCCGAGCCGACGGTAAACACCGCCGCCGCCGCGCCGATGGCGCCGGAGACGATCTTGCCGGCGTCCTTGATGAAGTCCCACATGACGCGGTCCCCCTATGCGGCCCAGTCGAGATGGACGCCGTACATCTGCTGGACGAGCGCCAGCCCGGACTCTCGCAACTGCGAGGCTGTGGTCATGTATTTGTCGCGCACGTCGGCCGGGATGTTCGGATTGCTCATGATGGCGGTGAACATGCGGGCATAGGATTCATCGACCGCCGCCAGGCCGGCCTGGGCATACTGCCGATCGTGGGCCGCGATGTTGGCGCCGGCGATGGTTTCCTCGCTGCCGATCTGGATGCCCAGCCGTTCCAGGGCGGCGGCGGCCTCCTGCTCCAGTTCGGCCAGACGGAACCCGTGCGCCTGGGCGGCCTGCCCCCTGTCGAGGTCAGATTGCAGAGTGAGCAAGCCCCGTTGATGGCCGTAGCCCTGATCCGCGCGGGCCATCTGCTGGGTGTGGTCCTGCGACAGCAGCGAGGAATCGAAGCCGTAGTCCTGCAGGGCGCGGTTCTTCTGGAACTGCTGACCGGCCGCCTGGGACGCGAGGGGGATGGCCGCGTCGTAGGCGGCGCGCTCCACAGCCTCGGCCGCCATGCTGCTGTTGAGCAGCCCGCGCCGGTTGGCGGCCTGGAGCCCCTGGGTCCGCGCCGCCCGCATCAGGTCGCTATCCTGCGCCGTCATCCGGTTCAGGTGCGCCATGGGGTCGTCGACCCGGTATCCCGGGGGGGAAGACAAGGGCACGCGCAGCGCGGCACCGCCACTGCTTGCACCACTGCCGTATGGCTGCGGCGCCCCACCCGGGGCCTGGACCGCCCCCCCCGCCCCTCCGCCGATGCGGGTGCCGTCCGGGGCAAACCCGAACTCGGCCGGGTCGGCGCCAGCGGCAATGGCCCGCAAGACATTCTTTGAGATCCCACCACCGGGCGGATCCCCCGGGTGGACGTACGTCATCTCCGGCGGACTGTCGCGATAGGTGGCGGACCGAATGCCCAGTCGGTCGAACGCGGCCCGCACCCAGTGGTCGGCCGGTCGCTGATTTGGGTTGCTGGTTATGCCGACGGTCCCCGCCATCCGGCCGTCCGGCGCGTACACGCGCCAGTACGTACGTTTCCCAGCCTGTTCCGGAACAAGGGACCATTCGCCCTCGGTGCCGTCGGCACCAAACAGGGCGTTGCGCCCGGCGCGAATGGCGGCGTAGGGGCTGTCCGCCGCCGCGATGGCCGCATAGTTCAAACGCGGGATGTCCAGCCGGCTAGGAGGGACGCCCCACATCTCCAGGGCGGTGCGCGTGTCCACCCCCAGGGCTTGCCGCATCTCCTCCAACGTTTGCCACGGGTACTCGCTGAAGGTGTCAACCCCGCCCGGCCCCGTGATGTACTTCGACCCGTCTCCGATTTCGGCGCCCAGGCCGTGGATCGCGTCGAAATCCAGATGCTGGCGCCGCAGATAGGCGTCGACGTCCTCTGGGATTGTGTTTATCGCACCACCCGCAAAATCGAACGACCGCGCCACGTTCTGGCGCAGGCGCTCGACCAGCGCCCGCGCCTGCTCCGGCGTCGTCCGCCCGTACAGCACGTCCTGTCGAATGGTGTCGATCTGATTGGCGAGCGACGACGGCCCTTTCTGCCAGGTGGCGCGGTCGATCCGCGACAGGCGCGGGCCGTCGAACGTGACCAGGTTCGGGTCCGGCGTGTCGGGCACAGTGTCGGGCACAGTGCCGTCGCTCAACGGATCGAGACCCTGGGCCGCGACCCAACTGAGAATCCCCTCACGCGACCCCACGCCCGCATCGGCCAGTTGATCCGCGGTCACGCCGTCCTGTTGAGCGCGCGTGTACACGTCTCGGTAGGCGGCGTCGTAGTCGGGGGCGCCACCGGTCGGCGTGTGCGACTGAATGGCCTGGTCCGCGTATGCCTTGATCTCTCCCGGCGTATACGAGGCGCCCCGCGGAGGGGCGTCCCCGGCCCCGCCCGTGTCGAGAGTCGTGCCGTGCCGCTCGGCCTTGGCCGCGACGTCCTGCGCCGTCTGCCCGAACGCGGACCCGAGTTGCGACGCCGACACGCCGTGCCTTGCGGCCTCCCGGGCAAACTGCGAGTCCACCGCGTCCCAATTGACGCCACCTGCGGTCGTGTGCTGCTGCGTGAGCTGCTTGTACCGGTCCTGGATTTCACGCGGGGTGACGGGCATGAGGGGTCCTCCTACAGCCGCGCGGCAGCGCGGAACAGGTCGTCGGTCGCCGCGTCGTCCAGCCCGAGCGCGGCCCGGGCGGAGGCGACCAGCGGGTCGGCGCGCGCGATCATGTGTGCGAGGCCCCAATCCTCGCGGGTCTCGCCGTCGGGGCGCCTCTACCGCGTCCGGCGCGGATGGCTGCTGGACGACACCGACACCGGCCCCAGCGCGGTCAGCGACCTGACCGGGGCGTGGGGATGCAGGGAGGGGTAGGGGATGGTGGCAGCGCCGGCCGACCCGCTTCGCCTCTATACCGTTGCCGACATGGCCGAGCGGTTTGGCGCGCACCCGAATACGGTGCGTGCCGAGGCGGCGGCGCTCGGCCTATCCCCTGGACGGGGGCGGCCGCTTCGCGTCACACTGGAAGATGCCATTCGCATTCGGGATGCCCTGAGATGCCGGCAAAGCTTTACCCGCCCGGGACCCGAAAGGGGAACCGGACCTACATCGCACGTGGCTGGGTCGACGGGCGGCAGTACGAAATCACAACGGGCGCGACAAACGCGCGCACTGCTCGCCAAGTCGCGGACCAGTTCGAGCGCGAGGCCAGGGCAGAGTCCCGGCGGGATCGTGATTCCATTGCCGAAATAGGGCGTCTTGACACCTTCGCTCACGTCGCGAAGGCGTGGCTGGAGGGCAAGCGCCCCGGCCCCAACGACCGCCGGTATGTGGCGCGGCTCGCCTCTGACCCGATCCTTGGGCCAATGCCGATCAGAGACGTCCGGCAGGCTCATATCCACGATGTCGCGGCGCGCCTGTACCCGACAGCTCGAAATGAGACCCGCAATCGGCAGGCCATCACCCCCGCCGCCGCGATCCTCCATTGGGCGGCAGAATCCGAACTCTGCCCCTATCGCAAGATCCGGCGCTTGAAGGAAGCCCGACCGCAGTCCCGCCGCCCGCCGCCGGGCGCTGCGGCGGCGCTGATCGACGCCGCCGAAGACCCGGTTCAGCGCCGGTTCCTGCTCACGTTGTGGGCTCAGGGCTGGCGAATCGGAGAGACCCTGGCCCTGACGTGGGACCGACACGTCAAGCTGGCCGATCAGGAATTCGATCTGTGGGTGGGAAAAGCGGGCCGGTGGAAGACCATCGCCATGCATCCGATGGTCCTGTCCGTGCTGGCGGAGGTGCCCGCGAACGAACGGACAGGGCGGGTCTGGCCGTGGGCCGACCGCCATGCGGTCTATCGGTGGCTTGACCGGCTGCTGCTGTCGTGCGGCCTGGCCGAACGCGATGGCGAGCGGGTCATCCGCCATGTGACGCCGCACATGCTGCGGCACGATTGGGCCAGCGCTGTGAACGAGGCCGGGGCCACGGAAGCCGACATTCTGGCGGCCGGCTCCTGGACGGACGCCAAGAGTATCGCCCGATACACGGCCGTGTCGCGCGAGCAGGCCCGAGCGACATTGCTCCGGCGCGGTGACGCGCCCCGAACCGGGGGAGAAACCGGGGGAGAAGGCCAGAAATCGAGCAGAATCAAAGCCTGACCCTGCCCTTGGTAAGGGTGGGGTCGGGTGTTCAATTCACCCCGGCGGCACCATTTTTCTTCCTAGAGTCGATTGCTCGAAATCAGAACCGCAGATGCGGTCCGATTTCGAGCAATCGGCTCTACGTTATTGAATTTAGAGCAGATTCACGCGCCAAAATGGGACCGCGGCGCGATTCCATTTTGGCGCGATCTGCTCTAATATCTCAATGCTTTGTCCGCCGCTGTTCGGTGTCCTCCGGATCACGGGGAAACACGAACATCCTCGTGCGGGCGCGGAAGCGCTCGCGGGCCTTCTACCAGGCGGTCTTGGCGCGGATCGCGATCAATCGGAACCACGTCGTGGTTCCGATTGATCGCGTGACTCCGCGCGACCTATATGATTCTCAGCCGATTCACGTTCGAAATCGGACCGCATCTGCGGTTCCGATTTCGAGCGATCGGCGCTAAGCCACCTCACTCGGAGGGTGAATCACATCCCGAGTCCCGTGTCCGAGCCATGCCGGCCAAAATGAGAATTGCTGATGAGGCAAGAACCGGAATGTGGCCGGACCGGCCATGCGTGGGGCGGAGACCAGGGCTGCGCCCGCGGGCGCTTGCCGCGCCGGTCGGGGGCGGGTAGGCGGAGCGTCCGCAGGGCCGTGCCCTTCCGTGTTCCTTGCTGCCGGACGACCGATGACCTGTCTTGCCCCCCGCCCCATCGTACCGCCGCACGTCGATGCCATGGAGGCGGACCGCGCCGGACCACCGCGCCCGCGCGGTGGCGCGGTGTGGCTGCCGGTGTCCGATGCCGACGCGCTGGCGGACTGGCGTCAGCGGGCCGGGGCGACGCTGCGCGTGCCGCTGGTCCTGGAGGACGGCTGGCCCGTGGTGGCGGCGGCCGCGGCGCCCGTCTTCACGGCTTTCGTGGCGCTGGACGCGGGCGATGCGGTCTGGGCCGTGGGCACCGCCGGCCATTGTCTGGCGACCGGTGTCGTCGCGGGGCCGCCGTGGGCCGATCCGCTGGGCACGGATGCGGCCCGCGTGGATCCGGGCCCGGCGCTGTGGGTGCTGCGCGCGGCGATCGCCCGGGCGCGCCGCGAGGCCGCGGCCGATGCGTCCGAGCGGGTCCGTCTGGCGGCGGCGGCGCGCGCCTACGATCGCGACCTGCGGCGGGTTCTCGAGACCCCGGCGGCGGTCGCGGCGGCCGTGCGCGCGCCGGTGCAGGTCGTGCGCCCGGTGCGGTGGGACGATCCGGCGGCCTGACCGGGGCCGCTCGGGGGGACGATCCGGCGGCCTGACCGGGGCCGCCCGGGGGGACGATCCGGCGGCCTGACCGGCCGCCCGGGGGGACGACCCGGCGGCCTGACCGGCCGCCCGGGTCGCGCCCGGCTCCCGGGCTACTGCGCGGCCACCTCGGCGCGGGCGGCCTGGGCGTCCTCCTTGGTCTTCTGGGTCGAGCGGGCGCCGCCGCTCTGTCCCGCCGCGTTCAGGCGCCGCACCCGGTTGACGGCCGACAGGATGGCGTTCAGCGACGCCTGGACGATGTTGCTGTGCCGCCCGACGCCGTACATCGGGGCGTGGCCCTCGGCCTTCATCTCGACGTAGGCATAGGCCTGGGCATTGGCGCCGACGCCGAGCGCATGCTCGGAGTAGTTCACCAGCGTCAGGTCCATGCCGGTCTCGGTCCGCAGCGCGTCGACGAAGGCGTCGACCGGACCGTTGCCGCGGCCGTGGATGGGGCGATCCTCGTCGTTGACCGTGAGCACGGCGTCCAGCAGGCGTACGTCCGTGGCGTGGGTGTCGGGCACGGTGCGGTATTCCTTCAGCCCCAGATCGCCCGGGTGCTGAACCAGGTACTCCTGCTGGAAAATGTCCCAGAGCTGTTTCGCCGTGACCTCGCCCTCGCTCTCGTCGGTGATGTGCTGGACGACCCCCGAGAACTCGACCTGAAGGGGGCGCGGCATCTGCAAGGCGTGGTCGCGCTCCAGGATATGCGCGACGCCGCCCTTGCCGGACTGGCTGTTGATGCGGATCACGGCCTCGTAGGTGCGGCCCACGTCGGTGGGGTCGATGGGCAGGTAGGGGACCTCCCACACCCCGCTGTTGGACTGGCGCAGGGCGCGCAGCCCCTTGTTGATGGCGTCCTGATGCGAGCCCGAGAAGGCGGTGAACACCAACTCGCCGGCATAGGGATGGCGCGGGTGCACGGGCAGGCGGGTGCAGTACTCGGACATTGTCACCAGCTCGGGCATGTTGGAGCAATCCAGGCCCGGGTCGACGCCCTGCGTAAACATGTTCATGGCCAGGGTGACGATGTCGACGTTGCCGGTGCGCTCACCGTTGCCGAACAGGGTGCCCTCGACGCGGTCGGCGCCGGCCATGAGGGCCAGTTCGGTCGCGGCTACGCCGGTGCCACGGTCATTGTGCGGGTGCACCGAGATGATGAGGCTGTCGCGGTTCTTCACATGGCGGCAGAACCACTCGATCTGGTCGGCGTAGACGTTCGGCGTGGCCATCTCCACCGTGCTGGGCAGGTTGAGGATCAGGCGCTTGTCGGGCGTCGGCTGGTAGACGTCCATCACCGCCTCGCAGATGTCCACCGCGAAGTCGAGCTCGGTGCCGGTGAAGCTCTCGGGCGAGTACTGGTAGACGATCTCGGTGTCGGTCTCGTCGGCCAGCGTGTGGATGAGCTGCGCCCCCTGGCGGGCGATGTCGATGATGCCGGCGCGGTCCATGCCGAACACCACGCGCCGCTGCAACTCGGAGGTCGAGTTGTAGACGTGCACGATGGCGCGCTTGCAGCCCTTCAGGGCCTCGAAGGTGCGGCGGATCAGCGGTTCGCGCGCCTGCACCAGCACCTGAAGGGTGACGTCGTCGGGCACCATGTCGTGCTCGATCAGGTAGCGGGCGAAGTCGAAGTCGGTCTGCGAGGCGGCCGGGAAGCCGACCTCGATCTCCTTGAAGCCCATCGCCACCAGCGCGTTGTACATGCGCGCCTTGCGCTCGATGCCCATCGGTTCGACCAGGGCCTGGTTGCCGTCGCGCAGGTCGACGGAGGCCCAGATGGGCGGTCGCGTGATGGTCGCCGAGGGCCAGCGGCGGTCGGGGAGGTCGACGGGCGGGAACGGCGTGTACTTGGTGGCGGGGTCGACTCGCATGGGACGGTCTCCGGTCGTCGCGGGGCGCCGGTGGCGGCGCGGATTGGTCTCAGTCTACAGGAAGAGGGCGGGTGGCCGCGATACGGTCGCCGGCGGGCCACGCGACTGCGGGCCGGCGACCGCCGGTTAGTCGCGGGCCATCGGCATGCACGGTGGGGGCGGCGAACGGACGACCGACGGCGGTCGGCAGGCGCAATCGGGAGATCATGGGAGGGACCTTGCGGGACGGACGGGCCTGGGACGGGGCCGCGCGGGCGCGGCAACGGGATTACTCGCTCGCTAGAGCCAGTAGCAGGTCCAGGCGTAGGGCCAGCGTCTTGCGGGGCAAGGTCGTGATCATGGGCCATACGATGGGCACGCCCGCGCCGCCCGTCAACCCTTTCGGCACCCGCGCGCCGGAGCGGGCGCGCGGGTGTGGGCCTCGCTCGTCATGCCGCCTTGACACCGGCGGGTCACATCCCCTTGCACCCATGACCCGCGCGGGGCCATAGTCCGGCGCTGGACCCACCCCCCGGCGACTCCCTGAGGGGGGCGGTGCGGTCCGTGTCTCACCGTCCGTCAAGGAAAGCCGTCCATCCATGACCGCTCCCCGTCCCGACTCGCCCGTCCGGGCCGCGGCCGTCGATCGCCGCCGCACGCCGTCCGTCCGCCTCGCGCGCCCCGTCACCGGCTGGGAGGGCTGAGGCATGGCGTTGGCGTTTCCCTTCTCGGCCATTGTCGGCCAGGACGAGATGAAGATGGCGCTGCTGATCGCCGCCGTCGATCAGGGCGTGGGCGGGGTGATGGTGTTCGGCGACCGCGGCACCGGCAAGTCGACCGCCGTGCGGGCGCTGGCGGCGCTGCTGCCGCCCATGTCGGTGGTCAAGGGCTGCCGCTTCAACGGCAACCCGGCGTCCCACCAGGACTATTGCGCCACCACCTGCGACGTGCGCGCCGCCATCGACGCGGGCACCGCGATGGAGACCGAGGATGCCCCGGTGCCGGTCGTGGACCTGCCCTTGGGCGCGACCGAGGACCGCGTGGTCGGCGCGCTGGATCTGGAACGCGCCCTGACCCAGGGCGAGAAGGCGTTCGAGCCCGGCCTGCTGGCGCGGGCGCATCGCGGCTTCCTGTACATCGACGAGGTCAACCTGCTGGAGGACCACCTGGTCGACCTGCTGCTGGACGTGGCCGCGTCGGGCGAAAACGTGGTCGAACGCGAGGGCCTGAGTGTGCGCCACCCGGCTAAGTTCGTCCTGGTCGGCAGCGGCAACCCGGAGGAGGGCGAGTTGCGCCCGCAGCTTCTGGACCGCTTCGGCCTCGCCGTCGAGGTGACCACCCCCAAGGACCTGGAAACCCGGGTGGAGGTGGTGCGCCGCCGCGATGCCTTCGAGCGCGACCCGCACGGCTTCCTCGCCACCTGGGCCGAGCGCGAGTCCGGCGAGGCGCTGCGCATCCGTGACGCCCGCGACCGGGTGCAGGAGGTCGAGGTGCCGGCCGGCGTGCTCAACACCACCGCCAAGCTGTGCATGACGCTCGGCACCGACGGCCTGCGCGGCGAGCTGACCGTGATCCGTGCCGCCCGCGCCCTGGCCGCCCTGGAGGGTGACGTGGAGGTGGACGAGGGCCATATCCGGCGGGTGGCCGCGATGGCGTTGCGCCATCGCCTGCGCCGCGATCCGCTCGACGAGTCGGGCTCCACCGTGCGGGTGCAGCGCGCGGTCGAAGAGGTTTTGGGCGTGGAGGCCTGATCCCGATGGAAATCCTGGGCACGCAGGCGCCGGACCCGGCGGGGCTGGGCCCGGCGACCGCAGGGCCGCAGGCGGCGCCCGCGCCGCCCGCGGTCGATCCCTGGACCGACGCCGCGCTGGTGGCGGCGCTGATCGCCGTCGATCCGGCTGGTCTCGGCGGGGTGGCGCTCAAGGCGCTGCCCGGGCCGGCGCGGGACGCCTGGCTGGCGCAGGTGCGCGCCTTGCTGCCGGCGGCGGCGCCGCTGCGACGGGTGCCGCTGCACGTCACCGACGAGCGCCTGTTGGGCGGACTCGACCTGGCGGCGACCCTGCACGCCGGCCGGCCGGTGGCCGAGCGCGGGCTCTTGGTGGAGGCCGATGGCGGCGTGATCGTGCTCGCCATGGCCGAGCGTGTCGGCACCGCCGCCGCGGCCAAGCTGGGCATGGCCATCGACCACGGCGCCGTGCGGGTCGAACGCGATGGCATCGCCAGCGTGACGCCGACGCGCTTCGGTGTGGTGGCGCTGGACGAGTCGGTGGGGCCGGACGAGGGACCGCCCGAGGCGCTGCTGGACCGGCTGGCCTTCCACATGGAGCTGGAGGGCTTGCGGCAGCGCGATATCGGCGAGGCATTGCACGACGCCGACGAGATCGTGGCCGCGCGCGCCTTGCTGGACCGCGTCACCATCGAGGATCAGGCCATGGAGGCGCTGTGCGGCGCCGCCATCGCCATGGGTGTGCCGTCGCTGCGGGCGCCCCTGTTCGCGTTGCGCGTGGCCCGGGCGGCGGCGGCGCTGGATCGGCGCACGGCCGTCGAACAGGACGACCTGACGTTGGCCGCCCGCCTGGTGCTGGCGCCACGCGCCACCCGGATGCCGCCGCCCCCGCCGCCGCCCGAACAGCCGCCCGAGGACGAGGAGGAGGAGGAGCCGCCGCCCCCCGACGACGGCGAGGACGAGCGCGACCAGCAGGACGACGAGGACAAGCCGCTGGAAGACCGTATCGTCGATGCCGCGCAGGCCGCCATTCCGGCCAACCTGCTCGCCCGCCTGATGGCGGCGGCGGAGCGCAAGCGGCGCCAGGGCATCCTGGGTCGCTCCGGGGAGCAGCGCAAGGCGCTGACCCGGGGTCGCCCGATCGGGTCGCGCCGGGGTGATCCGCGCGCGGGCGCCCGTCTGGCCCTGATCGAGACCCTGCGCGCCGCCGCCCCGTGGCAGCCGCTGCGCCGCGCCGAGGTGCAGTTGTGGGAAGACAGCGGCCGGGCGCCGCCGCGCGTGCTGGTGCGAAAGGACGACTTCCGCATCACCCGCTTCAAGAAGCGCTCGCAGGCCACCATCATCTTCGCCGTCGATGCCTCGGGGTCGGCGGCCATCGCCCGCCTGGGCGAGGCCAAGGGCGCGGTCGAGCTGCTGCTGGCGGACTGCTATGCGCGGCGCGACCAAGTGGCGCTGATCGCCTTCCGGGGCAAGGGCGCCGAGACCCTGCTGCCGCCGACTCGCTCGCTGGCGCGGGCCAAGAAGCGGCTGGCTGGGTTCCCCGGCGGCGGCGGCACGCCGCTGGCCTCCGGCATTGAGGCCGCGCACCTGATGGCCGAGGTGGCCCGCACGCGGGGCGAGACGCCGTCCATCGTGATCCTCACCGACGGACGCGCCAACGTGACGCTGGAGGGCATCGGCGGACGGGCCCGCGCCGAGGAGCAGGCCAAGGCGGCCGCCGAGGGCCTGCGCGTCATCGGGGTGTCGACTCTGCTGGTGGACATGTCGCTGCGTCCGGCGCCCAAGGCCGAGGCCCTGGCCCAGGCCATGGGGGCGACCTACATGCCGTTGCCGCGGGCCGATGCGCGGGCGCTGTCGACGGCCGCGCGCAGCGCGGCCCAGACCGCCGAGTAGGGCGCGGGCGGTGGCGCGGCGCGGACCGCAGGGTATGGGCGATCCGGGGGCCGATCCGGGGGGCGATTCCGGGGACGACGGCGGGGACGGACGGACGGGAGGCTGGTCGATGGTGTTCCGGGCACGGCGGCCGGACTGGGAGACCGTGGGCGGTGACTGGCCCAACCGGGCGCACAGCCGGTTCCTGCTGGCGCACGGCTTCCGCTGGCACGTCCAACTCGCGGGCCGCGGGCCGGTGCTGCTGCTGCTGCACGGCACCGGCGCGTCGACCCATTCCTTCCGCGACCTGCTGGCGCCGCTGGCCGCGCATTTCACCGTGGTGATCCCGGACCTGCCCGGGCACGGCTTCACGGCCAACCCGCCGGCGTCGTCCTTCACCCTGCCGGGCATGGGCCGCTCGGTCGCGGCCCTGCTGCACCAGCTTCGCCTGTCGCCGGACCTGGTGCTGGGCCACTCGGCGGGGGCGGCGATCCTGATCCGCATGGCGCTGGACCGGCACATCCACCCCAAGGCCATCATCAGCCTCAACGGCGCCCTGCTGCCGTTCAAGGGCTCCTCCGGGCACTGGTTCTCGGGGCTGGCCAAGCTGCTGCTGATGAACCCGCTGGTGCCGCGCGTGTTCGCCTGGAGCGCGACCGATACGCGCCGGGTGGAGAGCCTGATCCGCGACACCGGCTCCGACATCGACGCCCGCGGGCTGGAGCTGTATGCGCGCCTGTTCCGCGAACCGGGGCATGTGGGCGGGGCGCTGGCGATGATGGCGAACTGGGACCTGCGCGCCTTGCGCGATCTGGTCGCCCATCTGGACACACCGCTTCACCTGGTGGTGGCGGAGCACGACCGCACCGTCAGTCCGGCGGACGCCGACCTGATCGCGGCCCGGGCCGGCGACGCCGACCTGCGGGTGCTGCCGGGCCTGGGCCACCTCGCGCACGAGGAACGGCCCGATGTGATCGTCGACCTGATCCTGGACCTGGCCCGCCGGCATGGCGTGCTGTCCGATAAAACCCCAGCGGCGGTGTGTGTAGGTCCAGGCAGATGTGAGACTGGGTGAGCCGCGCTTGCACCGGGCTGGGGGCATGCCCCCAGCCCGGTGCGAATTCGGTTTATAACC
>NZ_JACIGI010000044.1 GCF_014197795.1 Roseospira goensis
ACGGGGCCTCCCTGGCAGTCTGTGTCGTGTCGCAACTACCAGTGTGTCAGACCGTCCCGTTGTCCGCCCCTCCCCGATTTTCCGTCATGAACCCGAATTCAGCCGCAAGCAGCGGCGCCACGCGGGTTGGGAACTGTGACCAGGTGTCGCGGTGATGGCGCCCCAAATCCCCGAACAGGCGCGCCACGTCCGCCTTGGGCAGGGTCTCGCCCCGCTCCCGCGCCAGGCGCATGGCCCGTTCTTCGGCCTTCAAGCGTTCATGTTCGGTACGCCACGCGGTCAGGTCGGTTGGGGCGCCCTCATGGCTGGCGCCGTATGGCCCGTTTCGAGGGGCACCAGGGGCCATCTCTGTTGCCGGGGCATCGGGACCAGCCGGGCCGGACACGCTCGCTACGGGGCGCCCCCGGCGCCGTGACGGATCGATATTGGCTTCGTACCACGCCCGGGCCTCCGCTTCGTCCAGCTTGCCGTCATCCCGCGTCGGCATTCCGTCCTGGACCAGTTGAGACACCCGGCCGCGTGACAATCCGAGACGACGCGCGAGTTCAGACTTGCTAACCACTTCATTGTCAAGTTCAGGAAGCGGCTTTCCGTCGTCATGCATAGTCTAAATCCTTGTTCTGTTCAGTCTTAAGTTTATCTCAATTCTTGTTCTGACGCTAGCAAAGTGGCGAAACGAATTGCCCGCATCGCTTCATGGGGGGCAAGGACCCGCGTTCCACTGTGAAGCGACGGAGAGTCCGACCTTGGTCCAGCCGGGTCCAACCTTCCTGGCAACGTTGGACCCTCCGAAACCCGCAGAAACCCTTGCTGGGTCCAACGTGTCCAACCTGTCCAACGTAGAAAGGAAGTCTTGCGCACGCGCCCGCGCGCACGCGCGTGATGCCGAAAAGAGGTTGGACACGTTGGACACGTTGGACCCACCGTTGAAAACATTACGTTTTCCCGGTTGCGTAGGTTGGACCCAGGTTGGACCCTCCGACGTGAACGTTGGACCCTCAGGGCTCAGACTCCTTGTCATCTGGGGGCCATGGGTTGTCCAAGCCGTATATCTCCGCGAAATGGACGCGACATTCGTCCAGCGTCGGGAGTTCCCAACAGCGCTTGCGAACCTCTTCCTTCTTGGTCCGGCGGTCTTTCAGAGACGGGACGAGTCGCCGGAGATCCAGGCCGAGTTGTGTTTCGGTAGACCGGCGCCGATCCCCCATGCGCTCCGAGTGACGCACATAATCGTCGAACAGCACGGCCTTCGGGATCGGCGCCGCATACGGTCCCCAGCCCCATTGCTCGCCATAGTCATCCAGGGCGCGGGCAGGTACGCCGTCCATAAGTCGGTCGTACCACCACCGATGAATCGGCGGCATGCTGGCGGCCTTTTGCTCCGCCAGGGCCGCCGTGTTCGGGATGGCGCGCAGGTTGACCGTGGACAGGTCGAAGGCCAGCAGATCACGCAATAGCGCAGACCGGCCGCCCCGGTTGTCCATCTCATCCATGATGGCGCCGAAGTATTCGACGTTCTGCTTGGCATGGTCGGCCACATCCAGGACGGCGAACCGCCGTTCATCGCGGCCAGCGGGCACGACCCAGTCGTGGTTGGACGTGATCAGCACGCGGACCAGATTGGGCAGGCGGATCGGATCGACGTTCTTCCGTTCGACCAGCTGGTGCCCCGAGGTGATGAGCCCGCGCAAGCGACCTTCCGCCCCCTTGTCACCAGCCCAGAACCCTTCGTCGGCCTGCAACAAAAGGCAGCTTTCCATATGGCTGTTGAAGTGCCCAACCAGGTGTTGGGGCTGATCCACCAGGACGTAATGGTGCGCGAACAGCGACCCGACGATTTCGCCGACGATGGTCTTGCCCGTGCCCATTCCGCCCCGCAGGACAAGCGCCGTCCCCGGCTTCTTCTCCGGTTCTTGCACCATCTGGGCGAACCAAGCGAAGACCCAGCGGTACAGGCCTTCGTCCCCGTCGCACACGTTGGTCAGCAGGTGGTCGCGGAACGTCGTGTAGGTTCCTGGTCCCGGCTCCACCGACCACCCGCGCCACAGGTTCAACCAGCCGTCCGGCGCGCCCTGGGGGGCGAACGTGATGCCCTGGAACGTCCGCCGGCCCCACCACCGCAGCCATACGTCACCAAGCGCCTTGTCGGTGTCGCCTCGCTTGATGAACTGATTCCCGAACTCCTCCCGGAAGGCCCGCGTGGTGCGGAAGGCGATGGTGGGCTTGCCGTCAGCGCCGGTCGTGAACTCCACAACGCGGTTCTCGGCGCCGACCTTGACCAGGCCGAACCGCTCGTTCATCTCGTGCAGCGGCCCGTCACCGTCGGGCGACTTGGCCTTGCGGCGCTGCTTCTTGGCCTTTTCGAAGTCAATAGGCTCGCTCATGCCGCCGCGACCTCCTCTTGCATGAGGGTGAGGCGGGGTGTGTCGTCCCGACGTTCGGCCTTGAACCGACGATCCAGGCGATTCGCAAGCTCATACGTGGCGCACACCAGCGAGGGTGGGCCGGACAGGTGCAGGCGCAACGGCCGCCGGCGCCAATCGACGATCACCACCCCGGCGCCGCGCGCCGCCATCCAGGCCAGGGGGTCCGGGTGGACCGGCAATGGCTCGTCCAGGAACATGGCGCGGTCGACCCCCTCGGGGTTGATCAGCACCGCGTCCGCGACCCGGCGCCACCAACGCGAAGGGTCGCGCGGCCGGAAGGCGATCAGGTCGACCGGCGCGAAGTCGACCGTTCCCCACAAAGGGTCCGTGCATTCAAGAGGGGCCTGGTCCGGCAGCACACACACCGGTTCGCCGTCCGGGCTGGGTTCCCAGGTCCCGGCCTTGTGGTCGAGGGCGGCGCGGGTCACGCCGTACCGCATGGGGGCGGACCAGTGTTGAAGCCAGTCCAGCGGCACCCCGAGGGATGCCAGCATGGCGTCATGCCGTTGCGCGACGCGAAGGGCCATGTCCGTGTACTCGGCCGCCAAGTCGATCATGGCTCACCCCCGGCGCGGGCGGCGCGGAAGTCGGTGGCGATCAGGTTGCCCAGATGGTCCAGGGGATCGTCGGCCGGGGCGCAAGCCTCGCGGGGCGCGGGACCGGCTGTCTCGTCGGTGCCCGGCTCGATCCAGCGGCGCCGGAACTGAGGGTTCCGCTCTGGATCGGCCATGCCGGCGAAACGGGCCGAGTCGGTCACGCGACACCGCCGGGCCGTGCGGCCTCATTCTTGGTGCCCAACTGTTTCCGCTGATGGACAGATTCTGTCTGTCTTGGTAGAACGTAGCTCGCACGTTGCATCTCGTAAGTCCTTGACGAGACACACGTTCGGTTGGCGCAGTTCGCTAGGCTTTGCCGTTGTTTTTATTGGATTTCCGGCCCGTTCGTAATGCGTGGGTCGGGGGTTCAAGTCCCTCCTGCGGCACCAGATTTTTCAAGGGGTTAGCAGCCGATTACATCAATATTGCTGCCCTTGTTTTCCGTTTCTCCCGCCGGTGTTTTCCATACTCTCCGGTATGTTTGCGGTCTGTTCCGTCGCGCTTTGCAACAACTGCATTGCCTTTATGGCGCGTCGACGCTGATCGGCTGTGCGCGTGCACCGTCGACTCCTGGCCGAGTCGGCGTGTCCTGTGATGGCCCGGATCGTCTCCGTGTCTGCGCCGGT
The DNA here is from genome assembly GCF_014197795.1 of Roseospira goensis. Taxonomy (GTDB): domain Bacteria; phylum Pseudomonadota; class Alphaproteobacteria; order Rhodospirillales; family Rhodospirillaceae; genus Rhodospira; species Rhodospira goensis. The sequence continues at coordinate 3,649 of NZ_JACIGI010000044.1, forward strand.
GTCGGTCGTGCCCGGCCGGGAGCGCAGCCCTGGGACGGCCCCATCTGTGGTCGCACCGACACCCGAGTCATGTTGAACAGCGGCATCCGCGGTGTGGCCGGGCGCACCGATGCCGACCGCCGGCACGGGCTGTACACCGCCATCACGCGCGCGGAGGCAGGGCTGGTGCTGCTGTCATGACCCCCGCGCCTTCACCTCAGACTGGCCGGCCTTGATCCTGACTCGTCAGGATCAAAGCCCTCCGCGGCTTCGCCGCGCCGGCCCCTCTTCGGGTCAAGCCGGCATCGCTGAGCGATGCCAGGGTTGCGCCGGCCGGCGCGACGGAGAGGTGCGTCCTTCCGTCGGCCGGTATAGTGGGCTATCGACGGTCCTCTGACCGGGTGTCGCCGGTCAGCAAGGCGGTGGCCATGTCGGGGACCGCCGCGACGGTCAGACGCGCCGACGCGTAATCGCGCTCCAGAAGGGGCCGATCGAGAAACGGGTGGAACTTCTCCCGCATCAGGGTTCGGGCGCAGGCCGCCAGGGCCAGCGGATCGGGCGCGCGCTCGGCCAGGGCGCCCAGCGCCGCGCGAACCTTGTCCTCCGGTGCCCGGACCATGACCGCGAGTCCCCAGGGCGTGGCCGGCAGCCCGACCGCCGTCAGGGCCAGGGCCAGCGTCTCGGTCGCCACCGTCCCGCGCCAGGGCACAAGAACGGTCTCATCACCGCCCTCCGTCAGGATCGACGACGCGGCCAGGCCGCGCCGGCGGAAGGTCGCGCGGGCCTCGCTCAGGAACCGGCGCGCGGTCGGGTCCAGATAGGCGGGGTGATCGTCCCGCCGGTAGACGTCCCGCATGCGCGCCACGACAGTATCATGCAGATCGCTGGCGTCGCCGCCGAACCGGGGCGGGCGTCCCCGGGCATCGGGCGCGACCAGAATGGTCGGCGTCTTTTCGTCAACGTCCAGAACCCGCCAGCGCCGGCCCGAGAAGATGATGGTCATCTCCGGGACGACGGGAAAGCTGACCGGCAGGGTCCCCAGGGTCTGCCCGTCGCGGACCACGCGGTATTCGGCCTCGGTCCGAAAGACGGCGTAGAAGCCGTAGTGCTCGATCTGGCGTTCGCCGGCCTTGCCGGGCAACAGGGTTCCGTCGGAGACCTGCTCGATCAGGGCCACGTCGGGCTCGCCCATGCGCCGCAACACCGCCGCGAACGTGGCCGGGTCGACGCCCGAAAACGGGCCGGTGCGACACAGCACATGAAACAGCCCCCGAGCGGTGGCGCCGCCCCGCTCCGCGATCACCGACAGCACCTGATGCACCAGGGTGGACAGGTGCAGGGCCTGGGGGCGCGGCGGCTCGCACCATCCCTCGATCAGCAGGTCAACCATGGCGATGGCCTGCACCAGCCCCACGCGCAGGGCATCCAGGATGTGCTGGTTGGCGTCCTGGCTCTTCTCCTTGATGTACAGACGCAGGATGGCCGGCTGACCGGCACGCCGACCCGACCGCCCCAGGCGCTGGCGCAGGCTGGCGACGGTGAACGGCGGGCCGATCTGGGCGACGCTCTCCACCGCGCCGATGTCGATGCCCAGTTCCAGGGTCGAGGTGCAGACCGCCGTGGCCGGGGTTTCGCCGCGCTTCAGGCGATCTTCGACGAAGCCGCGATGGTCGCGCGACAGGTTGGCGTGGTGGGCGAAGAACTCGTTCGGGACCTGGGCGTCCTCGCAGGACCGGCGGAGACGGTCGGCGACCGCCTCGACACTCTGGCGCGACCCGGCGAAGACCAGGTTGCGGCTGCCGCGCAGAACCTTGGCCAGATGGCCGGCGATGGCGCGGTCGGCGGCGGCCTCTTCGTCGTCCGTGTCCGGATCCCCATCGGCGTCCGGCGCGGGCTCCGAGCCCGGGTCCCTCGGCACGCGCACCGCGTACCCCCGCACCTGAAGGCGCAGCTCCTGCCCCTCGGCGCGGCTTTCCAGCACGATCACCCGGGCCGGATCGGCTGGTCTCAGATAGGCCCGCGCCAGGTCCATGTCGCCCAGCGTGGCCGACAGGCCGATCCGGCGCACCGGGCGCCGCAGGGCCAGGTCCAGCCGGTTCAGCAGCGAACGCAGGTGAATGCCCCGTTCAACGTCGAGCAGCGCGTGCAGTTCGTCAATGACGATGCCGTGGGTGGCCCCGAACAGGGTTGGGATCTCCGCGCCGCGCAGGACGAACAGGGCCTCCAGCGATTCCGGGGTGATCAGCAGAATCCCGTCGGGATCCTTGCGGGCGCGGGCCTTGGCCCCGGCCGACACATCGCCGTGCCACCGATGCACCGGCACCGCCAGCCGCTCGCAGAGCTGGTCCAGGCGGCCGAACTGATCGTCGATGAGCGCCTTCAACGGCCCGACATAGACCAGATCGAACCCCGAACCGGGTCGGTCGCGCGTGGCGATCCGGGACAGCAGCGGCAGGAAGACGGCCTCTGTCTTGCCGCCGGCCGTGGCGGCGGCGATGATCAGGTCGTCGTCGCCGTCCAGGATCAACGGGATCGCGCGGTCCTGGATGTCATGGAGCGCGCGCCACCCCTGGTCCCAGATCCAGCGCCGGACCGGCTCGGCCAGCCGGTCGAAGCCGGCGGAGGGGACCGCCGCGGCCGCCTCAGAGCCGGAAGGCGGCGAGGTCATCGTCGTCGCCCGCCGACGCGCCGGCCTTGCCCTCGCGGCCCTTTCCGCCGCCGTCGGTGTCGTCGATGTCGGTCAGGTCGTCGCCCGCCTCGGCCTCGACCGTGACGCTGCCGATCAGGTCGCGCCAGTCGGTGCCGGGGTTCTGGTCCACCACGGACAGCAGATCGACGAACGCGCGCACGGTGTTGCGGGGGGTGCGGAAGTAGGCCGCGCCGATGCGGCCCGAACAGTGGTCCATGAAGGCGCCCAGCGCTTCGTCCGGCACCGGCGGCGGGGCGTCATCCCCGCCCGCGAACACGCGGCGGACGTTCTCCAGCAGCACGTGCAGGTCCTCCGGCGTCAGCGGTTGCAGCCGCAGCACCGGCCCCGACAGGTCCACAAGGCCGTCGCGGGCGAAGGTGTTCTCGGCCAGACGCGATTGCAGCGCCGGATAGCTGTACAGGCCGCGCCGGGTGTCCATCAGGAAATCCGGGGTGCCCCCCATCATCACGCCCAGGTGAGATGCGCCGCCCTGCAGAACGTCGTTCAGGATGCGCAGGATCTGTTCGTAATTGGCGTTGCGGGCCTGGGCACTGGTCAGCTTGTACAGGTTGACCAGTTCGTCGAGCGAAATGACCAAACCCTTATAGCCGGCCTCGCGCACGAACGCGGCCATCAGCTTCAGGTGATCGTAGACCGAGGCGTCGTCGATGATGGTGCGCACGCCCAGGGCCTGACGGGCGTCGGTGCGGGTGGCGTACTCGGCCCGCAGCCAGCGGAGCGCGCGCGCCTTCAGGTCCTCGTCGCCGGTCTCGTGGCCCTCCCAGAAGCGGGCCAGGACGGTGGCGAATTCGTACCCGCCGACGAGCTCCTCCAGATGCGCCAGCCGGGTGCGGATGACGTCGTCGACGCTCCTGTCTTCGGCCCGGGCCTCCTTGTCGGCCTGGGTCACGAAGCGTTCGACGATGCTGGCGAGCGCGCCGCCGTCCGGCTTGGTGCGCGTGGCGATGGTCCGGGTCATTTCCGCGTACAGCGAGCGGGCCTGCCCCCCGGTGGCATGCAGGCGCCGGTCCGGGGCCAGATCGGCGCTCATGACGACGAGCCCTTTCTGCAACGCGATCAGCCGGACGAGGTTGAGGAAGAAGGTCTTGCCCGAGCCATAGTCGCCGATGATGAACCGCAGCGCCGCGCCGCCCTCGGCGATGCGGTCGACGTCGCGGACCATTTCCTCGATCTCACGCGCGCGGCCGACCTGGATGTGTTGCAGTCCCAGGCGCGGCACGACACCGGCGCGCAGGGCCTGCAGGATGGTGTCGCGCTCACGCCGTTTGATGGGCGGCCTGGTCATGGCGGTCTCCGGTCGAGGGGAGCAGATGGGGCTCAAGCAAGTCTGCATAGACCTCGACGTGCTCGTCGTCCTCGATCAGGGCGTCGTCGAACACCGTGAAGGCCCATTCGTTGATGGTCTCCTTGGCGCCTTCGGCCATGTGGCCGAAGTGTCCGGCCAGGGCCTGGAACTCCTCCTGGGTCCAGCGGGTGCGGGACGCCAGCTCCTCGACCAACGGAATCAGGGTGCGGTCGAGGCCGTCGAAGATGGCGGGAATTGGCGACGGCGCCTCGTCCGCTGCGTCCTCTTCGTGGCCCATGGCAAGCGCGGGTTCGGTCGGCGGCGCCTCGTCGCCTTCGTCGGCGAACACCGCGCCCAGGAGGCGGGAGACCTGGGTGGTCTCCGCCCGGATGGCCGAGACGCGGGCGGCATCGAGTGTGGCGCCGCGCTTCTCGGCACGGGGTGGCGGCGGGATCGCATGCTCGCGGATCGCCCCGTCGGCGGGCCGCACGACCACCGGCCCGATATCGACCGCCGCCCCGGCGGCGGACAGGCTATGCAAGGCCGTATAGAGCCCGTCCTTGGGTAGGTCGATCACGGCATAGAGCTTTTCCAGCGCCGCGACTTCGCCGGGATCAATGCCGCCGTCGGCACCGGCGATGGCCACGACCGTCCGGCCGATGACCTGGCGGGCCTCTTCAGGCAGGCTCTGCAGGACCTTTTTCAGGCGTCCGAGGTCCGGGGGACAAACCTGCATCCAGTCCAGGTTGGCATGAAGACGAGCCCGTTCCGCCCGCGATACATCCGGCGCATGATCCACCTGCGCGCGCAGGTGCGCGCGTTCCTCCGGACTGACGGCGCCATCCGCATGGGCGACCAGCATGCCGAGGGTCAGGGCCAGGATCGTGTTCTGGTACGCGGCCCCGGGCGCCTCGACGGCGCACATCCCGTCGGGCAGGCGAAACAGCCGGACAGGCTCGCCCCGTTTGGGCATGCGCAGGGCGTAGCGGGGATCGGGTGCCAGCCCGATGCCCAGCCCGGCCAGGGCATCCGCCGTCGTGGTCAGAGCCCGGCGCCCGATGCGCTCCGGTGCCGTACCCTCGACCTGCGCGATCGCTGTCTCGGCCGGGACAAGGCCGTCGCCGTCCGCCAGGATACCCTCGGCCCAGGCGGCCAGACGGTCGCGTTCCGCGTTGGGCAGATGCGCCGCCAGATCGGCCGGGAGCAGTGCATGGGCGCGCAAGGTCCCCCGTGCGTCCGGGTCCCTGCCCAAGAGGCGGCTGTAGGCATCCAGATCGTCGACGCAGGACTCTGCCATGGGGGCGATGCGGCGAACCGGGGCCGACAGGTGGGCCACCTCGGGCAGGCCCCCCAGCACATCGTCAAAGGCGCGTTCAAAGGTGCCGCTGGCGGCCCGGTACGTGTGCTGAAGGACCCGTTTGGGGCGCGACACGCGAAGGCCGTCCGGATACGCGGCGTCGAACCGGAGGGCGAACAGGGCGCGGACCTCGTCGAAGGCCCGTTTCATCGGCATCCGAACGGTTCGATCCGGGTGGCACAGCCACCAGTTCAGAACCCAGTCGGCATCCAGTGGTTTCTCTTGGGCGACACGGCGCGACAGTCCCAGTGCTGTCGAGACGGACAACCCCGTGCCGATGCCCCGGAAATCCGGTGGCCCATCGGTCGAGCCGGGCTGCAACACCTGCGCACTATCCAGGAAATCCGAAGCATACCTTTGGAAGGACCGGTTTTCGCCATAGAGGGTCAGCAGGCGCTCGACCTCCGCCACGAGGGCCGCCCGTTCCGGGGCGTCGGGCGTCTCCAGAAACAGGCGCCGTTCCAGACCATAGAAGTACAGGAAGACATAGCCGATGGGGCACGCCGGATCGGACCGGCCGGACGCCAGCCAGCGCAGGTAGGCCAGCCGGGACCGCGGCGGGATCTGGTGATAGCTGGGCCAGTAGGACAGCCCCTCCCCGACCAGATCCGGTCCCTGCGACGCCACCGGCAGGCCGGGGTTGATCAGGCAGTTTTCCGGCGTGCCGTGCCGCTCCGACCGCAGATGGCGTCCGACATACACCATGCCGCCAATATCAAGGCCGGCGACCGTGACGGACTGTCCCGGCGGCACCCAGGGCGACGAGCGGCGGCCGGACGGCCGCGCGGAACCGGCTTCGTCGACCAGGGAGCCGGATGGACCGCCGGTCTCGTCGCGGGGCTGGGGCGACGGCCTTGAAGCCCGACCCCTTTCACCCTCCTCCCTACCGGCGCGGCGCGCCGAGGTTGAGCGATCCTCAACGACGGTCGTCTTTCCCGGGCCCGCCGGCGTCTCCAAGAACGGAGCACCCCGCGCGCCGGCGGTCTTTGCCTCCGCGCGGCGAAGCGCCCTGCGTTTCAGCCAGCGGCGCAGAAGGAATACCGGGAGACCAAGGACCAGAAGAACGACGAGGCCAAACACGGCCAGGATCGCGATGGCCATGATGTCGGTCATGCTTGCCGCCCCATGTCGTTCTTGTTTGAAGCACGCCGCGCGTGTGTGGAACGCCTTGGCGAAAAACACTGTATCGCTGTGCACCTTGGGGCATCAAGCCGCTGGGTGTGTCCGGGCTTCGACTTGATCGCCTTTCGGCCCCAACGCCGAGGCGGCGCAGGGCGATTCGGCTCCAACGCGACGCGTCGAAAAGGAATACTGGCGCGCTGGTCGCTGTCGATTCACGATGCTGCGAGTTAAGGCTTGAAGCCGCCCAGATATCGTTGACCGGCGACGGCGTGCCAGCGCACCCTTGAGGCCGCCTTTGGCTCCCAGGCGCGCCGGCAGGACGGGGATAGCGGCGGTCTCGTGGGCCTTGTCGGGCGCCGCGTCCTGGGCCAGCACCAGCCGCCGGATGGATCCCGTCCGTCCTCGCCTGCCTCATTGCACCCCCCCGGACCGTTAACCTGCACTCGATGCCGTGGGGCCCGCGCCACGCCCCTTGTGCGGCGGCGGGCCATGGGGGAGTGTGCCGGCCGTTCCCTCTTGCCCGCGGTCCGATCATGCGTCTGCCGTCCGATCCGTCCCGCCTGCCGGCGATCCCCGTCCTCGACATCGGCGCGGGTGGCGCGCCCGCGCTGCTGGCCGCCGCCCCGGAGCGGGCCGCGCGCCTGCTGGCCATGGCCCGGCGGCGCTATTCCGCCCCGGTGCTGCGCCAGGCCGACCGTCTGTGCGCGCGCTGGCTGGCGCGCTGCGAGAGCCCCTATGCCGAAGAGCTGCACGCCGTGGCGGCGGCGGTGGGCGCCCCGGGAGCATTGGCGCTGAACCTGTCGCACCAGTGGGCCTGCACCAGCGCGGCGGCCGCGGATCCGGACGGCGGGGTGACGCTGTTGCGAACCCTGGACTGGGAGATGCCCGGGCTGGGCGCCGACGCCGTGGTCGCCCGCATGACCGGCCCGGCGGGGGGCATCCTGGCCGTCACCTGGCCGGGCTATGCCGGGGTGCTGACGGGACTGGCCCCGGGTCGGTTCGCGGTGGCGCTCAACCAGGCGCCGGTGAGCGGACCGGGCCTGCGCCCGCTGCGTTGGCTGGCCGACCGGCGCGCGGTGTGGCGCAGCACCGCGGTGCCGCCGGACCACCTGCTGCGTCAGGTGCTGGAAACCGCACCCGACGCCACCACCGCGCTGCACCGGCTGCGCGAGACGCCGGTGTCCGTGCCCTGTATCCTCACCCTCGCCGGCACCGACCGGGCCGAGGCCTGGACCATCGAGAAGGACCGCACCGGCGCGCGCATCCGCCAGGAGCCGCCCATCGCCGCCAACCATTGGCGCCAGGATATCCCCTGCCACCCGCGCGGGCGCGACAGCCTGGGCCGCTGGCAGGCCATGGCGGCGGCGGTCGAGGCCGGCCAGCGCGATTTCGCGTGGCTGCGCCCGCCCATCGTCTGGTCGGCCACCCGGCTGGCGGTGGAGGCCAGTGCGCTCGGCGGTCGCCTTCGGGTCGTCGGCCTGGACGGGGACCGGGCCGTGACGGCGCCCCTGGACCTGACGGACGCGCCCGCCGATGCCGAAGCCCGCGTTTCCCCGGCGCCACGATCCGCCGTGGTGTCGCCACAATAGAGCGGAACGCCCGATTACGGACTCGCATGGTGATTTCGAATCCGGGCGTTCCGCTCTGAAACCAACAGATCACGCCGATTCACGCTCAATATCGGCCTCACCCCGGTGGTTCCGATTTCGAGCGATCGGCGCTAAATCTCGGTTACGGTTACAAAGCCCATGTCCCAGACTCCGTCGTCCGGCCCGGCGCCGGACCTCGCCGCCACCGTCTTGGGCGAGGATGCCCAGGCCCGCCGCGCCCTGCCCCTGCTGCTGATGGGGGCGGTGCTGATCGGGTTTTCGCCGGTGTTCGCGAAGCTGTCGGTGCTGGAGCCGACGGCGACCGCGTTCTACCGCGCCGGGCTGGCCTGGCCGATCCTGATGGCGGTGGCGCTGGCGACCGCCCATCGCGTGCCCCACGGCCGGCGCAAGGCGCGGCCCACGACCTGGGGCGACCACTTCATGCTGGCGGTGCCGGGGGTGGCGTTCTCCGGGGACCTGGCGTCCTGGCACTGGGCCTTGCAGTACACCTCCGTGGCGAACTCGACGGTGCTGGCGAATCTGGCCCCGGTGTTCGTCACCGCCGGGGCCTGGGCGTTCTTCGGGCAGCGCCCCACCTGGCTGTTCCTGGGCGGACTGATGACCGCCGTCGCCGGCGTCGGCCTGCTGGTGGCCGACAGTCTGAGCGTGGGGGCGCCGGATCAGATCGTCGGCGACGGCCTCGGCGTGCTGACGGCGGTGTTCTACGGGGCCTACATCCTGGGCATCGGCTGGGCGCGGTCGCGTTTCCCGACCGCCGTGGTGATGGCCTGGAGCACCCTGCACACCGCCTGGGTGCTGCTGCTGCTCAGCCTGCTGAACGGCGAGAGCCTGGTGATCCCGACGCTGTATGCCTGGGCCATCCTGCTCGGGTTGGCGTGGCTGTCGCACGCCGGCGGACAGGGCGCGATCGCCTTCGCCCTGGCCCATCTGCCGCCCGCGTTCGGCAGCGTCAGCCTGCTCCTGCAACCGGCCGTGGCCGCCTTCCTGGGCTGGCTGGTCCTGTCCGAGCCACTGACCCCCTTGCAGGCGGTGGGCGGCGTCGTCATTCTGACCGGGATCATTGTCGCGCGCCGCGGCAGCGCCCATCAGGCGGGCGTGACCCGCGCGGCGTCGCAAACCCAGGACAGCCGCCCGCCATGACGCCTGCGCACGCGCCGCGCGCGCTTCTGCGCGCCCTGTTCGACGCCGCCGTGGCCGCCGCGGACCCGGCCCATGTGGTGCCGTCGGCGCTGCCGCCACCGCCGCGCGGGCGCGTGGTCGTGGTGGGGGCCGGCAAGGCCGCCGCCGCCATGGCGAAGGCGGTCGAGGACCACTGGCCCGGCGGACCGCAGGCGCTGGAGGGGCTGGTCATCACCCGCCACGGCCACGGCGCGCCGACGCGGGCGGTGCGGGTGGTGGAGGCCGGCCACCCCGTGCCGGACGCCGCCGGTCGCGCCGCCGCCGCCGAGATCCTGCGCCGTGTCGGCGGTCTCGGCCCGGAGGACCTGGTGCTGTGCCTGCTGTCGGGCGGCGGCTCGGCGCTTCTCTCGCTGCCGCCGCCCGCGGTGCCGTTCGAGGACACGCGAGCCGTCACCCAGGCGCTGTTGCGCGCCGGGGCGGCCATCGACGAGATCAACGCCGTACGCAAGCACCTGTCGGCCATCCAGGGGGGCCGGCTGGCGGTCGCGGCGGCCCCGGCGCGCGTGGTCACGCTGGCCATCTCCGACGTCGCGGGCGACGACCCGGCGGTCATCGCCTCGGGCCCCACGGTCGCGGACCCGTCGACCCGTCGCGACGCCCTGGCCGTGCTGGACCGGTACGGCATCTCTGCCCCGGACTCGGTGCGCGCCTGGCTCGACGACCCGGCGTGCGAGACCCCCAAGCCCGGCGAGACGGCTTTGGCCGAGTCGGCGGTGCATGTGATCGCGCGGCCCTGGCCGGCGCTGGAGGCGGCCGCCGCGGCCGCCCGTGCCGCCGGGGTCACCCCCCTGATCCTGGGCGACGCGCTGCAGGGCGAGGCCCGCGAGGTGGCCCGCGCCCTGGCCGGCATGGCGCTGTCCTGTGCCGCCCACGGCCAGCCGGCGGCCCCGCCCTGCGTGCTGCTGTCCGGCGGCGAGCTGACGGTGACCGTGCGGGGCTCCGGCGGGCGGGGCGGCCCGAACGCCGAGTTCGCGCTGGCGCTGGCCCAGGCCCTGAACGGGGCACCCGGCATCCACGCCCTGGCCTGCGACAGCGACGGCATCGACGGCAGCGAGGACAACGCCGGCGCCCTGATCGGCCCCGACACCCTGGCGCGGGCCCGCGCGGCCGGCGAGGATGTCGCCGCCCGCCTGGCCGCCAACCAGTCGTGGGATCTGTTCGACCGCCTGGGCGACCTGGTGGTCACCGGGCCGACCCGAACGAATGTCAACGACGTCCGCGCGATCCTGATCCATCCTGCGGGCGGATCGGTTCCCTGACCGCCCTCTGATCGCCCTCGAACCGCCGTGGAGCCGGCCCGCCGCCGCTCCGCCGTCCCTCCGTTTCCGCCGGGGATCGCCGCCACATGACACGCTCCCGTTGCGCCAAGATCGTCGCCACCCTGGGACCGGCCACCACCACGGACGGCACCATCGAGGCCCTGGCCCGCGCCGGCGCCAGCGTGTTTCGGCTCAACTTCAGCCACGGCACCCATGCCGAGCACGAACGCCGCTTCAACGCGGTCCGGCGGGTGGAGAGGGCGCTGGACCGGCCGCTGGCCGTGCTGGCCGACCTGCAGGGGCCGAAGCTGCGGGTCGGCTCGTTCCTGGGCGGCAAGGCCCGGCTGTCCACGGGCCACACCTTCCGGCTCGATCTGTCGCCGGAGCTGGGCGACGCCACCCGCGTGCACCTGCCGCACCCGGAGATCTTCCGCGCCCTGGAGCCGGGCACCGATCTGTTGATGGACGACGGCAAGCTGCGCCTGCGGGTGGAGACGGCCACCGACGCCGAGGCGGTCACCCGGGTCATCACCGGCGGCACGCTGTCGGACCACAAGGGGCTGAATGTACCCAACGTGGTGCTGCCGATCTCCGCCCTGACCGAGAAGGATCGCAGCGATCTCGCCTTCGCGCTGGAACTGGGGGTGGACTGGGTGGCGCTGTCGTTCGTGCAGCGCCCCGAGGACGTGGCCGAGATCCGCAAGCTGGTCGCCGGCCGCGCCGCCATCATCAGCAAGCTGGAGAAGCCGAGCGCGCTCGACAGCCTCGACCAGATCATCGAGCTGTCGGACGGCCTCATGGTTGCGCGCGGCGATCTGGGGGTGGAGATCCCGCCCGAGCGCGTGCCGCCGATGCAAAAGCGCATCATCGGCGCCTGCCGGTCCGCCGGCAAGCCGGTGGTGGTCGCCACCCAGATGCTGGAGAGCATGATCCACGCCCCCACACCGACCCGGGCCGAGGCCTCTGACGTCGCCAGCGCCATCTATGAGGGGGCCGACGCGGTCATGCTGTCGGCGGAAACCTCGATCGGCGAATACCCGGTGGCCGCCGTGTCCATCATGTCGCGGATCATCGACCAGGTGGAGGGCGACGAGCACTTCCGCGACGTCATCGACGCCGGCCGGCACGAACCCGAGAACAGCGCCGCCGATGCCATCTGCGCCGCGGCCCGTCAGGTGGCGGCCACGCTGTCGGCCAGCCTGATCGTTTCGTTCACCTCGTCGGGGTCGACCGTGCTGCGGGCGGCGCGCGAGCGTCCGACGGTGCCCATCCTGTGCGTGACCGCCCACCCGACGGTGGCGCGGCGCATGGCCCTGGTCTGGGGCGTCACCGGTGTCGTGACCGAGCAGGTACCGTTCTTCTCCGACATGGTGGTCAAGGCGCTGGGCATCGCCCGCGATCGCGGCCTCGCCGCCAGCGGCCAACGCGTGGTGCTGATCGCCGGGGTGCCGTTCGGCCGGCCCGGCACCACCAACAACCTGCGCATTGCCTGGGTGGATTAGAGCCGATTGTTCGAAATCGGAACCGCAGATGCGGTCCGATTTCGAACATGAATCGGCTCTAAATTATTGATTTTACAGCCGATTATCGCGACAAACCGAAGTCGCGCCGCGCGCCCGGTTTGTCGCAATCGGCTGTCGGGCCATTCGTCGGGCGGACTCAGGAACCGGCGCTCCCGTTGGCGCGCGGTGAGGACGTCGGGGCCGGGACGAGGGTCACCTGGACGTCGACCGGCGGCGCCGTGTAGGGCGCCGACGTGACCAGCACGCGGGCCCCGGCGCGGGCATAGGCGGCCGCATTGCCGGCGTGAATGCCGCCGGCGGCCGCCAGGCAGGGCGCGGGCGCCGGCCCCAGGCGGGCGCCCACGTCGGCCACCTGCGCGGGCGTGAACTTCTCCAGTTGCAGCACGTCGGCGCCGTGCCGGGCCGCCGCCAGGGCCTCGGCGACGGTCGCGACCTCGACCACCACGCGACGCTCCGGGCAGGCGTGCCGCAGGGTGGCGATCTGGCGTGCCAGGGCCTCCTCCACCCCGCCCTGGGTCCCGCCCACGGCCCGGTGCTCGGGGAACAGCAGCACGGTATCCGACAGCCCGGTGCGATGCAGGCTGGCCCCGCCCGCCAGCACCGCCTTGGCCGACAGCGCCCGGGTGCCCGGCACCGCCTTGCGGGTACAGGCCACCAGCGCCGCCGGGTGGCCGTCGCGGGCGGCCGCGACCAGGGCCGCCGCCCGGGTCGCCACCCCGGAGGCCCACTCCACCAGGGTCTGGGCCACCTTCCAGCCCAGCAGCAGCGCCTCGGCCGGCCCCTCTGCCTCCAGGATGGGCTCGCCCGGGGCCCGCGCCGTGCCGCTGGCGGCGTCGATCCGGACCGTGGCCCCGGTCAACTCCAGCAGGCGCGCGGCCTCCTCGGCCCCGCACAGGGTCATGGCATCGCGGGCCGCGAAGGTCATGCGCGCCGACACGGCGCCCAGCTCCAGCACCCGGCTGGTCAGGTCACCGTAGGGCGCATCCTCGCGCAGCAGCGCCCACAGGGCGCCATCGTCCAGTACCCGCAGGCTCGCCATCTCCGTCTCCTCCTGACCGCCAGGACCGGCTCTATAGCACGACGGGCGCCGCGGAGGCGCCCGTTCATGCCCGCCTCGCGCGGATCCCGGGATCAATCCGCGCCGGCGGCGGCCGTGGCGAGACGGTCGGCGCGGCGGCCGAAGTGAAGCCGGTCCAGCCGCACCGTGGTCCAGATGGTGCGGACCTGCAGATACGCCAGCGGCACCATCAGGGCCAGATGCAGCAGGCTGTACTTTTCAACCAGGCCGCCCTTCACCAGCCCCAGATGCAGGAAGAACATGCCGAACACCATCATCGCCACCCCCGGGCAGATGAGGGCGTAGGACCCCGCGCTGAGCCGCGCCCCACCCAGGTACTGGCGGAAGTAGTCCAGCCGAGTCATCACCGCCCAACCCAGCAGGCCGAACAGGATCTGCACCGACAGGATCACCGCCATCAGCGGCAGCCAGGCCCCGTGCCCGACCGCCTCCGGCCACAGCACAGGCATGCCATGCGACAGCCGCACCAAGGCGATGCCGGAGACCGTCAGCACGGGAATGACGATCCACAGCGACGGCGCGGCCTCGGGGGCGATGCCGTGCTCCTTGACGTCGCGCAGGCCCATGACCAGCCAGGCCAGCCCCAGGATGCCGGCCGCCGACAGGAAGAACACCGAGCCCAGGAAGCCCAGCGCCACCGTCAGCGGGGTGTGCGACATGGCCGCCGGGGCGGCGAAGCCGACCGCCACCATGACCAGCGCGAAGGTGGCGATGAGCTGGCCGAAGCCGGCGGTCTCCGGGCCACGGTAGCCGCCTTCGGTCAGCAGGCGGGTGAGGTAGCGGGTCAGGATGCGCAGCGCCAGCCAGCCCATCGCCGCGAATCCGGCCAGGGCGGCGGGGAACAGCCACTCCACCACAGACCACAGGCCGGGCACGAACAGCGCACCCAGGATGAACATCACGTTGATCGACATGGCGCCGGCCAGCGGCCCGGCCATCATCGTCACCTCGGCGCTGCCCCCGGGTGCGCAGGTGCCGTGCGCCCGGCGGGTGGCGACACAGGCGCGCAGGTTCCAGACCATCAGGCGGTAATGCCGTCCGGCAAACCACAGGATCCCCGCCAGCGCGACGGCCACCAGGGCCGAAACGGCGTCGGCGCGGGCCAGCGCCCCCGCCACGGCGCCGAAGGTGGGAATCGGGGTGCCGGGGTGCGGCAGCAGGAACATGAGATAGATGAAGAAGGACACCGCCAGGCCGCCGTTGCCCAGCGCGGCCAGGAAGTAGTTCGGCGAGTAGGCGGTGTCGGCGTGACAACGCGGGGATGCCATCGTCGGGCCTCCGTCGGGTGGGATGTGAACCGTGGCCCCCTTCAGACACGACCGGCCGCCCGGTCCGCATTGAGAATTATCAGATTCTAATATAAGAACAGCCTTAATTACAGGGCCGCGGCCTCGCCCGCGCCTACGGGCGATCCACCAGCGCCACCCCCTTGACCATGGCGTGGATGGGCTGGCCGGCCGCCAGCCCGAGCAGGTCCCAGGACTTGCGTGTCACCCGCGCCAGCAGCGGCGCGCCGGCCCCGTCCGCTCCCAACGCCAGGACCACCGTGACCAGGTGTCCGTCCGTCGGCTGCGCGCCGGTGATCCGGGCCGGCAGCACGTTGAGGATGCTGGACGCCCCCGCGGCCGGCGGGCTCCGGCACAGGCTCACGTCCGACGCCAGGATACGGAGCCGCCGGTGGGTCCCCACGGTGCCGGCCTCGGCCGGCACGACCAGCCGCCCGCCCGCCACCGCCACCGTCGCGAGGCCGTAGGCCGGGTCGTGGTCGATCACCACGGCGTCCAGCACCTCGGCGGCCTCCGGGGCCCGTACCAGCGGCAGCGCCGGGTCCGCGAGCAGGTCGGCCAGCGGCCCCACCGCCCGCACCCGGCCGTGCTCCATCAGCACCAGGGTGTCGGCCAGCCGCTCCACCTCGGCGATGTCGTGGCTGACGTAGAGCACCGGAATGGCGAGCGCGTCGTGCAGGGTCTCCAGGTAGGGCAGGATGTCGTCCTTGCTGGGCCGGTCGAGCGCGGCCAGCGGTTCGTCCATCAGCAACAGGCGCGGTTGCGACAGCAGCGCCCGGCCGATGGCGACCCGCTGGCGCTCGCCACCGGACAGCACCGCCGTCGGCCGCGCCAGCAGGCGGGCGAGACCCAGCAGGTCCACCACCTCGTCGAAGGCCACCGGGGGCGCCGCGTCGTCGTCGCCCTGCCGCGCGCGCCTGAGCCCATAGCGCAGGTTCCCGGTGACCGACAGGTGCGGGAACAGGCTGGCCTCCTGGAAGACATAGCCCACCGGGCGGCGGTGCGGGGCCCGGAAGCGGGGGCCGTCCTGCCACACATCCCGCCCCACCCGCAGCACGCCGCCGGGCAGCCGCGTCAGGCCGGCGACACAGCGCAGCACCGTGGTCTTGCCGCAGCCGGAGGCGCCGAACAGGGCGGCGACCCCGCGCGCCGGCACCTCGAAGCGGGCGTCGAGAGCGAACGTCCCCAGCCGCCCGGCGAAGGCCGCCGTGATGGTCTCGCCCCTCATCGCGTCTGTCCGCCCCAGCCCAGGCGGCGTTCCACCAGCCGCATGGCCAGCAGCACCGTGAAGGAGAAGCCCAGCATGCCGGCGGCCAGCACGTGTGCCTTGTCCCACTCCAGCGTCTCCACGTAGTCGTAAATGGCGATCGACAGCACCTTGGTTTCGCCCGGGATGTTGCCACCGATCATCAGCACCACGCCGAACTCGCCCATGGTGTGGGCGAACCCCAGGATGGCGCCGGCCAGGAACCCGGGCCGCGCCAGGGGCACCGCCACGGTCCAGAACGCCGCCCAGGGCGAGGCCCGCAGGGTCGCGGCGACCTCCAGCGGGCGATCCCCGATGGCCTCGAAGGCGTTGCGGATCGGCTGCACGGCGAACGGCAGCGAGTGCAGCACCGAGGCCACCACCAGACCCTCGAAGGTGAACGGCAGGCCCTGGCCGAACACGCCCTCGATCGCCTGCCCCAGCGGGCTGGAGGGGCTGAAGGCGACCAGCAGATAGAACCCGAGCACGGTCGGCGGCAGCACCAGCGGCAGCGTGACCAGCGCCCCCACCACCTCCTTCCACGGCGCCTTCGACCGCGCCAGCCACCAGGCGATGGGGGTGGAGACGACCAGCAGCACGACGGTCACCACCGCCGCCAGTTGCAGCGTCAGCCAGACGACAGTCGCCATGGCACCGCCTAGCCCCGGCCGTCGTCGTCGAGGCCGTAGCCGTAGCCGGTGATGATGTCCCGCGCCACCGGCCCGCGCAGGAAGTCCAGGAAGGCGCGCGCGGCGACGCTGTCGGCGCCGGCCCGGAGCAGCACGGCATCCTGGCGCAGGGGCGTGTACAGGTCCTGCGGCACCAGCCAGCGAGAGCCGTCCGTGTGGCCGACGATCTGGGCCAGGGCGACGAACCCGAGCGGGACGTTGCCGGTCACCACGAACTGGTGGGTCTGCATGATGGTGTCGCCCTGGACCAGGCGCGCCCGCAGGGCGTCGGTCAGGTCCAGGGCCGCCAGGACCTCCAGCGCGGCCGCCCCGTAGGGCGCGGTCACCGGGTTGGCGATGGCGAGGCGGTCGACGTCGTCCGCGGCCAGCGCCACCGCGCCGTCCGTCCCGATCCGGTCGGGATCGGGGCTGTACAGCGCCAGCCGGCCGAGCGCGTAGGTAAACCGGCTGCCGGACACCGCCAGCCCCTCGGCCTCGGCCTTTTCCGGCCGCGCCACATCCGCCGCCAGGAAGGCGTGGAACGGGGCGCCGTGGGCGATCTGGGCATACAGCTTGCCGGTCGACCCGAAACTGAAGGTCACGCTGTGCCCGCCCTCGGCCTCGAAGGCAGCGCCGATGTCCCGGGCGGCGGCGGTGAAGTTGGCGGCCACCGCGATCAATGCCTCTTCGGCGCGGGCTGCCGGGGCGGCGACCAGGAGCAGGGCGAGGCCCAGGCCAAGGGCGCGCGCGCGGGCGCGGACTCGTGTGGTCATGGTTGTGGTCATGGTTGTGGTCATGGTGCGGGGTCCCTGTTCGATCAGTCGGCCGGGTTGCGCGGTCCCGGCACGGTGTTCTCTCAAAGCTAAGCCGCATCATGACCGTGCCCGCAAGGGGCTTTTCGCACCTGCGAACGTGGGCCATGCGCGCGCCCACGCCGGAGCGCGGGCGCCAGATGGTCCTTCGCGGTCCCCCGCTCCCGCGGGGGACCTTCCCTACCTTGGTCCCACGCTCCCGCGTGGGACCGCCGCGCGCCGGCCGACCGCCCCCGCAGGAGCGGGGGCGGGAGTTTCCTATGCTATCTCGGTCCCCCGCTCCCGCGGGGGACCTTCCCTGTCTGGGTCCCACGCTCCCGCGTGGGACCTTCCCTACCTTGGTCCCACGCTCCCGCGTGGGACCGGGCGCTCACCCCTCGGCGTCGATATCCAGCCCGACGTCCAGGCTGGGCGCGCTGTGCGTCAGCCAGCCGACGGAGATGATATCCACCCCGCTGACGGCGATCGCCGCCACGCTCTCCGGGGTGACGCCGCCCGACGCCTCGGTCACGGCGCGCCCCGCCACCCGGTGCACGCCCTCGGCCAGCACCGCCGGTGTCATGTTGTCGAACAAGATGGCGTCCGGGCCTTCCGCCAGCGCGGCGTCGAGTTGGTCCAACGAGTCCACCTCGACCTGGATCCGCGTCATGTGGCCGACCCGCGCCCGCGCGGCGGCGATGGCGGGTCCGATCCCCTTCATCAGGGCGATGTGGTTGTCCTTGATCAGCACCGCGTCGTCGAGGCCGAGCCGGTGGTTGGCGCCGCCGCCCATGCGCACGGCGTACTTCTCCAGGGCGCGCAGGCCCGGCGTGGTCTTGCGGGTGCAGGCGATGCGCGCCCGCGTGCCCCGGACCGCCGCCACCATGGTCGCGGTGGCCGAGGCGATGCCCGACAGGTGCCCGACGACGTTGAGCGCCACCCGCTCTGCCGTCAGGATCGCCCGCGCCGGTCCCACGATCTCCATCAGGGCCTGCCCGGCCCGCACACGCGCCCCGTCGGCAACGGACGGGCGGCAGGCCACGCCCGCATCCAGCAGCCGGAAGGCCAGCGCCGCCGCCCCCAGCCCGGCCACCACACCGTCGGCGCGCGCGGCCAGCACCGCCCGCGCCGCGAGATCCGCCGGCACCAGGCCGTCGGTGGTGAGATCACCGCCGCGGCCCAGATCCTCCAGCAGCGCCGCCCGCACGACCGGCTCCACCATCACGTCCGGCAGCGGCCCCGGCACCGCTCTGTCTGCGACCGCCTCCATCACCGCACCGCCAGCATGCGCTCGACCGGCACCCGGGCCCGGTCGATCAGGTCCGCGTCCAGTTCGACGCGAGGCGCCAAGGTCTCCAACGCCCGGCGGATCTTGGGCAGCGTGATCCGCTTCATGTGCGGGCACAGGGTGCAGGGCTTGACGAACTCCACCTCGGGCAGTTCCGCGGCCACGTTGTCGCTCATCGAGCACTCGGTGACCAGGAACACCCGCTCGGGCCGCTCGCGGCGGACGTAGTCGATCATCTGCGCCGTCGAGCCCACATGGTCGGCGGCGTCCAGCACCTCCGGCGGGCACTCCGGGTGGGCCACCACGGCGACGCCGGGGTAGCCCGCCCGGAATGTGCGGATCTCGTCGGCGGTGAAGCGTTCATGCACCTCGCAGGTGCCGCGCCACGGGATGATCTCGACGGCGGTGTGCCGGGCCACGTGCTGGGCCAGGAAGATGTCCGGGATGAAGATGACGCGCGCCACCCCCAGCGACTCCACCACCCGCACCGCATTGCCGGAGGTACAGCAGATGTCGGCCTCCGCCTTCACCGCGGCCGAGGTGTTGACGTAGGTCACCACCGGCACCCCGGGATGCGCCGCCCGGAGCGCCCGCACGTCGGCGGGGGTGATCGACTCCGCCAGCGAGCAGCCGGCGCGCGGATCGGGGATCAGCACGGTCTTGTCCGGGTTCACCAGCTTGGCGGTCTCGGCCATGAAGTGCACCCCGGCCACCACCAGCACGTCGGCGTCGCAGTCCGCGGCTTGGCGCGCCAGCGCCAGCGAATCGCCCTGGATGTCGGCAACGCCGTGGAAGATCTCCGGCGTCTGGTAGTTGTGGGCCAGCACGACGGCGTTGCGAGTCTCCTTCAGGGTCCGGATGGCGTCGATCTCGGGCGCGTGGAGCGGCCAGTCCATCGGTGCGATCAGATCCTTGAGGCGGTCGTACACGTCGGCGGTGCGCGCCTCCGCCGCCGGATCGCAGGGCAGCGGGGCCGGGTCGAGGCCGGTCAGGGCTGTCATGACACCTCCCTTGTACTCTGTTTGAGCATTATTGAGGGTTGAAAACAGGGCCGAGGCGAGGGTCGGCCCTTATGCTCAGGTAGAGTATATGATGCGTCGCCGACGGTTCAAGGGGCGGCGTCCAGGGCCAGCAGTTCTCACTCCAGCACTTCTCAGGCCAGCAGTTCTCAGGCCAGCAGTTCTCGGAATGGGCTGGTGCCGCGATGGGGCATCGTCATGTGCTGGGGGGGATGATGAGGGCGGAGCTCAGCGTGGCGGTGGCGAAAGCGGTTGCAGAACAGCGTTCGAACACAACTGCCAACCGCTAGTGCCAACCAAAGGAAAGGGTTGCTGACCCATCGGCCGGCAACCCTTTGATTCTGTTGGTAGCGGAGGAGGGACTTGAACCCCCGACACGCGGATTATGATTCCGCTGCTCTAACCAACTGAGCTACTCCGCCGTAACGAGGCCACGGTGTATACAGGCGGCCGAACCATGGTGTCAAGGACCCTGCAGCCGTTCTCAGGGCTCCGAACTCGGATTACAGAAAGTTCATGGTGAGGTGGTCCACATCACGGAGCTTTCATGATTCGCTGTGCCATCCGATTGCGGCGGCGG
>NZ_JACIGI010000045.1 GCF_014197795.1 Roseospira goensis
ATCCAGTACCTGACCACCACCGATCCGCCGCTGCTGACCGCCGCCCGCGCCGCCCAGGTGCTCGCCGGCGCCCGGCCCGATCCATCCTGACGGAGAGCTGACCCCATGACGGAAGCCTTCTATCACGGTCCCGAAGTGGTCGAGGTGTCGGACGGCATCCGGCCGATCCGCACCCCGGCCAGCGCCATCATCGGCCTGATCGGCACCGCGCCCGACGCGGATGCCGACGCATTCCCGCTCGACACGCCGATCCTCTTGCTGTCCACCCAGCAGCGCACGGCCGCCAAGCTGGGCGAGGCCGGCACGCTCAAGGCCGCCGTGGACGGCATCCTGGACCAGGGCGGTGCCACCATCGTGCTGGTGCGCGTCGAGGAGGGCGCGGACCAGGCCGCGACCTTGAGCAACCTGATCGGCGACCAGACGCTGCTGACCGGGGTGCATGCCTTCAGGGCCGCCCAGTCGGCCGTCGCCACGACGCCGCGCATCCTGGTCGCGCCGGGGTATACCGGCATCCGGCCGACCGGCGTGGACGCCATCGCCGTGGACGCCGGCGGCACGGGCTACGACGCGACCACCACGACGGTGACGATCACGCCGGCCGCCGGCGACACCACCGGCACCGGCGCCACCGCCACGGCCGTGGTGACCGACGGCACGGTGAGCGGCATCACGATCACCCGGCCGGGCATCGGCTACACCGCCGCGCCCACCGTCACCATCGCCGGCGACGGCACGGGGGCCACGGCCACGGCGACCATCGGCAGCGTCGCCAATCCGGTGGTGGCGGAGCTGCTGGGGATCGCCAGCGCCCTGCGCGCCGTCATCGTCGCCGACGGCCCGAACACGACCCTGGAGGCGGCCGCCACGTACCGGGGCGACTGGGGCAGCGACCGGGTCTACATCGTCGACCCCTTCGTGCAGGTCTGGGACGACGACGCCGACGGGGCGGTGGACCAGCCGGCCAGCGCCCGCGCCGCGGGCGTCATCAGCCGCATGGACCACGAGCGCGGCTTCTGGTGGAGCCCGTCGAACCAGGTCCTCAACGGCATCGTCGGCACCAGCCGGCCGGTGGGCTGGTCGGTCGGGGACACGTCGTCCGAGGCCAACTGGCTGAACGAACGCGAGATCACGACCATCATTCGGAGAGAAGGCTTCAGATTGTGGGGCAACCGCACCACCAGCGAGGACCCGCTGTGGGCCTTCCTGAGCGTGCGTCGCACGGCGGACATGGTCTACGACGCGGTCGAGGCCGCCTTCGTCTGGGCCATGGACCGACCGCTGTCGCCCCAGCTCGTGCTCGACATCCAGGAGAGCGTCAACGCCTACCTGCGCGGCCTCAAGGCGCGCGGCGCGATCCTGGGCGGTCGCTGCTGGCTGGATCCCGAGCTGAACACCCCCGACCGCCTGATGGCCGGGCACCTGACGCTCGACTTCGATCTGGAGCCGCCGGCGCCCATGGAGCGCCTGACGTTCCGCGCCCACCGCGAGGCCGGCTACTACACCGAGCTGGTCGAGGCCGTGATCCGCGAGGCGGCCTAACGTCTTTGATCGGCCCTTCGGGCCTCCGGGCCTTCGGCCCGCCGGCGCAGTCGCGCCGGCCGCCTGACGGAAGACGTCAGGCGGTATGACAGGAGAAAGACCTATGGCGACGATCGCCAAGAAGCTGAAGGCGTTCACCCTCTATGTGGATGGCTACGGGTATGGCGGCCGGGTCGAGGAGCTGACCCCGCCGAAAATGGTCGTCAAGACCGAGGAGTTCCGTGCCGGCGACATGGATGCGCCGGCCGACATCGACATGGGCCAGGAGTTGATGACGCTCGAAGCCATCCTGGGTGAGTACGACCCCGAGGTGTGGCGTCAATGGGGCCTGTCCGAGGGGACCGAGGTGGCGGTCACCCTGCGCGGATCGCAGGGTCATGGCGCCAACGAGGAGCCGGTCCTGCTGACCGCACGCGGCATGGTCAAAGAGAACGACCTGGGCTCCTGGAAGGCCGGCGACAGCAGCACCAACAAGCTGGTGCTGAGCTGCATCTACTACAGGGCCGAGGTTGCCGGCACCGAACTCTACGAGATCGACGTGCTGAACGCCGTGCGCAAGGTGGGCGGGACGGATGTTCTGGCGGCCCGCCGCCGCAACCTCGGGCTGGAGTGATGACCGATGGCTGAGACCAAGACCGATACCGCCGCGCCCGACGACGACACCCGCACGGTGGCGCTGCCCCGGCCCGTCGAGGTCGCGGGCATGGGGCGGATCACCGAACTGCGCCTGCGCGAGCCGGTGGCCCGCGACCTGTACGGCGTCTCGCTGCTGGATCTGGCGAACTCGCAGGTCGGCGCGCTGATGGCGATCGGCGCCCGCGTCCACACCCCGCGCCTGCCGCCCGACGTGTGGGGCGCGCTCGACCTCGCCAACACCCTGGCGATCACCGGCGTGGTCGGGGGTTTTTTCGCCGACGCGGCCGGGACGATGGGCCTGGACCTGGACGCCCTGACGGCGGGGGCGGAGAGCCCGTCGAGCAGGTCGAGGACCTGATGGCCGACGTCGCCGCCTGCTGGTCCTGGCCGCTGGGCGAGCTGGAACGCCTGACCCTGTGGGACCTGGTGGATTGGCGCGACCGGGCCATGGCGCGCCGAGCCTGGCCGGTGCCGGTGGTGTGGGTGAAAGGGTGAGGTTTTTGTTTTCTCGCCGCAGCCCCGCCGTCGCTGCGCTTGGCGGGGCGCGGCTCCGGCCCTTCGGGCCGCCGGGCCAGTCGGCCCGGCCGGCCGCCTCCGGCGGCCGGAGAGCGACCTGAAGGGGAGTGGCAATACCGGCGCGACGGCGCCGGCGCCGCGAAGCGCCGTGAGGACCGAAGGTCCGAACTGGCGCGATAGGAACAAAAACCATGTCCTCCGACCTCAATCTCGCCCTGACGATCCGCCTGATGGACCGCGCCACCGCGCCGCTGCGGGGCATCGGCCAGGCCATGCGCGGGTTCGGGCGCCAGACGCGGGACCTGTCCGGCGACCTCGACCGCCTGAAGCAGCAGCAGGGCGCCATCACGGCGTTCCGCCAGCTCAAGGAGCGCCTGGACCAGGCCGGCACGGCGATGACCGCCGCCAAGACCCGCGCCGAGGGCCTGGGGCGGGAGCTGGGCCAGACCCGGCGGCGCGCCGATGCCCTGCGCGGCGAACTGACCGCCGCCGAAGCCGAGGTGGACCGCCTGGGCCGAGAGATGGCGGCCACCGAAGCGCCGACGGAGGAGATGGCGGCCGCGTTCAAGGCCGCGGAAGCCCGCGCCGAGGCCCTGCGCACCGAACTGTCCCGGACCGACGACGCGGCGGAGAAGCTGGACGCCCGCCTGGGCGACGCCCGGGTCGCGGCCCGCCGCGCGGCCGACGGCCACCGCACGCTGGCGGAGCGCACCGAGCGCGCGCGGCGCGAACTGCGCGACCTCGACCTGTCGGCCGACCGCCTGGCCGACGCCCAGCGCCGGGTGACGCGCGAGACCCGCGCCGCCACCGAGGCCCTGGCGCGCCAGGCCGATCAGGCCGCCGCCGCCCAGCGCCGCACCGAGGCCCTGGCCCGCGCCCGCGAGCGCATGCAGAGGACCGCCCTGGCCGCCGCCGGCGTCGGTGCGGCGGGGTATGGCATGATGCACGCCGGCCGGGTCGGGCTCGGATGGGTCAAGCCCGCCATGGAGGCGGATCATGCCTGGACGGCCCTCGGTCTGGTCGCGGGCGCCACGGCGGACGAACTCGACCACATGCGGGACCGGGTGCGGGACATCGCCGCCGCCACCAACCAGGACGCGACCGCCTTGCGCGAGGCCCTGGGGTTCCTCATCGGCAAGGGGCTGTCGCCCGGCGACGCCCTGGCGGTGCTCGACCGGGTCGGCCGGGCCGCCACGGCGACCGGCGCCGACATGGCGGACATGGGCGCGCTCACCTTCGCCGCCATGGACACGCTGCTGGTCGCCGCCGGGGACGTCGGCCGGGCGCACGACATCATGGCGCGGGCCGGCGACCTGGGCGGCTTCGAACTGCGCGACATGGCGCGCACCTTCCCGCAGTTGACCGCGAACGCCCGCGCGCTGGGCCTGACCGGGACGAAGGCCATCGCGACCCTGTCGGCGGCCCTGCAGGTGGCCGTCAAGGGCGCCTCAGGTCCCGAGGACGCCGCCACCAATCTGGCGAACTTCCTGCAGAAGGCCACCGCCCCGGAGACAGTGCGGAACTTCGAGAAGTTCGGCATCGACATCAAGGCCGCCCTCCGCGAGGCGGTGCTGCGGGGCGAGAACCCGTTCGACGCCCTGCTGGCGCAGATCGCCCAGGCCACGGGCGCGGACCTGGAACAGGAGATGTCGAAGGCCATCGCCGCCGGCGCCGACCCGCGCATGGCGGCCGACGCACTGGCCCGGAAGTTCGAACTGGGCGAGCTGTTCGGCGACATGCAGGTCCTGAACTTCCTCGCGCCCATGCTCGCCAACATGGAGGAGTTCCGCCGCATCCGGGCCGAGGCCCTGGGCGCCGACGGGGTGGTGGACCGGAAGTTCGCCATCATGAGGAACACCGACGAGGAACGGTGGAAGGCCCTGCTGATCGCTGCCGATGCCCTCAAGGAAACGACTGGCGGCGCCCTGTCGCCCGCGCTCGGGCAGGTGGCCGACGCGATGACGCGGGTGGTCAGAGGGACCATCAAGTGGACCGAGAAGAACCCCGAGCTGGTCGCCTCCCTCGGCACGGTGGCCGCGTGGACGGCGGCGGGCGCGGTGGGGATCGGCGGGCTGATGACCGCCGCCGGCGCGGTGCTGGTGCCGCTGGCCGTGCTGCGCTGGTCCATGACCACGCTGGGCCTGAAGGCCGGCCTGCTGGGCACGGCGATGCGCGGGGTCGCCGCCGCCGGGCCGCTGGTGGCCGGGGCGTTCCGGGTCATGAGCGCGGCCCTGGTCGCCACGCCGATCGGCTGGGTCCTGCTGCTGGCCGCCGCCCTGGCCGGCATCGTGTACGCGATCTACCGGAACTGGGACGGGATCGGCGAATGGTTCCAGGGCAAATGGGACCGGATCAAGGCCGCGTTCGACGACGGTCTGCTGAACGGCATCCTGGCCCTGCTGGAGGAGTTCAATCCCGTCACCCTGCTGGCCGAGGCCATCAACGGCATGATCGACTGGCTGTTCGGCGTCGACCTGTTCGAGATCGGCAAGGCATGGATGGACCAGTTGCGCGCGGGCTTCGCGGCGGTCCTGGACGACATCAAGGCCTGGTTCGGGCGTCGCATCGCGGACATCGTGGGCATCCTGCCCGACTGGCTGCAGGAACACCTGGGCGTCGACCCGGCCAAGACGGCGACCGACGACACGCCCCCCGTGCCGCGCGACCGGCGCGGGCGGCGCATCCTCCCGGGGTCCGTCGCCGCCGCCGCCCTGGGGACCAGCCTGGCGGCGGGCGGGGCGGCCGCCGCCGCCGCCGCCGCGCCGGACACCCTCGGGCGCGACCCGGCCGCCATCGCCGCCGCGTTCGGACCCCCAGCCTCGGCGGCGTCCGCGGGCGCCCCCGTCGCCGATCCCTTCGCCACCCACGCCCTGCTGGATCGCCTGGGCGCCGCCGGCGACGGCGTGGCGGCCGCCGCACCGCCGCCGGTCGATGTGCCCGTGATCCCTGCCGTGCCCGCCGGCGGCCCTCCGCCGGCCCAGCCGGTCGTGACCATCAACGAAGGCGACCGCGACGAGACGCGGTCCGTCTCCATCGTCAACCACAACACCATCACCGTCCCGCCCGGCACGGACGTCCAGGGCCTGGCCCGTGCGATGGCGGCGGAGCTGGCGCGACAGCAGCGCGGAGCCCTGCATGACCTCGACTGACGTGCTGCTGGGCCTGGGCGACGACATCCGCTTCAGCATCGCCACCGCCGCCCACCAGACCCTGCGCCGGCGCGCCGAATACCGCTGGCCCCAGCAGGACCGCCTGGCCGTGCGGCCAGCGCGGCAGTGGCTCGGCCCCGGCGCCGAGACCCTGACGCTGGACGGCGTCATCCACCCCCTGGACGTGCGCCTGTACCCCGCCGGCGACGGCTGGGACCAGGTCCCGCGCCTGCGCGCCGTGGCGGCCGCGGGGGCGCCGCTGCTGCTGGTCTCGGGCCTGGGCGAGGTCCTCGGCTGGTGGTGCGTGACCGAGGTCGAGGAGACCCAGGCCGTCGGCTGGCGCGGCACGGCCCGCCGGATCGAGTTCCGGCTGGAACTCGCCCACTACGGCAGCGAGGGGCCATCATGATCGAACTGCGCAGCCAGCAAGGGGAGACCGTGGACCTGATCTGCCGCCGCGCCTATGGCCGCGAGACGGCGGAGAACCTGGCGGCCGTGCTGGACCTGAACCGGGGCCTCGCGGCCCTCGGCCCGGTCCTGCCCACGGGCACGCTTGTCCGCCTGCCCGATCCGCCGGCGGACCCGCCGCGCGTCGCTGTCGTCCGGCTGTGGGACTGAGACCGTCATGACCGGACCCCTCGACCGCCCCCGCTGGACCCCCGACTGGCGCCTCTCCGTCGCCGGCCAGGACATCACGCCCCGGGTGCGGCCGGTGCTGGTGTCGCTGAGCGTCACCGACCACCTGAAGGCCGACAGCGACGAGCTGGAGCTGCGCCTGGACTGGCGCGACCGCGCCGTCGCCGTGCCGCCGCGTGGTGCCGCCCTGCGCGTCGCCCTGGGCTGGCGCGAGACCGGGCTGGTGGACATGCCGGCGTTCGTGGTCGATGAGGTGCAGCACGGCAACGAGGGCCAGGGCCTGGCCATGACCATCCGGGGCCGCGCCGCCGACCTGCGCGGCCCGTTGCGCGCCCCCCGCTCGCGCTCGTTCGGCGCGCCCACCCTGGGCGCCCTGGTCGCGCGCGTCGCCGCCGATCACGGGCTGACCCCGGTGGTGGCGCCGGACCTGGCCGGCGTGGCGGTGGGCCACGTGGACCAGGCCGCCGAGTCGGACCTGCACCTGGTCACCCGCCACGCCCGCGCCGTGGGCGGCGCCGTCAAGGTGGCCGACGGCCGCCTGGTGGTCGCGCGCGTGGGGTCGGGGGTGACGGCCGCCACCGGCCGGGCGCTGCCGGCGGAGGTGGTGCGCCACGACGAGGCCCTGACCTGGTGGGTCACCAGCCAGGACCGCGAGAGGGCGGCCAGCGTGGCCGCGCCCCGCCACGACCTGGACGCGGGCCGCGCCGCCTGGGAGGTGGTGCTGAGCGACGGCGCCGGGCCGCCGGTGGAGCTGCGCGTCACCGCCGCCGGGCCGGCGCAGGCCGTGGCCCGCGCCGACGGGACGGCGCGGGAGACCGTGCGGGAACGCGACACCCTGCGCCTGACGCTGGAGGGCCGGCCGACCCTGCTGGCCGGTGGCGATCTGATGCTGGACGGGTTCGGCGCGGACGCGGACCGTCGCTGGGCCATCCAGAGCGTGACGCACCGCCTCGACGCGGTGGGGTTCCGGTCGGAGGTCGAGGCGGACACCCCGGCGCCGGCCGCCACCCCGGCCGGATCGGTGCCGCGCTCGCCGGGCGCGGCCGCCGTCCCCGGCTGGCGTGTGGTCGAGACCGCCGACGGCGTCGCCGTGGTCTGGGCCGGAGACGGCGGCGCATGAGGGGGTCAGCGCCGCGCCACCCGGCAGAAGTCGCGCGCGTACTCCTGGGCGGTCTCGTCCTCGCAGTACCCGGCGATGAGCTGGCGGCCCACCGGATGCTTCACCGTCGGCGTCGTCAGGTTCAGGAAGTGTGCGGCGGTCATGATGGCGTCGTAGTTGATCCTCTCCATCGTCGTCCGGTCCATGACCAGGTCGAGGCTCCGGGTCATGCCGTCGTGGCCGTAGACATCCACCGTGGGGGTGGTGACCTCCAGCCGTACGCCGGCGACGTCCGGGTGCTTGTCCGGATGGGTGGCGATGAACCGGGCGATCCGCCTCATGTCCAGCCCCAGCTTGGTGACGTCCATGGAGCGACTGAAGCCTTCACTGACGGTCTCGACCACCAGCACGATCCCCCGGTCGGTCGCCTCCTCGCGGACGACGAAATCCGGGTTGAGGTCGGCGACGCTCTGCGGGTCTTCCCCGCAGGCGGCCAGCAGCACGGCGCCGGCCAGGACGACAAGACGGGTGCGCATGACGGCATCTCCCAGGTGTGGACCTGCTCCGGATCGTGCCACACGCCACCCTGCGGCTCATGCCAATTCCACGCCCGTCGATTGACAGTCCCCCGAATGCGCGGACACGCGGCGGGGGCCGGGGTGCGCCAACACCCCGAACCGGGAGGTATCAGCTCCCCCACGCCCACGTCGGCCGCGCATGGACGCGGCCCGCCGGCCCCGATCAGGGCGCGAGGGAGTCCCCATGTCCGACGCCATGGAGTCAATGCGGTGCGGTCAGTGCCGCCGAAAGCTGGCGGAACTCCTGGAGTTCCGGTACGGTACCGTTCGGATCAAGTGCCCCCGCTGCGGGGCCGTCACCATCCAGCGGGCCGTCGAGTCCCCTCCCCAGCGCGCCGCCGAGCGTCCGGCCGATGGAGAGAGCCCATGCCCCAGGGCAAGGGAACGCCCCGCACCCCGATCGCCGTCCTGCGGTTCGGCAAGCACCGCATCCCCATGACCCCCGACGAGGCGGCCGCGCTGGAAGACCGCCTGCGCGCCTGGCTCGACGCCCGCGGCATCCCGTACGGCTTCGTGCGCGCCCTGCTGGCGGGGGACGCCTGATGTTCCGGGCGCGCTATCCGCTCGGCCGCCTGCGCCCGGCGCCCTACAACCCGCGCGTCATCGACGCCCGGGCGTGCGCGGCCTTGCGCCAGTCCATCCGCCGGATCGGCGTGGTCAAGCCGATCATCGCCCGCGACACCGGCACCGTCATCGCCGGGCACCAGCGCCTGCGGCAGCTCACCGCGCTGGGGCGCGCCCTGGGGCCGGTCTATGTCGCCCAGGGGATCACGGACACCGACGAAGCCAGGTTCAACCAGCTTCACAACGTGACCGAGGATGCGCCCGGCCTGTGGGCGCGGGTGCCGCCGGACCCGCGCATGGGCGTGTTCGTGGACGTCCCGGCCTGGCGCATCAAAGGCGCGTTCCGCGGCCCGGACGCCGTCACGCGGGCGACCATCGGTGCCCTGATCTGTCGCTACGGGCCGTGGGGGTGCGCGGTCGCGACCCGCGACGGCCGCGTCATCGACGGCATCAACTATGCCCTGACCTGCGCGGTGATGGGCCTCCCCTGCCGCACGATCCGCGTGCCCGACTACGCTGCGCGGTACCTGCACAGGGCCTATGGCGCGTTCTCGTTCGGTCCCCTCGCGGGCGACACCTGGCGCCAGTCGGCGTGCCAGCGACCCCGCCTGCGCACGGGCGGCCAACGGGCCTGCCGGTCGCGGCTGTACGAGCGGCACGTGCTGCCCCAGCTCGGGCCGGGCGAACGCCTGATCGACTTCGGCGCCGGTCAGGCGGATTACGTCCGCAGGCTCCAGGGGTGCGGCCACCCGGTGGTGTGGGTCGAGTTCTTCCCGCTCGATGGCACCCGCCTGGACCGCCCGACCGCCCATGCGTGGTGCCGCGACGCCCTGGCCGCCTGGGCCGCCCGGGGGCCGTTCGACGTGGTGGTGTGTGACAGCGTTCTGAACTCCGTCGACAGCGTGGCGGCCGAACGCGACGTGATGGTCACGCTGAACGCCCTGTGCCGGGTCGGCGGCCGCGTCCACGTCTCCGGCCGCACCCGCGAGCGCCTGCACGCCATGGAGCGCACCACGAAACAGGCCAACCCGAAGCAGTACCTGCACGCCGGCGCGGTCGACGCCGACGGCTTCGTGGCGCTCTACCGCGGCGACCTGGAGGCCGCCCCCACGGCCTGGACGTTCCAGAAGTTCCATGCCGCCAGCGAGGCCCGGGGCCTGATCGAGACCTTCATTGGGCCGGTCCAGCGGTTCACGCGTTCGACCACGAGCTGGCAGGCGACGGCGGTCAAGACGGTGGACCTGGACCCGGCGACCGTCGAAGCCGCCCTGCGACGGGAGTTCGACCTGCCCTGGCCGGACGGCGACCGCGTCGGGCTGGCCGAGGCGGCCGTGCGGGCGTGGCGGGCGGCCGCGACTCCAGCACGGCCCTGAGAGACCCCTCAGACCGCTTCCAGAGGCCACTCACCCATGATATCGAGTGCTGCAATGTCAAATGGCAGCTACTGCAAACTCAAGTGTCGCGCTTCAGGGGCGCCCTCGCGCCCCCGTCCCCCCTCCGATCACCGTCCCGGTCCCGGCCGGACGGCGCGGACGGCCTCAGCCGAACTTGAACTGGATGCCGTAGCCGCCGCGCGGATAGGACCACTCCAGCAGGCCGGTGCCATCCGTCAGGATCCGGCAGGTGCCGCACTCCATGCAGCCGTCCGGCACCACCTCGACGGTGCCGTCGTCCGCCTGTTCGTAGCACCCGGCCGGGCACACCTTCACCAGGGTCTGGAGCGTGGCCGATCCGGCCGCCTCGGGGCTGATGCGGACGTGCGGCCGTCCCTCGTCCACGTGGTAACGGTTCTGGTAGAGCTTGTCCTCAACCTTGACCGATGCGCTGTCCAGCATGGCGGTTCTCCTCGTGCCCGGGGCGCGCCTCAGCGCGTCAGGTCATAGCTGATGCCCGTGTCCGCCGTCTGCCGGTCCAGGGTGTCCAGCACGGTGTCCAGCAGGGTGACCAGCACCCGCAGGCCGCCCTGGTAGCCCAGCGTCGGGAAGCGGTGGTGGTGGTGCCGGTCGAAGATCGGGAACGTCAGGCGGATCAGCGGGATGCCCAGATCCTGTTGCAGGAACTTGCCGTGCGAGCTGCCGATGACGAACTCGGCCGGCTCGGTCGCCAGCAGCGAGCGCAGGTGCCACAGGTCCTTGCGCGGCCACACCTGGGTGTTGGTCCCGAACGGCGAGTCGGCCAACAGGGCCTTCATCTTCTTCTCCCAGGCCGGGCCACCGTTGGTGGACAGGCAGTGCACCGGCTCCACCCCCAGCTCCAGCAGGAACGCGGTCATGCCGTAGACGAAGTCGGGGTCGCCGAACACCGCCATGGTGCGCCCGTGCAACCAGGACTGGCTGTCGGTCATGGCGTCGACCAAGCGCCCGCGCTCCAGCTCCAGGGCCTCGGGGATCGGCTGGCCGGTGGCCTCCGAGACGGCCATCAGGAACGCGTCCGTCCCCGCCACGCCCATGGGGTAGTGGAACGCCTGCGTCTGCTGGCCGGTGCCGGCGATCATCTCCAGCGTCTTCTCGCTGCACCACTGCTGCAACGACAGGGTCGCCTTGGCATGGCGGGCGGCCTTGATCTCGTCCTGCGTGGTGCCGCCGGCGTACATCCGGTAGGTGCCGTCGGTCGGCGTGTCGTACACGTCCGAGACGTCGGACAGCAGCCGGTGCGGAACCCCCATCAGGTCCAGCATGCGCTTCAGTTCCCGATTGTTGGCGACCGCGTAGCCGTCGAAGCCGGGAATGATGTTGATGGACTGGTCGGGGGTCGGGTCCCCCTCCTCCCGGGTCCAGAAATACGACACGATCGCCTTGACCATGACGTCGTAGCCGTTGATGTGACTGCCGACGAAGGCCGGGGTGTGGGCGAAGGGAACCGGGAACTCCTTGCTGAACCCGTTCTTCTCCTTGGCCTGGATGACGAAGGAGTTGAGGTCGTCGCCGATGACCTCGGCCATGCAGGTGGTGGAGACGGCGATCATCTTCGGATCATACAGGGCCGACGCGTTGCTCAGGCCCTCGACCAGGTTGTTGAGACCGCCGAACACCGCCGCGTCTTCGGTCATCGAGGTGGACACCGCCGCCGACGGCTCCTTGAAGTGGCGCGCCAGGTGCGAGCGGTAGTAGGCGACGCAGCCCTGCGAGCCGTGCACCATGGACAGGCAGCCGTCGAACCCGGCGGCGGCGAACACCGCGCCCAGCGGCTGGCACGCCTTGGCCGGATTCACCGTCAGCGCCTCGCGGGCGAAGTTCTTCTCGCGGTAGTCCCAGCCCTTGGTCCAGTCGGCGATCTCCTGGACCTTCTCGGGGGGGTGCGGGCACTCGAAGGCGTCCCGCTTGGCCTCGAACATGGCCGCGTATTCCGGCTCGCGGAACAGCGTGGCGTGGTCGAGCGTGCGCTCGGCGGACTGTGGCATGTCGACGGTCTCCAACCGAGAGGGGATCAGGAAGCGGCGGCCCAGGGCGCCCGGGTCAGGCCCCAGACCGGGCTGTTCACGGCCATGTCCATGTCGCGGGCGAACACCGCGAAGCCGTCGTAGCCGTGGTAGGGGCCGGAGTAGTCCCACGAGTGCATCTGGCGGAACGGCACACCCATCTTCTGGATGGCGTACTTCTCCTTGATGCCGGAGCCGACCAGATCGGGGCGCAGCTTCTGGATGAAGTGTTCCAGCTCGTAGCCGGTCACGTCGTCGTAGATCAGCGTGCCGTCCTTCACGTACGGGCCGGTGCGCTTGTAGTCGTCGCCATGGGCGAACTCGTAGCCGGTGGCGATGATCTCCATGCCCAGGTCGTCGTAGGCGGTGGCGACGTGCCGGGGGCGCAACCCACCGACATAGAGCATCACCGTCTTGCCCTTCAGGCGCGGCTTGTACTTGGCCAGGACGGCGTCGACCATCGGCTGATACTTGGCGATGACCTCTTCCGCCTTGGCCTGGATGGTCTCGTCGAACTGCGCCGCGATGGCGCGCAGCGACTTGGCGATCTGGGTCGGACCGAAGAAGTTGAACTCCATCCACGGCACGCCCCAGGTCTCTTCCATGTGGCGGCAGATGTAGTTCATGGACCGGTAGCAGTGGATCAGGTTGAGCTTGGCCTTGGGCGCGTTCTCGATCTCGGCCAGGGTGCAGTCGCCCGACCACACCGCCACCACCCGCAGGCCCATCTCCTCCAGCAGCCGCCGCGACGCCCAGGCGTCACCGCCGATGTTGTAGTCGCCGATGACGTTGACGTCGTAGGCCGTGCCGCCCTCGGCGTTGGCCCCGTCCTTGAGCACCCAGTCGCGGATGCTGTCGTTGGCGATGTGGTGGCCGAGCGACTGGGACACGCCGCGGAAGCCCTCGCAGCGCACCGGCACCACGGTCTTGCCGATCTCCTTCTTCTTCTTGCGCGACACCCCTTCGATGTCGTCGCCGATCAGGCCGATCGGGCACTCGGACTGCACGGTGATGCCCTTGTTGAGCGGGAACAGGGTCTCGATCTCGTCGATCATCTGACCCAGCTTCTTGTCACCCCCGAACACGATGTCGCGTTCCTGGAAGTCCGACGTGATCTGCATGGTGACGAAGCGGTCGATCCCGGTCGTGCCGGTGTAGTAGTTGCGGCGCTGCGCCCAGGAATAGTGGCCACAGCCGACCGGACCGTGCGAGATGTGCACCATGTCCTTGACCGGCCCCCACACCACGCCCTTGGAGCCGGCGTAGGCGCAGCCGCGGATGGTCATGACGCCGGGGATTGACTTGATGTTGGACTTGACGCCGCACCCGGGGGTGCTTTCGCCCTCGGCGGTACGCGCGACGGACAGGTGCTTGGCGCGCTTCTTGGCGGCCTTCGGGGGGTAGGCGGACAGGACCTCGGCGATCAGATCCTCACCCAAGGCGGTCCCCGAGACGGGACCCTTCGGGGTATCCAGAGGGCTCATCGGATCCTCCAGGCAAGACAGGGAAGACGGAAGGGGGGAGACGGGACGCGGGGCGCGCGCCGGGCGGGCACCGACCCAGGGCCAGCGCCCAAAGCTCGGCGCCCAAAGCTCGGCGCCCAAAGCTCGGCGCCCAAAGCTCGGCGCCCCGGGGTCGGCGCCCAAAGCTCGGCGCCCAAAGCTCGGCGCCCCGGGGTCGGCGCCCAGAGGGCGCGCTACGCCATCGCGGCCTCCTTGGCCTCCAGCTCGGCGATCTGCTCGGCTTCGGTCTTCATGATGCCGAACTCGATCAGCATGTCCTCCAGCTCCTCCATCGTGACCGGGGTCGGGATCACGCCCTGGCCCGAGTTCTCGTGGATCTTACGCGCCAGCTCGCGGTACTCGTTGGCCTGCTTGGAGTCCGGGGCGTACTGGATCACGGTCTGGCGGCGCAGCTCGGCGTGCTGCACCACGTTGTCACGCGGCACGAAGTGGATCAGCTTGGTGCCCAGCTTGGCGGCCAGGGCCTCGGCCAGCTCCAGTTCCTTGTCGGTCTTGCGCTCGTTGCAGATCAGGCCGCCCAGGCGCACGCCACCGGAGTGGGCGTACTTGAGGATGCCCTTGGCGATGTTGTTGGCGGCGTAGAGCGCCATCATCTCGCCGGACATGACGATGTAGATCTCCTGGGCCTTGTTCTCGCGGATGGGCATGGCGAAGCCGCCGCACACCACGTCGCCGAGCACGTCGTAGGAGATGTAGTCCATGTCCTCGTAGGCGCCGTTCTCCTCCAGGAAGTTGATCGCGGTGATGACGCCGCGGCCGGCACAGCCGACACCGGGCTCGGGGCCGCCGGACTCGACGCACTTGATGCCCTGGTAGCCGTCGCGGACCACGTCCTCCAGCTCCAGGTCCTCGACCGAGCCGGCCTCGGCGGCCAGGTGCAGAACGGTGTCCTGCATCTTCGAGTTCAGGATCAGGCGGGTGGAGTCGGCCTTCGGGTCGCAGCCGACGATCATGATCTTCTGGCCCAGCTCGACCAGGGCCGCGAGGGTGTTCTGCGAGGTGGTGGACTTGCCGATGCCGCCCTTGCCGTAGAAAGCGATCTGACGCAACTGGCTCATGGGGTGTCTCCTCATCTCATCCTGGATCGGGGATCGGGGATCGGGGATCGGGGGACCGGATCGGGTCGGCCGGCTCCCTGCCTGACCCGGATATCGGCAAGCGCCGTGCCAACCCCGCGCAGCCCTCCCCGCCCAGGACAAAGAGCGTTTTGTTTCAAGGCCGTGCAGGCTCCCGGTGGGTCCGGGGTCGCCACCGCCGCCCCTGTCCGGAAGCCGACAAACCGTTCCGCCGCAATGTCCGACACGACACAGGACCCGGGCTGTGTCGGACCGCCGACACCGCGCCGCCCGGTGTCCCACGGATCGGCACGGTGTTTGCTGAGGATCCAGCATGACCGTGACCGCACCCCCCGCCCCGAGGCCCCCCGGCCCCGTCGACGCCACCCCGCTGCGGCGGCCGCTGGGGCACAGCAGCAACCTGGTCGGCGTCTCGACCACGCTGCTGGCGAGCCCGCTGTTCAACGACCAGCCGGAGCCGCTGGAGTTGCCGCACGTGCGCGCCACCGCGCGCGGCCTGTTCGAGATGCTGGACGAGGCCGAGGACATGGCCGACGCCGTGCAGGCGTTCCATGCCGTCATGGCGGCCACCTTCTGCCTGGATCCGGAGCAGCGCGACCCCGACGACCGCCCCGGCCGCTCCGCCGCCGACGGCACCCGGCGCTTTCGCGCCAGCTACCTGCGGCTGCTCAAGGGCTGGGCCTTCGACACGGGGGGCGCCGAGGGCGCGGTGCTGAAGGGCTGGGTGGAGAGCCGCTTCGGCCTGCTGCCCACCTGGCATGGCGGCCCCATTCCGCACATCCCGTGCCCGGCCTGGATCCGCTATGTGGAACAGAAGATGAGCAGCCGCTTCCACGACAACGCCATTCACGGTCAGCTTGATCTCGTGTTCACGTTCTGCCAATGGGTGTTGCGCCGGTTCGTGCTGGCGCCGGACCAGCAGCATCTGACCCTGTACCGCGGGGCCAACCTGCGCGGCGAGGACCAGGTGCTGGCGCGGCCCGACCGGCGCCACGCCATCGTGCGTTTCAACAATCTGACCTCGTTCACCGGCGACCGCGGCGTGGCCGACTGTTTCGGCGACTGGGTCCTGACGGTGCGCGCGCCGGCCAGCAAGGTGGTGTTCTTCGCCGACCTGCTGCCGCGCCACCCGCTCAAGGGCGAGGCGGAATTCCTGGTGCTCGGGGGCGACTACACGGTGGAGATGTCGACGCTATGACGGTGCTGCGCGACAGGCCGGAGAGCGATCCCTTCGGCGATCCCGAGGCGCTGGAAGACCGCGCCCTCGGCGCCTTCCTCGGCCTGGCGGTGGGCGACGCCCTGGGGGCCACCGTCGAGTTCATGACCCGGCGCGAGATCCAGCACCGCTACGGCATCCACAGCCGCATCATCGGCGGCGGCTGGCTGAAGCTGAAGCCGGGGCAGGTCACCGACGATACCGGCATGGCGCTGGCGCTGGGCCGGGCGCTGATCGCCGACGGCGGGTTCGACCGCCGAACGGTGGCGGACGCCTTCATCGCCTGGCTCAAGAGCCGGCCGGTGGACTGCGGCAACACGGTGCGGCGGGGTCTGCGCCGGGTGCTCACCCACGGCACCCTGGAGGCCCCCTTCAACGACGGCGACGGCGGCAACGGCGCCGCCATGCGGGTGGTGCCGGTGGCCCTGGCAACCCTGGGCGCCCGCGACGACCGCGTGGCGGCCTGGACCCTGGGACAGGCCCGCATCACCCACCACCAGGCCCAGTCGGACGCGGCCTGCGTGGCGCTGGTGCGCATGGTCCACGCCGCCCTGCGTGGCCATGGCGTGGCCGGCGTGCGGACCGAGGCGGCGCGCCTGCTCGCGGCCGAGCCGCGGTTCCGGTTCACGCCCTATCCGGGCCACAGCTCGGCCTACATCGTGGACACGATGCAGACCGTCCTGCACTATTATTTCTCAACCGACAGCGCGCGCGCCTGCGTCGTTGGCGCCGTCAACCAGGGCGGCGACGCCGACACCACCGGCGCCCTCGCCGGCATGCTGGCGGGCGCGACCTACGGGGCGCAGGCCATCCCGGCGGCCTGGCGCGACCGCCTCGACCGCTCGGTGGCGGCCGAGATCCGGTCCCAGACCCGGGCGCTGCTGGCGATCGCGCAAAGGGGGGTGGACGGCTGAAAAGGCGTGCGGGCCGCCCTACCCCTCGCCGGTGCTGGTGCGGCGCGCGTCCACGGTGATCGGCAGCCGGGTGTCGGCGGCCAGCGCCGGCAGGTCGAAGCGCCAGCCGTTGGCCAGCTCGATCCAGCCGCCCCACAGGTCGGGCCGCTCGGCCGCGACCACCGCCTCTTCCAGGTCCTTCTTGGGCACATAGGCCTCGAAGCCGCCGGCCCCCTTGCGCAGGGTGATCTTCATCGCGCCCCCTCCCAGTCGTGCGGCACCGGCGGCGCCACCAGTTCCAGTTCCTCGGCCCGCATGCCGACGACGCGACGGCTGCTCACGAAATCGACCTCGTAGATCCAGAACCGTTGCAGGTAGGCGCCGACATCGCGCACATAGCCGATATCGCCGGCCTCGACCAGCATGTCGCCCACGGCATGGCCGGGCATGGTGCCGTCGTTGCGCACCAGGGTTCGCGCGCGCACCTTGCTGCCCGGCGCGAACACCGGGGGGCTCGCGATCTCCAGGGTTTCTGCGGACGCAGCCGTCGTCATCGTCGTCCCCTCCTCCATCAGGCGGTCACACCGGCACGCAGGTGCCCGGGATCGGGCAGACGGCATCGCACTGGGGCTCGTCAAAGTGGCCTTCGCACTCGGTGCAGGCGGCGGCGTCCACGATGTAGGTGTCACCCTTCATGCGGATGGCGCCGTTGGGGCATTCGAACTCGCAGGCCCCGCACTGGGTGCACTGGGCGGCGTCGATCTTGTAGGCCATGGCTGGGTCTCCTGGCTCGGGTGGTGGAACAGGGCGCAGACCGTCAGGCCCGCACCGCCGCCGGCGCATCGTTTGGCACGGCCCCCACGGATGCGGTGGCCGCGAACCAGTCGGCGACGGCGGTCTCGATGACGGCATGGTCAGGGATCTCGCGCACGGCGAAGCCGGCGGCCTCCAGCCGGCGGCGCGGGCCGGCGCCGACCTTGACGCACAGCACCGCGTCCACCCCCTCCAGCGTCGTCAGGATGGCGTCCAGGCGGTCGGCATCGCCGACGCCGCCCAGACAGTAGTTGTCGGCGCGGCGGATGCCGTCGAAGCGCACCCCGTCGGCGCCGACGGCGTAGACATGGAACTCGGTCGCCTTGCCGAAATGCAGGTTCACCCGCCCGCCGCCGCGCGAGCACACGGCCACCAGGCGCCGTGTCGCGGCAGGGCGCGCGACCGTCCCCACCAGGGCATCGGCCGCCGTGGCGGCCGCGGCATGTTCGGCCCGGGTCTCGGCCACCACCGCGCGGTAGGCGGCGCGGGCGTCCGGGTCCGGGCGCGCGCCGTCGTCTGCGGGCGGTGCCGCCTCCTGGCAGGTGTCCTCGCCCAGCATGCCGACGGCATCGGCGCGGCACTGGCGGCAATGGCGCATCAGCCGGGCGTCGTCGCCCAGGGCGGCGCGCACCGCATGCAGGTCGGCCGGTGTGGGGCCGCGCCGGCCCTCCAGCCCGAAGCGGGTGCCGTGGGCCGGGTCCGAGATCAGCGGCATGATGTTGTGCAGGAACGCCCCCTGGGCGCGCACCGCGGCGTTCAGCGCGGCCATGTGACCGTCGTTGATCCCGGGGATCAGCACCGAGTTGACCTTGACCAGCAGGCCGGCCTCGGCGGCCCGCGCCAGGCCCTCCATCTGGCGGTCGCGCAGCAGGCGCGCGGCCTCCTCGCCGCGCCAGCGGCGGTGGTCGTGGAACACCCACGGATAGATCTCGGCGCCGATGGCCGGGTCCAGCGCGTTGATCGTGATGGTAACGTGATGGACGTCGAGCGCCTTCAGCGCCGCCACGTGATCGGGCAGCGCCAGGCCGTTGGTGGACAGGCACAGGGTCAGGTCGGGCAGCGCGGCCCGGACCAGCTCCAGCGTGCGCAGGGTCCGGGGGGCGTTGTGCAGCGCGTCGCCCGGCCCGGCGATGCCGACCACCGAAAGCTGCGGCACCCGCGCGGCGACCGCGCGCACGTGGTCCACCGCCTCTGCCGGGGTGAGGCGGCGCGAGACCACGCCCGGCCGGCTCTCGTTGGCGCAATCGTGCTTCCGGTTACAGTAATTGCACTGAATGTTGCAGCCGGGGGCCACCGCCACATGCATGCGGGCAAAGTGGTGATGGGCCTGCTCGGAGTAGCAGGGGTGCTCCTTGATCCGGTCCCACACCGCCGGATCCATACGCGTCCCCGCGCGGGCCTCGCGCCGCTTGTTGTGCGGGACCCGCGCGGGCCGCGCGGCGGACGCGGCCGACGCAGCAGTCGGGGCGGCCGGCGCCGGCCGCGCCAGCGATGCCCGCAGGTCGGCGCGCGAGGCCACCACGGTCAGGCCCTCCAGCGGAATGCGCGGCAGTGAGGTCATGGCGGTCTCCCCCTTGGGACGCATCCACGCGGGACGCACGAAACGATGCGCCGGGGTGCAGCAAGCCCGATGCCAACCCGGAAAACCGCGCAAAACCGGGGGATCACGGCGCCGCGCCCTGTCCGGGGCGCGACAACAGCGCCGGTGCTGTGTCGCATGTTCGACAGTCCCGCAGCGCGGCATGAACCCCGAACGTGGCGGTTTCCGTGCCCGATGCGACGGCCGGCCGGGCTGGCACGGCCCTTGCTGACCGGCCGGGTGACCCTTGATCGTCCCACCCTGTGGAGGACCGCCATGCTGGCCCTGACCGACGCCGCCCGCAGCGCCATCCGCGTCGCCCTGAGCCGGTCCGACGCCGCGCACGGGCTGCGCATCGT
Source organism: Roseospira goensis (assembly GCF_014197795.1). Classification (GTDB taxonomy): domain Bacteria; phylum Pseudomonadota; class Alphaproteobacteria; order Rhodospirillales; family Rhodospirillaceae; genus Rhodospira; species Rhodospira goensis. The sequence continues at coordinate 19,595 of NZ_JACIGI010000045.1, forward strand.
GGTGGCCGCCGGCGGCTGCGCCGGCCTGCAATATCGCCTCGGGCTGGCCGCCGGCGCCGAAGACGGCGACGCCGTGCAGACCTTCGACGGCGTCGCCGTCTACATCGACCCGGAAAGCGCCCCGCTGCTGGTCGGCACCACCGTGGACTTCGTCAGCGACGACCGCGGCGCCGGCTTCGTGTTCGACAACCCCAATGCCGCCGGGCGCTGTTCCTGCGCCCACACCGGCGGCTGAGCGGAGGGCGGACCATGCGGACCATGACGGCACCCTCGCCCGCCCGGCCCCGCGTCGGCCTCGTCGACACCACCCTGCGCGACGGCGAGCAGACCGCCGGCGTCGCCTTCACGCGCGCCGAGAAGCTGGCCATCGCCCGCGCCCTGGACGCCGCCGGCGTGCCCGACCTGGAGGTCGGCATCCCCGCCATGGGACCGGAGGAGCAGGACGACATCCGCGCCCTGCTGGCCCTGGACCTGCGCGCCACGCCCTTTGTCTGGTGTCGCGCCGCCGACGCCGACCTGGACGCCGCGCTGGCCTGCGGCGTGTCCATGGTGCACCTGTCGGCGCCGGTCTCGGACATCCAGATCGCCGGCAAGCTGGGCCGGACCCGCGGCTGGGTGCTGGCGACCCTGGCGCGGCTGGTGCGGCGCGCCGTGGACCACGGCCTGCGGGTCAGCGTCGGCGGCGAGGACGCCTCGCGCGCCGACCCGGCCTTCGTGGCCCGGGTGATCGAGACCGTCGAGGCCGCCGGGGCGCGCCGCTTCCGCTTCGCCGACACCCTCGGCCTGCTGGAGCCCTTCGCCACCCGCGACCTGTTCGCCCGCCTGCGCGCCGGCACCGACCTGGAGTTGGAGATCCACGCCCACGACGACGTCGGCCTGGCGACCGCCAACACCCTGGCCGCACTGCTGGGCGGCGCCAGCCACGCCAGCACCACGGTGCTGGGGCTGGGCGAGCGGGCCGGCAACGCCGCCCTGGAGGAGGTCGTGGTGGCGCTGGACCAGCGGTATGACCGCCCGACGGGCGTCGATCCGGCGCGGCTGCCGGCGCTGGCCGAGCTGGTGGCGACCGCCGCCGGCCGCAGTGTGCCGCCCGGCAAGAGCATCGTCGGCGCCGCCGCCTTCAGCCACGAGAGCGGCATCCACGTCCACGGCCTGCTGCGCCGGCCCGAGACCTATACCGGCATGGACCCGGCCCGGGTCGGGCGCGCGCACCACTTCGTGGTGGGCAAGCACTCCGGCGCGACCGGGCTCGCGCACGCCTGCCTGTCGATGGGACTGCCGGTCACACCGGCCCGGGCGCGGCGCATGGTCACCCTGCTGCGCGCCCACTACCGGGACAGCAAGCGCCCCCCCGATGCCGAGGACCTGCGCCGCTGGCATGCCCTGACCGCGCCCGGCGCACCCGCGGCCGCGGCCATCGCCGACGGTTCCCCGGCCCACCCCCTGATGGAGACACGGCCATGACCGACGGTCTTTGCGATCTGGCCGGCCTGTGTTCGGCCGAGGAGTTCTTCGCGGCCCTCGCCGTGCCGGTGGACCCGGCCCGGCTGGCGCCCCGGCGGCTGCACGTGCTGCACCGCTTCCGCGCCCATGTGGCGGCGGCCGGGCCGACCCCGGACCGGGAGACCCTGCGCGCCTGCCTGGTGCGGGCCTGGGCGGAGGTCAGCGGCGGCACCCGCGCCGACTTCGCCGTGTTCGCGCCGCGCCCCGACGCGGCCGGCCGCACCTTCGTCCCGCTCGCCGCACTGGACACCGACGCCCCCGCCGCGCCGCGACCGCCGGAAGGAGCCCCATCATGACGACCCCCGCCGCACCCCCTCCCCCGGAGACCACGCCGGAGACCCCCCCCGGTCCGCGCATGGTCGTGTGCATCAAGCAGGTGCCGGACAGCGCCCAGATCCGGGTGCATCCGGTGACCAACACCATCATGCGCCAGG
>NZ_JACIGI010000046.1 GCF_014197795.1 Roseospira goensis
AGCGCGATACGTCATGCCCCAGGGCATGCAGGCGGGCGACGGTCTCCGCCACCGCCGCCTCGGCGGCGGACAGCACCGGGGCACTGGCCGGGCCGGCGTACAGCCACAGGGTGGCCTCGACGACGTAGGGGGTGACCGTCGCGGACCGGACAGTCACCCGGTCGGTCAGCGGGCGGACGTCGTCGGCGGCCAGACGGGCCTCCACCGCCGCGACCAGGTCGGGCGGCGCCGCGCCGTCGCCGTCGTGACCCAGGACGGTGACGACGACGTCGCCCGGCGTCGGGCTGTCCACCGCCACGTCGCGCACGCGGCCGTCGGCCTCGCGGGCGTGGAACTGATAGGCGCCCGCGGGGCCGGCGGTGCTCAGGCCCTCCCAGGCGAGCTGGGCGCGGGCGCGCAGGGCGTCGTCGGTCTCCATGACCGCCGGCGTGGGCGGGTCGCTGGTGTCGTCCGCCGGCGTGACGGTCAGGCGCGACACGTTCATCAGCGCCGCCAGGTGGTCGAGCGTCGTGCCGCTGGCATAGGCCAGCATCAGCCCGCGGGCGCCGTCGTTCCATTCGGCGACACGGAGCACCAGCCGATAGGCCATGGCCTCCAGCAGCTTCATGACCGGGTCGGACTCCAGGATCGCGCTGTAATCGGGATAGCGGCCCTGGAAGTCGGCCAGAAGGGCGGATACCTCGGCCTCGTACTCCAGCAGCTGCAGGACGTCGGGCGGCGGCAGACGCGCCAGGTCGATGACCGCGTAATCGTTCATCGCGTCACCTCGTGGTGAGCGGTCTCGAACACGGTGAAGTCTCCGAGGTGACCGCGCGGGTAGTAGAGTCCGACCAGCTCCAGCATCATGGCGCCGTCCGGGCCGGCCGCACGCGGCACCATGCGGACCAGGTCGAAGCGCGGTTCGCCGTACTGGTGGCCGTTGATGGTGCGCGGCGCGAGCGCCCGCACCACGGTCACGTAGACGTCCATCAGGGACTGCGGCGTCATCGGCCGGTCCAGCAGGCCGTCCGCCCCGGCGCCATAGCGCCGCCGTTCGACCCGTTCCCCGACCGCCGTGGTCAGGATGTCATCCATCGACTGCACGACGTGGTTCCACCCGTCCAGCGGGCGGCCGGTGCGGCGGCACATGCCGACCATGGGGATCAGCCCTCGGCGCGGTCCAGGGACGCGACCCCGCCCCGCTGCCTGCCCGGAGCGGTCGACGCTGCCGGCTCCGGCGCGATCTGCTCCGCGCGCAGCAGGTAGGCGGCCTGGGTCTCGGTCAGGACGATGGGTTCGCCGACGACATACGGTCGGCCGGCGCCGCCGGCATCGGTCAACCACCCTGCGCGGGTGACGGTAAAGGCTGGCATGGGTTACTCCCCGTCTTCGGGACGCTCATCCGGGAACCGGGCGTAGTAGTCATCCAACAGCGCGGCACCATCGCCCCCGAGCAAGGGAGCGTAGGCCGGGCCGCCGGAGTCCGGGTGTTCCGGTTGGTACCGAGCGTGACTGGACCCGGCCCACTCCGGCAGGTAGGACGCCCACCAGGTCGGCATGTACGTGATACCGGTCCCACCGGCATCCAGCCGGGTGACCGCGTCGGCGTGGACTTCCACGCGCTCACCGCCGTCGATTCGCACCCGTTCAACCGCGATGTGATCGATGGCTTGGCTGCGGATCTCGACGCGTGCCACGGCTTCGGTGGATTCGATGCGCAGCGTGTCGCCGACGAACGACACCGTGGCGGCCCGCGAGGCGTTCGCCGCGTCGACCACGGTCAGACGCTCCAGGACCGTCAAGGTTCCGACCACAAGGGACTCGAAATCGGGATCGGCCACTGGTCACCTCACTGGCGGTGTAAAGGTCGGGATCGGGGGCCAGACGGCCTCCGTCGAGTACACGCCACCGTTGTCGTGAATGCCCCTCGTGGTGTGCAGGCGGCCGTCGATCCGCACGCCGGAAGGTCCGACGCACAGGGATGTATCGCCGCTTATCAATGTGATTGTGCCCGCGGCCACGATGTAACGGTCACCACCCCGGTTGTGCGGCTGGGGGAATGCGGTCGACCACCCTCCCGGCAGGATGAGCCCCAGGCCAGGGTCGCCCGTCGGGCTGACCACCAGGACACGCTCGCCCGGTGTCGGCGGGTCCCAGTCCCGGATGTCGCCGGCGCGCTGGACCCACGGGATCGCCTTCGAGGGCAGCCCGTCCATGTCCACGGTGGCCACGGCGCGATCGTAGTCCACCCCGGTCACCCGGGCCTCGCGGACCATGTTGCCGATGCGGCGGCGCAGGTCTTCCACCTCGGCCTCCAGCTCGGCGAACCGGCGGGTGATCGCCCGGACGAACGCGTCGCTCATGTGTCCGGGTATCCCGCCGGGTGTGTGACGACGGTTTCGATGGTGCTGCCGACGGTCCGTGGATCGTCGACCTCGTGTCCCAGCGCCTCCGCCGCGTCGCGCTGCCAGTGCCAAGGCCACAGGACAGGCGGCATCGCCGGTGTATCGCCCTCGATCTCGGCCCGCAGGACCGGGGCCAAGGGCGCCAGCGCGGCGTCGGCCTCCAGCCGGGCCAGGAGGTCCGCCCAGACCCCGGAGGCGGTCACGCCGGATCGGGGTTCCGCCAGGGTGCGGACCTGGAGTTCGATCTGGCGTCCGGCGAAGCGGGTGCCCTGGTCCGCCGAGGCGCCGCGCTGGGTCCGGACCACGGCGATGTCGATCACCAGGGCGCGCCACAGGCCGGCCCAGGGGTCGTCCGGGTCCATCAGCGCCCGCCGGATCTGACGGTCGAGCAGGTCGAGCGTCGTTTCCATGCCGGCGTCGGTGGTGGGGATCGCCCAGGCGCCGTCCGGCGCCATCTGTGCCGTGACCGCCATCTCGATGATGAGGGCGAAGCCGGGCTGTCCGGACAGCAGATCGCCGTGGCGTGGCACCGTCTCGCCGTCGTCGGTGTAGACCGACAGGAACGGCAGGCGCTCGGTGCGCGCCGCCACGTCCAGCGGCGGAATGGCGCTGTCGCGCACCGCGTCCCCCGCCCAGGTCCGCCCGCGCAGAGCGGCCACGGTGACGATACGCAGCGCCAGACGGGAGAGGCTCATGGTCAGCGCGCCCCCAGGCGCAGAACGATGCGGTTGCGGTGGCCCCGGTCGATGCGGAGCACCTCGTAAGGGGTGCCGCCCCGATCATCGGCCGTCAGGTGGTCGCCCTGGCGGACGTCGAGCACGCCCGGCCATGCGTCGGGATCGACGTGCAGTTCCGCCTCGCTGACGGGGATGCTGACCCGCCAGGACCGGGCCGCGCCGCCGTCCAGGTTGCTCTGGTCGCCCTGGCCCGTGACCAGCACGCCGACCAACGGGAAGGCCGGGCGGGCCGGGTCGGGGCCGGACGAGAAGTCGCCGGCGGCCTGGGGCGTGACGGTGACGGCCTCGCCGAACTGCCCGTCCACCGCCTGCCGGACTCGCGCCAGCCGATCCCGCCAGATCGGGGGCATCAGGACTTGGTCAGGCGCCGCAGGGACCGCGGGCGCACGCACAAGGTCAGGGGATTGGACTGCGCCTCAACCACGGCGCGACGACTGGTCTGGCTTTCCGGTGGCATGTAGGAATGCGCCGGGAGGCCCTTCATATTGGTCATTCCCATGATATCCGGCGGACCGAAGATCATCTGGAACAGGCCGGGGATGCCCATCGGGAACAGGCGGCCCTCGTCAGTGTCGATGCCGACATCGCCATCCTTGGTGCCACGGTAATTGGCCCATGTAATGCCACCATAGTCGATGGCGGAGAACGCCATGTTCTCTCCGAACACGTCTGAATCGCGCCCCGCGTCGCGGTTCTTGCGGGCGGCCTTCACTTCCTTGTTGGAATAGATCTGGTCGTAGTAGTTGTCGCCACACAGCGCGACCGGCCGCATCATCGTGACCGGCAGCCCTTCCAGTTCGCGGAGCATGTCCCGCTTGAGCTTCGTGCACTCGACCTCGAACACCCCGCCGTCGGCCGCAAGACCGCCGAAGTTGGTGTTGTGTGCCGCCAGGGCGTTGATGCCAAAGAAGTCATACCAGTTGTACAGTTCCGACCCATCCGCATCCAGGACGACACCCTTGATACCGCCGAGCCTGTGGTACTCGTGGGTCAGCTCAACGCGCGCGCGCAGGCCGAACGGGCCGTTCAGAACGTCCTGGATCAGCCCCTCGGCCGTTTGCAACTCGGACTGCCCCGTCAGCTGGGCTTCCTGCATCGCATCCTGGACTTCGTCGGCGTTTACGTAGCCTTCAACGGCGATGTGGGAGACGGTCGCCTTGCGAATGATCTGCTTGGCCTTTTCCATCTGCTCGGGTGGCGCCCCGCGCTCGGAGGTCTTCACGACCTCCAGGGAGCCGTTGCGCTCGCCCACGGCAATGTCCGTGGTGCGGACGCCGTCGACCGTGTACAGGCCCATGGCGCCAAGCAGCTGCGGCGAATAGGGGACGTTGTTGACCTTCGAGGTCAAGGTGAGCGCCGAAAAGGCGTCACCGGTGAAAACGTTCGGGAGTTCCCACATCGGGCGTGTCCTTTCCGGTTATCGGACGATGATGCCGACGGCGGCCAGATCGGCGACGCCCGCGGCCTTCTGCGGGTCGGTAGCACCGTCGAACCACGAGAGAGCGAGCCCGTTGACCTCGGCGTCACGAGCGATGATCGTGGCGCGCCGGTCCCCATCGGAGGCATCGACGACGGCATGGAGCACGGCGACGGCCGTTTCACTCCCGTCCTCGGCGGTCGGGTCGTGGATCGTGTGTTTTCCGGAGGTGGTGACCCGTCCCAGCACGGTGCCGGGGGTATAGGCGCCGCCCGTGACAGTCACCTCTTCCCGGCTGCGATGTCCGTTCGCCTCCGAGATCAGGAATTCGGCCGTACGCCGGCTCTCAGTGATGACGTTCGGCATGGCGTTATCCCTTCACCCCGTTCATCCGGTTGTAGATGGCTTGGTGATCGATCCGCGGGTGGGCGGCAGAACGCCCCCCCGGCATGGCCAAGCCGGCCCCGGCGGCGGCCCGCTCGGTGGCGTAGGCCTCGGGTGTCGGATTGGCGTCGTCGGTCGGCTGTGCGTCACCGGCCTTCGGCGCAGCGGCGAGCGTGGCCTTGATCGCCGTCGGTTCCATGTCGGTGCTGGCGAGCAGGTGCTCGGCCAGGGCCTCGCGGCCCTTGGTTTCCGCCAGCGCCAGCACGTCGGCGCGGCGCTTGCGGTCGGCGGCCACAGCCTCGGCCGCGATTTTCGCAGGGTCGAGAGTGGCCGCAGGGGCCGTCTGGTGCGTGGCAGCGGGCGCGGTGCCCGTGTCCGTCTGTGCCTGTCCGGTCACGGGCGTCTCCTGTTGTTGAGAGAGATTGGCGGTCGGCATGCGCCAGCCGTGCTGGCGGGCCATGGCCACCAGCCGCTCGGGGGCCCGGGCATAGACCCGGTAGTCGTAGGCCGACGGTTCCGCGCCGTTGTCGTTGGCGGCCCCGATCGCATCGACGAACCCGGCCTGCAGCGCCTGTTCGGCCGTAAGCCATGTTTCCGCGCGCATCAGGTCGCGCATCTCGGCGGCGGGCCGGCCGGTCCTAGCCGCGTAGATCGCCGCGTAACCGTCGCTGATGGTGTTCAGGGCGCGCAGGCTGCGTTCGTGTTCCGTGACATCGCCAAGGGTGATCACCGCCGCGTCGTGGATCATCAGCACGGCGCCCAGCGCCATGGTGACGGTATCCCCCGCCATGGCGATCACGCTGGCCGCCGAAGCGGCGATGCCCTCGACGATCATGCGCACCCGGCCGCCGTGCGCGGTGAGCGCCGCGTGCACGGCCGTCCCCTCGGTGGCGTACCCGCCGCCGCTGTTCAGCCGCACGGTGACGTCCTGGTCGTGGCCGATCGTGGCCAGCGCCTGGATCACCTCGAAGGCATAGAAGCCGTCGTCCCAGACCGCATCACCGACCACGCCGGTCAGGACGATCTCGGAGCCGTTGACCAGACAGGCCATGCTCAGTACCTCCGGAACCGTGGTATGACGGCGTAGCGTGGTCGGCGGCCCTGGGACCGGGCACACTCCGCCTCCATGCGCGCGATCTCCCGATCCAGCGCCGCCGGGTCGGCCTTGAAAAACTCGACCTCCTCGCGGTCGAACCGGATCCGGGCCGGGACCTGGCCGGACACCAGGTCAGAGCGCAGGGCGCGCAGCTCCGCCGCCCGCGTGCAGGGGTCGGTCATTCGGCATCGTCCTTTTCGGTGTCCGTCGGCGCCGGCGCGGGCGCCGTCTTGCGAGTGAACGGGTCGCCCAGGCCGGCGGCCACGAACAGGTCCCGCTCGCGCTGGCGCTGCTCCACCACGTCCTCGACCGACAGGCCGTGCTCGGCGCATTCCAGCCCGAGATAACTGGTGCCGTTCTGCAGCCGTTCGCTCGCCGCCTTGGCACTTTTCAGATCGTCGGCGGTCGGGCGCGCGGGCCCCTGCCATTCCGCCCAGCAGATGTCGTCGCGATGGGCCCGGAACGCGCGATACCCACCGCGCAGCGGGATCCGGCCCTCGCCGATTTCCTCGTCCAGCCAGCTCTCGTAGATCGACTGCTTGATCGGGGCCGCGATCCGTTCGCGGCGCCGCAGCACCACCGGCCAGATGCTGGCGTTTTCCATGCGCACCGACGAATAGGTCGCGTTGGTGTGGTCCATCGCGAACGCTGAATACGTGACGCCGATAGCCCGGGCCATCTCCCGGCGGAGGTCCGTCGCGAACGGCAGGTAGTTGTTGTGCGGCGTCTGCGCCGCCTGCAGATCCAGTTTCTCACCCGGTCCCAGGTGCGAGACCTGACCGCCGGCCCCGAACTGAATCCCCTCCGCCGCCGCGTCCAGCTTGGCCCCGATGAAATCCACGAAATCCGCCGACAGGGTCTCGTCCTGCTCCGCCAAAGCCTGGATGCCCTCGAAGGCCTCCACACTCGGGTTCGGGCTGGTCAGCGTCGCCGCGAACACGGTCTGCAGCACCGCCGTGGTCAGCGTGGCATCACCCAGCTGCTCGGCGTAGGCATGGGTGCGCATGGACGACGCCAGGACCGAGACGCCGCGGGTGTCGTCCGCATCCCAGGGATCGAACGCATGGATCACCTGGGGCCGGCCCGCGGCGTCGCGCGCGGCATAGTCCACGTCCTGGTCCCAGCCGTCCCGTCGTTCGCGGAAGCGGTAGCCCGTCGGCCTCCCGTTCTCGTCGAGCCAGACGCCGGCATGGAGCCGCCGGTACTCGTCGGTCTCGCGCACCAGCCGGTGCGGCGGCACCAGACAGACCTTGGTGCCGGTCGTGATCCCGTAGCGGACCCGCGTCGGCCGGTCCCAGAACGCCAGCAGGCCGACCGCCTCGCCGTAGGCGATCTGATGGCGCAGTGCGACGTCCACCATCTGCGGCACCGTCAGACGGCCCCGGACGTCGCACTCGGCCGGGTTCCACGCCCAGCGCCGCCAGCGCCGTTCGACCTCCCGCGCCCAGGCCACCGTGTCGGCCTGGTCATAGCCGAGAGCCGACAGATTCGGCCGGGCGTTCAGGCGCAGTTCGACCCCGACCGTATCGGCCAGGACCTGATCGACCGCGCCCTTGAGGCGCCCGGAATTCTGAATGAAGTCCAGCGCCAGCGCCGAAATCCGGTCCCACGCCCGCGTCACCTCGTCCTGGTGCGTCACCAGCGAGGCGGCCCGCTGCGTCAGGGCGCCCTGGCCGGTGTCCCGCAGGTACCGGGCGACGGGCCGGCGACCAACGGCCGGGATGCGCGGCCCGCCCCGGGCGGGCGTCGGCACACCGGCCCCGCCGGCCCGGGGAATCATCGACCGTGCCATCAGCGCCGTCTCCACTTCGCGCGGCGTGCCGCCCGGTCCGCCGTCGGTGCGGAACGGGGTAGCGCCGACGGCTCCGGCACCGGTGTACGGGGCGCAGGGGCCCCGTCGTCCGGCAGAACCGGTTCCCGCCGTCGCGGCGCCACCGTCGGCGGCCGATCCAGTTTCACCGGCAGACTCAAGCGCGCCGCCAGGCCATAGACGAAGCAGTCCAGCGCCTCGTTGCGGGCGTCCGCCTCCTTCTTCCGCCAGACCCGCACGGGGGTGCCGCCCTTGATCTCCGTCACCGCCTGTTCAGCGGTGAGCTGATCGAAGTAATCGGCCGACAGCCCCTCGGCCGGGACGTGGATCGCCCGGGGTGTCGGCCCGTTGCCCTCGATCGGGATGGCCAGCCGCGCGGCGATGTCGTCCTTCGCCGTGTCGGTGCCGATGATGTACAGCCGGTCGCCGCTGTTCTTCGTGCGGCTCGGTGTCTTCGGCCAGATCAGCCGGGGACCGGCCATGCCCTTGCCGGCGTAGATGCGCCGCCGCTTCCGGGCACGGCAGAAGGCATGCACCATCGCGCCCCGGTGGCCCTGGCTGTCGATACAGCCGGCCTGAGCGGTCAGGGTGCGGCCGTCCACCGTGTGGACCGGCTCCAGGATCAGGGCGTCGAGCCGGTCCCAGACCTCCTTCTTGGCCGTGTCGCCGGGCAGCACCTCGTGGCGGAGAACCCACACCTCTTCATCGTCGCCGAAGCCCAGAAATGTCACCTCAATGCGGTCGTCCTGCGTATCCGCGCCGAACACCACCAGCCGCACCGCCGCCGGCGCCGACAGGTGCGTGTAGGGCTCGCACCGTTCGGCCAGGGCCTCCGGGTCCAGGCGCTGGATTTTCTCCCGCCACACCTCGGCCAGGGCGGTGTTGACGAACTTGCGCATCAACTCGGGTTTTTTCTTGCACCCGAGGTATTCCTTGACGATGTCCGCCAGCTCGTGGCGGGTCGAATACAGTTTGCTGACCTGGAATCCGGCGTGCCCGTCATAGGGCGCCAGCGCGCCGCAGGTCGGACATTTCGCCCGGCCGTCAGCGGTCCAGACGGACGGCTGGTGTTCCTGTTCGCAGCAGCGGAACGGCCGCGTCTGCCGCCATCCGTGGTCCGGCGCTTCGGCCAGCGCCCGCAAGGCCCGGATGCGCTCCGCCTCGCTCCAGCCCGCACCACAGGCTTCGCAGTGGTAGCGCGCCGTGTGCGGCAGGTGGTTGCCGTTCGCGTCCTTGTCCCACAGCACCGTTTCGGGCGACCACCGCAACACCTGCTCATGGCCGCAGTGCGGGCAGGCCACGAAGCAGCGCCGCTGGTCGCTCTTCAGATACTCCCGCCAGATCCGGGACGTGCTCTCGTCCGACGGCGAACACACGCGGATGTTCTTCTTGCGCCGGCGGAAGGTGGAACTGCGCTCTTCGGCCAACGCCAGGGGGTCACCCATGCCGCCGGCGTCGGCCGGGTAGAGGTCTATTTCGTCGGCCAGCACAATCCGCTTTGGCCGGCTGGCGAGGTCCACCGGGCTGTTGGCGCCGACGAAATCCAGCGTGCCGCCGGGGTATTCCTTGTGCGTGATCGTCACACCGGAATCGCGCGCCTTGCTGTCCGGGATCAGGGCGCGCAGGACATCGGTGGCCTCACGGGTCGGAGCAAACCGCTCCTTGCTGAAGGTCTCCGCCAGCTTCTGTGTCGGCTGCACGAACAGGATCGATGCGGGGTCCTGGTGGATGAAGTAGGCGCAGGTGTTGAGCAGGAACTCCGACTTCACGATTTGCGTACAGGCCACCAGGGTGACCATCTGTGTCCTGTTGTCCGTGGCGGCCTTCATCGGCCCGTAGGCCACCGGAACCCGCAGGGTGCTCCAGCGGCCCGGGTTGGCGCTGTTCTGGCGCGCGATCACCCGGAAGGTGTCGGCCCACTCGACCAGGTCAAGCCGGGGCGGCGGCTTCAGCGCCTCCGCCCGGACCTGGTTCAAAGCCCTCTTCAGGCGCGAACTGTCCGTCGGCGGAGAGGGCATCGAGGATGTCCGTTATCTTGCTGGTCAGCAGCTCCTCGATCTCCAGCACCGCGAGGTGTTCCAGATCGGGCGCCAGTTCACCGGGCATGGCCATGATGTTGGCGCGCACCGTCGCGTACTCCTCGGCCACCAGCCGACCGACGGTCTCCACATCGACCAGTTCGCCGCGCCGCAGGGCCAGGTCCATTTCGGCAAGGGCTGCCTCCGCCGCTGTCTTGCGGCGCTTGGCCTCCTCCATGTCCATGGCGTTCGTGTCGCCGGTCGCGGCCTGCGCGGCCTGTTCGGCGCGCCAGCGCATGACGTCGGCGGTGTTGTACTGGCCGGGCCGGCCGCGTGATCCCTTGCGAGCCACGGGCATCCCTTTGCGCTCCCAGGCCCGGACGGTCATGGCGGTCACGCCCATGATCGCCGCCAGCTCGGTCTGACTGACGATCCGGCCGTCCACCTTTTCAACCATTGCGCCGCACCCGCCTGCTGAATGTGAGCAAAAACAACGCCTTAGCCGGGCCGCGATCCGAAAGCGAACCCGGTTTTCGGCGGGCTGGACCTGGCCAAGCTTCGGGGCTGCGCGCCCGCGAAACACCGTACGCCACCGTACGGTCCCTAGAAGCCCCTGCTTCTGAATGGGTTATTTGAACGCGCCGGAAGCCAGCCCCTCGATCTGCCGGTTCAGCTCTTTCGGGAACACCATCTGCGCCGCCAACTCGAACGCTGCAGCCGTCTCGCCCTGGATCAGCTCGCGCGGGATGGCCGGCCCCCACAGCTTATCGATGGCGTCGCGCTGACCGGGCAGGCGCTTGAACACCTGGCCACCGAGCTTCTGCACGAAGAACGTCGAGCGGAACACGCGCCGCTTGCCCCACGGCGCCGCGGAGATACCCCGCCGCGTGCGCCGCGCGCCAAAGTGCTTGAGCGGCATGTACCCGCCGCTGGCCACGATCCGACTGCTGAGGGATGCCCCCTGAGCCGGTATGCGGCGGACGTCACCGTACTTGATGATCTTCGCCTGTGGCGCCCCGACCTGCTTTGCCAGCGCCCGCTTCACACGGGTGTAGGCCATCGCGGTCGTCTTGTTGACGGTGCGGCGCAGCGCCGTGCGGGCCTTGGCCTCGTCCCCCAGCGCGGCCAACGCGTGACCGAACACCGTCAGCCCGTCGCCGTCCAGGTCAACACGGATGGTGGACATGATGGGCCTCCGTGACCGGACACAGAAAACCCCGCGCGGCGGGACCGGCGGGGAGTGCGCATTAGCGCTAGTGTCACAGGAAACGTGCCGAAAACTGTCCAAGCTGTCAAACAGATTTTGTGTCAAGCGGCTAGATTTTTCGACATGTAGCTGATCCGGCCCGCAAGCGCGGCTACGGCGCGGTCCCGGGCATTGTACACCGTCTGTCGGCTGCACCGCGTCTGCCTTGCAATGACAGGCGCGGGAACCCCGGACGCCAACAAAAACGCCCGTCGCAGGTCCAGGGGGCGCGGGAACCCCGCCGCGAGGCGGAACAGGGTGTCCATGCGCTCGATCGCCGCCGCCGACGGAGGGCCGGGCCGTACCGTCATGGCATCCCACCCACCCCGCGCCACAGCCGCGGCCCAACGATCCGCCTGTTCCACCAAGATCGGAGGCCACGCCGACCGGTCACACGACGCCAACCAGCCCCGTTCGCGGTCGGGCAATCGCTTCAGGGTATCGGCGGCATCCAACACCAGCTCCCACGCCGCGTCCTGAAGAGACGGATCCGTCCGCCCGCACTCGCTCGCACGCGCGCACCCCCACCGTGCCAAGGCCGTTGCTTGACCCGGACGGATATCCCGCGCCCCGGTCATCCCACACCCCCGGCCGTCTCCGTGGCCCACAGGGCGATGGCGATGGCGTCCGCCTCGTTGTCGTCGGCGGGGTCGTGGCCGCGGCGGCGCAGCTCGTGCTTGACGTCATCCTTGGAGGCGTTGCCCTTGCCGACCACATGGCGTTTCCACACGCCCACGCCGACTCCGCTGTAGGGGACCTGCTTTTCCTCGCACCAGCTGGTCAGCACGGCCTGCAGCCCCCCGTAGACGTGGGCGGCGTCGGTGCCGGCGTGCCGGCGGACTGCCTCGAAATGGAGGGCGGTGATCTCGCCACCGAGTTCAGCCAGCAGTGTGTCCAGCCAGCGGCGAAACTTCAGGAAGCGCATGCCGCCGCCGTCGAAGCGGCCGGCCGCCATGGTCAGGGTGCCACTGGTGATGATGCCGCGGGCGTGAACCGCCCAGCCGGTCTTGGTGCCCAGGTCGAGGGCGACGATCGTGTCGGTCATGACGGGGCTCGCTGTGGTGGCGCGGGCCCCTGGCTTTGGCGGGAACGAGCCTGCCCCACCTTGCATCGGCGGTCAAGAACGAAATGGGAACGAGCGGGATGGTCCGGGTGGTCCGGGTTGGTCCGGGTTGGTCTCCAAAACCTCTGTATGCAAAAAAAAACTTCCCCTGTTGCACTCGAATGTCGTGTTTCCTGATCGCCTGTTATCTTCTCTGGTTGCGTGTTTTTTTGCGCCAAACAGATTTCACCATTTGACCCGGACCACCCGGACCACCCGGACCAAGAATTTTAACATCCTGATATTGCTTCGGAAAATTGGTCCGGATTCGGTGGTCCGGGTTTTTCTCCTCCTCGAACCAACCCGGACCAACCCGGACCACGCTGGGTCCGACGCGGCGTCGGCCCGGGGAAGGAGGCGTTGCCCTCTACGCCTTGGTCCGCCTTCGGCTCGTCCCGAACGGCCCTGGTCCGGGTTTCTCCTAGCGTGGTCCGGGTATGCCTCTCGGGACCCGGACCAGGGTCCGCGCACGAAAAAGGCGCCCCCCGATGGAGGCGCCGACTGTCGTGATGGTGTTGTGGTCAGGCCGAAAGCTGCGACTGTCGCACGCGGCCCGTTCGTCAGATGTCGATCGAACAGCCTGGAGGCAGTTCATCCAGATCGTTCAGTTGGGCCATCTTGTCGCCAAGGTAGGCCATGCCCGCGTAGTTCGTGGCGCCCTCGGCAACCACGCCCTGCGAGTCGATGGCCGACACATATTTCTTCTTTTCACCATCCTCCCATTCCATCTCGACCAACGCGAACGCTAAAGGGGGAGAGAACATGTACTTGCCCGGGCGATCATCATCTCTATATGCCAACGCCCAGGCGGGGGTAGGCGGCATGATCTGCAAAATCTCGTAGGTGATGGTCACGTGTTTCCTCCAGTGTTGATGTCGTCCAGCCATGACGCTTGGCACGGGGTGGAACCTTCGAGCTTATAGCGCCTCTGGCGTTGTTTCGGTCCGACATAGGGACGATGCTGTTTCCACCCCTTCGCGGTGAAGTACCGCCCGACACGCGCCTGATCCCGATCGGTCCAGCGGCCCGGTTCGATCCCCAGCGCGTGTTCCAGCACCTCGCCCACCGACACGTCGGTCAGCGGCTCGGGCCGTTCGATCTCGCGGTTTTCCCAGGTGTCGTAGCCGACCTTGATCCGCTCGGTCGTGTGGGTCAACCAGCGGTCGATCTTCTCTTCCCAGGCGTCGGAGACGCGCTTGGCGTCCTGGGCGGCGGCGGCGTCTGAGACCAGGTCCCGCTGGTCCAGCCACCAGGGTTCGCCGGCGGCGAAGCGGGCGACGGCCTCGCCCCACAACTGGTCGCGGGCCTGCGCCAGTCCGTCCAGGTCGATGGGCCCGGTCGCGCCCGCCTTGACCGGCCAGAAGCGCCGGCCGCCGGTCTCGTCCTTCAGCCAGGTCTCGTGGTTCACGGTGCCGCACAGCACCGCCTGGCGTGGCACCTCGATGGTGTGGCGGCCGTAGGGCGGGCGGTAGCGGTCGGTGGTGCGGGTCAGGAACGCCTTGATACGGCCGGTCTCGGCCTTGGACATGGCGTCCAGTTCAGCCATCTCGACCACCCACGCACCTTGCAGCTGCATGGCGGCGTCCTTCGACCCCACCTCGGCCAGCTCGTCGGTGAACCACGCCTCGCCACACAGGGTCTTGAACGCGGTGGACTTCTTCAGCCCCTGCGGCCCTTCCAGCACCAGCATGTGGTCCGCCTTGCAGCCGGGCTGGCGGATACGGGCGACGGCGGAGATCATCCAGCGGGCGCCGAACGCGCGGGTCAGGCGGGTGTCCTCGGCCCCGACATAGGTGGACAGCCAGGTGTCCAGGCGCGGCGTGCCGTCCCAGGTCAGGCCGTCCAGGTAATCCCGCACGGGGTGGATCGCCTGCCCGCGGGCATAGGCGGCGACCGCGCGGGCGGTCACCACGGGCGTGACGTTGATGTCGCGACGCTGCAGCCAGACGGCCAGCTGCACGTCGTCGGCGTCCGACCACTGGCGCGGCAGGTCCTCGGTCGGGGGCGACCACGGCAACGGGCGCTGCACCAGGATCTTCTCGGCGAAGGCGTCCAGCACCAGGGCGCCGCCGAAGGCCGTGTCATGGGTCAGCGCGACCATGACGTTGGCCTCGTTGCGCTCCGGCTGTCCGGTCATGTCGAGGCGGAGGCGGCAGGCCCAGGGGCTGCTGATGCGGGCCGTGCTCTCGCCGCCGGAAGCATTCCACCGTCGGCGCATGATCTGCGCCTGCCCCCGGAGGCTGCCCATGCCGAGTCCGGTCGCCGCCTTGAGGGCGGTCAGGATGCCTTCCTCTTCCAGGTCCTCCAGCCGGGCGCGCACCATGCGGTCGACGATGCCGATGGCGCCGGGGACGTCGCCCTGGGTCAGGGTCTGGGCCTCGGCCATCAGGGACCGGGCATCGTCCACCACGGGCGCGGGCGGTGCGGTGGGGCGGTAGTCCCCGGCCGTGGCGCCGTGGCGCAGGTCGTCGTTGAAGTCGTCGCCGTGCAGCGGGGAGACGATGGTGTGACCGATCCCGGCGTCGGTCAGCCGCGCGGCGAGGTCGGCCGCCGCCTTCTGTCCTGCCTCGCCGGCGTCGGCGAAGAGGGTGAGGCGCGTCACCCCACCGGGCCACTGAAACCGCCGCACGCCCTCCGCCGACAGGCCCGCCCAGGTGGGGAGGCCGAACAGCCGGTGCGCGGACAGCGCGGTTTCGATGCCCTCGGCGATGCCGAGGTGGCCGTCCTCGGGCACCGGGAACAGGCGGACATGCCCGCCGCCGGCCGGCCCCAGCATCTTCTTCCCCGGCGGCGCCTTGCCGGTCCCGTCGGGCTCCAGGAAGGTCCGGTGGATGCCGCCGGTCGGCTGCCCGTCGCCGTCGCGGATCACGCCGACCATGCCCGGCCAGCCGGTGCGGCTCGCCCTGTCGGTCATGTCGGGCGTGAACACCAGATCGGGCGATCCGGGATCGGACAGGCCGCGCGCCTTCAGGTAGGCCTCGGCCACGGTGCCGCCGAGCGGCTGGCAGTTCTTGACGACGCGGCGGGCGTCAGCCGTGGTGTCGCGGGCCGGCGGCGAAGGCGGCGCGGCCTTGCGCGGTTTGGGCGCGTCCGGCGTCAGACCGGCCACCCGCGCGGCCTCGGCGTACAGGTCGCCGTTGCACAGGCCGGTGGCCCAGCCGATGAGTTCGATGGGGTCGGCGCGGTCGTCGGTGGCCCAATCGCGGCCGTAGCCGGCCCAGCGCCCCGCCAGCCTGATTTCCGCCGATCCGTGCCCGCGCGGTGCATCGCCGCCCAGGTTGGCGAGCCGCAGGGCTCGCCGGTCCGGGGTCAGCCGGCCGGCCGGGAACAGCATCGGCACCCAGTCGTGCGCCGACGCCTGCAGCCGGTCCTTCACATCTCGCAAGTTGATCCGGGGCGGCGGGGGTGGGGCCGTGTCGTTCAGGTCGATCGTCATCGGCCGCATCCGGATACACACGTGATACACAAAAGCCCTTGACGGCCGCACGGTATATTGTGTATATTATACACATCAGAACGGAGGGGGAGACGATGCGGAGCAGCCGGGAGGTGATCAAGGCGTTGAAGGCCGATGGCTGGTTTCATGTGGGCACCACGGGCGACCACTGGCATTTCAAGCACGCCACCAAGCCCGGCAAGGTCACGGTGCCCCACCCGACCAAGGACCTGACTCTCCGCACCCTGAAATCGATCGAGGCCCAGTCCGGCCTGAAACTGCGATAAGGAGACCCGGCCATGCAGCGCTTCTATCCCGTGATCATCGACCAGGAGGGCGCCGTGTTCGGCGCCACCGCGCCGGACTTTCCGGGCTGCGTCTCGTCTGGCGCCAGCCCGGAGGAAGCCCTGGCGGGCATCGCGGAGGCCCTGGCGGGCCACGTCACCCTGATGGCGGCGGATGGCGATCCGATTCCGGAGCCCTCCGGTATCACGGCGGTCCCCGCCGATCCCGCGTGCGTCGAGGTGTGCCGCGCCCTGGTCCCGGTGACCCTGCCGGGCCGCATCCAGCGCTACAACGTCTCCCTGCCCGAGGACCTGGTGGCGGAGATCGACGCGTCGGTGGGCAAGGGCCATCGGTCGCGCTTTTTGGCGAGCGCGGCCCGGGCGGCGTTGCGCGCGGATCAGGCGGCGGATGTGCGGTGACGGGGCGCGGTGGATCATGACAGCAGCACCAGCCCTTCCTCCGCCCGGGTGATGGCGGTGTACAGCCAGCGCCGGCGATCGGCCTCGGTGCGGCCCAGGCCGTCGTCCCAGACGATGACGTTGCGCCAGCCGGACCCCTGCGCCTTGTGGCAGGTGATGGCGTAGCCGAACACCATCTCCAGCGGCTTGATCTTGCGCAGCAGCTTCCAGTCCCGGCTGCCCCGGTCCTTGTCGAGCTGGACGTGATCCAGGAACGGCCCCTTGTAGACCGGTACCCAGGGGGCCTCGCCCTTCCTGTTCGGCTCGCCGACGACGTCGCCCTCCTCGGTCTTCAGGCGGGCCTTGAAGATCAGCTCGGCGTCGTCGATGGCCTCCTCCAGGTCCAGGAACATGCCGTTGACGACACCGTGGGCCTTGCTGTTCTTCAGGCAGATGATCTTCTCGCCGGGCGCCGGCAGCACACCGCTTCGGCCCGCGACGCGGCGGATGCCGTTGTTGAGCATGACGCGGGTGTCGTTGCGGCCGCAGATGACCTGGTCGGCCTTCAGGCACATTTCGGGCGACAGGTCGCCGAAGGGCATCTTGGCCACCATGGGATCGTGCAGGCCCATCGGGATGGGCCGCCCCTGGCGGGCCCAGGTGGCGAGCCGGATCACCGCGCTCTCGGCCGCCTGCCGATGCACCTCGGTCAGCATGACGTCGGGCGCGGCATCGACGAACGCGCCCTCGCCCTTGATCGGCGGCAACTGGCCGGGATCGCCCAGCACCAGGATGGGGCGCCCGTAGGACAGCAGGTCCCTGGCCATGTCCCCGCCCACCATGGAGACCTCGTCGAGCACGATCAGTTTGGCGTCGACGGCGGCGGACTCCGGGTTCAGCCGGAACTGGGGCCGGCGCATCTCCTTGATGGTCTGGCGCATGGCCTCGCATTTGGCCTCGGCGTCCATGCGATCCCATCCGGCCAGACCCATCGCGTCGCCTTCCATCTGCGCCAGGGTCTTTTCCGCCTCGGCGATCTCCTCTTCGGGGGCCTCCTGGACGGAGTAGATCAGGCTGTGGATGGTCTGCGCCGGGGTGCCTTTCTGGCGCAACACCATGGCCGCCTTGCCGGTGAAGGTGGCGGTGACCACGTCCGCCGCATCGGCGGCGTCGAGCCCCAGGTCGGCCAGCGCGAACCTGAGCACGGTGGACTTGCCGGTGCCGGCGTAGCCGAACAGGCGGAACACCTGTTGGTCGTCGGTGCGGTGTTCGAACCAGTCCTTGATCCGGCGGATCGCGGCGGCCTGGCTGTCGCTGGGGGTGATGGTCATGCCGGCCGGCTCCAGCAGCGGTCCTGCCAGGCGCACGGCGGATGCCAGTGGTCGCCGTCATGCCCGCCGGCGCAGACCTTGGCGTCGCGGTGGGTGGTGGCGCGGGGCAGCACCTCCTGGTGCGCGCAGGCCCGGACGATCTGAACGGCGCGGTCGCTCATCCGCTGCGCCAGCACCGGGTCGGCCGGCACCAGTTCGGCGTACAGCGCCCAGGTGTCGCGGTTGAGCGCGGTGAACAGGGCCGGATTGGGCAGGTCCATGTAGGCCTGATAGATGGCCATCTGCGCGGCGTAGATCGGCTTGCTGGCCGTCACGCCCTTCTTCACCGTGTCCTGCCAGGATCCACTGCCGAGCACCTTGTTTTCCCACAGGGCCGGCGTCGGCATGGAGATGGGCGCCGACAGGATCACACCGTCGATGTGGCCCTTGAAGCGGCCATCCAACTGGGCATAGCCGTACTGGCGGCCGTCGGCACCGTGGGTGCGCAGGTCGAACCCGGCATCCTTCAGCCACGCGGCGACAATGTCCTCGCCCTTGTGGCCGGCTTCGAAGATGCGCAGAGTCTTCGGCTCGAAGTCGCGGCCCTCGTCCTTCGGCACAGCCATGCAGTCGTACTGGATCTGGCGCAGGCAGGGCCGGCCGATGCCCGAGGCGCCGATGTACCTGCGCGGCGCCTGGGCACGCTGGCGCGCCGTCAGCATGCGGTCGATCGTGCCATTGACCTGGTCGCTGACGATGTTGAAGCGACGCGGGTCGTGCGGGTCGCAGGTGGCGCCGGAACCGTGGTTGAGGTCAAGCATGAGAGCCCCCCCGCGGCTTGTCCCTGTTCGGCCACAGACCAACGCGGATCCTGCGCACACTGGACCGGGAAATGCCGATGCGATTGGCGACGGCCCGGTCGATCAGACCCTGGTCGATCAGATTGCGGGCCTCGGCCACCACCTCGTCCGTCAACCGACACCCGCGCATCGGTCCGCGCATCGGTGACCGAATGGCATCGGAGTGTGAACGCGGTGATGGTGTGGGTGCGGACGCCCGGGGCGCGGCCAACGACCCGCTCAGGCGTTCGATGATGGCCAGCAGCTGGGCTTCGCGGTGTTCGAGGTTGGCGATGCGGCTGTCGCGCGCGGCGATGGCCGCGATGTCCAGTCCGGCGGGACGCGCGGGGGGCGGGGGGATCTGTCCGCGCCGCCACGCCATGAAGACCTCGATGACCTCCTGCCGCACATCAGCCGCCCGCGCGGTGCGCGACAACATGCACAGCAGGAGGGTCTGGCCCTCGTTGAGGTGATAGGCGGAGATTTCGCGGATGGCCCCAGAACCGATCTGGACCTTTTCACGCGCCGCGTGAATTGGTCCGTAGCGGCGCAGTTCATCCACATTGGATTCAATGGTCTTGCGGATGTTCAGCGGTTGGGCCATGCCCAGGCGTTCGCCGATGCGCACATCCAGGATGCGCGGTTCATTGGCTGTGGTGTCCAGATCGGACAGGGAAAGGGGAGACGCACTGGTGGCGTTGGGAGAAGCCATGATGAAGCCCTCAGGCAGGCGTTGCGATACGCCGACAGAGAGGCTTTCCACGGCGTCCCTGGCGGCGGGAGCGTTGGAAATCCGGCCTGAGACGGACCCTGCTTCTTCCCCTTGCGGGTCTTGTATCCGCAGGCGCCCCGCCATAGGGGCGTGGCCCGGGCAGAGTCCGGGCACAAAAATAGCCGCGAGGCTTTCGGGGCGGCCACCGCTCAGGTCGGAGCGTCCGTCCCCTTCGGTTTCCACGCCGTCGGGAGCTCCACTGATGACGATACGCGCCACGCACGCGGGGGTCAAGGAGATGGAATCCCAACCGCCTCGACTCTTGCTTACGGTCTCGCTATCTTCCCTGGTTGCCGGTTTCGGGCGCGGGAGGCGAGCGTGAACAAGATCGCAACAGATCTTGCCACACCGTGTGGCGAGTGGCCCGAAGCCCTCCAGTTCGGCGCGGTTCCGCTCGATCAGGTCGCGGATCTTGCGCGGGCGTTCAAAGCCCAATCGCTCCGCCACGCGCACGTCTTTGACGCGCGGTTCGTCGGCGGTCGTGTCGAGATCGGAAATCGAAAGGGGATTCTGGGCAGAGTCCGCCCGTGCGCCGGTCCGAGCCATGGCGTCGCTCCTGTGGCATTCGATTGCCGGAGCATCCGCGCTGTTCAAGGCGCCAACACCCCGGGGGTTGAACACTCGGCCACAGTCGAGCCCACACGCCTTTAGGCTGTCGCCCTGGACATGCGCGTGCGGCCCCCGGAGATCGGGCATGGGAAACCCGCCTGCGGGGCGGGGTCCGCTGTGACATGGAGTGTTCAAGCTCCAGGCATGACGGTACGCCCTCGCGGGTGCGGGTGCAAGATTGTCGTGCGTACTGCGCACGGAAGGGATGGACTCGCCCGAACCGACTCGCAGAATGGATGCGAGCGTCATGCGAGTGGGGGGCCGCCCCTGGTGGCGGGAGCTAGCACCTGACAGAGACAGGCCCGGATATTCCCCCGGAGGGTCTTGTATTACCCGGACTCCCGCCATAGGGGCGAGTTCATGCCCAGATTCCGGGCATGAAAACAGCCACGTATCGGCATTCGTGACGGGCCGCTCTGTGGAGGTGCTAGCTCCAATCACGAGCATGGCCCCGATCACATCGCGGGTCAAGGTCGGCGCGCCGCGCGACCCTGCACGGACAGGCTGGACTTTCCCGGATCGACTCGCACCATACGTGTGTTCGAGGTTCGCGCGACGACAGGGGGAGGCCCGCCGATGCCCGACACGATCAAGGCCTGGGAAGGCTTGGCCCACCGCGCGCCGACGGCCAAGGCGCCGCCGGTGGTTCCGGGCCGGGAGTTCGCGGCCCCGCCGACCGACATCGACGAGCCGGAGCCGATGGACGCGGCCGAGCTGGACGGGCTGGACCTGGAGGGGCTGACGCTGGGCATCCTCTACCGCAAAGCCAGCGGGGAGGAGAGCCAGCGCCGCGTCACCCTGCACCGGATGAAGGTCTCGAAGGGGCCCGCACTGTTCATCGCCTGCTTCTGCCACGAGCGGCAGGCCAACCGCACGTT
>NZ_JACIGI010000047.1 GCF_014197795.1 Roseospira goensis
ATAAACCGAATTCGCACCGGGCTGGGGGCATGCCCCCAGCCCGGTGCAAGCGCGGCTCACCCAGTCTCACATCTGCCTGGACCTACACAGCCGCGACATCTGCCGGGACCGTAGCGGCCGTTGTGGCACGGCCGTGACCTGCGTATGCTGTGGTGCAGCAAGGCCCGGGACCTGTACCGCGACGGGCGCGCATGCGGGGGTCCGGTCCGGGAGTCGTCGCCAGGGAGGGTCGCACCGCCATGCCTGCGCCGCCGCGTGTCTATCTGGCCGGTCCCGAGGTGTTCCGCACCGATGCGCGTGCCCTGGGCGCGCGCAAGCGGGCGATCTGCGCCGAGGCCGGCCTGGAGGGCGTGTTTCCGCTCGATGGCCTGCCGGCGGACGAGCCCGAGCCGACCCCGCAGGCCGGCTTCGCCATTCATCGCCACTGCCTGGCGACCATGGATGCCTGCGATGCCATGATCGCCAACCTGACGCCCTTCCGCGGTCCCAGTGTCGATGTCGGGACCGCGGTGGAGATCGGCTACATGTGCGCCCGCGGCCGGCCCGTGTTCGCCTACAGCAACACCGCGCTACCGTATGTCCAACGCGTCGCCATCGCCGTCGGCGGCCGCCTGCCGCGGCGGGACGATGGCACGCCGGTGGATCCCGAGGACATGGCGGTGGAGCCGTTCGGGTTGACCGACAACCTCATGGTCGACGGCTGCCTGACGCCGCTGCCGGGCGGTGGGCGCGTGGTCACGCGCGAGACCGGATTCCTGGCCCGATGGACCGACATGACCGCGTTCACCGAGGTGGTGCGCCTGGCCGCCGCCGCCCTGCTCCCCGCGCCCTGTCCGTGCGAGTGACCGTCCATGTGTTTGCCAGTCCATGTGTTTGCCAGTCCATGTGACTGACAGGGGGCGTGGCACGGCGCTGCGGGCGGCCGGCTCAGAAGTCCGAGCAGCGGCCCTTCTGTTCCCAGTCGTTATAGCGCGTCGGCTCCGGCCCGCGCGGCCCGCCCACCTCGACCGCGGCGCCACGCTCGGCGGTGTGGGCCTCCTCGCTGGAGGCGCGCCGGATCGCCCGGCGGGCATGCATGACGTCGCCGCGCGGTGCCGGCGGTGGAGTCGCGGGCGTCAGCGGGAGGGGCAGGGTCTCGCCCCAGCCGGTCGCCGGATCGGGTGTCGGAGTCGTCTCGTGCTGGCTCATGGCGGTCCTGGCGGGTTTGTGAACGGGTGGGAGGGGGCGTCGGCGTGCCCGGCTTACCGGGATTTTACTTGATCGCGGCGGGGGCGGACCTATCTCGTCAACGCTCCATTGTCGCTGGGGAGAGGCGCCCATGTCGTTCTTTCGTGTCGCTGTCCTGCTGGCCGCGCTGACCGGCCTGTTCCTGACCGTCGGCTACCTGATCGGCGGACCCGGCGGCATGATCATCGCGCTGCTGATCGCCCTCGGCATGAACGTGTTCGCCTACTGGAACTCGGACAAGGTCGTGCTGTCCATGCACGGCGCCCGCGAGGTCACCGAGCGCGAGGCGCCCGAGTTCGTCGGCCTGGTGCGTCAACTCGCCCGGCGCGCCGATCTGCCCATGCCGAAGGTGTACATCATCAACACCTCCCAGCCCAACGCGTTCGCGACCGGCCGCAACCCCAAGAACGCGGCGGTGGCGGCGACGACCGGGTTGCTCAACATGATGTCGCGCGAGGAGGTGGCCGGCGTCATGGCGCATGAGCTGGCGCACGTGAAGCATCGCGATACCCTCACGATGACGATCACTGCCACCATCGCCGGCGCCATCGGCATGCTGGCCAACTTCGCCTTCTTCTTCGGGGGCAACCGGGAGAGCCCGCTCGGGATCATCGGCGTGATCCTGGTCGCGATCCTGGCCCCGATCGCCGCCATGGTCGTGCAGATGGCGATCTCGCGGCACAACGAGTACGGCGCCGACGCCGAGGGGGCCCGTATCGCCGGCAATCCGGAATGGCTGGCCAGCGCGCTGGAGAAGCTGGAGCGCGGCGCCAAGTCCATCGACAACCACGCCGCCGAGCGCAATCCCGCCACCGCCCACCTGTTCATCGTCAACCCGCTGCACGCGCACAAGCACGACAGCCTGTTCAGCACCCACCCGGCGACGGCGAACCGCGTGCGCGCGCTGCGCCAGATGGTCGCGCACGGCGGCGCCGGCGGCGTGGCCCAGCCGATGGCACCGGGCGGCAGCGGCGCCGCCGCTTCGGCCGCGGCGAGCCGCATTCCCGCCAGCGGGCGCGCCCCGGGCCGACGCGGGCGCCGCGGCCCCTGGGGGTGAGACCGGCGGCGGGCCGCCGGGACCGTCCGGTCTTGACCGGCGTGGAGGGGCGGCGTAAGCGGAGCCGATGACCGTCTCCCGCCGCGCCGCCCTGGCCGTCCTGCGCCAGGTGCTCGATCGCCACCAGCCGCTGGACGATGTGCTGGGCGGGGCCGTCGCCGGCCTGGCGCCGCGCGATCGCGCCTTCGTCCATTCCCTAGTTGCGGGCACCCTGCGCCACCTGGGCCAGATCGACGCCCTGCTGGACCGCTGCCTGGACCGTCCGCTGCCCGCCAAGGCGCGGCCGGTCCGGCATGTGCTGCGCCTGGGCGCGGCCCAGCTGTTCGTTCTGGGGATGGCGCCGCACGCGGCCGTCACCACCGCCGTGGACCTCTGCGTCGCCGCCCGTCAGGGCGGTCACAAGGGGCTCGTCAACGCGGTGCTGCGCCGACTCGACCGCGAGGGCCGGGCCTGGTGGGCGGCGCAGGACGCGCCGCGCCTGAACACGCCGGCCTGGCTGTGGCGCGCCTGGGCGGGGGCCTACGGCGAGGCCGGCGCGCGCGCAATCGCCGCCGCCCATCTGCACCCCGCGCCCCTGGACCTGACCCTGCGCGCGCCCGCTGCCGCCGACGACTGGGCGGGGCGCCTCGGTGCCGCGGTGCTGCCCACGGGCAGCCTGCGGCTGCCGCCCGCGCATGCGCCGGTGACCGACCTGCCCGGCTATGCCGCCGGGGCATGGTGGGTGCAGGACGCAGCGGCCGCGCTGCCCGCCCGCCTGCTGCCGGCGGGGCCGGGCCGGCGGGTGGCGGATCTGTGCGCGGCGCCCGGCGGCAAAACCCTGCAACTGGCCGCGACCGGCGCGGCCGTGACGGCCGTCGACCGCTCCGAGGGTCGGCTGGCGCGGGTGCGTGAGAACCTGGCCCGGACCGGGCTGTCGGCGGCGGTGGTGGCGGCGGATGCGCTGACCTGGCGGCCGGACGGTGATCCCTTCGATGCCGTGCTGCTGGACGCGCCCTGTTCGGCCACCGGGACTCTGCGCCGTCACCCCGACGCCCTGTGGCTGAAGACCGCGGAGGGTGTGGCCGGGCTGGCGGAGACCCAGGCGGCCTTGCTGGATGCCGCCCTGACGCTGGTGCGCCCGGGCGGCACGGTGGTCTACGGTGTGTGTTCCCTGCAGCCGGAGGAGGGGCCGGCAGTGGTCGCCCGCGCCTTGGCCCGCCACCCGGGGCTCGCGCGCGATCCGGTGACTGCGGCCGAGGTGGGCGGGCTGGGCGATCTGGTCACCCCGGACGGCGACCTGCGCACCCTGCCGTGCCACCTGGCCGAGGCCGGTGGGCTCGACGGCTTCTATGCCGCGCGTCTGACGGCCCCCGTCTAGGACTGTGTTGTCCGAGACGCAGTCCCCGCGGCAACATACCGGCCGACGAAAAGGGTGACCTTTTCGGAGGCCGGCCGGCGTGACGACGCCGGCGCAGCGAAGCCGCGGAGCCGGGCGGCCCGAAGGGGCGCTGCGGCGAGAAAATCAAAGGCTCATCTTCTTCGGCGGGCGGTTGAGGCCGTGGGCCCGGCGAGTCAATGCGAGTGTTGCGCAGGATCAATCGACTGCGACTCAGACCTTGATCGCGATCCGCTATAATCGGAAAAAACGATCAAATTGTTGCGTCCGATTGATTGGACATGGGTCCGGGAATCGTTTCTGCTGAAGGCTCCGCACGGAACCGTTCCGAACCGGCAGGGAGGAAACCATGGACGGAGATACCACGGCATCCACCGGCATGTGCCCCGTGATGCACGGCGCAAACACCGCGACCAGCGCCTCGACGATGGAGTGGTGGCCCAACGCGCTGAACCTCGACATTCTTCACCAGCACGACACCAAGACCAACCCGATGGGTCCGGACTTCGACTACCGGGAGGCGGTCAAGTCGCTCGACGTCGAGGCCCTGAAGGCGGATCTCAAGGCGCTCATGACCGAGAGCCAGGACTGGTGGCCGGCGGACTGGGGCCATTACGGCGGTCTCATGATCCGCATGGCCTGGCACGCCGCCGGGTCGTACCGCATCGCCGACGGCCGCGGCGGCGGCGGCACCGGCAACCAGCGCTTCGCTCCGCTGAACTCCTGGCCCGACAACGTCAACCTGGACAAGGCGCGGCGGCTGCTGTGGCCGATCAAGAAAAAGTACGGCAACAAGCTGAGCTGGGCCGATCTGATGATCCTGGCCGGCAACATGGCGTACGAGTCCATGGGGCTGAAGACCTTCGGCTTCGGATTCGGCCGCGAGGACATCTGGCATCCGGAGAAGGACATCTATTGGGGCTCCGAGAAGGAGTGGCTCGGGGCCACGCGCTACCCGGGCGAGGACCGGGAGAGCCTGGAGAATCCGCTCGCCGCGGTCCAGATGGGCCTGATCTACGTCAATCCCGAGGGCGTGGGCGGCAACCCGGACCCGCTGCGGACGGCCGAGGACGTGCGCATCACCTTCGCCCGCATGGCGATGAACGACGAGGAGACCGTCGCCCTGACGGCTGGCGGGCACACCGTGGGCAAGTGCCACGGCAACGGTGACGCCACCCGTCTGGGGCCGGATCCGGAAGCGGCCGACGTCGAGGCCCAGGGCCTGGGCTGGCACAATCCGGGCGGCAAAGGCTGCGGCCGCGATACCATCACCAGCGGCCTCGAAGGCGCCTGGACCACCTATCCGACGCAGTGGGACAACGGCTATTTCCACCTTCTGCTCAATCACGAGTGGGAGAAGCGCAAGAGCCCGGCCGGCGCCTGGCAGTGGGAGCCGGTTGACATCAAGGAGGAAGACAAGCCCGTCGATGTCGAGGATCCGTCGATCCGCCACAACCCGATCATGACCGACGCCGACATGGCGATGAAGATGGACCCGGCCTATCGGGAAATCTCGGAACGCTTCTACAAGGACCCGGACTACTTCTCCGAGGTGTTCGCCCGGGCCTGGTTCAAGCTTACCCACCGCGACATGGGGCCGAAGGATCGCTATGTGGGTCCGGATGTGCCGGCGGAGGACCTGATCTGGCAGGACCCGGTGCCCAAGGGCCGCACCGACTATGATGTGGCGGCCGTCAAGGCCCGCATCGCGGACAGCGGCCTGTCGATCGCGGACATGGTGGCGACCGCCTGGGACAGCGCCCGCACCTATCGCGGCTCCGACATGCGGGGCGGCGCCAACGGCGCGCGCATCCGCCTGGCCCCGCAGAAGGACTGGGAGGGCAACGAGCCCGCGCGCCTCGCTCGTGTGCTGGGCGTGCTGGAGCCGATCGCGGCCGAGACCGGGGCCAGTGTCGCCGATGTCATCGTGCTGGCCGGCAACGTGGGTGTCGAGCAGGCCGCCAAGGCGGCGGGCTTCGAGATCACCGTTCCGTTCGCGCCGGGACGCGGCGACGCCAGCGCCGACATGACCGATGCTGACTCGTTCGAGC
The DNA here is from genome assembly GCF_014197795.1 of Roseospira goensis. Taxonomy (GTDB): domain Bacteria; phylum Pseudomonadota; class Alphaproteobacteria; order Rhodospirillales; family Rhodospirillaceae; genus Rhodospira; species Rhodospira goensis. Next base: position 5,711 of record NZ_JACIGI010000047.1, read on the forward strand.
CCCTCGAACCCATCCACGACGGCTACCGCAACTGGATGCAGAAGGAGTATGCGGTCAAGCCCGAGGAACTGATGCTGGACCGCACCCAGCTCATGGGGCTGACCGCCCCCGAGATGACGGTGCTGGTTGGCGGCCTGCGCGTGCTCGGCACCAACCATGGCGGCACCAAGCACGGCGTGTTCACGGACCGGGAAGGGGCGCTGACGACGGACTTCTTCGTCACCCTGACCGACATGGCCTATACCTGGGTGCCGACCGGCAGCAATGCCTACGAGATCCGTGACCGCAAGACGGGCGCGGCGAAGTGGACCGCGACGCGGGTCGACCTGGTGTTCGGCTCCAACTCGATCCTGCGGTCCTACGCCGAGGTCTATGCCCAGGACGACAACCGGGAGAAGTTCGTTCACGACTTCGTGGCGGCCTGGACCAAGGTCATGAACGCCGACCGCTTCGATCTCCCCTGATCGCGGCGGAGCGGGGCGCGGGTGGGGCCGCTCGCCGGCGCCCCCGCGCCCTCGCGCGGCCCGCCGGCGCGGCCCGGCCCGGCGCGGCCCGGCACGGTGCCGACGCGCCGGCCGGGTGTCGCGCGCTTGACCCCTTGACCCTTGCCGTCGTCCCTGACCGGCGCGCGGCCAGCGATCAGGCGGCGCGGGCCATGGGCTGTGCCAGATGGGCCGCGAGCCGCTCCGCCTGATCGGCCTCCAGCTCCAGGCGGACGTGGGTCAGGGTGTCGGTGCGGGCGACCACCGTCCCGTCCAGGGTGCCGATGTCGGTCAGCGTGATCCGGAACGCCTGTCCGCGCTCCAGGGCCGGCACCTGATCCAGCGTTCCGACGCCGATCGGCGCCAGGTCCCGCACCGTGCAGGTCAGGGTCTGACCGTCGCCGGTTTCCAGGCGCGCGGTCATGGTGACGGGATGCAGCGTGTTGGCGTGCCGTTCGGCGTCGGTGTCCGCCTGCATGATCTTGTCGAGCGAGTCCTGCATGTGCCGGACCTTGTCGAGCACGGCCCCGGCCGCACTCTGCACCTCGTGGGCATAGCCGCTGGTGCGGTCGGCGCTGCCGGAGACCTCGGTGATGTTCCCCGCCGACTCCTGGGTACTGGTCGAGGCGCTCTGAGCGCTTTCGCTGATCTCGCGGGTCGCCGCCGTCTGTTCCTCGACCGCCGCCGAGACGGTGGTCGTGATTTCGTTGATATCCCCGATCACGCCAACAATGCCCTGGATGGCGTCGACGGCCTCGCGGGTGGCCGCTTGCATGGTGCCGATCTGTTCGGCGATATCCTCGGTCGCCTTGGCGGTCTGGGTGGCCAGGGTCTTGACCTCGTTGGCGACCACGGCAAAGCCCTTGCCGGCTTCGCCGGCGCGCGCCGCCTCGATCGTGGCGTTGAGCGCGAGCAGGTTGGTCTGCTTGGCGATGTCGCTGATGAGATTGACGACCGCGCCGATCTGGTCGGCCGCCCGGGCCAGACCACCGATGCGGTCGTTGGTGTCGTTGGCCTGATGGACCGCGTCCTGTGCGATGGCGGTGGCCTTCGTCATCTGCTGGCTGATTTCGCGGACCGATCCCGCCATCTCCTCGGCGGCGGCGGCCACGGCGTCGACGCTGCCGGCGGCCTGGCGTGATGCGTCGGCGGCGTCGGAGGCCCGGGCCTCCGTCGCCTGGATGGCGTCCCGCATCTGCACGGCCGTGTCGTGCATGCCGGTGGCCTGGTCCTCGACGACGGCGATCACGCTGCGCACCTGCTCGTCCAGGGCGTGGGTGAGCGCGACCATTTCGCCGCGCACGCGTTGGGCGTTGCGCGCCTGCTGCGCCGCCTGCTCGGCTTCGAGGGCGCGGCGGGCGCGGGCGTTCTCCTTGAAGGCGATCAGGACGCGGGCGACCTTGCCGATCTCGTCGGCGCGCTGGTCGTGACCGACCTCGACCTCGAGGTTGTCGCGCGACAATGCGTCCATGACCCGGGTCAGCCCGCGCAGCGGCCCGACCAGGTGGCGCATCACCAACCAGACCACCAGGGCCAGCACCGCCGCCAGGCCGACCATGATCAGCCCGCCCAGGCGGGCGATGCGCCAGTACTGCGCCGCCAGGGTCTCGGTCGAGAAGGCGATGCGCAGGGTACCGATGGGTGCCTCGGAGTCGGCGTGTTCGATCGGCACTTCCCGATACACCAGCCCGGCCGTGTCCCCGGCCTCGTCCAAGGGGGTGCCGACCTGATGCAGGACGGTGCCCTTCTCGACGATCGCGGCGCCGTGCAGGGCGGGGTCCTCCTCAAGCAGCCCCAGCAGGCGCTGCAACTCGTCCTCGTTCAGGTTCCACATCGGCGAGGACAGCATCTCGGCGGTGAGCGTGCCCATGGTGCGGGCCTTGCGGTCCAGGTCGTCGACCTGGGTCTGGTGGACGACGGTCAGGATGCCCGCCCCGAGAAGGCCCATGAACAGGAGCGCGAGCAGAGTGGCGGACAGGACGATGGGTTGGGTGACGGACGTGAACCGCATGATGACCCCCGATGATGACCCCCGGCGCTGGCGGTGCTGGCGAGGGGCCGGGCCGGCCTCCCAACGCCGCCGATACTGTTACTTAACAGGCTTCACGGTCGGATCAAAGGTCATCCATAGGAATGACCAGCAAAGCCGTTCGGGATATGCCTGAAGTCCAGGAGACGGGCCAGTCCCCAAACCATATGATTGTTACTAGTATTCGTGGATTCTTCTGCCGATTGGCTGTCGCGGCTTTTCTCCGTATGGCTCATCCCCGTGTTTCGGGTCGACCCATGATGGAGAATCGTTCGTGCCCTTGCGACCGCAATACCATCATCATGCGGTCGCCGGACCCCGGGGATCAGCCGGGTCTTCGTCAGGAGCGTCGCATCAAATCTTGTGTGGCGCGCACAGCCCGCAGCCTCGTATCGGCAGACCGGCGCGCCAGTCCATTGGTTTGAGGGAGGCTCGAGTGCGATCTATAAGAAACGAAATCAAGACATGCAAAGCGCAGTTCAGGTTCTGTGCAATGGGACTGGGCCAGCATCTTGTCCAGTTATGCCGTTGCCCATGCGACTTATAAATTGTTTCACTGCTCCGGTTGAGTGGACGTCTGTCCTCCTTGCGCGCTTGGGGCTGGACAGTGCGGGCGGGGTCGGCTTAGCTCGGTGCAGCGGGGGCGGGTTGAGGCGCTTGCATCCAGCCACGGAGGTCTCCATGCCGGCATGGGATCGAGGACGTACGCGGGTCCGTATCGTGGTGCTTGCGGTGCTCGTCGCACTCGTGGCGCTCGGGCTCGCCAGACCGGCCGCGGCGGAGACGTTCCGGATGACCAGCCTGGAGTGGCCGCCCTATGCCGGGGAATCGCTGCCGAACGGCGGGTTCACCGTCGTTGGCGTTCGGGCCGCGTTCGAGGCCATGGGCCATCACCTGGACGTCCTGTTCATGCCATGGCCGCGCGCCATCGCCACCGGCCTGGGCGAGGGCTTCATCGGGTACTTTCCCAAGTACTATTCCGCCGAGGCCGCCCGAACCTCGTGTGCGTTTTCCGATCCGATGCCCAGTGGTCCGGTCGGTTTCGTGGTGCCGGCGGACTCGTCCGTGATGTGGCACACCCTGGACGACCTGAAGGACAAGGAGATCGGTGTGGTCGCGGGCTACGTCAACACCGTCGCCTTCGACGAGGCGGTGGCGGACGGCCGCCTGACGGTCATGCCGGCGAACGACGATCTGACCAATGTCCGCAAGGTTGCGGCGCGCCGCCTGGACATGGCGGTGATCGACCCGCACGTCCTGGAGTGGCTGCTGGTCCAGCATCCGGAGCTGCGGGGCCGGGTCGAAATGCATCCCCGCCTGCTGGAAGACAAGAACATCTACATCTGCTTCCAGAAGACCGTCGCCGGCGAGCGCGCCCGTCGCATCTTCAATGCGGGCCTCGCGCGGGTCGACATGCGGGCGTTGATGCCCATACGTCCTTGAGGGATCGGGAGGGGGGGACCACGGCCGCCGCCGGCGGCCGACCGTTCGGAGGAACAGCGAGTGCTGGCGTCATCCCTAGCCTTGCAGCAGACCATGCGGCTGTTGGCCGTGACCCTCGCCGCGGCCATCCTGTTTCTGGGCGCGCAAGGGGTCTGGCAACTGCGCGCGGCCCAGGCCGAGTACCGCGATCAGCAGACGCGCACCGCACGCTCCCTGCGGGCCGGCCTGGCCAAGGCGCTGTTCGATTTCGATGCCACCACGGCCCGCTCGATCCTCGACGGAACCCTGGCCTCCGGCCCCATCCGGTCCGTGGTCGTCTGGCATCACGACGGCCGGCCCTTCGTGTCCGCCGGGCGAGAGATGCCGCGTCGCGTGACCAGACCCTGGCACGACGTGCTGGCGGGCCTGATCGACCTCGACCGGCGTCAGGTGCTGCGTCTGGACCACACCGACCTGACGGTGCGGACGAAATGGACCGGGCCGCTGGGAAGCGTGGTGGTCTACTACGACGATACCGTGCTCTTGAACGCGTTGGCGGCCGATCTGGTCAGCCAGTCCCTGGGTCTGCTGTTCATCATCGGCATCGTCGCCGCCGTCACCGGGGTGGCGGTGCATCGGTTCGTCTCCCGGCATATCCTGGCGCTGGCACGCCGCGTGGATGCGGTCGACCCGGACCATCCCGCCGAGCACGCCCTCCCGGTCCCCGAGATCCACCGCACGACCGAACTCGGGCGGCTGTCGCGGGGTCTCAACAGCCTGCTCCATCGCCTGGCCGCGGCGCAGACCGCACTGGAGAACAGCGAACACAAGTACCGGACCATTGTCGAGCGGACGCCGGTGGCGATGGTGGTCACCGACCTGGCGGCCCCGCCCCGGGTGATCGAGGCCAATGCCGCCGCCTGCGCGCTGCTCGGCCTGGACCGCGCTGCGCTCGTCGGTCACACCATGGCGGACATCGGGATGGCGCCCGAGGGGCGCCTGGCGGACCTGAGCGCGCGCATCCGGGCCGAGGGGGCGTCGCGGTTCCAGATGCGCTACCGGACCAGAGAGGGGGCCCCCCGCGACGCCGAGGTCTTCGCCGCCGCGTTTCCGCTCGACGGGCGCGACCACATCTTCAGCCTCATCATCGACATCACGGAGCGCCTGCGGATCGAGCGGGATCGGGACACCGCCCTGCAGATGGCCTTGAGTTCGAAGAAGGCGCAGGCGGACTTCCTGGCGTCGATGAGCCATGAGTTGCGAACGCCACTCAATGCGATCCTGGGCTTCGCGGACGTCATCAGGGGCGAACTGCTCGGCCCTGTGGGCGTGCGGCAGTACGCCGGCTACGCCGCCGACATCCACACCAGCGGGACCCATCTCCTCGGCCTGATCAACGATATCCTCGACCTGTCGCGGATCGAGACCGGCGCGGCGCCCCTGGAGTTCGCGGCATTGGACCTGCGTCAGGAGGTCGATGCCGCAGTCAAGACCATTCAGCCGACGCTGACCGAAAAGCGCCAGCGGCTTACCGTGGCCCTGCCGGCGAACCTCCCCGTCATGGCGGACCGCCGGGCGGTGCGGCAGATGCTGGCCAACCTGTTGTCCAATGCCGCCAAGTTCACGCCCGAGGGCGGGGCGATCACGGTCCTGGCGCACGCAACCCACGACGGCGGGCTGCGTCTGTCGGTGTCGGACACCGGTGTGGGGGTCGCGCCCCGGGACCGCGACCGCATCTTCCAGGCGTTCCGACAGGCGGTGAACACGACCACGCGCGAGATCGACGGGTCCGGCCTGGGCCTGGCCCTGGTCCGCACCCTGATCGAGAGCCATGGCGGGCGGGTGACGGTGGACAGCACGCCGGGACGGGGCGCCACCTTCACCCTGGTCTTCCCGCCCCAGCTTGCGGCCGCGTGACCACCGTGAGTCCGGCTCCGGTCCCGACCCGGGCGTGGCGTCAGCCGATGGCCCCGAGTGACGGGAAGGCCTCGATCATCCAATAGGCGATCTCGGCCATACCGCCGGTCATGATGAGGATGCCGGTGAGCACCAGCAGACCGCCGATGACCTTCTCGACCGCCCCCATGTAACGGCGGAAGCGGTTCTTGAAGCGCAGGAACGAGCCCAGCGCGAACGCGGCCAGCACGAACGGGACCCCGATGCCCAGCGCATAGGTGCCGAGCAGCGAGGCCCCCACCCAGGGGTTCGGGTCGGAGCCGGCGACGAACAGGATGGCGGCCAGGATCGGGCCGACGCAAGGCGTCCAGCCGAACGCAAAGGCCAGGCCGACCACATAAGCGCCGATCAGGCCCACCGGCTTGTTGGCGACATGGAAGCGGGCCTCGCGGTACAGGAATCCGATGCGGAACACGCCGAGGAAGTGCAGGCCCAGGATCACGATGATGCCGCCGGCGATCGGCCCCAGGATGTGCATGTTCTCGGAGATGACGTTGCCCGCCATCGCGGCCCCGACCCCGAGCAGTATGAAAACCGTGCCGAACCCCAGCACGAAGGCGAGCGCGGCACTGATGACGCGCGCCCGCGCGGCCCGGACCGTGGCGTCCTCGCCTTCGAGCTGGTCGAGGCTGACGCCGCCGATGAAGCACAGGTAGGGCGGCACGATGGGCAGGATGCAGGGCGACAGAAAGCTGAGAACGCCCGCCGTCAGCGCCCCCAGATAGGTAACCTCGAGTCCGTCCACGGCTGTGGTCCTCCCTCCAGGACCGGGTCACGCGGCAGCGCGCCGGCTTCTTGGGTGATGCGGTGACGGCGTCGGCGCGTCCTCAGGCCGGCGCGCCCGCGGGGGCGCCGCTATGTCCTGATCTTGATGGTGGTGTTTTCGGGCACCGAGACCGTGCCCTGGCGTTCGATGTACTGCGAGACGACGTCGTAGATCGGCGGCCCCTCGGTGCCCTCGTTGACCGAAGCCCAGCCGGCGACGACGTACTCGCGGGCCGGGTCGATCGGTGCCCCGGTCTTCAGCAGGGTCATGTCGGAGATGCGCGAGCCCATCGGCTTCTGGATGTCGATGCTGTAGCCCAGGCCCCCGACGCGGACCATGTCGCCGCCCTGCTGGTAGAACGGGTCGTCGTTGAACAGGTTGTCGGCCACGTCCTCCAGGATGGTCTTGAGCATCTCGCCGGTCATGGCCTGGCGGTAGGCGTTGGGATAGGTGATCGCGGTCATGGAATAGACGTCGTCGATCGTGATGTCCTGGCCCGGCAGCAGGGTGGCGCCCCAGCGGAAGCCGGGCGACAGCGCGATCTCGGCGTCACGTTCGGCGAGCAGGGCCTGGCAGATCAGGTCGTCGAAGGTGCCGTTGAAGTTGCCGCGGCGGTACAGCAGATCGTCGGTCTTGCCGAGCACGCGGGTGCATTCGGCCTCGTAGGGCGCCCGAACCTCGGCGATCAACCGTGCCATGTCGGGGTCGGGGGTGATGACGTCGGCGAACACCGGGATCAGGCGGTAGCGGTAATCCGTCACCTGACCGCCGGTGACCTCCAGGTCGAGGCGCGACAGGAACTTGCCGTGCGACCCGGAGGCGATCAGCAGCGTCTTGCCGACCTTGACCTCGCGCGGCAGTGCATCGTGGGTGTGCCCGGTCAGGATGACGTCGATCCCGCTGACCAGCGAGGCCAGCTTGCGGTCGACGTCGAACCCGTTGTGCGACAGCAGCACCACCACCTCGGCGCCGGCGGCGCGGGCGGCGTCGACATGCTCCTGCACCGTCTCCGGCCGGATGCCGAACGACCACTCCGGGATCAGGTGGCGCGGGTTGGCGATCGGCGTGTAGGGGAAGGCCTGGCCGATGACCGCGACCTGGACGCCGCCGCGTTCGAACATCTGGGTCGACTCGAAGACCGGTTCCTCCCACAGCGTGTCGAGCACGTTGCCGCACAGGAACGGCATGTCCAGTTCGCCGTCCAGGATCTCGCGGACCCGTGCCTCGCCGTAGGTGAACTCCCAGTGCGCCGTCATGGCGTCGGTCTTGAGCGCGTTGAAGGCGCGCACCATGTCGCCGCCGCGGGTCTGGAGCGAGGTATACGATCCCTGCCAGGTGTCGCCGCCGTCCAGGAACAGGGTGTTGTCCGGGCGCTCGGCCCGGATCGCGTTGATGAGGGTTGCCAGGCGGTCGAGCCCACCGACCCGGCCGTAGGTGCGCGCCAGGTCCACGAAGTTTTCGCTGGTCAGGGCGTAGCATTCCGGCGAATCGGCCGGGATATCGAACATCTGAAGGAAATCGTGGCCGGTGACGTGCGGCGGTTTGCCCTCGACCGCGCCGACGCCGAGGTTGATCGACGGCTCGCGGAAGTAGATCGGCGTGAGCTGGGCGTGCACGTCGGTGACGTGCAGCAGGGTCACCTGCCCCAGCGGGTCGAACCGCAGCAGGTCGGCCTGGCTGAGCGTCTGCCGTGCGGCCGCTTGCCGCAGGCCGGCCGGTCCGCCCATCAGGATTGCGGTGGCCGCCGCCGTCCGCAGGAAATCGCGCCTCGTGAACATCGGCCGTCGTCTCTCTTCGTTCGGGGGTCAGTGTTCGGGGTCAGTGGGGGCGGGCGGCGGGGCCGTCGGTCCGGGACAGGGCCGCGCATCCGACCACCGCCCCGGGGGCCGGGGCCCCCGGGGTCTGGTGATCGGGTGTGAGGGTCGGGTCTGGCGATCGGGCGTGGCGACGCCCGGGGGCCGCGCCGTTACTTGCGGACCGACGGCGATTCCACCGGCAGCCCGTTGCCGCGCCAGGTCACGTACAGTTCGAGGTTCGTGTACTCGTCCGACCCGTAGGGGTAGGGTTGGGCGCGGATGTTGCGGTTGCAGCCGCGGAACCGGCGATGCAGCGAGCCGACCGACTGCCACTTCAGGCGATAGGTCGGGAACCCGTTGGCCTGGCCCTGGCTCAGGGTCTCGGCCCGGATCAGGTTGCCCTCGTTATCGACGTGACAATGGGTGCAGGCGAGGTCGAGCTGCCCGCGCCGGGTCTCGTAGAACGCCTTGCCTTGCTCGAAGAACGGGGCGGCCGGGCCGTCGACGGCGACGTCGATCGGCATGCCCTTGGACTGGTTCTTGACGAAAGCGGTCAGGCCGAGCAGGGCGTCGCTCTCCCACTTCAGGGGCTCCGCCTGCATCTGGGTCTCGCGACACCAATTGATGCGCTGCTCAATGTTCATGAGCTTGCCCCAATCGTCGAAGTAGATCGGGTAGCGGGTGGCCACACCCGCCATGCTCTCCTCGGCGTCGCCGTGACAGTCGGCACATGAGGTGTTGGCCGCGCCGTCGGCCGTCTCCCACAGGTCCATGCCCCGTTCCAGCCACAGGAACGCCGGGTTCTGGAACTCGTCGTCCTGCATGGCCCGGGTTTGCGCGCCGGCATAGGTGTAGCCCGAGCGCTTCTCATCGACCTTGTAGGGTCCCCAGTCGATACGGGTGCCGTCGTCGGCGGCGTTGGCCGGCCCGGTCGCCAGGAGGCCAAGCCCCAACAGGCCGGCACTCAACAGGCCAAAGGCCTTGTTTGCAGTGGTCACGCTGTCCTCCCCCGTTCCGAAGTCTGGTGTTCGGTGGTTGTTGTTCGTTGGTGGCGCGATCGGTGTCGCGGTGTGGTCGCGTCGGTCTCAGGGCGCTGGCGCGAGGAGCCGGTCCGGCCCGATCCGGGGTCGGCGCGCCCCGGCCACCTCGCGCCGGCGCCGGCTCAGGCCACCTCGATAGACTTCGAATCCTCGTAGACCGAGCCGTCGTCGTCGTGCCAGGTGAAGGTAAACTCGCCGCTCTCCTCGACTTTGGCGTAGAACGACAGATAGGGGTTGGCCGAGATGGCGGGCGCCAGGTCGACCGTGAAGAATTCCCGCCCGTTAAACGCGGCTACGAACTTGTTGATGATCTGGCGCGGAATCGGGTCGCCGTTCTTGTCCTTGCGCTGACCCGATTCCATCGAGTGGTTGATCAGGGTCTTGATCTCGACGACTTCCCCCGGAGAAGCCTTCCGGGGGGCCTTCACGCGCGGCCGGATGGTCGCCATCGTCTCTGTCTCCTCGTGTGCTGTGCGCCCGGCGGGCGGCGGTGTCAGGTGGCGCGGGGGGCGGGCCGGTCGTCAGCCGCCGCAGCCGCCGATGGTCACCTTGACCTGCTTCTTGCCCATCATGGCGGTGCCGTCGCTGAGCTGGGCGACGGCCACCACGTTTTGCGTCCCGGCCAGGCGCAGGCGGGTGGAGGCGGCGGCCTTGCCGCTCATCGGGGTGAAGTGAAACACCGCCACGTCGGGTGAGGGGTTGCCGTCGGCCAACACCATGACGTCCTTGACGTAGACGTCGCCCGACATGGGCGCGTCGACCTCGAAGCTCAGCGGCACGGTGTTGCCGTTCTCCGCGATCTCGGGCAGATCCAGGGTCACGCCGCTTTCGGGTGGCATGTCGCCGACCATGCCCTTGATGGCCTCCGCCACCGCGGCCTCGTCGGCCCAGGCCAGGCCGGGCACGGCGGTCAGGCCGGCGGCTACGGCGGTGCCCCCGATGGTCAACAGGATCGTCCGGCGGCTGGGGCCTCCGGTCTCGCGCGCGTCGGTCATTCGGTTCGTCTCCCTGTGAAAGGCGGCCCGCTCCGACGGGGGCCGCATCGTCAGCGGTCTGAGGTTTAGCGGTCTGGGGTTTAGCGGTCTGGGGTCTCGTGTGGCGGTCCCGCCGGCCTTGGTCCCGAGTCGGTCGGGCGCCCACCGCAAGACTCACACCCAGAGCACCCCCGGAATACGATCTTTAGCTGTGCCCACATCGACACCGAAGGTCGGTCCGCAGCCCCCGCAGAGGGTGTCCGCCTTCGGACTCGGGACGCTAGTTCCGGCTGGTATCCTTGAGCGTCATCAGATAGGCGACGATGTCTTCGATCTGCTGCGCGTTCAGGATGGGTTTGTTCTCGAATCCGTCGAGCACCCGGTTCAGTCCCGCCACCTTGTGGAACGACGGCATCATCGAATAAGGGTTGAGAGCTTTCGGGTCGACAATCCGAAGGCGCAACTCGCCCTCGGAGTAGACGTCACCGACGCCGTACAGCGCCGGGCCGGTCTCGCCGTGGAACTGCTCCTCCGGGATCGGCATCTGATGGCAACTCAGGCAGTTGCCGAGTTTGCGGTTGATCGCCCACTTGCGCCCCATCACGGGGTCGCCCGGGGTCTCGGTCAGCGGCTCGGGAATGGTGTAGCCGTCGACGACGGCGTACTCGACGACGCCGGCCGCCTGAGCCGGCGGCGCGGCCGCGGCGAGACCCAGCGCGGCGGCCGCGAGCAGGATGGTTCTGTGTCGGACCATGTCCCCCTGTTCCTCCCGTCTTGCGTTCGTTGGTCGGGCCGGCCGGGCGGCCCAACTCCGACACCGTGCGCCCGCCCATGCTGCGCATGCGCGAGACCCACAGCGGCGCCGTCGAACGGGGGAGGACGCCATGTCCAGGCACACCGACCGGTCCCGGTGCCCGCCCCGTGACGCGGGCGGGTCTGGCCTGGTCCTCCCCGTTCTGGGCGCATACTGTTTGTTGTTGCGTCCGGCCGGAATCACCGGTCCGGGTCCGGACGTTGCGCCTTCGTCCCTGGTCCGACTCCGCCAGCGCCTTGCGGTCGCCTGTCGAAACCGGCCCGGTGGCTCCGCTCCCGGAGGGTCGGAACCGTTCTGGATCCTAGCGAATTAGCATTTTATAATTCAAGCATGACCGATCGTTTCTCCCATGGCAAGACTCACGTGCCCGGGGAGCGCGGCGCGGCGGCCGCGGGCACCATGGCGGTGCCCTGGAGCTGCGGGGATGGAACAGAGGGAGGTTCGGTATGGAGCAGGCGGCGGGTGGCGGTACACGGAGGGCCCGGCGCGCACGGCGTGGCCGCGGTGGGCTGCGCGCCCTGGCTGCTCTGGCCGCTCTGGTCGTCCTGACGGCGACAGGCGGCGCTGGGACGGGTCCGGTCCAGGCCGCGGAACTGGTGATGTTCGAGTCACCGGCCTGCCACTGGTGCGCCAGATGGCACGACGAGATCTGGCCGATCTACCCCAAGACGGCCGAGGCCCGGCGGGCGCCGCTCAGGCGGGTCAATCTCCATGATCCGTGGCCCGCCGATCTGCGCCACATCCGCGCGGTCTCGTTCACGCCCACGTTCGTGCTGATGGCGGACGGGGCCGAGGTGGGCCGCATCACGGGCTACGCGGGCGAGGACTTTTTCTGGTTCCAGCTGAGTGCGGTGGTGCAGAAACTGCCGGAGGAGGCGACGCCGGAGGCGCCGGCGTCGAACGCCGCCGCCGGCTCGCCGGGCGGCGGGTGACGCGCCGGGACCGGCGGGAGCGCCGTCCGACGGACCGCCACCCCACAACAGACAACACACACATCAGGGAGGACACGGCAATGACACGACATATCACCGGGGGCCGAGCCATCGCGCGCGCTGCCGCCCTGCTGCTGGGCCTGTGCCTGGCCGTTGCCGCCCCGGCCGTCGCGGCCGAGGGCGACCCGATCGAGCCGACCCTGGGCGAGGACGGCCTGTATCATCACGACTTCTTCCTGCAATCCTTCCTCGACATCGGCGAGGATCTGGCGGACAGCCAGGCGGAGGGGAAGCGCCTCGTGGTCGTTTTCGAACAGCGCGGCTGTATCTACTGCAAGAAGGTCAATACGGAACTGTTGGCCGACCCGGAGATCCACCGGTACGTCAAGGAGAACTTCAACGTCCTTCAGCTCAACCTGTTTGGTGAGCGGCTGGTCACCGATCTGGACGGCGAGACCATGCCGGAGAAGAGGCTGGCGCGGCGCTGGGGCGTGCTGTTCACCCCCACCTTCGTGTTCCTGCCCGAAGACCCGGCCGATGCCACCGGCATGACCGGCAAGGACGCGGCCGTGTTCAACATGCACGGGGCGTTCGGCAAAGGCACCTTCACCGCGGCGTTCGAGTGGGTGCAGCAGAAGGACTACGAGGGCGATACCCACTTCCAGCAGTACGTGGCCGACAAGATCGCCGCCCGTCGGGCCGCCGAGGAGGGCGCCGGGCAGTAGGCGCCGGGCGGAGTCGGGTGTTCCGTCTCGGTCCCACGCGCCCGCGTAGGACCGCATGCCTTATACGGGTCCGCCCACGCAGGAGCGTGGGCGGGAGGGGAGGAGCGTGGGAGCGTGCGCGGGCGACTCCGGGGTCTTGGTCCCACGCGCCCGCGTGG
>NZ_JACIGI010000048.1 GCF_014197795.1 Roseospira goensis
CGAAACCGCAAGGATCACGGCCCCGAAAACCTCGCCATCCTGCGCAAACTGGCCCTCAACGTCCTCCGCCGCGCCCGGCCCGGCATCTCCATCCGCCGCAAACGCAAGCGCTGTGGTTGGACCAACGACTTCGCCAGAACCATCATCGGCCAAATGCGATAGCCCTGGGGTCGTCCCCGTTGACCCTGGTCGGGGATTGGTCTACGCCCCGGATGAACCCTTGTCCCTTCCGTTCTGTCCGGATCCCCAACGATGAAGCGCATCTTCTCCGGCGTTCAGCCGACCGGCAACCTGCATCTCGGCAACTATCTGGGCGCCATCCGCAACTGGGTGCGGCTCCAGCATGAGTACGAGAGCATCTTCTGTGTCGTCGACATGCACGCCATCACGGTCTGGCAGGACCCCGCCGAGTTGACGCGGACCACCCGCGAGGTCACCGCGGCCTTCCTCGCCGCCGGCATCGACCCCGAACGCTGCGTCATCTTCCACCAGTCGGCGGTGCCCGGGCATGCCCAACTCGCCTGGATCATGAACTGCGTCGTGCGCATGGGCTGGATGAACCGCATGACCCAGTTCAAGGAGAAGGCCGGCAAGCACCGCGAGAACGCGTCCGTGGGCCTGTTCGCCTATCCGGCGCTGATGGCCGCGGATATCCTGTTGTACAAGGCCACCCACGTGCCGGTGGGCGAGGATCAGAAGCAGCACCTGGAACTGACCCGCGACGCCGCCCAGAAGTTCAACACCGACTTCGGCCGCGCGGTGTTCCCGCTCACCGAGCCGCTGATCCTGGGCGCCGCCACCCGGGTCATGTCGCTGCGCGACGGCACCAAGAAGATGAGCAAGTCCGAGACCTCGGACTTCTCGCGCATCAACCTGACCGACGACGCCGACCTGATCGCCCAGAAGATCCGCAAGGCCAAGACCGACCCGGAACCCCTGCCGCGCGAGGTCGACGGCCTGGAGGGGCGGCCGGAGGCGGCCAACCTGGTCGGCATCTACGCCGCCCTGGCCGACACGCCGCGCGAGGCCGTTCTGGCCGAACTGGGCGGGCAGCCGTTCAGCGCCTTCAAGCAGGCCCTGACCGATCTGGCCGTCAGCACGCTGGGGCCGATGAACGCCGAGATGAACCGGCTGCTCGCCAATCCGGACGAGATCGACGCCATCCTGAAGCGCGGCGCCGAGCGCGCCCAGGCCATCGCCGGCCCGGTGCTCGACGAGGTTTACGACACCGTGGGGTTCCTGCGGGTGTGATATCCGGCCGGCCTTGATCCTGACTCGTCAGAATCAAGGCCATAGGTGGCTTTGCCGGGCCGGCCGGCCGAAAGATCAAGTCTTCCGTCAGCCGGCACAACAGACGCCGAGGCACGCCGGCCAGCTCCGGCCCTGAACCGGCCGTGGCCGCATCCGGCGTGCGATCCGCGATCCGGGGCGAGCGATCAGGCCGGGCCACCGCCTTCGCCGTAGACGTCCATCTGGCCGCGCACCTGACCGCCCTCTTCGATCACGATGGCGGCATATTGCACGTTGCCTTCGATGCGGCCGCCGTCGCGCACCACCAGGCGGCGCTTGACGATCAGGTTGCCCTCGAAGCGGCCGGAGATGTCGGCCTCCTCGATCGAGGCGGTGCCCTTGAACAGGCCGCTGGCGGTGACCTCGATGGCCTCGGCGTCGTTCAGGTCGGCTTCCACCGTGCCCTCCACGACCAGGCGGTCGCAGGCGCTGATCTGGCCGTTGAGCTGGATGCCGCGGCCGACGATGAGGTTCTTGGCGTCGCCGCCCTCGCCGCGCCCGGCGGGTAGCGGCGGGGTCAGGGTGGTGGCCGGCGCCTCGCCCTCCGCCGGCGCCGCCTTGGCGGTGTCGGCGCGGGCCTGCACCGGCGGCTCGGGACGGAACGCGCCGGTCTGCGGCTTGACCGGCATGCCGGGCTGGAACTTCGGGGAACTGACCTGCGACGGCTCGTGCGGCTGCGCCTGGAAGCCGCCCTTGCCGTCACCGGCCTCGGCCCGCTCCCCGTCGGTCGGGCCGCCGTGACCCCCGCCGGACGGGCGACCCTGCGGGCTGTTGCCGAAAAATGCCATGGGTGGAAGTCCCTCTCTGGAATGGGGGGAAGGGGCGGTGGCGGACCGTCCGCGTCATCCGTCGCCACCCGCAGAGTACGCGGAGCCGGGGCTGGCCCGCAACGCCTGGACGGTGTGCACCATGAACGCCGTGGCCAGCACCGGCGCCAGCAGGTTGACGACCGGAATCAGCATCAGGCCGGCGATCACCATGCCAGCCACAATGAGACGCAGGCGGTGACGCCGGCGCTCCTCGGTCAGGCGGCGGCGGTCGAGCCGGCGGGCCGCCACCAGCTCGTGGTACTCGCGGCCCAGCAGGTAGCCATTGAGCAGCAGGTACAACACGACATTGAGCGCAGGCAGGAAGATGTAGAGCGGCAGCGCCAGCAGATTGAGGCCGATGGTCACCGCGGCGAAGGACACGGCCCCGGCGATGCTCTCGCCGATCGGGACCTCGCGCGCCGGGGGCAGGGCCGGATAGTGGCGCGCCTCCACGGCGTCGGCGATGCGCTCCAGGAACAGGCCGACGAAGGCCGTGACCACCGCCGGGAAGAAGATCAGCGCGAGCACCAGCGCGAGGCCGCTGCCGGCCACGTCCAGCACGGTGTCCAGCCACGGTGGGTCGACCACGCTGATCGAGCCCAGCCCGACCCACAGGGCCGCGACCAGAACCACGTAGCTGGCCACGGTGAGGCCGAGGCTGAACAGCAGGGATTGGCGCACGCGCGGGTCGCCGAGTTGGTCCACGGATTTCAGCAGGGCACCGATCATGGGGGCTCCAGGCTCCTTGTGCGCGAGGGGAACAGGATTCGGGGGGCGCGGGGCGGGTGTCGGAAGGCGGTGCGGCCAATGATCTCCGGTCGGTGCGCGGTCCGAACGAGCCCGGGGCTGGCGCCGGGCGGGGGCCGGGGCGGCGCCGGGGCCCCTCTGGCAAGGCGTTGAAGTCGCATGGTTTGTCCGCCTCTTTTCAGCCTTTCGAAGGGGGCTGCCTCCGTCTCCCGCGCGAGAATCGATCCGCCTCCTTCGCATGCGCGGTAATTCATTATTGCGGGACGGGACGGCTTTCGGTTATGAAATTACCCAACGGTGAGGGTACGGATTGGTGATGGGCGGCCCTCTGCGCGATCCGGGCGCCGGTGACGGTCCCGGGGATGGTGCCGGCGGAACGCCGGGCGGGTGGCTCGGTGGGGCCGTGTGTTGGCCCGATCCTTGCGACTACTGGACTGGACTCACCATATCCAAGGGTCGCGCAGATCTCGGTCCGGCCCCGCGTGCCAGGCACCCAACACCAACGCAACCAACACGGTGTCCGCGGACCCCCGTGATCGAGGAACAGGAGGACGCGCACAGTGCTGTACCACATCCATGAATTCAATCATCATGCGATGACGCCGGTCCGGATGATGGCCCAGGCCGTCAACATGCTGGCGACCAACCCGCTGCTGCCGGCCAGCCACACCGGCCTGGGCCGCACCGTGGCGGCCAGCACTGACGTGTTCGAGCGCGTGACGCGCAAGTACCACAAGCCGGAGTTCGGTCTCTCGGACACCGTGGTGGACGGCCAGCTGGTCGAGGTGCGCGAACGCATCGTCGAACGCAAGCCGTTCTGCAACCTGATCCATTTCGAGCGCCAGCTTGAAGAGCCGCGCGACGACCCGGCGGTGCTGGTGGTGGCGGCCCTGTCGGGGCACTACGCCACGCTGATGCGCGGCACCGTGCAGGCGCTGCTGCCGGAACACGACGTCTACATCACCGACTGGACCAACGCGCGCGACGTGGCCCTGTGGCACGGCGAGTTCGACATGGAGAGCTACGTCTCCTACCTGATCGAGTTCATGGATGTGCTGGGACCCGACACCACCATGCTGGCGGTGTGCCAGCCGGGCGTGCCGGTGTTGTGCGCCAATGCGCTGATGGCCGAGGACGACAACCCGAACCGGCCCTATGCCATGGTGCTGATGGGCAGCCCGATCGACACCCGCGTCAGTCCCACGGCGGTCAACCTGTTCGCCGAGAGCAAGGACATGAGCTGGTTCAAGCGCCGCTTCATCCAGACCGTGCCCGCGCCGTACATGGGGGCGGGGCGCAAGGTCTATCCGGGCTTCCTGCAGCTCGGCGGCTTCATGGCCATGAACGTCGAGCGCCACATGGACGCCCACCGCGACTACTTCAATCACCTGATCGAGGGGGACGGCGATTCGGCCGCGGCGCATCGGGCGTTCTACGACGAGTACCTGTCGGTCATGGATATGCCGGCGGCCTTCTATCTCGAAACCATCGAGAAGGTGTTCAAGGAACACCATCTGCCCGAGGGCCGCATGATGCTGGGCGAGCGCCTGGTGCGGCCGGAGGCGATCGGCGACGTGGCCCTGTTCACCGTCGAGGGCGAGAAGGACGACATCACCGGCCTGGGCCAGACCGAGGCCGCCCACGGCCTTCTGACCGGCCTGCCCGACGCCCTGAAGGCGCACATGGTGTGCCCGGGTGTGGGCCATTACGGCATCTTCAACGGCCGCCGCTGGCGCGAGATGATCCTGCCGCGGGTGTCCCAGTTCATCCGCCGCGCCCGCGCCCGCAAGGGGTTCGGCCCGTCGGTGGAGGCCGGTCCGACCGATTCGGAGATCGCCGCCACCGCCGTGGCCCGGCGCGGCCCGAGCCGGCCGGAGGGGCCCCGCAGCGTGCCGTCGGAGGATGTGGCTGCCGAGAGCGCGGCCGGGGCGGCCGAGGCGGAAACCACCGTGACGCGGTCGCGCGCCACGGCGCGCGTCAAGACCGCCGGGCGGAGCGGCGCGGCGGAGAGCGGCGGCGGCCTTAACGGCACCGCGCGTGCGGGACGCCCGGCGGCGCGGCGCCCGGTGACGGAGGTCGCTCCCGGCTGACGCGCGACGCCCCGCCGCGCGGCCGACGACTCGGCCGACGACGTGGCCGACGACGTGGCCGATGCGGGGAAGGCGGAGCACGCGGGACAGACGAAGACCCCGCCGGTGGCTTGAGATGCCCCGGCGGGGTTGTCTATGCTGGGGTCCCACCTGCGCGAATGCCCCTTATCGCGGTCGGAGCGTCGCCGGCTGTCCGGTCGGCCGGCGGCCCGGGGGTTCGCGCGCATCCGAGATCATCCCGGACAAGGAGCGCCCATGACCGCCCCGCGCTACGATGTTGTCGCCGTCGGCAACGCCATTGTCGACGTTCTTTCCCATGCCGATGAGGCCTTCCTGGACCGTCACGGCATGCACAAGGGCGCCATGATGCTGATCGACAAGGACCGGGCCGGCGCGCTTTACGACGCCATGGGACCGGGCATCGAGATGTCCGGCGGCTCGGCCGCCAACACGGTCGCCGGCCTGGCCTCTTTGGGGGCCCGCGCCGCCTTCGTCGGCAAGGTCGCCGACGATCAGCTCGGCCGCATCTTCCGCCACGACATCACCGCCATCGGCGCCCAGTACGACACCGCACCGCTGAACGGCGAGGCCGGCGACGAGACCACCGACAAGACCACGGCGCGCTGTCTCATCATGGTCACGCCCGACGGTCAGCGCACCATGAACACCTACCTGGGCGCCTGCACCGCGCTGGGACCGGACGACATCGACGAGGCGCTGTTCGCCAGCGGGCTCATCACCTACGTCGAGGGCTATCTGTGGGACGAGCCGCGCGCCAAGGAGGCCATCGTCAAGGCCGCCCGCGCCGCCCGCGACGCCGGGCGCAAGGTCGCGCTGACCCTGTCCGACAGCTTCTGCGTCGACCGCCACCGCGCCGAGTTCATCGAACTGACCAGCGGCTTCGTCGACGTCCTGTTCGCCAACGAGCAGGAGATCAAGGCCCTCTACGAGACCGACGACCTCGACGCCGCCATCGCCCGCCTCAAGGGCCACGCCGAGATCGCCGCCGTGACCCGCAGCGAGAAGGGCTCGCTGGTGATCGTGGGCGACGAGGTGCTGACCGTGCCGGCCGAGCCGGTCGCTCAGGTCGTCGACACCACCGGTGCCGGCGACCTTTACGCCGCCGGCTTCCTGCGCGGCCTGACCAGCGGCCGCAGCCTGACCGACTGCGCGCGCATGGGCAGTGTGTGCGCGGCGGAGATCATCAGCCACTTCGGCCCTCGTCCGGAAGTGGCCTCGCTGGCCGATCTGGTCAGCACCCGCATGGGCCGGGCCGCCTGACGCCGGCCGCGACGCCCCGCTCACGGTCCCTCACCGGTCCTTCAGGGGGCCTGCATCCCTCCACCCACGCGAACGCCGCCCGACCGGTCCGGTCGGGCGGCGTCGCCTGCGCCGCGGGCGGCGGGGACGGGGCGCCGGCTGGCCCCGCCTACTGGGCGGCGGCGGCCTGCGGCGGCGGCGCCGGAAGCCCGCCCTGGATGTCGCCGAAGTAGCGGAAGAACTCGCTGTCCGGCGACAGCACCATCGAGGTGCCACCATCCGACAATGACTTCCGGTAGGCTTCCATCGACCGGTAGAAGGCGAAGAACTCCGGATCGCGGCCGAAGGACTCGGCGTAGATGCGGATCGCCTCGGCATCCCCCTGACCGCGAATGGCCTGGGCGCGGTTCTCCGCCTCGGCGATGATGACCGTTTTCTCGCGGTCCGCGCGGGCCCGGATCTGCTGCGCCAGCTCGCGGCCCTGGGCGCGCGCCTCACGCGCCTCGCGCTCGCGCTCCGACCGGATGCGGGCGTAGATGGCCTGGCTGGTCTGCGGCGGCAGGTCGGCGCGGCGGATGCGCACGTCGGTGATCGAGATGCCCAGGCCGGCGGCCTCGCGGTCCACCTGATCGCGGATCCGGGTCATCAGGTCGGCCCGGGCCTCCGACAGCAGGCCCGTCAGGTTGACGTTGCCGAGCACGCGGCGCAGCGCCGAGATGATGATGTCCGACAGCCGCGACCGCGCCGCCGGCTCACTCGTGACCGCCTGGTAGAACAGGATCGGGTCGCTGATCCGCC
Source organism: Roseospira goensis (assembly GCF_014197795.1). Lineage (GTDB taxonomy): Bacteria > Pseudomonadota > Alphaproteobacteria > Rhodospirillales > Rhodospirillaceae > Rhodospira > Rhodospira goensis. The sequence goes on from NZ_JACIGI010000048.1 coordinate 6,995, forward strand.
AGCGTGTGTAGGTGTCGACCACCACGCGCTTCTGGTCGGCCAGGATGACCTCCTCGCCGGGCGGGTTCAGGCCCATCACCCGCTTTTCGTAGACCACGGCGTTCTGGATGAAGGGCAGCTTGACGTTCAGCCCCGGCTCCTGGATCACGCGCTTGGGGTCTCCGAACTGCATCACGATGACCTGTTCGGTCTCGCGCACGATGAACAGGGCGTTGTAGGCCACGACGGCGCCGACCGCGACGGCGATGGCCACACCAATCAGGACGATGCGTTTCATCGGGCCGGCCCTCCGCTGGTCGTCGCGGCGTCGTCCTCCGGAACCATGAAGCTCGACGCCGCGGCGCCGCTGCGGCTGCCGCCGCCGGTGGCCGACGTGCCGTCGCGCTGCTGCTGCTCGCGCATGCGGTTCTGCAACTCGGGCAGGGGCAGATAGGGCACCACGCCGCTGCCGCCCTCGGTTCCGATGATCACCTTGTTCACGTTGGCCAGCACCTCTTCCATGGTCTCCAGGTAGATGCGCTGCGTGGTGACGTCCTTGGCCTGACTGTAGGCCTGATAGACCGAATCGAAGCGCGATGCGTCACCCTGGGCGCGGTTGACGATCTCCTCGCGGTAGGCCTCGGACTCCTGCAACAGGCGCTCCGCCTCGCCGCGAGCCTGCGGGATGATCGAGTTGCGATAGGCTTCGGCCTCGTTGCTGAGACGTTCGCGGTCGGCGCGGGCGCGCTGCACGTCGTTGAAGGCGTCGACCACCTCGGACGGCGGGTCGACCTTCAGGAGCTGCACGCGGCGCACGGCGATACCGGCCTCGTACTCGTCCAGCAGCCGTTGCAGTTCCACACGCGTGCGGTCCTCGACCTCCTGGCGGCCCTCGGTCAGCGCCACCTGAATCGGGGTCTGGCCGATCACCTCGCGCATGGCGCTCTCGGCGCCGAGCTGCACGGCCTCGGCGGGGTCGCGCAGGTTGAACAGGTAGTCGGCGGCGTCCTTGATGACCCAGACCAGCGCGAAGTCGATGTCGATGATGTTTTCATCGCCGGTCAGCATCAGGCTTTCCTCGGTGACGTCGCGTCGCGCCTCCAGGTTGTCGCCGATCTGCCGGAAGCCGATCACGACGCGGTTCTCGCGCGTCACCTTCGGCGTCATCACGGTCTCGATGGGGTAGGGCAGATGGTAATGCAGCCCCGGCCCGGTCTTGTAGACGTACTCGCCGAAGCGCAACACGACGCCCTGTTCGTCCACCTGCACCCGGTAGAACCCGGTCAGGCCCCACAGCACCAGCAGGGCCACCACCAGAAGGCCGATGGCCTTCGGGCCCAGGTTGTTGGGCAACATGGTGCGCAGGCGTTCCTGGCCGCGCCGCAGCATCTCTTCAAGATCCGGGGGCGGGGTGCGGGGGCCGCCGCCGGCCCCGCCGCCGCCGCGCCCCCAGGGGCCGTTGCCCCCGTTGCCGCCGCCGCCCCAGGGGCCGCCGCCTCCTCCGCCTTGCGGATTCCATGCCATTGACGATGATCCTTCCGCTTCTATGTGCCAGGACAGGCCGGCCCCGCGGCACGTCCACGCGCCTCGCCCTGCCCGTCCGCGTCCCTGCCCGGCCGCCTGGATGCGGCGATCGTCCGCAGGAGTCGGGCGCGCGCCTTGGTGCCGCCACCGGCCGGCACGCGGACCGGAGGTATAGGACACCCGGCGCACGGCAGCAACGGCACCCGGTGGGGACGCGTTACCCTGCCCGAGGGGCGCGACGCCCCCGGGATATCGGACAGAGACAAGGAGTTTTCAAGCATGGCGACCGTGACCCGGGACGACATCATCGCCACCCTCCGCGACCTCGCGGATCCCAAGACCGGCCGCGACCCCGTGTCGCTGGGGTGGGTCCAGGGGGTCGCGGTCCAGGACGGCCACGCCACCGTTGCGCTGGAGGTACCGCCGGACCTCGGACCGGAGCTGGAGCCGCTGCGCCGCGAGGCCGAGGCCCGGGTGCACGCCCTCGACGGGGTGGCGACCGCGACCGTGGTGCTGACCGCCGCGCGCCAGGAGGCCGGGCAGGGCCGGCCGCGGGGCGACTCGGGCGGCCGGCGCGGCGGTCCCGGGGGTCCCGGCGGCGGGCGCGCCCAGACCATCGCCCCGCCCGGCGTCCGGCATATCGTCGCCGTGGCCTCGGGCAAGGGCGGCGTCGGCAAGTCCACCACGGCGGCCAACCTCGCGCTGGCGCTGGCGGCGCGCGGCCAGCGGGTGGGCGTCTTCGACGCCGACATCTACGGCCCGTCGATGCCGCGCATGCTGGGCCTGACGGGGCAGCGCCCGGGCGTGGTCAACGACCGGATCCAGCCGCTGCAGACGCTGGGCCTGAAGGTCATGTCGATCGGCTTCCTGATGAACGAGGAGGACCCGGTGGTCTGGCGCGGCCCCATGGTCATGGGCGCCCTGGAGCAGATGCTGCGCGACGTGGACTGGGGCGAGTTGGACGTGATGGTCGTCGACATGCCGCCCGGCACCGGCGACACGCAGCTCACCATGAGCCAGCGGGTGCCCCTGGCCGGCGCGGTGATCGTCTCGACGCCCCAGGACATCGCCCTGCTGGACGCCCGCAAGGGCCTGAACATGTTCCGCCGCGTGGACGTGCCGGTGCTCGGCATCGTCGAGAACATGAGCTACTACGTCTGCCCCAACTGCGGTCACCGCGAGGAGGTGTTCGCCCACGGCGGCGCCAAGGCGACGGCGGCGCAGATGGGCTGCCGCTTCCTGGGCGACATTCCGCTCGACATCCAAATCCGGGTCAACGCCGACGCCGGTACGCCGATCGTGGTCAGCGATCCCGAGGGACCGCACGCCCGGGCCTATCTAGGCATCGCCGACGCCATCCTGGAGCAGATCGGCGCCGAGGCGGCGCCGGCCCGCGCGGCGCCCACCATCCGCTTCACCTGACGGCGTCGCGCGCGCCGCGCGCGATCCGCTCTATGCCGCGGGGCACCGGCTGCGGTAAAGTCCCGGGCCCAAGAGCAACCGGCCGCGATCCCGATCCGTCGGGGTCGCGGGCGTGCGCCGCCCGGCGGCGCCGATGCTGGCCCCTATGCCGGCCCCCAGACACCAGGACGAGACACGGGCATGGACGCGCTGGACCCCACGACCGATCCCGACACCCCGGCGGACACGCCGGTCGAGGCCCTGATGGCAGATATGGGCCGGCGCGCCCGTGCCGCCGCCCGGGTGCTGGCGACGGCGCCGTCCGCGGCCAAGGACACCGTGCTGACCGCGGCCGCCGATGCCCTGCGCGCCGAGGTCGACACCATCAAGGCCGCCAATGCCGAGGACATGGCCGCCGCCGAGGCCAAGGGCCTGTCCAGGGCCCTGCTCGATCGGCTCATGCTGACCGACGAGCGCATCGAGGCCATGGCGCGCGGCCTGGAGGCGGTGGCGCGCCTGCCCGATCCCGTCGGCACAGAACTGGCGGCGTGGGAGCGGCCCAACGGCCTGCGCATCGCCCGCGTGCGGGTGCCGCTGGGGGTGATCGGTGTGATCTACGAAAGCCGGCCCAACGTCACCGCCGACGCGGCCGCCTTGTGCCTGAAGGCCGGCAACGCGGTCATCCTGCGCGGTGGCTCGGAGAGCCTGCACTCCTCGCGCGCCATCCTGAACGCCATCCACGACGGCCTGGACACCGCCGGCCTGCCCACCGACGCCTGCCAGATGGTGCCGACGACCGACCGCGCCGCCGTCGGCGCCATGCTGCGGCTGTCGGACTCCATCGACGTCATCGTGCCGCGCGGCGGTAAGTCGCTGATCGAGCGGGTGAGCGCCGAGAGCCGGGTGCCGCTGTTCAAGCACCTGGAGGGCCTCTGCCATACCTACATCCACACCGCCGCCGACCCCGAAAAGGCCCGCGCCGTGGCGCTCAATGCCAAGATGCGGCGGACCGGCATCTGCGGCGCCACCGAGACCATCCTGGTCGACCGCGCGGTGGCGCCCGCGATCGTGCCGGCCCTGGTCGCGGATCTGATCGCGGCCGGTTGCGCGGTGCGCGGCTGCGGCGAGACCCAGGCGCTGGACGATCGCGTCGCCGCGGCCACAGAGGCGGACTGGGACACCGAGTACCTGGACGCCATCGTGTCCATGAAAGTGGTCGGCGGCCTGGACGAGGCCCTGGCGCACATCGCCGCCCACGGCTCCCAGCACACCGACGCCATCGTCACCGAGGACGCGGTTGCCGCCGAGCGGTTCCTGGCCGAGGTCGACAGCGCCATCGTGATGGTCAACGCCTCGACCCAGTTCGCCGACGGCGGCGAGTTCGGCATGGGGGCCGAGATCGGCATCGCCACCGGCAAGCTGCACGCCCGCGGCCCGGTCGGCGTGGAGCAGCTCACCAGCTTCAAGTACCAGGTGCGGGGCACGGGCCAGACGCGGCCCTAGCGCGGATCGCGATCAATTGGACCCACGACGGGGTTCGGAGTGATCGCGTGACTCCGCGCGCACTGTGAGTCGCAGCCGATTATGGCGGCACACCGAAATCGCGCCGCGAGTCCGGTTTGTCGCAATCGGCTTTAGGCGGGCGCCGGCCTGGGGGGTGTCGCCGGCGGTGTGGCCCTGGTCGGCGTTTCGCCATGGGCAGCGCCGCTTCGGTCCGCTACCATCCGGACGCAGACGCGGTCCGGTCAGGAGACAGCCATGGTGGTGGCCAGCGCCTACACCGACGACAAGCCCGTCAATCCCATCGAGGACGGCGACATGGACTCCCTGTTCATGCTGCCGCTGTCGATCATCCCGTTGCAGACGCCGGCGCTGCGTCAGGCGCGCATCATCAAGAATGCGCAGTTGCGCAGCGTCATCGAACTGTTCTCCGACATTTCCACCGGCAGCGGCCAGGTGGAGATCAGCGACCTGCCCAAGCTGCTGGCCTGGCCGACGGATGAGGTCCACCCCGACCACATCATCGTCCGCAAGCTGTCCACCCTGCACAGCTACGACGTGTTCTCCCTGCGCATCATGCTGCGTCGCAACGGCGTGTCCCTGACCGACCAGGCGGCCCTCCAGCTCTCGGCCGAGAAGAACCAGGAACTGACGGCCTATATGACGCAGTTCACGCGGCCGCTGATCCAGGAAATCTACGGGGGTGAGAACGTCCAGGTCGATAAGTTCGAGGATGTCGTCAAGCTGTTCCGGGACCCGGACGTGAAGCGGGCCAAGCAGCGCTTGCAGAAGATGGCCGACGCCCTCGGTATTGAGATCATGGAAGTGCCGCAGTTTCTGGAGGACTACGGCGATATTTTCCTGTCTCTGTCGTACTATAAGCAATGCCTGGACCGGCTCGCGCCGCTGCTCGACGTGTTCATCGCCTCCATGTACGACATCCGCAAGAACTACCAGTTGCGCCAGGACCAGAACCTGTTGCGCTCCTGCGAGATGATCGAGACCACCATCAACGAACTGACCGCCGCCATCACCGGCCGCTTCGAGAACTTCGAACGCTCGACCAAGAGCATGTGGGACGACATCTCCGCCGAACGCTTCCAGAAGGTGAAGGACCTGATCCAGGCCTACCACGTCACCATCGGCGGTGTGCTGTGCGGCCTGACGGTGAAGATGAACGCCTGGGTGCGGCTGTTCCCGAAGCCCACGTCGGGCGGGCCGGTGAAGCGCTCGGAGTTCATCATGTCCGACATCCGCCAGGGCCTCGATAACATCACCAAGATCGAGGACTCGGCGCCCATGATGGCGGTGCTGGGGTAGCGCGCTCCACCCCGGCCGGCCTGGCCAGGGGACGTGTGGCGACCCCGGTCGCACCGGCCGCCGCCACTTCATACCGCTAAGTCATACCGTCACGGCAAATTCAACGTCCGGTCACGGCGGTGCAACGGAGCCGCCGTAGGGTGGTGCGTCCGGGATTCGGACGCGCCGGCGCCTGCGTCGTGGCGTGTCTCGGGTCCCGATGCGCCCGACATCCCTTTGTGGAGGACCCACCGTGACTTCCAACCCTCGTCGTCGTCCGACCGGCGCCAGCCTCGCCGCAAACGCCACCGCCACCGCCACCGCGACCGCCCTGGCTCTGGCGTTCGCCACCGCCGCGCCCGCCCTGGCCGCCGACGCCCCCGCGCAGCCCTACGGTGTGCAGAGCGGCGACGTGACCCCCGACTCCGCCGTGATCTGGGGGCGCGCCGACCGTGAGGCCCGCATGATCGTCGACTGGGCCACCGGCGCCGATTTCGCCGATGCCACCCGCGTCGTCGGGCCGGCGGTTCTGGAGGACAGCGACCTGACCGGCAAGCTGATCCTGACCGGCCTGCCCGCCGGCACCGACATTCACTACCGCGTGATGTTCCAGGACCTGGCCGACCAGACCGTCGAGGGTGAGGCCGTCGCCGGCTCGTTCAAGACGGCCCCGGCCGACCTGTCGCCGGTGCGCTTCGTCTGGTCGGGAGACACCGCCGGCCAGGGCTGGGGCATCAATCCGGCCTGGGGCGGCATGAAGATCTACGAGACCATGCGCCAGGCCGACCCCGACTTCTTCCTTCATTCGGGCGACTACATCTATGCCGACGGCCCGCTCAAGGCCGAGGTGCCGCTGGCCGACGGCAGCACCTGGGAAAACCTGGTCATCCCCGAGAAGGAGAAGGTGGCCGAGACCCTGGACGAGTTCCGCGGCAACTACCGCTACACCCTGATGGACGAGAACGTCCGCGCCTTCCATGCCGAGGTCCCGGTGTTCGCCCAGTGGGACGACCACGAGACCACCAACAACTGGTACCCACAGGAGGTGCTGACCGCCGATGACCGTTATGCGGTCAAGAGCGCCGCCCTGCTGTCGGCCCGCGCCAAGCAGGCCTTCGCCGAGTACACGCCGAGCCGAATCGACCCGACCGACGAGCGCATCTACCGCAAGGTCTCGTTCGGTCCGCACCTGGACGTGTTTTTCATCGACATGCGCACCTATCGCGGCCCCAACACGGCCAACCTACAGGAGACCATGTCCGAGGCGACCGTCTTCCTGGGCGCCGAGCAGGTGGCCTGGCTGAAGCGCGCGCTGCCGGCCTCCGCCGCCACCTGGAAGGTGATCGCCGCCGACATGCCGATCGGCCTGGTGGTGCGCGACGGCGACCACTTCGAGAACCTGGCCAACGCCGACGACGGCGCGCCCAAGGGCCGCGAGCTGGAGATGGCCGACCTGCTGCGCTTCATCAAGGCGGCGGACGTCGAGAATGTGGTATGGCTGACAGCAGACGTGCACTACACGGCGGCGCACTACTACGATCCGGAGAAGGCCGCGTTCCAGGACTTCGACGGCTTCTGGGAGTTCGTCTCCGGGCCGCTCAATGCCGGTACCTTCGGTCCGAACGACAAGGACGCCACCTTCGGCATCACCGTCGACTTCGAGAAGGCGCCGGAGGGCGGCAAGGCCAACCTGCCGCCGAGCGACGGGCTGCAGTTCTTCGGCCAGGTGGATATCGCCGCGGACGGGACCATGACCGTGCAGCTCAAGGACCTGACCGGCGCGACCCTGCACACCGTGGAGCTGACCCCGGCGCCGGTGCGCTGATCGCGGAGCCGGCATGCTTCATCATCTCTCCGCCGGTCGTCTGACCGGTCTCCTCCTGGTGGCGGTCACCCTCGCAGGGGCCGCCGGTCCCCCGGTCCGAGCGGCGGACACCGGCGTACCCGCGGACCCGGCGGCGGTCGAGGCCGAGGCCCGGCGCCTCATCAAGCAGCGCTGCGTTCTGTGTCATCCGGCGCTGCCGGACGGCGGCTGGGTGCAGATGACCCAGGTTCGGCGCGATCGCGCCGGCTGGGAATCGGAACTGCACCGCATGGAGGAGGACTATCACTCGGTGCTGACCCCGGAGGAGACGGCGATCCTGGTGGACTACTTCGCCACCCGCTGGGGCCCCGAGCCGGAGTAGCCGCGGCTCTCGCCGGCGGGCGGGGCGGAGAGCGGATCCCGCGCCGGCGCGGCCGGCGCCGGGGCGGATCCGGCCGGGCCGAACATTAAATCGGTGTCATCGCCTGCGACGCGACGTTGATTTCGCGCGGCATTCCGCCATATTTCCGGTCATCCGGTCCCCTCTTCAGCCCCATCTCCAGCCCCCTCTCCAGCCGAGGTGAAACCATGGCTCTCAACACCGATCGTCGTTACATGAGCCGCAGCCAGGCGGAGGCCGCGCAGATCGACGTCGGCCTGCGCTCGTACATGCTGCGGGTCTATAATCTGATGGCCTCCGGCCTGGTCCTGTCGGGCATTGTGGCCTGGGTCATCGTCAACGTGCCGGCCGTCACCGGCCTGTTCTACGCCACCCAGGGCGGACAGGTGGTGGGCATGTCGCTGCTCGGGACCATCGGCATGTGGTCGCCGCTGATCGTCCTGTTCGCGGCGATGTTCATGATCCGCTCGGCCAGCGCCGCGGTCGTGCAGGGCATGTACTGGCTGTTCGTGGCCCTTCAGGGCATCGGCCTGTCGCTGCTGCTTCAGATCTACACCGGCGAGAGCATCGTGCGGGTGTTCTTCATCACCGCCGCGACCTTCGCCGCGCTGAGCCTGTACGGCTACACGACCAAGCGCAATCTGGGGGCGATGGCGAGCTTCCTGATCATGGGCCTGTTCGGCATCCTGATCGCGGCCATCGTCAACATTTTCCTGGCCAGTTCGCTGCTGCAGTTCGTCATCAGCGGCGTCGGCGTGCTGGTGTTCGCCGGGCTGACCGCCTACGACACCCAGCGCATCAAGGAAGAGTACGACGTGACCATGGACGGCGAGACCATGTCGAAGACCGCGACGTGGGGGGCGCTGTCGCTCTACATCAACTTCATCAACCTGCTCCAGTTCCTGCTGTTCTTCCTGGGGCAGCGCGAATAGACGGCCGTCGGGCACGGCCGCCGGCCCTCCGCCACGGGCGGAGGGGACCGGTTGCGACCTTTGGGGGCGCCGATCCGCGAGGGCCGGCGCCCCTGTCCTGTCCGGGGCCGTGCTTGTGATAGCCTACCCGTCCCTCCCCACCGACCTCTCCACCGACCTCTCCACCGACAAGGGTCGCCGCCATGGACGGGTTCCACTGCCTTCGGGGGAAGCTGACCGCGTTGGCCTGGATCGTGGCCGGGGGCGCGCTGGCCGGGCTGGTCTACGTCGCGTTGCTGGCCAACGTCGGCAAGTTCCCGTTCACCCTTCAGGCGGCGCGCAACGGTCTCATCAACGGCGCCACCATCACCGGCATCCTGGGCACGTTCGAGATCTTCGTCTGGCACGCCCAGGCCGGCGCGCCCCTGCGCCGACTGCCGTTCCCGGTGCGGGTGGCGTCGAAGACCCTGGTCTACGGTCTGGTGATCGCCGCCACCCTGACCACCTACAACACCTGGCTGCTGGCGCACACGGTCGAGGTCCGGGACCCGTGGCTGTACATCCGGGAGAATCTGGCCCGCGACACGCTGTTCTCGATGGCGGTCGTGCTGCTGTTTCAGTTCGTCATGCAGATGCGCCGGCTGATCGGCGGGCGGGTGCTGACCAACATCGTGCTCGGCCGCTATACCCGGCCGCGCGAGGAGACCCGGCTGTTCCTGTTCGTCGACATCGCCGATTCGACCGCCATCGCGCACCGGCTCGGTGACCTGGAGACGCACGCCCTCATCAGCCGGGTGTTCTTCGATCTGGACGCGGTGATCGCCCGCTACGGTGGCGAGGTGCACCGCTACGTCGGCGATCAGGTGGTGGTGACCTGGCCGCTGGAGGCCGGGATGGCGAACGGCCGCTGCCTGCGCTGTGCCCTGGAGATGCGGCGCCTGCTGGAGCGGCGGGCGCTGTGGTACCGGCGCCGCTTCGGCCTGGCGCCGGCGGTGCGGGCCGGGCTCAACGGGGGGCCGGTGGTGGCCGGCGAATGCGGCGACGCCCGCATCGAGATCGTCTACTTCGGCGATACGGTGAACACCGCCGCCCGGCTGGAGCAGACCGCCAAGGCGCTGGACCGCTGGCTGCTGCTGCCGACCACGCTGGCCGACCGGCTGCCGGGGGTCCCGGGCTGGCGCCGCGAGGATCTGGGGCCGGTCATGCTGAAGGGCCGCGACACCCCGGTGACGCTGTGCGCGTTCGAACCGGAGGCCGAGGCGGCGCCGGCGCCCGCGCCCGGCCGGGCCGCCGCGGCCGCCTGACAGCCTGGGCCGCCCGCGCGGCCCACGCCTTGGTCACAGGTCAGGCCGCCCGGCGGGCCGCCACCCGGGCCTCGATGGCGTCCCAGATCGCGCTCTCCAGGCGCGGCCCGCCCAGGCGCGCCACCTCCTGCAGGCCGGTGGGCGAGGTCACGTTGATTTCGGTCAGCCAACCGCCGATGACGTCGATGCCGACGAACACCAGACCGCGCGCCCGCAGCTCCGGCCCGATGGCGGCGCAGATCTCGCGGTCGCGTGCGCTTAGCGTCGTGGCCGCCGGGCGTCCGCCGACGTGCATGTTGGACCGTGCCTCGCCCGCCGCCGGGATGCGGTTGATGGCGCCCATCGGCTCGCCGTCGACCAGGATGATGCGCTTGTCGCCCGCCTTGATCTCCGGCAGATAGCGCTGCACCATCAGCGGCTCGCGCGAGATCGATGCGAACATCTCCACCAGCGCCCCCAGGTTCTCGTCGTCCGGCTTGACGTGGAACACACCGGCGCCGCCGTTACCGAACAGCGGCTTGACGATGATGTCCCGGTGCTCGGCGCGGAAGTCCTTGATCTCGGCCAGGTCGGCGCTGATGAGAGTGGGCGGCATCAGCGCCGGCCAGCGGCAGACGAACAGCTTCTCCGGGGCGTTGCGGACCTCCGCCGGGTCGTTGACCACCAGGGTGTCGGGGTGAATCTGCTCCAGGATGTGGGTGGCCGTGATGTAGCTCATGTCGAACGGCGGATCCTGGCGCATCAGCACCACGTCGACCTCCGCCAGGTCCAGGACGGTCGCCTCGCCCAGGGTGAAGTGGTCGCCCACCTGGCGGCGCACCGTGAGCGGCCGCGCCCGCGCGCGCACCCGGCCCTCGCGGTAGCCCAGGTCGGCCGGCCCGTAGTGCCACAGCCGGTGGCCGCGCGCCTCGGCTTCCAGCGCCAGCACGAAGGTGCTGTCGGCGTTGATGTCGACGCGGTCGATGGGGTCCATCTGGATGGCGACGGACAGGGACATGGCAACGGTCTCCGGCGGGGCGGACTGGGCGCATGGCACGGACGGGACGGGTCCGGCGGGCGGAGGTTCTGTATCGCCATCCGGCGCGGCTGTCACCCCGCGCCATCTGTATGGGTTCAGGCTGCCTGAGACTCTGGAGAAGGCTCCTTGAGAGCGTTTTGAAGGTACGCGAGCGGGGTCAGGCCGTTCAAGGCGCGATGG
>NZ_JACIGI010000049.1 GCF_014197795.1 Roseospira goensis
GCCTGCCGGTACTGGACCGGTCGCGAGGACACCGCGTCATGAGCCGCCGCCGCCGACCCCGGCCCGGCCGCCACCTGCCGCCGCACGACGCGGCGGCCGCGACGGCCGCGCGCCTGATGAGCGCCCACGGGCTGGAGCCGGACGACCTGGTCATGGGCTCGGAGACGGTCGAGGGCACGGTGAGGGCGACGGCGCTGGATGCCCTGTGGGGCACGCTGGCGGCGGTGACCGGCTGCTGCTGCATCCACCGCACGACCTGGGACGGCGCTGCACGCATCTACCACGGGCGGATGCCGGGGCCGACCATCGCCGTGTACCTGCACGTGTACTTGCGCCGCACCGTCGAGGCGGCCGTGGAAGAGTACCGGCGGACGCCGGAGTACCGCCGCAAGAAGAATGGCAAGCCCCGCCGCCGGGCCTGTGAGGCGTTCCGCCACGGAATGGTCGCGCGTCTGCAAGTCGCCCTGGTGCGGCACTTCGGGCGACCCGACCAGGCCGCGCTGGATGCCGCCCAGGCATCGGCCGAGAAGGCCATGGGGCCGATGGGGAATGCCGCGCCCCCGCCCGCGTATCGCGGTCGGAACGATACCGCCGTACGCGCCGGCATGCGCGCCGGTGCCGGGGTCGCCCTGCGCGATGGCCTGTCCGGCGGCACCACCGGGCTGATCGAAGGACCCGGGTCATGACGGCCGCGCTGATGATCGCATGCCGCATAGTCGCCGGCGCGGTCGCGCTGCTGGCCCTGCTGGTGGCCGTCGAGATCGGCCGCCGCCATGCCATGTCCGCTCAGGCGTTCTGGTCGCTCTGGCTGGCCAGCATTGTGTCCGCGTTCGGCCTGTGGGCCGCCGTGACGAGGACGTGACCCCATGGACGCCCGCGCCGCCCTGCTTGACCTGGTCTTGAGCGTCGAGCCGCTGGTGCGACGGCAGGGCACGGCCGTGCAGCGCCGCGCGCGGGCGGCGTGGCGCCGGGCGCTGACGGTGCTGGCGCCGGAGCGGGCGCGGGAGGCCCCCGCGTCGCCCGACGGCCCGCCGGACGCCGAGGCCCTGGTGCGGGCCTATCTCGCCTGCGGCGGCACACACGAGGCCCTGGTGGGCGCCATCGCCCGCCTGCGCGGGATCTCCATCGACGATCTGACCGACTGGTAGGAGGAGAGCATGGCCCGATCCCACATCGCCTATGCGCACATCCCCGGGCAGGGGCCGGCCTCACAGTGCAGCCTGTGCGCACACTGGCATCCGATCCCCGGCGATGTGGGCTGGGGGCGCTGCGCCGAGGCCGCGCGCATGGCCCACCTGGCGCTGTCGCAGGTCCAGCCGGCCGCTACCGACACCCCGGCCTGCCGGTACTGGACGGGTCGAGAGGACACCGCGTCATGAGCCGCCGCCGCCGACCCCGGCCCGGCCGCCACCTGCCGCCGCACGACGCGGCGGACTTGGCCGAGCGGCTGGACCCGACCCTGCACGCCACCCTGCTGGCCGATGGATTCCGGCTCGCTCCGACCGTGCGGCCATACCTGCGCCAGGACGGGCGGGTGACGGTGCGCCTGGTCTGGCGCTGTCGCGCTCAGACGGGCGATACGGTGGCCATCACCGCCACCCATGTGGTGCGCGTCGAAGGGAGGGCCGAGCCGTGAGCACCGCCCGCCGCGCCCCCGACCGCAAGCGCATGATCGCCGCCGTGCACGCGGCGGCGAAGGCGCACGGGCTGGAGGGCGAGGCATACCGGGCGATGCTGCGCACGCACGGCGGCGCCGAGAGCTGCGCCGACATGACGGTGCGCCAGCTCATGGCCGTTCTGGACCATCTAAACGGACACAAGCTAAGGACCCCGTCCCGCCGCGCCCGACCGGTCGCGAAAGGCCCGGCGCCGCTCGCCAAGGCGCGCGCCCTGTGGCTGGATCTGTGGGTTCTGGGGGAGGTCTCGGACGCCTCTGAAGCGGCTCTTGAAGCCTACGCGATCCGCATGACCAAGGGCGCGCGGGGCCAGGGCGGCCAGGGCGTCGCGCGCCTGGAATGGCTGGACGGCGACCATCTGGACCGGGTCATCCGGGGCCTGCGCGGCTGGCTCGCTCGCGTCGCGCCGGCGCTGGGGCGGCCAGACACGCCGATCCATGTCCTCGGACAGAACCTGGGCGCGCATCCCAAGGTCCGGGTGGCCTGGGAACAGGCGCGGCGCCTGGACGCGCTGGGGGTCGACGCGGAGACGCACGCCCTGATGGGCCGACCGGACGACGACCTGGACCGCCTGCTGGCCGCGCGCGGTCGCGCCCTGCGCGCCGCCATGGACGCCGGCGGCATCGAGCCCCCCCTGTCGCACTGGCTGAAGGGGCGCACCTGATGGCCCGCCCGCCGACCCTCACCGCGCTGCGCGCGCGCTACGGCCCGATCCCGGCCGTGCTGCTGCCGGTGGTCGAGGTGGCAGGCGAGGAAGCCATGCTGCGCCTGGTGCACACCCTGGGCGGGTTGGAGGTCACGGTGCCGGCGCCGTCGCGGGTCGCCGGGTCGGACCTGCACCATGCGCTGGGCGTGCCGGTGGAGGTGGCGGCCGTGGTGGCGCGCCGCCTGCGCGACCGCCACGGCCTGGAGGTCACCGTGCCGCGCATGGCCGGCTGGCTGAGCCGCCAGCGCCAGGCCCGCATCGTGGCGCTGCGCGCCGACGGCCGGCCGATCCAGGACATCGCCCAGGTGCTAGGCATCACGGAGCGCACCGTCTATCTGGCGCTGGCGCGGGAACGGGACGGTCGCGTGGACGACCGCCAGCTCGACCTGTTCTGTACGTAGTTTTCTTTCTCGGCCCTGCGGGCCTCCGCCGCTTCGCGGCGCCGGCGCGGTCGCGCCGGGGCCACCCCACCTGAACCGCTTCAGGCGGACCCGTGCGCCTGATCGGCGCATCCTCCCCTCACGCTCCACACACGTGAGGGAGGTCCCGCCGTGTCCGCCATCCAGCCCCACGACCATTTCCCCGAGGCGCTGCATTACCTGCTGCGCCATGAGGGCGGCTATGTGGACCATGCCGCCGACCCCGGCGGGGCCACCAAGTACGGGATGAGCCTGCGCACGTTGCGGGCGCAGGGCGACCTGGATGGCGATGGCTGTCTGGATTGGGACCTCGACGGCGACGGCGACGTGGATGCCGCCGACGTCCGCGCGCTGACCCCCGAGGACGCCGCGACCTACTACCGGGAGCACTGGTGGGAGCGCCATCGCCTCGGCCTGATCCACCAGGGGCCGGCGGCGATCAAGATCATGGACATGGCGGTGAACATGGGTGCCGGCCGGGCCGTCGCCCTGGCCCAGCGCGCCTGCGGCCTGTGCGGCCACGCCGTCGCCGTCGACGGCCTGCTGGGGCCGCGCACCGCCCAGGCCCTCGACAGCATCCCCACCGCGCGCCTGCGCCTCGCCCTGTGCGGCCTCCAGGCCGGCTACTACGCCGGGCTGGTCCGCATGCGGTCGGCGTTCCGGGTCTTCGAGACCGGCTGGATGCGCCGCGCCGCCTTCTGGCCGGAGGAGGACTGATGCGCCCGCTCATGATCCTGGTGGCGGTGGTGGCGCTGGCCGTGGTGCTCGCGTGGGCGCCGCGCGCCCAGACCGTCACGGTCCACGGGGACCGCAACCTCGTCTGGCTGGGAGGCTGACATGCGCATCACGAACATCGCCGTCTGTCTGCGCCCCTGGCACTGGCGCCTCGGCTGGACCGCCGGCGACGGCCCCGGCGAAGCGATCTGGTGGTGCGGCCCCGTCGGCGTCGTCGTCCGATCCATGGAGAGCTGACCATGCGCCTGTCTCATACTGATCGGCGATTGACCGGACTCGTCCACTCAATCGCCTCCGCCGCTTCGCGGCGCCGGTGCCGTCGCACCGGCCAACCGACGCATGAAGTCTGTTCATGCGTCGGCTGGTATCACATCCCGATCGCCGCCGGCCTCGCCCTCGCGCTGTCCGGCTGCCTGCCGGCGGCCATCCCGGGCGCCGTGATGGGCGCCGCCACGCTGTACTGCGCCGGGGTCTCGGACGCCGGCAAGGTCCTGGCCCGCGATGCCCTCACCCGGGGCGCGCCGCTGATCGCCTGCCCGGATACCTGGGCGGCGGGAACCCCGCCCGCCGCGCCCGGCGGCGCGCCGGAGGCCGGGCCATGACCCCCGCGCATGTCGCCGGCGACGCCGTCCTCGCCGGGCTGTGCAGCGCGGTCTACGAGCGCGACCGCCCGACGCGCGAGGCGGCGATCCGGGCGCTCGGGTGCGAGGTGCGCCAGTGGATCGCGTGGGGCGGCTCGGAGGCCGTCATCGCCCTGGACGCGGATCGTGCGCGGATCGTGGTGGCCCTGCGCGGGACCGAGGTGAGCCACTGGCAGTGGCGCGACGTGGCCGCCAATCTGGGCATCCCCTCGCCCTGGGCCGGCCCCGGGCGGGCGCATACCGGGTACAGCCGACAGCTCGACCGCATCCTGGATCGTGTGGCGCTGAGCATCCGGCGCACCGGGCATCCGGTGGCGGTGACCGGGCACTCCATGGGCGGCGCCCTGGCCACGCTGCTGGCGGCGCGCCTGTGGTGGCGGCAGAGCGCCTGCCTGGGCCTGTACGGGGTGGCGGAGGTGGTCACTTTCGGCGCGCCGAAGGCCCTCGACGCCGAGGCCGCCGCCGCCATCGGCTGCCCGGTGCGGCGCTATGTCGTCGATGGCGATCCGGCGCCGCTGTGGCCGCCGCTGCCCGGTCTGTGCCACCCGGGGCCGGCGATCCGGCTGCCGGCGCCACGCATGTCCCTGTCGCGCGGCTGGCGCGTGCTGTCCATCGTGGGGGAGCGCCGCGCGTGACGGACATCGTGGACATCGTGACCGAGCGCATCGAGGCCGAGCGCGCGGCCATCGTCGCCCGGCGCCGTGTGGCCCGCCCGGCCCCCACCACAGCCACGCCGGCGACCGCCTGCGCCGGCTGCGGCCAGCCGATCCCGCCGGCCCGGCGCCAGGCGCGGCCCGGTGCCATCCGCTGCGCCGGCTGCGAGGCCGCCCACGAGGTGCGCCAGGCGCGCCGCCACCGCACGGGGGTGTGACGTGGACTGGGTCGCGATCAGCACATGGGTGGATATCGCCTGGAAGATCGGGACCGTGGCGGCCCTGATCTGGCTGGGCGTGCGCCAACAGGGCACGGACAACCACCGGCGCATCGTCGCCCTCGACGACCGGGTGGACGGTCACGCCGTGCGGATCGTGCGGGTCGAGGAGACCCTGAAGCGCGGGCCGTCGCACGATGACCTCCAGCTCATCCACGACCGGATCAGCAAGGGCAACGATCTGACACACGCGGTGCAGGCGCAGGTCTCCGGCCTGACCGGCAGCATGGACATCGCGCTCCGCAAGTTGGAGCTGCTGGACCGCACGCATTATCGGGAGGGTGGGCAGTGATCGACACGCGAGAAGAGGCCGCCAAGGAACGGCGGCTGCTGATCCTGCGGGCGCTCATGGAAGAGCCGTCCCGCAACCTCAACGATGGCATGGTGATCACGGTGCTGGCCACGCGGGGCCATCATCTCGGGCTGGATCAAGTCCGGATGCTGCTCGCTTGGCTGCGGGACGCCCGGTGCGTCGAGATTGAGGACCTGGGCCAGTATTGGGTGGCGCGACTGACCCACCTGGGCGCCGAGGTGGTCCGCGCCCAAACCATCCTGCCCGGCATTGCCCATCCCCAGGACGTGCGCTGATGGGCCGGAAGTCCAGCATCGACACTCAGCTCTCCGACGAGGATCGGGCGGAGTTCCGCCGCCTGCTGGGCACCGGCCGGTGGACTATTGATGAGTTGACGGAATGGCTCGATCAGCGCGGCTATGAGATCAGCCGGTCGGCCGTCGGACGGGCGGCCCAACGCCAAGCCGCGCTCGCCGCGCGCCTGAGAGAGACGCGCGCGATCACGGAAGGGCTGGCCGCTGACCTGGGCGAGGCGGCGACGCAAGGTCGCCAGGGTCGCCTCCTGGTCGAGACCACGCGCGACCTGGTGTTGCGGTTCCTGTCTCAGACGGATGTTGGCGAAGCTGGCCTGGACCCCAAAGAGGTCATGATGCTGGGCAAGGGCCTGTCCGAACTGGCCAAGGCCGCCCGATACGACCAGGACTTCGAAGAGAAGGTCGAGGTGCGCGCCCGTAAGCTCGCCGCTGAGACCGTCGACCGCCTGGCGCAGGACCGGCCCGCCGAGGACATGGACCGGACCGTCACCATGCGCGAGGCGCTGGACATGGTGCGTCAGCATCTCGGGGTGGCGTGATGGCCGACGCACCCGCGCCCGTGCCCGCCCTCACGCTCTACCCTTACCAGCGCGCCTGGTTTGACGATCGCAGCCGCTTCAAGATCGGCATGTTCGCCCGCCAGACCGGCAAAACCTTCACCACCTGCCTGGAACTGGTCGACGACGTGTTCGCGGCCGAGGCCGAGGGGCGGCGCACGCGGTGGGTGATCCTGTCGCGCGGCGAGCGGCAGGCCAAGGAGGCCATGGACGAGGCGATCAAGCCGTTCTGCCGGGCCTATCAGGCGCTGTTCAGGGCCGTCCTGGAAATCGAGCCAGTGTTCCGGGAGTACGAGTGGCAGGGCCAGGAGGTGCGGTGCAACGCGCTGGAGGTCTCGTTCCCCGGTGGGTCGCGCGTCACGGCCTTGCCGGCCAATCCGGACACCGCGCGCGGGTTCAGTGCCAACGTCTTCCTGGACGAGTTCGCGTTCCACGCCGACAGCCGGCGGATCTGGGCGGCGCTGTTCCCGGTCATCTCCAACGGCTACAAGCTGCGCGTGGTGAGCACGCCGAACGGCAAGGGCAACAAGTTCTTCGACCTGGTCACCGGTTCGGACGATCGGTGGTCCCGCCATGTCGTGGACATCCACCGTGCCGTCGCGGAGGGTCTGCCCCGGGACGTCGACGCCCTGCGCGAGGCCCTGGCCGACGATGATGCCTGGGCGCAGGAATACGAGCTGCAATGGCTGGACGAGGCCAGCGCCTGGCTCTCCTACGACCTGATCGGCGCCGTCGAGCATCCGGCTGCCGGCGACCCGGCGGGGTATCAGGGCGGG
This sequence comes from Roseospira goensis, assembly GCF_014197795.1. Taxonomy (GTDB): domain Bacteria; phylum Pseudomonadota; class Alphaproteobacteria; order Rhodospirillales; family Rhodospirillaceae; genus Rhodospira; species Rhodospira goensis. The sequence continues at coordinate 7,048 of NZ_JACIGI010000049.1, forward strand.
CCGTGCTGCGTCGGGAACGACATCGCCGCCCGCAATGACCTGTGGGTGGCGTGGGTCCTGGAAGCCGTGGGCGACGTGCTGTGGACGCGGGAGATCGTGACGCTTAAGCGGGCGTCGTTCGCGGACCAGGACGCCGTGCTGGATGATCTGTTCCAACGCTACCGCGTGGTCCGCGTGTGCATGGACCAGACCGGCATGGGCGAAAAACCGGTGGAGGATGCACGGCGTCGCTACGGCAGTGACCGCGTCGAGGGCATACTGTTCACAAGCGCCAACAAGCTGATGCTGGCGACGGTCGGGAAGGAAGCCTTCGAGGATCGGCGCATTCGCGTTCCGGCCGGAGACCCGGTCCTGCGCGCGGACCTGCACAAGCTGAAGAAGGTCACCGGTCCGACCGGCACGCCGCGCTTCGTGGCCGAGAGCGACAGCACCGGCCACGCGGACCGGGCGTGGGCCGGGTTCCTGGCCGTCCATGCCGCCGGCAGCCCGCACCAGCCCTATGCCTACATCCCCGTCCGGCCGGAGCAGACGACGCGCCAGGTGCGCCTGACGTCCGGGCTCCGCGCGCGGCGAGGATCATACTAGGGACCCCCACCCATGGCGCGGACACCTCAGCTCCTTGGCCCCGACGGGCGCCCGATCGAGCGTCGCACGCTGACACAGGCGGTGGCAGCGCCGGCGGTGACCGGCGTGCGGCGGCCGTTCTCGGGCACCGTCGCCACCGGCCTGACGCCGGAGCGGCTGGCCACGATCCTGAAGCGCGCCACGGAGGGGGGCACCGCCGACTATCTGACCCTCGCGGAGGAGATGGAGGAGCGCGACCCGCACTATGCGGCGGTCCTGGGCACGCGCAAGCGGGCGGTGGCGGGCGTCGAACCCATTGTGACCCCGGGCGACGACAGTCCGCGCGCGGGAGAGATCGCGGATTTCGTGCGCGCTCACCTGATCGACCGGCCATGGTGGGGCGAGATGGTGGTGGATCTTCTCGACGCGCTCGGTAAGGGCTACGCCGTTTGCGAGATCCTCTGGCAGACCGGCAAACACTGGACACCGATCGCATGCCCCTGGCGCGATCCCCGGTATTTCGTCTGGGACGAGACCCGCACGGCTCTGAGGTTGGCCGAAGACGGGCAGCCGCACGGCGAGGACCTGCCGCCGGGCAAGTTCATCGTCCACACATCCGGTATCAAGAGCGGTCTGCCGGTGCGCGGCGGTCTGGCGCGTCTCGTGGCATGGTCGGTCCTGTTCAAGAGCTATAGCGTCAAGGACTGGGCGGCGTTTTCCGAAGTGTATGGTCTGCCGCTCCGGCTGGGGCGGTACGGCCAATCCGCGACCCAGAAGGACATTGACACGCTGGTGGCGGCCGTCGCCGGCATCGGCACCGATGCGGCTGCCGTGCTGCCGGAGAGTATGCGGATCGAGTTTCAGGGCATCTCGGAGGGACGCGGTGGCGCGGACCTGTTCGAGCGCTTCGCACGGTATCTCGACGAGCAAATCAGCAAAGCCGTCGTCGGCCAGACGATGACAACGGATGACGGCTCGTCCCTGGCCCAGGCCCAGGTGCATCGTGGCGTGCAGATCGACGTCGCCCAGGCGGACGCGGCGGCGCTGGCCAACTCGGTGAACCGTGACCTGGTGCGCGTGGCCGTCGATCTGAACTTCGGGCCGCAGGACGCCTATCCGTGGCTCTCCTGGCCGATCACGGCCCCGGAGGATACGACGGCCGCGGTCAACCAGGTGCAGGCCCTGGTGCCACTGGGGATGCGGTTCCGGGTCGCCGACATCCGCGAGCGCCTGGGATGGGCCGAGCCCGAGGACGACGACGAGGTGCTGGGCGCTCCGGCCCCAGCCGGCGATGCCACCGATCCCGCCCCGGCGCCGCAGCGCGCCGCCCCGCAGGCGGCGACGGACACCGCCGAGGCCGACCCGGTCGAGGCGGGCTATGCGGCCATCGCCGAAGCCATGGACCATGACGACTGGGAGGTGATGGCGCCCAGCGTCTCCGCCGTGCTGGACGCGGCCGCCGACGCCGACGATCCGGATGACCTGATCGAGCGCCTGGCGCGCCTGGTCGAGGGCGGCGGGCTGGACAGCCAGGCCCTGGCCGATCGGCTGGCGCGCTCCACCCTGCTGGCCCGCGCCCTCGGCGACGCGCCCGATCCGGACCCAGATCCGGACGGGGACGCCTGATGGCGCGCCGCCCACGCCAGGAGCCGCTGCCCGATCGGCCCGGGCATCGCTTCGGGCACCTGCTGTCGCCCGACGTGGCCGAGTTCATGCGGGCCAAGGGCCTGATGCCGCGCTGGGACTATGACGAGGTGCTCCCGGAGGAACACGCCTTCGGGTTCATGAGTGCGCGCATCATGGACCTGGACATTCTGCGAGACCTGCACACCAGTCTGGCGGAGGCGCTGGATGCGGGGACGCCGTACGGCCGCTGGGCGAAGGACCTGGAACCCACCCTGCGCGCCCGGGGCTGGTGGGCACGCAGGGAGGTGGTCGACCCGCGCACCGGCGAGGTCGGCACCGTGGACCTGCGCCAGCCCTGGCGCCTGAAGGTCATCTACGACAGCAACATGCGGGCGGCGCGGGCGGCCGGGCAGTACCAGCGGGCGCAGAGGACCAAGGCCGGGCTGCCGTTCTTCACCTACGAGCTGGGGCCGTCGAAGGAACACCGGCCGGAGCATGTGCAACTCAAGGGCCTGACGCTGGCGGTGGATCACCCGGCGTGGGACACCCTGATGCCGCCCAACGGCTGGGGTTGCAAGTGCCGGCTGCGCCAGATCACGGCCGCCGAGGCGCGGCGGCGCGGCCTGACCGTGCCGAACAGCGTGTCCCTGCCGTCCCGGACGGTGCGCCACAGGGTGACCGGCCAGCGCATGACCCTTCCCGAGGCGGTGGACCCGGCCTGGGCACGGTCGGGCGGGCCGCTGCGCGCCCGCGCCCTGGACGATGCCCTGCACGGCCGCCTCGCGGCCCTGCCGGCGCGCATCGCCCAGGCGGCGTGCCACGACCTGGCGCGCGGTCCGTCGCTGCAGCAGCTCGTCGAACACCCCATGCCCGGCCGCGCCCACCCGATCGCACGCCTGGCCGACGACATGGCCGCGGCGATGGGCGCGCGGAGCCCGGTGGTCAATCTGTCGGGCGAGACCCTGGCCAAGCAGCACCGCCATCACCCGGAGCTGGGGCAGATCGACTACCGCGTCCTGCCGGAGCGCGTCCATGGCGCCGACGTGATCGTCGACAGCCGCGGCAGCTTCGTGTTCGTGCGGCCGGCCGAAGAGGCGCCGTGGGTGGTGGTCGTGAAGGTGACGAAGAGCGGCATCCCCTTCGTCACCAGCGCGCGTTATGCCAGCGCCGACGACATGGCGCGCTGGCGAAAGGGCCGCGTGGTCTGGGGGCGCTGGCCAGACTGAGGTGGAGATGGGCGCGCGGTGGGGACTCCCCGGTCCCCCACATCGCGCTCCGGCGCCTGACGGCCCCGTGCTACGGCTGGGAGCTTCACCGTGTCGCGCGCGCCCTCCTTATATATAGCACAGTCCGGCCCCGATGACACCGCCCCCGCAGACGCCCCAGGGCGCGCGGGAGCGCGGGTCCGGCCTGTGAGGCCGGGTGCCGCCGAGGCGCGCACGCTACCCCCTCTTAAAGCCTCTTATTGGTCTCTTAATTTTGGATCGCCCCTTCGGGGCTCCGCCGCTGCGCGGCGCCGGGCCGGTCGGCCCGGTTGGGCGCCCCCATCCAGCACGGCGCTTCTAACCGGCGCGACCACGCCGGTGGCCCGAAGGGCCGGAGCCCCGCGAGGCCGCGGGCCGAGCGACAAGACAAAACTCACCTGAAGCCCTTCAGGCGGATTGGTGTCGGCCAGATCGGGCAAAACCCCTGTCATGGAGACATCGCCCACCCATACCCCGGCCGCTCTGGCCGCGCTCGCCGTGCCGGCCCCGCAGGCCGGGGACGCCGCCGCGCCGGCCGTGCCCGACTGGATCCAGGTGCTGCCCGCCGGCCGCGAGCTGCGCGGCCATGACGGGCGCGGCCCCTACATCGTCGCCGATCCCCAGGCCATCGTGGCCGAGTTCGACCGGCGCCGGTCGGTCAATAAGGCCGACATGATCATCGACTGGGAGCACGGGTCCGAACGTGCCGGCGCCGACGGCGGCGCCCCGGCCGCCGGTTGGATCGATCGCCTGGAAGTCCGCGACGGCGCGGTGTGGGGCCACGTCTCGCGCTGGACGCCGCGCGCCGCCGCCCAGATCGCCGCCGGCGAATACCGCTACCTCTCGCCCGTCATCCTGCACCGCCCCGACGGCGCCGTCGTCGGCGTGCGGTCGGTCGCGCTCACGTCCGACCCGAACCTGGGCATCGCCGCCCTCAACCGCGCCGGTGCCGCCGACGTGGACGCCCTGCGCCGCGCGGTGGCCGGCCTGAGCGCCGCCGATCTTCGTGACATCCAGTGGGAGCGCCAGCTCATGTCCCCCGACACCACACCTCACACCCCCGATCTGTCGCCGCTGGCCCACGCCCTCGGGCTGTCGCCGGCGGCCTCCGTCAGTGCCATGTGCACGGCGGTGGACAAACTGAAAGGCGACGTCACCGCCGCCCAGCAGAAGGCCGAGACGCCAGACCCCGAGCGGTTCGTGTCCAAGGCCGATCACCAGAAAACCAAGGACGAGTTGGCCGCCGCCCAGAAGGCGATGGCCGAGCGCGACGAGGCCGTGATCGAGGCCGAGGTGCAGGCCGCCATCCAGGCCGGCAAGGTCCCGCCGGCGGACAAGGATTATCACCTCGCGGCGTGCAAGGCCGAAGGGGGCCTGGACCGCTTCCGCAAGGTCGTAGCCGCCGCCCAGAAGGCGGGCATCACCAAGCCGGTCACCATGCCCACGCGCCCGGCCGGCGCCGGCGGGATCACGCCCCAGGCGGCGGCCCAGAAGGCCCAGGCGTACCAGGCCGAGATGCGCGGCAAGGGCATCACCGTCTCGACGTCCGACGCCGTCGCCCACGTGATGCAGGGGGGCTGATCCATGGACATGGGCCTGACCCTCAACTTCACCGCCGCCGGGGTCATCGCGGCCTTTCGCATCGTCGCCGCCACAGCGACGGACGGCACCGTCGCGCAGGGCGCGGCCAACACCGACAAGCTGATCGGCACCACCGGCCCGCGCGGGGCCGAGGCCGCCGGCGACCGTGTGGACGTCGTCATGGGCGGCGCGCCCCAGGTCACCGCCGGCGGCGCCTTCGCGTTCGGTGACCCCATCACCGCCGACGCGGACGGCAAGGCGGTGCTGGCCGATCCCGCGACCGGCGCCAATGCCCGCGTCGTCGGGATCGCGCTGGAGGCCGGCGCCGCCGAGGCCCTGACCCGCATCCTCATCGTGCCCGGCCTGATGCAGGGCGCCGCCTGACCCCACGCCTGACGGAGCCTGACCCATGGCCGACGACGTCTCCCAGTACACCGAGGACCCGGTCCTCACCGCCATCGCGATCGCCTACAGCAACCCGGCGCGGACCCTGATCGCGGACACGGTCCTGCCGCGTGCGAAGGTCGGGGCGCTGAAGTTCGAGTGGACGTCCTATCCCCTGGGCCAGTCCTACACCCCGCAGGACACCCGGGTGGGGCGCCGCTCCCAGGTCCGCACCCTGGAGATTGGCGGGACGCGCGAGAGTGCCTATTGCGAGGATTTCGGCATCGCCGTCCCGCTGGACGCCGACACCATCCGCGAGGCCGAGCGCGTCGGCCACGACCCGCGCAAACAGGCCGCCGAGGTGGCCAGCAACATCATCCTCCTGGACCGCGAGAAGCGCGCGGCCGACACGGTCTTCGACGCCGACAACTACGATGCCAGCCTGAAGGACGTGCTGTCCGGCACCGATCAGTTCAGCGATGCCAACAGCGATCCCTACGGGGTCCTGATGGACATGCTGAACACCTGCCTGGTGCGCCCCACGCACCTGGTGTTCGGCCAGACCGCGTGGATGCCGATCCGGCGCCATCCGAAGCTGGTGCAGGCCGTCAAGGGCCAGCCGGTGACCGAAGGTGTGATCAGCCGTGCCGAGCTGGCCGAGCTGCTGGAAATTCAACAGGTCGTGGTCGGCGAGGGCCGCGTGAACATCAACCGCCCGGGCCAGGCCGTCGAGCTGGCGTACCTGTGGGGGCCGCATGTGGCGGGCCTGTACCTCGACCCGACCGCCAGCCCCGAGGCCGGCGGCATGACCTGGGGGCTCACGGCCGAGTTCGGCACCCGCGTGTCCGGCACCAAGCCGGTCGACATGGGCCTGCGCGGCGGCGAGTACGTCCGCGTCGGCGAGACCGTGCGCGAACTGGTGATCGCGAAGCACGCCGGGTTCTTCCTCGAAGACGTCGTGGCAACGAGCTGAGGAGCCTGACCCATGACCGAGACCGTGACCCGCTTGGTCAAGACCCGCATGCGCCATGATGGCCAGCGCTACCGCCCGGGCGATCCTGTCGAGCTGACCCCCACCCAGGCCGCCCACCACGAGCGGCGCGGCCACGTTGACCTTCCGCCTGCGCCCAAGGCGCCGCCGGCGAAAGAGAAGCCGCCGGCCGGGAAGTGATGCCACGCGAAACCCGGGTGTCGATCCCGGCGGGCGGAGGGCGCCGGCCGGGGAGCCCGGGGAGTAGGGTCGCTACCGGCCGCACGGTGGCAGGGCGGCCGGGGTCGCGAGGCCCCGGCCGACCCGAGATCGGCAGCGCAGTTTCCGGCGCGACCGTGCCGGGTCGTCACACCTGAGAGGGGTCTTCCGGCCCCGTCAGGGGCCGGCCGGTCCGACCGGACCGGCGCCGCGAAGCGGCGGAGCCCCGAAGGGGCGATAGAAAGGAAGATCCATGCCGTACGCGACATCCACCGATCTGATCGCCACCCACGGCCAGGACTGGCTGGACCGGGTGGCCGATCGCGACGGCGACGGCGCCGCCGACGCGGCGGTGGTTCAGGCGGCGCTGGACGAGGCGGCCGGGCAGATCGACGCCTACCTGGGTGCCCGCTACGCCCTGCCGCTGGTGACTGTGCCGGACATCCTGCGCCGCGCGGCGGTGGATCTGGCCGCGCGCCTCCTGTGCACCCATCCCGCCGACCTGACCGAGGACATCACGGCCCGGGCCGCCCGCGCCGACGCCCTGTTGCGCGACCTGTCGTCCGGCCGTGCCGCTCTGCCGGCCGAGGCCGTGCCCGGCGCCGCCCCCGGCGCGCCGCCCCGCCCCGTCGTCACGGCCGGTCCGCCGCGCCACTTCACCCGCGACACCCTGAGGGGGGTCTGAGCCATGGTCGGGGTCGCCGCCGAGCTGACCATGGACGGGTTCCAGCCGGTGCTGGACGCCCTCTCGGGCTTCGGTCCCGCCGACCGGCGCGAGGCGCTGGAGATCATGGGCGGCGTGGCCGAGAGCGCGGCGCGGCGCCGGCTGTCCGACGAGAAGCAAGGGCCGCACGGCGAACGGTGGCCCGAATGGAGCCCGGCCTACGCCAGGACCCGGCACGCCAACCAGAGCCTGCTGGTGTCCGAGGGGCACCTGATCGACAGCCTGCAGACCGTGGTCAGCGGCGAGGTGGCGCTGGTCGGCTCGCCCCTGGTCTACGCCGCCATTCACCAGTTCGGCGGTGAGCCCGTCGGCATGGCCATCCCGGAGCGCCCGTACCTGGGCCTCTCCGGCGAGGACGAGCTGGACCTGCTGTCCGCCGTCCAGGACTTCATCAGGGGCAAGCTCCATGAGTGACCAGGACCCCCTCAACGGTCTTCTGGACGCCGTTCAAAGCGGCCTCAAAGCGCATTTCGGCGCCGGCCTGAAGCAGTGCGCGCGCCATCCCGGCCGCTTCGACGCGGCCGAGCTGGAGCGCCACGGCGCCCATGCGCCGGCCATCCTGGTGGCGCTGCTGGGCATCGGCCCCGGGGCCGAGGTGGCGTCCGGCGAAGTGGACCATGCCCTGCGCCTGGGGGCCTTCGTGGTCGCGGCGGACGTGGGACGGACAGACCGCGACGTGCTGGCCGCCGGTCTGGTCGGGACCCTGGTCACGCTGCTGCCCGGCCAGGTGTGGGGACGCGACGACACCCACCCGGTCTCGGCCCGGACCATCCGCGCCCAGAACCTGTATGCCAGCACGCGCGGCCGCGGGATCGTCCTGTGGGGTGTCGAGTGGCGCCAGGACATCCGCCTGGGCACGTCGGACTTCGAAAGCTGGCCCGGTACCCTGGCCGGGATCGTCGTACGCGGCCCGGGCGGCGAGACCGTGACGTGGGGAGGTATCGGCGATGGCTGATCCCCTGGGCGGACAGCGCGGGTTCACACAGGCGGAGACGTCGCGCCGCCTCGGCAACATCGTCCGCCTGGGCCGGGTGGTGGCGCTGGACGCGCCGGCGGCCCGGGTGAAGGTCGAGACCCTGGGCAACGTCACCACCTGGCTGCCCTGGCTCACCCACCGTGCCGGCCCGGACGTCACCTGGTGGGCGCCGGAGCCCGGCGAACAGGTGGTGGTGCTGGCCCCCGGCGGTGAACTGGACCAGGCCGTGGCGCTGCCCGCCCTGTACCAGACCCGCCATCCCGCGCCGGCCGACCGGCCCACGGTGCATCGCACGGTCTACGACGACGGCACCACGGTCGAGTACGACCGGGTGGCCCGGGTGTTGCGGGTGGCGGCGCCCAACCAGGTCAGCATCCACGCCGAGGGCCAGATCACCCTGCGCGGCAATGTCTGCATCACCGGCCACCTTCAGGTCATGGGCACGATCCGCGCCGAACACGAGATCTACAGCCGGCTGCGGGTGTGGCCCCCGGCGCCTTGCGTGGTGCCGCCCATGGGGCCGTCGGATCGCGAGGCCCTCATCGACGCCGCCGATGCCCAGGGGGGCGGTCATGGCGGATGAGGTCGTGCTGGCGGTCGACCGCCTGATCTTCCCCGCCGACGGCACCGCCCGGGCCGAGATCGCCTGGGACGGCGCCGCCCATGCCCTGCGTGTGCGCGCCCTGTCGGCGGACGTCGAGGTCCGCGTGGAGGCCGCGCCCGGCGGACGGGTCCGCGTGGTCGCGCCGCCGGCCGGCGGGACCGCCCGCGTCGAGGGCGACCGGGTCGAGGTGCACGGCGCCGACCTGCTGCGCCTGGACGGCGGCGGCGTCGGCTACACCTACCGCCTGGCGCGCGTCGACGGCTGGCTGCCCTGGTGCGGCGCCGTCGCCCCGCCGGCGCCGCCGGAGCACCCCGACACCGTCGGCGACGGCTCCGCATGCCTTGGCGGCGGCGGCTACGACCCCGACGCCCCGTACGACTGGACCGTGGTTCCCGAGGACTACCGCACAGGAGAGGACGATGCCTGAGACGGCCCCCTACACCGTGATCCGCGGCCCGCTGGCCATCCTGGGGCGCATGGTGCCCGAGGGCACCGCCGTGTCGCTGCACCCGAAGCAGGCGGCCGCGCATCTGCGCGCCGGCGCCCTGGTCGAGGGCACGCCGGCCCCGGCGCCGCGCGCGAAGACCCGCGCCCGGGCCGGGGCCGGCGCTCCTGCCGAGGAGGGCTGACCCCATGCTGGGCGTGCACGCGCGGACCGGAGCGGCGCTGGACGGGCTGGGGCACCTGTCCCAGTCCATCGCCGACATCCTGCTGACGCCGGTCGGCAGTCGGGTGATGCGCCGCACCTATGGCTCGCGCGTGCCGGATCTGATCGACGCGCCCATCGGTCAGCGCGTGCTGGTGGACGTCACGGCCGCCGTCGCCACGGCGCTGGAGCGGTGGGAGCCGCGCTATCGCCTCGACCGCCTGCGCCTGGACGCGGCCGGCGCCGACGGCGCGGTGGCGATCACCCTGATCGGCCGCCTGACCGCCACCGGCGAGACCGCCGTCATCCAGATCCCGGCGGGGAGGGCCGCCGCATGACCGGCTTTACGGTCATCGACCTGTCGCGCCTGCCCGCGCCCGACGTGCTCCAGGTGCTGGATTTCGAGGCGGAGCTGGCGGCGATCCTGGCCGAATTCCAGGGCCGGTACCCGGACTGGTCGGCCGTGCTCGAAAGCGACCCGGTGATGAAGCTGGCGGAGGCGGTCGCGTACCGCCTCACCCTGCGCATGGCCGAATGGAACGACGGCGCGCGCGGGCTGATGCTGGCCTATGCGACCGGCAGCACGCTCGACCATCTGTCCGCACTGATGAACGTGTCGCGCCTGACCGTCACGCCGGCGGACGACACCAGCGACCCGCCCACGCCGGCGGTCATGGAGACCGACGACGCCCTGCGCGC
>NZ_JACIGI010000050.1 GCF_014197795.1 Roseospira goensis
CAACGGGGCCTCCCTGGCAGTCTGTGTCGTGTCGCAACTACCAGTGTGTCAGACCGTCCCGTTGTCCGCCCCTCCCCGATTTTCCGTCATGAACCGAAGAAAAGGGGGCGCCCACGCGGGAGCATGGGCGCGAGATGCTGTTTTGATCTCGGTCCCACGCTCCTGCGTGGGACCGCCGGCTCACCCACCACCCTGGCTCGGTCCCGCGCTCCCGCGTGGGACCCCATGCTCACCCCCGCTTCCAGGTGGTCCCCTGGGGGCCGTCCTCCAGCACGATCCCGTGCGCGGCCAGCTCGTCGCGGATGGCATCGGCGCGCGCGAAATCCTTCGCCGTGCGGGCCGCCTTGCGCTCTGCGATCAGCGCCTCGATCGCCTCCGCCGTGGGGCCGTCTCCGGCATCCGCACCCCCCTGGAACCAAGCCTCCGGATCCTGCCCCAGCAGCCCCAGCAGCGCCCCGCCGCCCAGCAGGTCCCCCTTCAGCCGCGCCCGCTCGGCGGCGTCGGTGGCTTTGTTGAGCGCGCCTGCGGTCTCGTACAGCAGGGCGAGGGCGCGCGGCGTGTTGAGGTCGTCGCACAGCGCCGCCACCAACGCCGCGGACGGCGCCGGGTCATCGGGCACGGCCACGTCGGCCGCCCCGCGCAGCGCGGTATAGAGCCGGTCCAGCCCGGCCCGGGCCTGCCTCAGCCCGGCCTCGGTCCAGTCCAGCGGCTGGTGGTAGTGCGTCGACAGCATGCACATCCGGATCGCCTCGCCCGGCGCCCGCCCCAGCAGGTCGTGGACGGTGACGAAGTTGCCCAGCGACTTGGACATCTTGTCGCCCTCGACCATCAGGAAGCCGTTGTGCATCCAGTAACGGGCGAACGCGCCGGGGCCATGGGTGCAGGTGCTCTGGGCGATCTCGTTCTCATGATGGGGGAAGATCAGATCCTGGCCGCCGCCATGAATATCGAAGGCCGGCCCCAGGTATTCGGCGCTCATGGCCGAGCACTCGATGTGCCAGCCGGGCCGGCCGCGGCCCCAGGGGCTGTCCCAGCCGGGTTGGTCTTCGGTCGACGGCTTCCACAGCACGAAGTCGGCCGGGTCGCGCTTGTACGGCGCCACCTCGACCCGGGCGCCGGCGATCAGCTCGTCGCGCGAGCGGCCCGACAGGCGGCCGTAGTCCGGCATGCTCGCGACGGCGAACAGGACATGGCCCTCGGCCTCGTAGGCATGGCCGGTGGCGATCAGGCCCTCAATCATGGCGATCATCTGGGTGATGTGGTCGGTCGCGCGCGGCTCCACCGTGGGCGGCAGGGCGCCCAGCGCGCCCATGTCCTCGTGGAACAGGCGGGTCGTCTCGGCGGTGATGGCGGCGATGGGACGCCCCGTTTCCTGGGCGCGCGCGTTGATCTTGTCGTCCACGTCCGTGATGTTGCGCACGTAGGTGACGCGCGGATACAGCCGCCGCAGCAGCCGGAACAGCACGTCGAACACCAGCACGGGACGCGCGTTGCCGATATGGGCGCGGTCGTAGACCGTGGGGCCGCACACGTACAGCCGCACGTGGGCCGGATCGAGGGGCTCGAACGGGACCTTGCCCCGGCGCAGGGTGTCATGGATGTGCAGGGTCGGCGGCATGGCAGCGGCTTTCGGTCGGATCACGCACAGAGCCCCGGTCTTACCGTCCCGGACCGGCGGCCGCAACAGGGGTTCCGGGCGCCGGCAGCCGCCCCGTCGCAGGACCGGCCGGATGCCGCCGGGCCGAGCGCCGTCGCCGGCGGTCGCTTCGGTTGCAAAACGACGTGACCCGCGCCCGATCCTGTGCCACTTTTGGATCGTCACAGTCTTATGATCCGTCGATGCCGTGCAGACCCACGGGTGATCGCAAGTGATCGCGCCCGATCGCGCGCGATCCCCCGGCGGGCATGCGGGCGCCCCATCACACTCGTGCGATGCCAGGCCCGGCTCCATGACCGGCTCCATGACCGGCTCCATGACCGGCTCCATGACCGGCTCCTGGGCCGGCTGTCTCCGGCGCGACGACGCACACCGAAGGCTAAAGAGAGAGAGAGAGGACGGACGCGATGGCGCAAGAGAAACTCGGTAATCCGGCGGTGGTCGGCCTGGGCGGGTTCGGCCTGACCACCCTGGTCCTGCAGTTCCACAACGTGGGCTGGATGCCCAGCGTCGGCCCCGTGGTGTGGCTGGGGTTGATCTTCGGCGGCCTGGCCCAGATGATCGCCGGCCTTCAAGAGATGAAGACCGGCAACAACTTCGGCTATTGCGCCTTCACCGGCTACGGCGCCTTCTGGATCGCCCTGGCCCTGCTGTTCCTCGGCAACCATTTCGAAATATTCCAGGCCAGCACGACCGATATCGGCTGGTTCCTGGTCGCCTGGACCTTCTTCACCGCCATCCTGTGGGTCGGCTCGCTGCGGATCCACGGCGCCATGGCCTTCACCTTCACGACGCTACTGATCGGCTTCATCCTGCTCGATCTGGCCCATTTCGGCTTTCCGGAGCTGACGGTCGTGGCCGGCTACGAACTCATGATCTGCGCCGCCTCGGCCTGGTACATGATGGCCCGGATCATCCTCAACGAAATCTACGGCCGTGAACTGCTGCCCGCAGGCCGGCCCTGGATCAAGTAATACCGGCCGGTGCGGGCGCACCGGCGCCGCAGGGCGGCGTGTGGCTCTGATCCTGACGAGTCAGGACACGAGCCGGCCCGCATAAGGGCCGGCGCCCGCCCGTCGACCGGACACCGACCGAAGACCGACCCAAGACCGACCCAAAACCGGGAGAGGATCGAGATGCGAAACGGACTGAGGGCGCTGGCCGCAGCGGCCGCGCTCATGCTGGCCGCCCCGGCGGCGGCCCAGGAGACCCCGGACTCCTCAAGCCCGTCGGCGACCGTCGACGAGGTGATCGCCAAGGTCCTGGAGGCCGCCCGATTCCTGCACGACAAGGGACAGGCCGGGTTCTCCGACTTCAACAACAGCGCCCGATGGGTATGGAAGGACAGTTATGTCTTCGTCTTCAGTTGCCTGGACGATCGCATGATCGCGCACCCGCTGCGCCCCGATCTGGTCGGCCGTCCGATCCTGCAGATGGTGGACGAGCAGGGCAACATGCTGTTCGAAGACCTGTGCGCGGCGGGCGAAGCCCCGGACGGCGGCTGGGTGGAGTACTGGTGGCCGCGGCCGGGCGAGGCCCGGGCGTCGCGCAAGATCTCCTACACCAAGAGCACGCCGGTGTCGTTCCAGCGCGACGTCCGGGTGGCCGCCGGCATCTATGACGACTCCATGACCGTCGAAGAGCTGAACGAGCGCGCCGAACGGGCCGTGACGCCGCAGAAGGACGCGCCCTGATCGAACCCGACGGAAGGGGGGACCCCTCCGTCGGCCAGCCGGCGGTTATCCGCGCCGTCCGGTCGGGCCGTCCCAGTGGACGGCGAGCCACAGGCACGGCGGATCGGCGGCGGTCCGCAGCACGCGGTGCGGCGTGCGGGCCGGGATCAGGCGATGGTCGCCGGCGGTCAGGGTCACCGTCTCGCCGGCGATCCACAGCGTGGCCGTCCCCTGGAGCAGGCAGACCCACTCGTCGTGCGGCTGGTCGTAGAGCGTGTCCTCTGGCGCCGCGCTGCTGACGATGCGTTCGAGGCGCACCCCGCCGCGCGCCAGCAGGGTCTCGAAGGTCTCGCCGGCGGCCGGCGGAGCGGCGTCGGCGAACAGGTTCCCGGCGGTGATGGCGCCGCGCCGCCGGTCGTCGGTCACCGGCCCAGCCCCTCGGCCACGACCGCCGCGCGCGCCAGCCGGTCCGCGGCCCGCGCCGGCCCAATCAGCGGTAGCAGCGCCGCCAGCTCGGGACCATGCTCCAGCCCGGTCAGCGCCAGGCGCAGCGGCAGGAACAGCCCCTTGCCCTTGCGCCCCGTCGCCGCCTTGAGCGCCCCGGTCCAGGTCCCCCAGGTGCCGGCGTCCCACGGTGCCTCCGGCAACGCCTCGCGCGCGGCGCGCAGGAACCCGGCATCCTCGGCGGCGCGGGCGCGCGGCACCACGTCACCGAAGGCCACCGCGTGCCACTCCGCCACCTCGGCGAACCGCGTCAGATTGCCGCGGATGGTATCCCAGAACACCGGGCCGCCGTCCGCCTTCAGCGCCGCCAGCCGCGGCCGGGCGGTCTCGTACTCCAGCGCGTGCAGCAGGCGGGCGTTGAGGCGTCCCAGGTCGGCGGGATCGAACTTGGGCGTGGCCCGGCCGAAATGCGACAGATCGAAGCCGTCCACCAGCGCCGTCCTGTCCGGCACCGGGGCGATATCGTCCGACGTACCGAGCCGCGCCAGCAGCGCGGTCACGGCCATCGGCTCCAGCCCGTCGTCGCGCAGGTCCGCCACCGAAAGGCTGCCGAGCCGCTTGGACAGCCCGCCACCGCCGGCGTCGGTGAGCAGCGACAGGTGGGCGTACGCCGGAGGGGTCCCGCCCAGCAGGCGGCATAGCTGGATCTGGACCGCCGTGTTGACGAGGTGGTCCTCGCCCCGGATGACGTGGGTGATGCCCATGTCGATGTCGTCCACCACCGACGGCAGCATGTACAGCAGGGTGCCGTCGCCCCGCACCAGCACCGGATCCGACAGGTGCCCGGCGTCGTAGTGGCAGGGGCCGCGCACCAGGTCGTCCCAGCGGATGTCGTCGTGATCCAGCTTGAGGCGCCAGTGCGGCCGTCGGCCCTCGGCCGCCAGCCGGGCGCGGTCGGCGTCGGTCAGCGCCAGTGCGGCGCGGTCGTAGATCGGCGGCCGGCCGAGGGCGCGCTGGCGCCGGCGCTTGTACTCCAGCTCCTCCGGGGTCTCGTAGCAGGCATACAGACGCCCCTCGGCCTTCAGCCGCTCCACCACGGCGGCGTGGCGGTCGGCGCGGGCGGACTGGAACGCCTCCTCGTCCCAGTCCAGGCCGAGCCAGCCCAGGTCATCCCGGATCGCCTCGACGTAGGCGGCCTTGGACCGTTCGGCGTCGGTGTCGTCGAACCGCAGCAGCACGGCGCCGCCGGCCTTGCGGGCGAACAGCCAGTTGACCAGGGCGGTGCGGACGTTGCCGACATGCAACCGCCCGGTGGGGCTGGGGGCGAACCGGACGCGGACGCCGGACGAGGGGACTTGCGACGGACGAAGGGACATGGCGACGGGCTCGACTGATGACGGACCGGGGCCGGTTGTCGCACGCCCGGCCCGGCGAGGCCAGACCCGGCGCCGCCCTCCGGCAATACCCCCAACTTGCGCCCGACCGCGTGCCACCCTAGGTCCAAAGAGGCGTCGTCCGGCGTCCGGCAGCCACCGCCCCGTTTTTCCCCCGCCGCCCGCGAGGTTCCCCGCCATGCTCCTGCACGCGCCCCGATCCGTCCTGGTCGTCATCGACGTGCAGGAGCGCCTCTGTCCGGTGATGGACGACCCGCGCCGGGTGCTGTTCAACGGCACCCGCCTGCTGAAGGGCGCGGACCTGCTGGACGTGCCGGTGCTGTGCACGGAGCAGTACCCCAAGGGGCTGGGTCCGACCATGATCGACCTGCGCCAGCTTCTCCCCGAGGGCGCGGTGATCGAGAAGAGCACCTTCAACGCCATGGGCGAGGCCCATTTCCGCTTCGCCATGTCGCGCGTCGGCCGCTC
The DNA here is from genome assembly GCF_014197795.1 of Roseospira goensis. Classification (GTDB taxonomy): domain Bacteria; phylum Pseudomonadota; class Alphaproteobacteria; order Rhodospirillales; family Rhodospirillaceae; genus Rhodospira; species Rhodospira goensis. The sequence goes on from NZ_JACIGI010000050.1 coordinate 5,637, forward strand.
CCAGATCGTGCTGTGCGGCACCGAGGCCCATGTGTGCGTGCTCCAGACCGCGCTCGGTCTGCGCGAGGCCGGGTTCGAGGTGTTCGTGGTGGCCGATGCCTGCGGCTCGCGCCGGCCGGAGAGCGAACAGGCCGGCCTGGCCCGCATGGCGGCGGCCGGCTGCACCGTGGTCACCACCGAAATGGTTCTGTTCGAGTGGCTGGGCAGCAAGGACCATCCGCATTTCAAGGAGGTCATGACCCTTATAAAATGATCGTGTTCTGTATCGCGCTCAAGACGTGAGGATTCCCGATGCCCGCCGCTGCCGATCCCGCCGACCCCCGCACCCCCCTGATCCTGCTGCCCGGCCTGCTGTGCGACGCCGCCCTGTGGGCGCCGCAGGTCACCGCCCTGCGCGACATCGCCGACCCGGTGGTGGCGGACCTGACCCAGGACGATTCGCTGGGCGGCATGGCCGAGCGGGTGCTGGCCACGGCCCCGCCGCGCTTCGCCCTGGCCGGTCTGTCGATGGGTGGCTACGTGGCGCTGACCCTCGCGCTCCGCGCCCCCGAGCGGGTCACCCGGCTGGCCCTGCTGGATACCAACGCGCGCCCCGACACGTTCGAGCAGAGCGAGCGCCGCCGCGCCCTGATGGCCCTGGCCGAGGCCGGGCGCTTCGCCGAGGTGGCGCCGCAATTGCTGCCGATGCTGTTGACGCCGGCGCATCAGGCGGACGACACGCTGGCCCGCACGGTGCTGGACATGGCCGAGCGCATCGGCCCACAGGCGTTCGTGCGCCAGCAGACGGCGATCATGACGCGCCCGGACCGGCGCCGCGAGCTGGGGCGCATCCGCTGTCCCACCCTGGTGCTGTGCGGCCGCGACGATGCCCTGACGCCGCCGGCGCTGCACGAGGAGATGCGCGACGGCATCCGCGACGCCACCCTGGAGGTGGTCGACGCCTGCGGCCACCTGTCGCCGCTGGAGCAGCCGGCGGCGGTGACGGCGGCCCTGCGGGCATGGCTGACGGCGTGACGCGCGGACGGGAGACGGCGGCGCCGCCCCGCCGCCACTGCCACCGCCGCCGCCCCCAGCACCGGGGCGCTACCCGGCGCGGAACCCCGCACGGGCGAGGCGGTCGTAAAACTGGCGCACCTGCGCCTCGTGGCGCTCCGGCGGCAGATCGCGCACGAACTCGGCCATGAAGTCGGGCCGGCGCAGGTGGTCCAGCACCCGGGTGCGGGCCGCCGCCAGCGCCTTGCCTTCCAGCAGGACGCCGGACCCACAGAAGCTGACCAACCGTTCGGCGCGCAGGCGCAGGGTGTCGTCCGGCTGGTCCAGGCGCTCGATCAACCGCGACTGCTCGACGTAGCGCAGCAGCATGTCGTCGAAATGGCTGAACATGCGCTGCACCAGCGGCTCCGGCAGCCCACGCCCGTCCATCAGGGCGCGTTGCAGGCTGGTGACGGTGGCCAGCTTCTCGGCCGGCGGCAGACCGTCGGCGAAATCGTCGACGCAGCGCGTCAGCTTGATGCCGTCCACGATCAGGTCGAGGATCAGGCCCTGATACGGCTCGGCCTCACGGGCGTGGGTCAACGCGGCCAGATAGTGCAGACGGCGCGCGGCGTCGGCCAGCATGGCCGCGACGCCGACGATGGACTTGCGCCACCCGGTGTCGCCGCCCTCGGGCAGCCTGTGATTGTAGCGCCGCGTGATCGCGACAGCCATGCGGTGCTCCCCGGTCAGGCCGCGCCGGGTGATGACGCGGCGGCACAGGTCCTCGTAGGCCTCGTGTTCGCGCTGGGGGTCGTTGCGCGACAGGGGGTTGCTGCCCTGCACCTCGCGGCAGACGCGGTCCAGAACCACCAGGGCGCTGGAGGGCAGGCGGCGTTCGGCGAACAGGCGGGCCAGCACGCTGGCCGCCTCGGACCGGTCTGCCCCACCGTTGGCGTCCCCGTCGCGGCCCTCGATCAGGTCGATCAGGCCGATCAGGGCATGGGCCAGGTTGGGCCGCTCGCCCAGGATATCCTGGATCACCTCGCTGACGCTCAGGCAGTCGGCGATGAACTCGTCCAGCATCGCCAGCAGGTCCGGCGGCAGGTCGTCGGACACGGCGCCGAGCAGCGCGTCCAGTTTGCCCAGCCAACTGCGCTGCCCGCTCAGGTCGCGCCCGATGGCGGCGCGGACCAGGAACTGCTGTTCGGCCGGGTCGAAGGCGGCCTTGCGGGCCCGGCGCGCCATCTTCGGCAGATCATCGAGCCCGGTCTTCCACAACAGCTTCTCGCCCTCGGCCCGGCGCGCCCGCCGCCCCACCTCGTCGAGCAGGGCGTAGAGCGCATCGCGGCGGGTGCGGATGTCCAGGTCGTCGCGGTCCGCCGCCTGGAGGGTGGCGACGCGATCGACGGCGGCCGGGTAGATGTTGGAGTCGTGGTTCTGGAGCCGGCTGAGGACCCGGAAGTTGTACAGCAGCTCGGAGGCGACAACCGTGTTGCGGTTCAGGTAGGACCGCAGCAGCCGGCTGACGACCATGCGCGCCGGCAGACCGTAGAGGTCGTCCGGCGTCTCGCACCAGGCGGCCTCGTCGAGGCGGTTGATGGTGAGGGGACGATTGTCGCTGGCCTCGCGCAGCTCCTCGAAGACGACGCGCTCGGCGGTCATGCCCTCCATCAGGTCGCGCTCGGCGATGACGCGCGCGCCCTGCACCGTCCCGGCGGTCAGGTACTTGCGGGCCAGACGCACGGCCTCCGACTGCGCCTCCATGACGGAGTCCGTCGTCCAGCGACCGTCCCGCATAAGCTGGACCTCGAATGTCGGCACCCCTGCCGTCTCCCCCGCCCCATCGCGCCGCGATCCGCCGGACGCCCCGTGTGCGGCCTGCACGCCCCCTGTAGAAAAGTAGCCCGGAACGATCCGCGGGGGAATACCGAGGGCAGGGTATGGCGGATGGCAGGGGGCGGCCCGGCCCGCGTCGGCGTCGGGTCACCGGCGCGGCGGCGGACCGCCAGGGTCATGCGGCGTCCCGGGGGCGCCCCTCACACATCCAGGCCCTCGACGAAGCGGGCGTTCTCCTGGATGAAGGCGAAGCGGGTCTCGGCCTTGCGGCCCATCAGGCGCTCGACCAGGCTGGCGGTCTCGCGCGCCTCCTCCTGGTCTTCCTCGGTCTTACGGCTTGGCACCACCACCCGCAGCAGCACCCGGCCCTTGGGGTCCATGGTGGTCTCCCGCAACTGCGCCGGCGGCATCTCGCCCAGGCCCTTGAAGCGGCTGACCTCGATCTTGCCGCGTCCGGTCAGCACCTCCTTGACGATTCGCGCCTTGTCGGCATCGTCGCGGGCGTAGACCACCGTGCCCCCCTGGGCCAGCCGGAACAGCGGCGGCATGGCCAGGTAGAGGTGCCCCGCCTCGATCAGTTTCGGCATCTCGCGGTAGAAGAAGGTCATCAAGAGCGAGGCGATATGGGCGCCGTCGACGTCGGCGTCGGTCATGATGATGACCTTGTCGTAGCGCAGCTTTTCGCCGTCGTAGCGGTCGCGGATGCCGCAGCCCAGGGCCTCCACCAGGTCGCTCAGCTCCTGGTTGGCGCGCAGCTTGTCGGCCGAGGCCGAGGCCACGTTGAGGATCTTGCCGCGCAGGGGCAGCACCGCCTGGGTCTCGCGGGCGCGGGCCTGCTTGGCGGAGCCGCCGGCCGAGTCGCCCTCGACGATGAACAGCTCCGTTCCCGCCGCCACCGACCGGGTGCAGTCCGACAGCTTGCCGGGCAGGCGCAGCTTCTTGGTGGCCGACTTGCGCGACAGGTCCTTGGCCTGCTTGCGGCGCTGGCGCTCCTCGGCCCGCTCCAGGGCCGCGGCCAGCAGGCGCCCGGCGCCCTCCGGGTCGGCCGACAGCCAGTGGTCGACATGGTCGCGCATGGCCTGCTCGACCAGCCGGGTGGCCTCGGCACTGGCCAGCTTCTCCTTGGTCTGTCCCTGGAACTGGGGCTCGCGCAGGAACAGCGACAGCAGGATGCAGGCGCCGCCGGTGACGTCGTCGGCGGTGAGCTGGCCGCCCTTCTTGTGCCCCGCCATCTCGGCATAGCCGCGCAGGCCGCGCAGCAGCGCGTTGCGCAACCCGGTCTCGTGGGTGCCACCCTCGGGCGTGGGCACGGTGTTGCAGTAGGAGCCCAGGAACGGCTCGCCCCCCTCCGGCCAGGCCAGCGCCCATTCCACCCGGCCGCGGTCGTCGGCCAGTTCGGCGTTGCCGGCGCAGACGCCGGGGCCGATCAGCGCCCGGCCCTTCAGCGTGGCCTCCAGGAAGTCGCGCAGGCCGTTGGGGAAGTGCAGGTCCTCTTCGGCCGGGGTGGCGTCGCCGTCGCCGATCAGGGCGGGATCGCAGCGCCACCGGATCTTGACGCCCCGAAACAGGTACGCCTTGGAGCGCACCATGCGGAACAGCCACGACGGGCGGAAGCGGGCGCGGGCGCCGAAGATCTCCGCATCGGGGCGGAAGCTGATGGTGGTGCCGCGCCGGTTCTGCGGCGCCGGCCCCTTGTCCAGCGCGCTGGTCGGAGCGCCGCGGCTGTAGGTCTGGGTCCACAGGGCGCGGTCGCGGGCCACCTCCACCCGCAGCTCCTCCGCCAGGGCATTGACCACCGACACGCCAACCCCGTGCAGGCCGCCCGAAACCTTGTAGGCCCCGCCGCCGAACTTGCCGCCCGAATGCAGGGTGGTCAGGATGACCTCCAGCGCCGACTTCTCCGGAAAGCGCGGATGCGGGTCGACCGGGATGCCGCGGCCGTTGTCGCGCACGGTGACGCGGTTGTCGGGCTCCAGGCGCACCTCGATCGTGGTGGCGTGCCCGGCCACCGCCTCGTCCATGCTGTTGTCCAGCACCTCCGCGACCAGATGGTGCAGGGCGCGGTCGTCGGTGCCGCCAATGTACATGCCGGGGCGCCGGCGCACGGGCTCCAGGCCCTCCAGGACCTCAATGTCCTTGGCGGTGTAGCCGTCATCGCGCGCGCCCCGGCCGCCGCGCCCGCCCGGGGCGGCGGGACCGGCGCCGGCGGGAGCCCCGCCGCTGGTGAAGAGATCGTCCATGGGCGCGGAGTATAGGGGGACGGCTGGCCGCGAACAAGGCGATCTGGTAGGGTGCGCGCCGCGCGCATACCCTATATCGTGCGCTCCGGCCCACCCCTCGGGCAGGGCCGCGACCGACCCAACAGAGGACAACCAACGTGAGCAAGCAGACCCGACCGCAGGGGGTGGTGTCCATCCGTACGCTGGCGATGCCGGCCGACACCAACCCGGCCGGCGACATCTTCGGGGGCTGGGTGATGAGCCAGATGGACCTGGCCGGCGGCACCCATGCCCATTGCCTGGCCCAGGGGCGGGTGGCGACCGTGGCCGTCGACGGCTTCGCCTTCCACAGCCCGTTGCGGGTGGGGGATGAACTGACCTGCTACACGCGCCATGTGAAGACCGGCCGCACCTCGCTCACCCTCAAGGTGGAAGCCTGGGCGCGGCGCGGCGCCATGGGCGCGACCGAGAAGGTGACCGAGGGCACGTTCGTGTTCGTCGCCATCGACGCCGACGGCCACCCGCGATCCGTCCCCGAGGGCATCGCGGATCGCGAGGCCGCCCTGCTGGCCAACTGCTGACGCCGCCCCCGACCCCGAGACGTCAGGCAAGACCGGACGGAGAGACCCGCCCCGATGCAGACCGCGCGCCGCCTCCCCGCCGATCCGTCCGCCGAGCCCCGCCGCCCCATCCTGACCGTCGTGCATCAGCCGACCTCCAGTTGCGGGCGGGTCGGCGCCATGCTGCGGGCGCGCGGCCACGCGCTCGACCGGCGTTGCCCGATGCATGGCGATCCGCTGCCGGGGAACCTGTCCGACCATGCCGGCGTGGTGGTGTTCGGCGGCCCGATGAGCGCCAACGACGACCACCTGCCCGGCATCCGGGCCGAGCTGGACCTGCTGGAGCGGGCGATGACGGCCGAGGTGCCGACGCTGGGCATCTGCCTGGGCGGGCAGATGATGGCCCGCGTGCTGGGCGGACGGGTGCGCCCGCGTGACGATGCCCGGGTCGAGGTCGGCTACTATCCGGTCTGGGGCACCGAGGCGGGCCGCCGGCACGGTCTGTTCGACGGCGAGATGGGGGTCTACCAATGGCACAAGGAGGGCTTCGACCTGCCGCCCGGCGCCACCCTGCTGGCGCGCGGCCTGGGCTATCCGAACCAGGCCTTTGCGGTGGGGACGCGGGCCTATGGCCTCCAGTTCCATCCCGAGGTCACGCACGAGATGATGATGCGGTGGACCACCAAGGCCGCCCACATGCTGACCTGGCCCGGCGCCCAGGGCGCGCCGGCCCACCACGCCGGCCGGCACCGCCACGACGCGGCGCTCGGGCGTTGGCTCGCCCGCTTCCTGGACCACTGGCTGCCCGCCGCATGAGGCCGATCCGATGACCGCCCTGCTCGCCCGCACCGCCGCGCCCGGCCGGCCGTTCGATCGTCCGCGCCCGGCCTTCGGCGCCGTCCTGCTGCTGCTGGCCGGCGTGGTCGCGCTCCAGGTCGGCCTTCAGACCGGCGGCCGCAACGATGACGCCGAACTGCTGCTGTTCTCGCAGAGCCTGGCCCTGGGCTACGATCCGCTCAATCCGCCGCTGGTGGTGTGGCTGCATGGGGCGGTGGCGCAGGTCCTGGGACCAACCCTGCTGTCCACCCGGGTGCTGATCGCCGCGCTGCTGTTCGCCGCCTATCCCCTGGCCTGGGCGGCGACGCGCCAGCTCACTTCCGACCGCGCCATGGCCACCCTGGCCGGGCTGTCGCTGGCCGGGCTGGTGGCCTGGAACTGGGCGCCGCACCTGAACCTGTCGCATACGGTGGCGATGACGACGGCGTCGTTCGCGCTGCTGTGGGCGGTGCTGCGGCTGCTGGCGCGGCCCGACTCCTGGAGGGCGTGGCTGCTGGCCGGCCTGATCGCCGGGCTCGGGCTGCTGACCAAGTACAATTTCGCGCTGGTGCTGCTGGCGGTCGTGCTGGCCGGACTGACGACGCCCACGACCCGCCGCGTGCTGCTGGGGGGCGGCGGACGGCTGGCGGCGGCGGCCGGGGTGACCTTCGTGGTGGCGGCGCCGCACTACCTCTGGCTGGTGACGCAGGGTTCGGCGCTGATCGGGCTGGTCGACGCCAAGCTGGGCCGCGACGCCCCGCAGGCCGGCGCCTGGGACGGCATCGCATCGGGTCTGGCGACTCTGGGCGAGCACGCGGCGATGGTCCTGCTGCCGGCCGTGGCCGTGGCGCTGCTGGTGTTCGCCCCGGCGCTGTGGCGGGCGCTGCGCTGGCCGCTGCCGGTGGCCCCGGTGACCCGCGACCGGCTGGTGTTCGCCGCGCTGGTGCCGGTGCTGGTGTTCGGGCAACTCGCGGCGCTGGTGCTGCTGGCGGGGGTGACGGAGATCGGTCCCCACCACGTCTATCCCCTGATCCTGGTCGTGGTGCCGCTGTTCGCCGCTCTGGCGCGCGGCCGGCCCGGACCCACGTCACGCGGGCTGTTCGCCCTGGTCATGGGGCTGTTGATGCTGGCCGTGCCGCTGTTCCTGGCCCGCTTCATCGTCACCACGGCCGCGACCTGCGAGGCCAAGTGCAACACCGCCCTGCCCTACGCCGCCTATGCCGCCCAGGTGCAGGAGGCCGGCTTCACCGGCGGCACGGTGGTGCTGCTGGGGCGGGTGCATCACCTGCCGCTGGAACACCTGCGCCCGCACCTGCCGGCGCACACCCGGCTGCTGCGGACGGGCGACCCCCAGAAGTCGGACTTCGTGCCACCCCGCCGCGGCAGCGAGGGCGATTGCCTGGTGCTGTGGCCCGCGGAGCGGGCGCCGGCGATGGCCCAGCGGCTGCGCGACACGGGGATCCCGGGCCTGGACGCCACCCTGCCGACGAACGCGACCCTGGGTGTGGCGACGGGGACGCTGGCGCTGTCGGGGCGACCGGCCCCCGACGTGGGCTATGCGCTGGTGCCGGGCGGGATCGGGCGCTGCCGCTAGGGGCGGATCGCACGGCATCGGACCGGCCTTAAGGTCGCGTTCTCGACGTCGAACAGGGGGACGGATCTCGGGACCGCAGGTCGGCCCGCGGCTCCGGCCACCGGCACTCTACAGCCGATTGCGACAAACCGGACTCGCGGCGCGATTTCAGTTTATCGCGATAATCGGCTGCGATTCCTACATTTAGCGCGGATTCACGCGATCAATCCGAACCACGTCGTGGGTCCGATTGATCGCGATCCGCGCTAGTTCAGATCACGACAACGACCCCGTTGAAACAAAAACTTGTGTCGCTCAAGAGAGGAGGGCCATGATGCCACCGCAAGGGTGGTGATCCGGTCGCGCCAAAGGCTGCGCGCGGACCAGCGTCCATCGCCCGATTGAGGCCATTGAGACCACGACAGGCAGGACTCGCGGCATGGACGGCGCATTTGATCCCACCCCCCGCCTCCTGCTCACGCCGGACGAGATGGCCGCCGCGACCGGCGGAACCTGGCGACCCCGGCCGCCGGCGGACGGGTCTCTGTCCCAGGTGTCCGTTCATCGCCCGGAGCGGGTCCCGGCCGGCAGCCTGTATGTGGTGCCAAGCGGCCCCCGCATGGCGGACGAAATCCTGCGCCGTGTCCGGACGGCCGCGGCCCGTGGAGCCGGGGCGGTGCTCATGGACGGCGAGACGGCGGCCCACTGTCACCCGGCCGTGCCGAGTCTGATCGTTCCGGGCCGCGTCTCAAGGGCCCTGCGGCGCCTGGCCGAGGCCGTGCGCGACCGAACCGCGGCACGCCGCGTCCTGGTCACCGGAACCGAGGGCAAGACCGGCACCAAGAACCCGCTGGCCCACATGGTAGCGGATCAAGGCCGGGTCCATGTGCGCCGCAGCATCGGCAACATGACGGACCAGGTCGCGGTCATGCTCTCGAACCTTCAGGCGTGGCACGACATGGCCGTCATCGAGGTCGCCGCCCCCACCCTGAGTACAGCGCAGAAACGCGCGCGACTCGTCCGTCCGCACATCTGCGTGATTACCGAGGTGGGCTACGAGCATCTCAGGAAGCACGGCAGTGCGGATGCCATCATCGAAGACAAGGCGTCGGTGGTGGAGCACATCGAGCCGCCGGCCACCGTCATCATCCCGGCCGGCACGGCGCGACAGGCCCGGTTGCGGGCCGCCGTGGAGCGCCGCTACGACGGCCGCATCCTGACGTTCGGCCTCACCCCGGACCTCGATGCCTATCCGGTTGAACGGGTCTTCGATCCGGACCGGCTGGGATGGCGGGTTCGGGCGCAGGTGGCCGGACAGTCGATCTCGTTGTTCTGCCCCCGCATCGAGGAGCACGCCCCCGTCAGTTGCCTTGCGCCGCTCCTCGCCAGCCATGCTCTCGGCTATGACGTCGCGCGGGCCGCGGACGCCATGAGGACCTACCGGCCGTACCGGACCGAGGGGATCGTGCGGCGCCTGGTGTTCGGACAGCGCCGGATCCGGGTCGTCGACAAGAGTCCACGGTCCTACCTGCTGGGCCAGATGGATATGCTGCGCACCATCGCGCGCCTTCGCCCCGGGCCCGGAGGGCGCAAGATTCTGGTCTGGGGCGACATCTACGACCGACGCGAGTACGGGGACGACGCCAAGGCGCTGTTGCCACCGGCCGCGCTGCGCGCCCTCGTCGCCGAAGCGGGGATAGACCGGGTCTACACCTGCGGCACCAGGGACGATTTCCAGGCCGTCCTGCCCGGCCATCTGGACTGGGTGCGTCACATCGACGCCAACCCCGTGGACCTCCTGGAGGTGCTCCTGGGCGATCTGAAGGACAATGATCTGCTTGTTCTCTACGGAGACCGAAACGACAACATGCCGGCCCTGGCCGAAGCGCTGTATGACCGGGCCGACGCACACAGGACGACGGATCGGCGGGTGGCCGAATAGAGTCGGATGTAACGCACGGCGGCAGAAAAGGCACAAAAAAAGGTTCATGACGGAAAATCGGGGAGGGGCGGACAACGGGACGGTCTGACACACTGGTAGTTGCGACACGACACAGACTGCCAGGGAGGC
>NZ_JACIGI010000051.1 GCF_014197795.1 Roseospira goensis
AGAACAACAACCGTGATCCACGATGTCGAGTGGCTCCAGGACCGCCACGCCTGGCCCGGCTTGAACGGCCTTGTCATCATCGACAGTCTTCGCGAGTTTGACGGAAAAACCGAACAGGAAACCCGCGTCTACATCACGTCGCTGAGTCTGGACGCACCAAACCTCGCCAAGATTGTCCGGAGTCACTGGGCTATAGAAAACAGCCTGCATTGGGTCATGGACATGGTCTTCCGCGACGATGAAAGCAGAATTCGCACCGAAAACGCGCCCGCCAATTTCACAACCATCAAGCACATGGCCCACAATCTTTTGAGAAACGCGCCAGGAAAGGATCCTCTCCGACAACGCCGTTTCTCCGCCGCCTGGGACGACGACTACAGAGCAAGCCTCATCACCGCATAACCCGTTCACCCGATTCCCCTGGCCTCGCCGTCCGGGGGCGTCAGCGCACCAGGCGCAGCTCCCAGGCGTTGCGGGTCAGCGGGTTGGACAGGCTGGCGGCGTCGAGCACGGTCCAGTCCGGCCCCTCCATCGCCGTCAGGAAGGCGGCGAACGGCCGGTTGGCGCCACTGTCGGGGCGGCGCGGGCGCTGCATGGTGATGACCATCGCCCCCTCGGGCGTCAGCCAGGCCCGGTAGCGGTCGAGCCAGGAGACCGACTCGGCGCTGTAGCTCAGGACCTCGGTGACGACCACGGCGTCGAACCGTTGCGCTCCATCCGGCGGCGCGAAGTCCGCCAGCCCGGTGCGGATCAGGCGCACCCGGTCGGCGGCGGCGGGACCGATGATCGCGCGTGCCGTGTCCAGCGCCACCTGGGACAGGTCGAAGCCGGTATAGGCCACCCCCGGCCGGTCGCGCAGGGCATGGCGGAACAAGGCGGCCTCGCCGCAGCCGGCGTCCAGGACATGGCCGTCATCCGGCACCACATGGCGCAGCCAGGCGGCGATGATGCCGTAGCGCGGGGCCTCGCGCAGACCATGCAGGCGGGCGAAGGCGTCGGCGCGGTAGGCCTCGTCCCACGCCTCCGGGTCCGCGCCGAGCGGGCGCTTGGCGGGGCGGGGCGGGGACGGGGGCTCGCTCGGGGCCATTCGGGCTGCCTTTCGGACAGGGGGGCACGGCTCGCGACCGTGCCCGGCCCGCGCCGGGCTGTCCAGCCCGGGCCGCGGCCCTCTTCCCCCGTCCGGGCGGAACGGGCATTCTGTACCGACCCGTCCGGGCCGAGGACCCGGCCGCCGCTCCGGGATCGTCTGCATGCCCCCTTCGGTCTTCGCCTTCGTCTGGCGCTTCAGCCGGTTCCAGCAGATCCGAATTCTGCTGCTGTCGGTGGTGTCGTTCCCGATCCTCTACATGACCTTCGAGGTCCCGAAGATGATCGTCAACGACGCCATCGAGGGGGGCGCGGGGCCGCGCGTCGTGTTCGGGACCGAGGTCTCGCAGCTTACGTTCCTGTGGCTGCTGTGCGGCGCCTTCCTGGTCCTGGTGCTTGCCAACGGCGGGCTGAAGTATGTCGTCCAGGTCTACAAGGGGGTGATCGCCGAGCGCATGCTGCGCCGCCTGCGCTTCATGCTGATCGCGCGCGTGTTGCGGTTTCCGCTGCCGCATTTCCGTTCCGTGAGCCAGGGCCAGACGGTGGCGATGATCTCGCAGGAGAGCGAACCGCTGGGCGGCTTCTTCGGGGATTCCTTCGCGCTGCCGGCGTTTCAGGGCGGCATCCTGGTGACCATCCTGACGTTCATGTTCGCCCAGGACCCGGTGCTCGGGCTGGCGGCCATCGCGCTGTATCCGGTCCAGGTGTGGCTGATCCCCAAGCTGCAACGTAAGGTGAACAACCTGAACAAGCAGCGGGTGCGGACGTTGCGACACATGTCGGACCGGATCGGGGAGACGGTCTCGGGCGTATCCGACATCCGGGTGAACAACACCGAGCGGTTCGAACTGGCCAACTTCTCCAGCATCCTAAACCGGATCTTCTTTATCCGATTCGACATCTACCGATTCAAATTCCTTATAAAATTTCTGAATAACTTCTTTGCCCAGCTCACACCTTTCTTTTTCTATGCCATCGGCGGCTACCTGGTCATCAAGGGCGACCTCTCGCTCGGCGCCCTGGTGGCCGTGCTGGCGGCCTACAAGGACCTGTATGCGCCCTGGAAGGAGCTGCTGACCTACTACCAGACGCTGGAGGACGCGCGTGTCCGCTACGGCGTGCTGATCGAGCAGTTCGCTCCGCCGGCGATGCTGCCCGAAAGCCGCACCGCGATCCCGGCCCCGGACGCGGCGGGGCCGGGGGGCGCGAACACGCCGCGCCTGGCCCCGCCGGACGACGCGTCCGAGGTCGCCGCCGAGGCGGCGGTCCCGGCGCCGGGGGCGGACAGCGTGCTGTCCCTCAACGCGGGGGTGGTGGAGACCGAGGACGGCGCCCGTCCGCTCGACGGGGCGACGCTGTCGCTGCGGCTCGACCAGCATGTGGCGCTGCTCGGCCATTCCGGCAGCGGCCGGCCCGAACTGGCCCAGGCGCTGGCGGGCCTGCTGCCCCTGAGCCGGGGCCATATCCGCCTGGACGGCCGGCCGCTCGACGCCCTTCCGCCCGCCGTGGCCGGCCGCCTGATCGCCTACGTGGACCAGGATGCGTTCTTCCGGGCCGGAAGCCTGGGGGAGGCCCTGTACTACGGGCTGCGCCGGGAACCGGTGGAGGCGGGCACCGATGACGGCACCGAGCGCGACGGCCGGGCGGCCACCGAGGCGCGGCTGTCGGGCAACTCGACCGAGCGCGACGACGTGACGTGGCTCGATCCCGCCGACGAGGCCGCCGGCGATGCCGAGGCGTTGCAGGCGCGCGCGCTGGAGGTGCTGCGGGTGGTGGGTCTGGAGGACGACGTGATCGCCCTGGGCCTGCGCGCCGTCATCGACCCGGCGGAGCGGCCGGAGCTGGCGGCGTGCCTGCTGGAGGCGCGCCGGCAGTTCAGCGACGAACTGGCGGCGGCCGGCGCCTCCGACCTGGTGGAGCGGTTCGACCCCGCGCGCTACAACCGCAACGCCACCGTGGCCGAGAACCTCATCTTCGGCCTGCCACGGGACGGCAGCGGCGGCGACGTGGCCCTGGCCAGCCATCCCGCCTTCGGCCGCGTGCTGCGCGAGACCGGCCTCGCCGACGACTTCCTGGCCATGGGCCTGAAGGTGGCCCAGCGCATGGTGGAGCTGTTCCAGGATCTGCCGCCTGGGCACGAGTTCTTCGACCGCTTCGCCTTCTTCGACGCCGCCGCGCTGGAGGACCACAAGCGCCTGATCCGCCAGGCTCGCAGCAAGGGACCCGGGGCCCTGGCGGCGGCCGACCAGAGTCTGTTGCGCAGCCTGGCCCTGGCGCTGGTGCCGGCCCGGCACCGCCTGGGTCTGGTGACGGAAGAGATGCGGGCCCGTATCGTGGCGGCACGACCGCGGGTGCGCACCATCCTGACCGAGGAATCGGAGGCCGATGGCATCGAGGTGCACTTCCTCGACCCCGACCGCTACAATCCGGCGGCGCCGGTCCGCATGAACGTGTTGTTCGGCCGCATCGCCATCGACCGGCCGGCCGCGGAACGGCGCGTCGGCGAGGTCCTGGCCCGGCTGATGGAGACCAAGCGCCTGACCGGGGCGATCATCCGGCTCGGACTCGGCACCGAGATCGGCGTCGCGGGCCGGCGCCTGACGGCGGCCCAGCGCCAGAAGCTGGCGATTGCCCGGGGGCTGATGAAGCGGCCGCGGCTGATGATCGTCAACGGCGCCACCGGGGCGCTCGACAGCGCCGGGCGGCAGGCTCTGGCGGCGGCGGTGGACGCGCACCTGGCCGGGCGCGCCCTGGTGTGGGCGGACAGCGAGATGCCGGGGGCGGTGGCCTTCGATGCCGTGTTCCGGGTGGAGAACGGCAAGGCCACGCGGGACGCCACCGAGGTGGGCGGCGCGGCTGCGGTGGGCGAGGCCCCCGGGGCGACGACGGAGGCGGCCATGGACGATGCCGAGGCGGCGGCGCTGGCCAGCGAGGCGGCCCTGCTCAAGCGGCTCTCGTTCTTCGCCGGTCTGGATACGTCCACGCTGAAGCTGATCGCGTTCACCAGCGGTCGGGTGGTGTACCGCGCCGGTGAGGTGCTGATGCAGCAGGGCGAGCCGGGGGACGACGCCTACGTCATCGTCGAGGGCACCGCCGAGGTGCTGGTGGAGACCGACGAGGGCGAGCAGGTGGTGGCCGAGCGCGTCTCCGGCGACCTGATCGGCGAACTGGCGCTGTTGTGCGATGCGCCGCGCAGCGCCACCGTGCGCGCCCAGACGCCGCTGGAGGTTCTGCGCATCTCGCGCGACGTGCTGTTCCGGCTGATCGAGGACAACCCGCAGGTGGGGGCCTCGCTCACCCGCACCATCGCCGGACGGCTGGAGTCGATGATGCGCCAGTTGAGCGGCGAGCGGTAGGCCCCCGGCCCGGGCCTCAGCCGGCGCGGCCCTTGGACAATCGCATGTCCGGGGCTGCCAGGTGGTCGACCGGGCCGATCCAGGCATAGGCCAGCAGGCACGGGTCGCGATCGCCGACGGTCAGGCGGTGGGTCTCGTCGGCGCGGTTCAGGATCAGCGACCCGGGCGCATAGACGGCGGCGTCGTTCTCCGACCAGGCCCCGGCGAGCGAGATGTAGCTTTCTTCGATGTCGCGGTGCCGGTGCTGGGGGTAGGTGGTCCCCGGTGCCAGCAGCACCAGGCCCAGGATCAGCGTCTCGGCCCGCACCGGGCCGCGCGGTCCCAGCAGTTCGGCATAAGCGTAGCGGCGCGCCAGCGCGGGCGGTGGGCGCCGGTAGCCCAGTTCCCAGGTCAGCAAAGGGGCCACGCGGGCCAAGGCCCGCGCCAGACCCGCCAGCGGCCCCGCGACCGCCAGGTCGAGCGCCCGGCCCAGGTGGCCGACCACCGGCTGCGCGCAGGGTTCGCGCACCTCGACGGCGGGGTCGGCCTGGACGATGCGGTTCAGGGTCTCACGCACCCGTTTCTGGTGGCCCCGGATGGGGCCGCTGCCCCCGGCCGAGCCGCGCCGGTAGACGCCGTCCACCTCGCGCAGCAGATAGGTCCAGTCGGGCTGATCGCTCAGGCGGGCCATGGCGGCCTCGGTCGCAGGTGCGGCGCGTCCGCCGGCGCCGTCAGATCACACCCGTGGGGGTGGCCGGCGGGGAGACGGTGGGACGGGTCGGCGGCGGGGCCATGGTGCCGCGCAGCAGGGCCTCGTCCTCGAACAGGTCCAGGAGCTGGCGCATCATCACGCCGCCCAGGTCCTCGGCGTCCATGATGGTCACGGCGCGCCGGTAGTAGCGGGTGACGTCGTGGCCGATGCCGATCGCCACCAGTTCTACCGCGGAGCGGTTCTCGATCATGCCGATGACGTCGCGCAGGTGCTGTTCGAGATAGTTGCCGGCGTTCACCGACAGCGTCGAGTCGTCGACAGGGGCGCCGTCGGAGATCACCATCAGGATGCGCCGTGCCTCCGGGCGTGCCAGCAGGCGATGATGCGCCCACAGCAGGGCCTCGCCGTCGATGTTCTCCTTGAGGATGCCCTCGCGCAGCATCAGGCCCAGATTGAGCCGGGAGCGCCGCCACGGTGCCTCGGCGCTCTTGTAGACGATGTGGCGCAGGTCGTTCAGGCGTCCGGGATTGCCCGGCTTGCCGGCGGCGATCCAGCGTTCGCGGGACTTGCCGCCCTTCCAGGCGCTGGTGGTGAAGCCCAGGATCTCCACCTTGACCGCGCACCGCTCCAGCGTGCGTGCCAGGATGTCGGCGCACAGGGCGGCCACCGAGATGGGCCGGCCGCGCATCGAGCCCGAGTTGTCGATCAGGAGGGTGACCACGGTGTCGCGGAACCGGGTCTCCTTCTCCTGCTTGTACGACAGCGAGTTCATCGGGTTGGCGACGATGCGGGCGAGCCGGGCGGCGTCCAGGATGCCCTCGTCCAGGTCGAACTCCCAGGCGCGCTGCTGCTGCGCCATCAGGCGTCTTTGCAGGCGGTTGGCGAGGCGCGCCACCATGCCCTGGAGATTGACGAGCTGGCCGTCCAGTTGGGCGCGCAGGCGGTTCATTTCCTCCGGTTCCGCCAGGTCCTGGGCTTCCACGACCTGGTCGTAGTCGCAGGTGTAGGCCCGGTAGAGGGCCTGGCCGGCGTCGTCGCGGTCGGCGTTCTCGCGCCGCGCGCCCGGATCGCCGCCGGGGTCGTCGCTGCCCTGGCCGAGCCGCATGGCCTCGGCGGTGGCGTCCATCTCCTCGTCGCCGGTCTCGCCCTCGGCGTCGCCGGCCTCCATCGCCGGGCTGTCCGGGCCGGCGGAGGAGACGCTCTCGGGCTCGCCGCTCTGCCCCTCCTCGGACTCACCGGATGCGTTGTTCTCCTGGGCCTCTTCCTCGCTTTCCGTATCGCTCTGCTCCGGCTCGCTCTCCTGGTACTCCTCCAGGCCGAGCGCGTCGATCCAGCGCCGCACCGCGCGGGCGTAGGTGCGCTGCTCGCCCAGCGCCGCCTGCATCGCGTCGATCATCTCCGGGGACGCGTCGAGGCGGCGGTGCGCCATGGCGGCGAGGCGGCGGCCGGCCGGCCCGAGCGGAATATCGCCGAAGCGTTCGAAGGCCAGCAGGCGGGCGGCCTCGCCCGGCGGCAACTGGTCGGGGTGGCTGACGCGGTCGAAGCCGTCGGCGACCAGGCGGTCCTCCAGTGCGCGGGCGACGTTCTGCGCCACCCCGGGCAGGGCGCGGGCGCCGAGCGCCTCGACGCGCGCCTGTTCGAGGGTGTTGTAGACCTCCGCCGCCTCGGGTGTGGTCGGCATCAGCGTCCCGTGCACGCGCGCGTCGTGGTGGCGCAGCCGCATCGCGAGGCCGTCGGCGGTGGCGCGCAGCCGGGTCACCTGCTCGGCGTCCAGGCGGCGCGGCGGCTGCGGCAGGCGCGCCTGATGGCCGCCGGCCTGGGCGGCCCCCGGGGCATAGGTGACGGTGACGTCCTTGGTGGCCGACAGCGCGCGCAGGCACGACGCGGTGGCCCGCTTGAAGGTTTCGGTGCCGGCCTCGGCGGCGCGGTTGTGGCCGGTGCGGGGGGGCGTGCTCATGAAGGACCTGACTGAAGGAAACGAACGCTTTCAGACCTAGGCCGTCCCCCGGTGCGGTGCAAGCGCGGTCCGGACGCTACGGCCCGGACGCTACTGGCCGGACGCTACTGGTCGTACGACACCAGCGCATGGACCGGGACGTCGATCTTGTCGCGTCCTTTGAGGAAGGCCAGCTCGATGATGCAGGCGGCGCCGGCGACCTCGGCCCCGACCTTGCGCAGCAGCTCGACGGAGGCGGCGAAGGTGCCGCCGGTGGCCAGCAGGTCGTCCACCAACATGACGCGTTGGCCGGGCTCGATGGCGCCTTCCTGGATTTCCACCGTGTCCTGGCCGTATTCCAGCTCGTAGGTGTGCTTGATCGTCGTGCCCGGCAGCTTGCCCTTCTTGCGCACCATGATGAAGCCGCAGCCCAGCTTGAGCGCCAGCGGCGCGGCCACCAGGAACCCGCGCGACTCGATCCCGGCGATCACGTCCGGCTGATGCTGGCGCGCGGCCTTGGCCATCCGCCCCATGGTCACCTGCCAGGCGTCGGCATGCGCAAGCAGGGTGGAGATGTCGTAGAACAGGATGCCCGGCTTCGGGAAATCAGGGATTTCGCGGATGTGTTCCTTCAGATCCATAGGTGCGCCCCTCCAGAAAAACCGGGGTCGCATCCTACGGGCACGCACCGCCGTTGGGAAGCACTACCGGCGCGTCGTGATGCGCCGTTCCGCACACGACTCGCGGCCGCGCGGTTCCACGGCCACCGGAACGGACGGTTGACGGCGCCGGAGCCCTGGAACAATTGTATTGGCAGGGCCGGGGGCGGTCCTTACAGTCTCGAGTCCCGCGGCGACGGGACCGGAGGGGCTCAGATGCAAGGACCACCATCGGCATGACCGACCTGACCGAACGGCCGCCCTGCGGTCCGGACTGCATCGCGGCCCTGGACCCGGACGCGCCCGACACGGGTCCGCTGGCGGAGATCACGGCCCGCATCCGGGACGCCCATGGGAGCCTGAGCCCCCAACTGCGGCAGGCGGCCCGATACGTGCTGGCCCATCCCGAGGACGTGGCGCTCACCTCGATGCGGCGCCTGGCCGAGCATGCCGGCGTCAAGCCCTCCACCATGGTGCGGCTGGCCCGGGCGCTCGACTACGACGGCTACGAGTCGTTCCGCGAGCCCTACCGGCATTGGCTGCGCGGAGGCGAGGGCGCGTTCGTGGCCCGGGCGCGGACGCTCCAGGCCCGCGGGCGCGACGCGCGCGGGTCCTGCGCGCCGCTGCTGGATGCGATGGCCACCGCGGACGGCGCCGCGATCCGCGACATCGTGACCCCGGCCAACGCCCAGGCACTGGAGCGCGCCCGTGACCTGATCTGCGGGGCGGCGACGGTCTACGTGATCGGCATGCGCTCGTGCTATTCGCTGGCCCATCTGTTCCACTATGCCTATTCCCTGGTCTACGGTAACGCGGTGCTGGTGGATTCCCACGCCTGCACGCTGTACGACCGGCTGGCCCGCATCGACGCCGAGGACGCCGTGCTGGCGATCGGCTTCCGGCCGTACACGCGGGATACGGTCCAGGCCACCACCTTTGCCGCCGACAAGGGGGCGCGGGTGATCGCCCTGACCGACAGCCTGGTCTCGCCGCTGGCCGAGGACGCCGCCCAGGTCATCACGGTGGACACCGCCTCGCCCAGCTACTTCCAGTCCCTGGTGCCGGCCCTGGCGCAGGTCCAGGCGCTCCTTGCGCTGGTGGTGGCCGCCGGCGGGGACGATGCGCTCGACGCCATCACGCGGACCGAGCAGGACATGGACACCTTCGGCGCCTACTGGCGCGAACCGAAACGGCGACGGAGAGCCCCATGAGCCATGTTTTCCATCGCCAGCCCGCGACCGCCTATCCGGTCGCCGTGGCCGGCGACGGACCCTATCTGATCGACGCGGCCGGCCGGCGCTATCTGGATGCCTGCGGCGGTGCCGCGGTGTCCTGCCTGGGCCACAGCGACACCGCCGTGCGCGACGCCATCAAGGGCCAGGTGGACAGCCTAGCCTACGCGCATTCCGCCTTCTTCACCACACAGGCGGCCGAAGACCTGGCCGACGTGCTGATCGCGCGCGCGGCCGAGACCATGCCGAACAACCGGCTGGACAAGGTCTATTTCGTCTCCGGCGGCTCGGAGGCCGCCGAGGCGGCGCTCAAGCTGGCGCGCCAGTACTTTCTGGAGATCTGCCAGCCCGGCCGCCACCGCATCATCGCCCGGCGCCAGAGCTACCACGGCAACACGCTGGGCGCCCTGGCCGTCGGCGGCAACCAGTGGCGACGTCAGCCGTTCGAGCCGATGCTGATGCCGGCGACGCACATCGCGCCCTGCTACGCCTACCGCGACCGTCGCGAGGATGAGAGCGAGGCGGCGTACGGCCAGCGCGTCGCCGACGAACTGGAAGCGGCGATCCTGGACCTGGGGCCGGAGACCGTCGCGGCCTTCATCGCCGAGCCCGTGGTCGGGGCGACCGCCGGCGCGCTGCCGCCGGTGCCGGGATACTTCCGACGCATCCGCGAGATCTGCGACCGCTACGGCGTGCTGTTGATCCTGGACGAGGTGATGTGCGGCATGGGCCGCACCGGTCACCTGTACGCCTGTGCCGAGGACGGCATCGCGCCCGACATTCTCATGACGGCCAAGGGACTCGGGGCCGGCTACCAGCCCATCGGCGCCATGCTGTGCTCGGCCGCGATCTACGACGCCATCGTCACGGGCAGCGGGTTCTTCCAGCACGGGCATACCTACATCGGCCACGTCACCGCCTGTGCCGCCTCGCTGGCGGTGCAGCGGCGACTGCACGAAGGCGGCCTGCTGGAGAACGTACGTGTGCAGGGCGCGGCCCTGCGTCAGGCCCTGGACGCGGCGTTCGGCCAGCACCCCCACGTCGGCGAGATCCGCGGGCGCGGCCTGATGCTGGGCCTGGAGCTGGTGGCGGACCGCGCCAGCAAAGCGCCGTTCGACCCGGCCCTGAAGCTCAATGCCCGCATCAAGCGCGAGGCCATGGCCCGCGGTCTGATGTGCTACCCCATGGGCGGCACCATCGACGGCCGCCACGGCGACCACGTCATGCTGGCGCCGCCGTTCATCATCGGTCCGGAGCATGTCTCCGAGATCGTCGACAGGCTGGGGCAGGCGCTCGGCGCCGCCCTGGACTCCCTGCCGGCTGAGGCCCGCCCGTGACCCGACGGGACGGGCCGGCCCGCAGGGTAGGGGGACCTGACGGCCGAGGGTGGTCGGGTCCCCGTTTCCGGCCCTTGCCAATCGTGGCCGGGCGCGAAACACTGACGCCACCGTCGTGTCCGGGGCGGACCGGCCGCCCCACCGGCCTTTTGGAGGGGTGGTCGGCGCCCACCGGGTCGATGGCCCCCCTGCGCTCGGGTCGGGAACCGAAGCGGCGTCTGGACCGACCGGATGCCGTGACAGGCCCAGGATCATAGGATCAGGATCGTCGGATCACGATCGTCGCATCACGATCACAGGCCAACAATCATCGGGAACCTGGAGGTTGAGACCATGAAAGTATTGCCCGCTGCGTCCGTTGGCGCCCTGTTTGCCGCCGGGCTGCTCGCCGCCGGCTCCGCATCCGCCGCCGAGCAGCAGTTCATCACCATCGGCACGGGCGGTGTGACCGGCGTGTACTACCCGACCGGTGGCGCCATCTGCCGTCTGGTCAACAAGGACCGCAAGGATCACGGCATCCGCTGCTCGGTGGAGAGCACCGGCGGCTCCGTCTACAACCTGAACACGATTCGGGCCGGCGAGCTGGACTTCGGCGTCGCCCAATCCGACTGGCAGTATCACGCCTACAACGGCACCTCGAAGTTCGAGGACGCCGGCGCGTTCGAGGGTCTGCGCGCGGTGTTCTCGGTGCACCCGGAGCCGTTCACCGTGGTTGCCCGCGCCGACGCCGACGTGCGCAACTTCGAGGACCTCCAGGGCAAGCGGATGAACATCGGCAACCCCGGCTCGGGCCAGCGCGGCACCATGGAGGTGCTGATGGACGAGATGGGCTGGACCACCGACGACTTCGCGCTGGCCACCGAGTTGAAGGCCGCCGAGCAGTCGCAGGCGCTGTGCGACAACAACATCGACGCCTTCGTCTACACCGTCGGCCACCCCAATGGCTCCATCAAGGAGGCGACCACGGCCTGTGACGCCAATCTGGTGAACGTCCAGAACGACGCCACGGACACACTGGTCAACGACAACCCCTACTATTCCTACGCCACCATTCCCGGTGGCATGTACCGGGGTACCGACGAGGACACCACCACCTTCGGCGTGCGCGCCACCTTCGTGAGCTCGACCGACGTTTCCGAGGAAGTCGTCTACCAGCTCGTCAAGGCGGTGTTCGAGAACTTCGAGGACTTCAAGAAGCTGCACCCGGCCTTCGCCAACCTGGAGAAGGAGCAGATGGTGTCGGCCTCGCTGTCCGCGCCGCTGCACGCGGGCGCCGAGAAGTACTACAAGGAAGTCGGCCTGATCGAGTAGGCCGCGCCTGACGGACCCCGGCTCCGGACCCCCATCCGGAGCCGGGTGTTCGATCGAAAACCCGAGTCCCGAACACCCCGACCCACCCGAGCCCGTGCGCCGCCCCCGCCGGTCCCCGAACGCCGGCGGGTGATCGCGTGGTGGCCCGGCATCGCGGTCCGAGCGGGCACGGCGGCGCCCGGGATGCCGGGGCGGCTGTCCGTCCGAAGCCTCTCGCATCGGCGTGCCCCGCCGCGGTCGCGGTGGCCGGACGTCTCGGTTTCGCCGCCGCTAATCCATCGCCGCAAACCCATCGCCGCAAATCCATCGCCGCAAACCCAGTATGGTGTGCCCGCGTTTTTCCAGTGAGCGACGCTATCCGGCCGGGGGCGGAGGGCTCTTCCCTGTGCGCTGGACGGCGTCGTCGCTTCGCGCCGCGCAATGACCGGTCTACAGCCGATTGCGACAAATCGGACTCGCGGCACGACTTCGGTTTGTCGCGATAATCGGCTGTAAAATCAATAATGTAGAGCCGATTCAGGTTCGAAATAGGACCGCATCTGCGGTTCCGATTTCGAACATTCGGCTCTAGAGTACATCGAGTTGTGCGCGTTCGTGCTCAGGAAGACCCAGGAAGAACCAGGTCGACCACGTGTGACTCTGGTAGGCCCGAAGCCGGGAGACATCGCAGCCCATGAACCAGGACACCCGTCGCCCCGAGGGTGACCGCGCGGGCACGCCCGCGCCCGCGAACGATCGCAGCCGGCGGACGCGGTCCACGAGCGCCGAGGACATTGTTGCCCAGGTGGAAAGCGGCGCCCGGGCGCCGGCCGGCTTGCCGGGCCGGATCATTGTCGCCGTCTGCCTCGCGTGGGCGCTGTTCCAGCTCTGGTTCGCCTCGCCGCTGCCGTTCGTGCTCGGCTTCGGCGTGTTCAACGGCACCGAGGCGCGCTCCATCCATCTCGCCTTCGCGCTGTTCCTGGCCTACACGGCCTATCCCGCCTTCAAGTGGTCGCCGCGTCAGCGCATCCCCTGGTCCGACTGGCTGTTCGCCCTCGCCGGGGCCTTCTGCGCGGCCTATCTGGTGCTGTTCAACGACGCCCTGGCCCAGCGCCCCGGCGCGCCAACGACCATGGACGTGACCGTCGGCGTGGTCGGCATGGTGCTGCTGCTGGAAGCGACCCGGCGTGCCCTGGGGCCGCCGCTGCTGGTGGTCGCCCTGGTGTTCCTGGTCTACACCTTCGGCGGGCCATATATGCCCGACGTCATCGCCCACCAGGGGGCCAGCCTCAACAAGGCGATGTCGCACTACTGGATCACGACCGAGGGCGTGTTCGGCGTCGCGCTCGGCGTGTCCACCACCATGGTGTTCCTGTTCGTGCTGTTCGGCGCCTTCCTGGAGCGGGCCGGGGCCGGCATGTACTTCATCCGGGTGGCCTTCGCCTTCATGGGCCATCTGCGCGGCGGCCCGGCCAAGGCGGCGGTTGTTTCGTCGGCCATGACCGGCCTGATCTCCGGCTCCTCGATCGCCAACGTGGTCACCACCGGCACCTTCACCATCCCGCTGATGAAGAAGGTCGGGTTTCCCGGCACCAAGGCTGGCGCGGTCGAGGTGGCGTCGTCGACCAACGGCCAGCTCACGCCGCCGATCATGGGGGCGGCGGCGTTCCTGATGGTCGAGTATGTGGGCATCAGCTACATCGAGGTGATGAAGCACGCCATCGTGCCGGCGCTGATCAGCTACATCGCGCTGGTCTACATCGTGCACCTGGAGGCCATGAAGGCCGGCATGAAGGGGCTGCCGCGTATTCACATCCGGCCGTGGCATCAGGCCGCCATCGGCTTCCTGGGCAGCTTCCTGCTGGTCGCCGGTCTGGCGGCGGTGGTCTATTTCGGGTTCGGCTGGCTGAAGCCCGTGGCCGGCGACGCCACCCCGTGGATCGCCGCGGCCGTGCTGGTGGCGGCCCACGTCGCCCTGGTCCGCATCGTCACGACGGTGGAGCCGATGCCGGAGACCGCCGACATCGACGAACTCCCGGAGCCCGGATCCACCGTCCGCTCCGGCCTGCATTACCTTCTGCCGGTCGTGGTGCTGGTCTGGTGCCTGATGATCGAGCGGTTGTCGCCCGGCCTGTCGGCGTTCTGGGCCACCACCATGCTCATGTTCAATGTCATCACCCAGCGCCCCTTGGCCGCGCTGTTCCGGGGCAAGCGCCCGCAGATCGTGCGGGCGGATGCCGCGCAGGGCCTGTCGGACCTGTATCACGGGATGATCATGGGCGCGCGCAACATGATCGGCATCGGCGTCGCCACGGCGGCCGCCGGCATTATCGTGGGGACGGTGACCCTGACCGGGATCGGCCAGGTGCTGACCGAGTTCATCGAGTTCCTGTCCGGCGGCTCGCTGATGATCATGCTGTTGCTGACGGCGGTCACCAGCCTGCTGCTGGGCATGGGCCTGCCGACGACGGCGAACTACATCGTCGTCTCGACCCTGATGGCGCCGGTGATCGTCACCCTGGGCGCGGAGAACGGCCTGATCGTGCCGCTGATCGCGGCGCATATGTTCGTGTTCTACTTCGGCATTCTGGCCGACGACACGCCACCGGTGGGGTTGGCCGCCTTCGCCGCCTCGGCCATCTCGGGGGCGGATCCCATCAAGACCGGCATCCAGGGGTTCGCCTACGACATCCGCACCGCCATCCTGCCGTTCCTGTTCATCTTCAACACCGAACTGCTGCTGATCGGGGTTGAGTCCTGGCTGCACGGCCTATTCGTCTTCGCCTTTGCGCTGGTCGCCATGCTGACCTTCGCGGCGGCCACGCAGCGGTTCCTCGTCATCCGATGCCGCTGGTACGAGGTGGCGGCGCTGCTGCTGATCGCCTTCACCCTGTTCCGCCCTGGCTACTGGATGGACATGGTCGAGCCGGAACTGATCGAGGTGGACCCGACCCGGATCGAGGAGATGGCTGCGCAGATGCCGCCCAACGGCCGGCTGCGGGTGCGCGTGGAGGGCGAGACGCTGGAAGGCGACGCCGTGAACAAGGCCGTCATGCTGCCTCTGGGCGCGCCGGGAACCGGCGCGGAGCGCCTGCTCAACGCCGGCCTCGACCTGCGCACCGAAGAGGACGGCCGGGTGGTGATCGACATGATCGGGTTCGGCAGCGCGGCCGAGCGCCTGGGGCTGGACTTCGATTACGAGATCACCAAGGTCCTGGTGCCGAACGAGACCCGGCCCCCGGACCAGCTCTTCTTCATCCCGGCGCTGCTGCTTTTGCTGCTGATCTGGCTCGACCAGACCCGGCGCCTGCGCCGTCACGGCGGCGAGCCGGCCCAGGTGCGGTAGCGTCCGCACCCGCCGGATCGCGCGCGTCCGGAGACGGGACGCGGTCCTCGGGTTACGAGGGCCGCGCCGGGGCTTCGGCCGCCCCGCCGTCGTCACCGTCGCCGGTCCCGCCAGTCCCGCCGGCCTGCTCGCCCACCAGCCGCCGCTCCAGGCGTTGCAGCAGGATGATCTGGCTCTCGTCCTCGACCAGGAACCGCAGCGCGACATGGTCCTCGGCGACCCGGGCCACGCGGGCGCGGAACCGCCCGAGCGCGCGGACGTGCACCTCGGCCTCGTCGCCGACCTCCGGCTTGATATCGGTGTCCACGGCGACCCCCGAGCCGGAGATGTCGCGCAGCGGGCAGCGCACATCGTAATCGCTGTCGAGCGTCAGGATCGCCTCGCCCGAAAGCTGCCACCGCGGCAGCCCGCGCCGCTCGGGGCGGCCCACCATGTCCGCGTCGTCCTGCATTGCCATGCCCCCCTCGAAAGCGTGACCTCGAACCATGATCCGCCGTCGCAACGGAGAGGGCAACCGCGAACACGGCGGATGGTCGGTCGCGTGGCAGAGTCGGACCCGTGTGTAGGTCCAGGCAGATGTGAGACTGGGTGAGCCGCGCTTGCACCGGGCTGGGGGCATGCCCCCAGCCCGGTGCGAATTCGGTTTATAACCG
>NZ_JACIGI010000052.1 GCF_014197795.1 Roseospira goensis
GCCTGCCGGTACTGGACCGGTCGCGAGGACACCGCGTCATGAGCCGCCGCCGCCGACCCCGGCCCGGCCGCCACCTGCCGCCGCACGACGCGGCGCCGCTGGCGCTGGCGCTCGACCCGAGGCTTCACGAGACGCTGACCGCCGACGGCTTCACCCTGGCGCCCACCCTGCGGCCATACCTGCGCCAGGACGGCCGGGTGAGCGTGCGCCTGGTCTGGCGCTGTCGCGCCCAGACGGGCGACACGGTGGCCATCACCGCCACCCATGTGGTGCGCGTCGAGGGGAGGGCCGAGCCGTGAGCGCATCACTCTGGCGCCCCGGCGAGGTCGCGCACGGTCATCGACCCGTCGCGCAAAGCGTCACCGTCGTATGTCACAGTGAAGGCTTCCGGGTTCATCTTTCGCGACCTCTGCGAGTGGGGACACATCATACCTCACGGTCGGAGCGCCTGTCATGACCGACCGCGCCGCACGCCTCAAGGCCCTTCATGCCGGCGCCCGCGCGCTGGGCCTGGACGACGAGGCCCGGCGCGACCTGATGGCGCGGGTCACCGGCCGGCGCTCCGCCCGCGACATGACCGACGCCCAGCTCGGCGCGGTCCTGGCGGAGTACGACCGCCTGCGCGGCGGCCGGCCGCGCCAGGCCGGGGGCCGGCGCGGCTTCAAGCCGGCCGCGAACCCGCTGGCGCGCAAGGTGCACGCGCAGTGGGGCGAGCTGTGCCGGCGCGGCGCCATCGCGCATGCCGCCTCCGCCGCCGACCGGCGCCAGGCCCTGCGCGCGTGGTGCGCCCGCCAGCTCCAGCCCGGCGCGGACGTGCTGCTGGATCCGGACCTGCTGGACGACACCAGCCTTCGCAAGCTGGTCGAGGCGCTGAAGAAGTGGATCGCCCGCCTCGACCGCGCGGCGGCCGACGACGCGGCGGCCGATGACGGGGAGGCCGGATGACGCTGCCGCGCGCCTACCTCGACCTGGTGGAGGACATCGGCGAGGCGGCGGCCGCTCGGCTGGTGGCCGTGCGCGGCGGCGTCGACGTCTATGTGCCGGCCCGCTTCGACCCCGACCATGCTCTGGTCCGGGCGCTGGGCGAGGCGCATGCCCGCGCCCTGATCGCGGCCCGGCCGCGCGAGCGGATCGCGGTGCCCTCTTGCCGCCAGGCGCACCGGCGCGCCATGATCCGGCGGCTGTATGACAGCGGCGAGACGCTGGGGTCCATCGCCCTCGCCCTCGGCCTCAACCAGCGCCATGTGCGCCGCCTGCTGGCCGCCATGGGCCGGGCCGACCCGCACCAGCTCGACCTGTTTTCCCCTCCTGACGAGACCTGACCGGACATGCGTCCGGGCGCGCCGCGCGCGCCGGACCGGCATGCTCTCCCCACGCTCCATCTGGCGAGGGGAGGTCCCGCCGTGTCCGCCATCCAGCCCCACGACCATTTCCCCGAGGCGCTGCATTACCTGCTGCGCCATGAGGGCGGCTATGTGGACCATGCCGCCGACCCCGGCGGGGCCACCAAGTACGGCATGTCGCTCCGCACCCTGCGCGCCCAGGGCGACCTGGACGGCGACGGCGCGCCCGACTGGGACCTGGACGGCGACGGCGACGTGGACGCGGCCGACGTCCGCGCGCTGACGCCCGAGGACGCGGCCCGCTACTACCGGCAGCACTGGTGGGAGCGCCACCGCCTCGGCCTGATCCACCAGGCGGCGCCCGCCATCAAGATCATGGACATGGCGGTGAACATGGGCGCCGGCCGGGCCGTCGCCCTGGCCCAGCGCGCCTGCGGCCTGTGCGGCCATGCCGTCGCCGTCGACGGCCTGCTGGGGCCGCGCACCGCCGCCGCCCTCGACAGCATCCCCACCGCGCACCTGCGCCTCGCCCTGTGCGGCCTCCAGGCCGGCTACTACGCCGGGCTGGTCCGCATGCGGTCGGCGTTCCGGGTCTTCGAGACCGGCTGGATGCGCCGCGCCGCCTTCTGGCCGGAGGAGGATTGATGCGCCCGCTCATGATCCTGGTGGCGGTGGTGGCGCTGGCCGTGGTGCTCGCGTGGGCGCCGCGCGCCCAGACCGTCACGGTCCACGGGGACCGCAACCTCGTTTGGCTGGGAGGCTGACATGCGCATCACCAACATCGCCGTGTGCTGGCGCCCCTGGCACTGGCGCCTCGGCTGGACCGCCGGCGACGCCCCCGGCGAGGCGATCTGGTGGTGCGGCCCCGTCGGCGTCGTCGTCCGATCCATGGAGAGCTGACCATGCGCCCGATCCGCATCCTGACCGTCGCCGCCGGCCTCGCGCTCACGATGTCCGGCTGCCTCCCGGCCGCCATCCCGGGCGCCGTGATGGGCGCCGCCACGCTGTACTGCGCCGGGGTCTCGGAGACCGGCAAGGTCCTGGCCCGCGACGCGCTCACCGGCGGTCGTCCCCTGTTCGCCTGCCCCGACACCTGGGCGGCGGGAACCCCACCCGCCGAGCCCGGCGGCGCGCCGGAGGCAGGGCCGTGACCCCCGCCCTTGTCGCCGGCGATGCCGTCCTCGCCGGCCTGTGCTCGGCCGTCTACGAGCGCGACCGCACGGCGCGCGAGGCGGCGATCCGGGCGCTCGGGTGCGAGGTGCGCCAGTGGATCGCGTGGGGCGGGTCGGAGGCCGCGTTGGTCGACGATTATGATCGCGGGCGCGTGGCGTGCGTGCTGCGCGGGACCGAGGTGGCACATTTCCAATGGCGCGACGTGCTCGCGAATGTCGGGGTGCCCAGCCCCTGGGCCGGTCCCGGCCGAGCGCATACCGGCTATCTGCGCCAGCTCGACCGCATCCTGGATCGGGTGGCTACTGCCATTGAGGACAGCGGGCACCTCGTGGCGCTGGCCGGGCACAGCATGGGCGGGGCGCTGGCCACATTGCTGGCCGCGCGCCTTTGGTGGCGCGAGACCGCCGGCCTGGGCCGCTGGGGCGTGCGAGCGGCGGTGACCTTTGGGGCGCCGAAGGCCCTCGACGCCGAGGCCGCCGCCGCCATCGGCTGCCCCGTCCGCCGCTACGTGGTGGAGGGCGACCCGGCGCCGCTGTGGCCGCCGATCCCCGGCTTGTGCCACCCGGCGCCGGTGATCCGGCTGCCGGCGCCGCCCCTGACCCTGTCGCGCGGCCCGCGCGGGGTGTGGCCGCTGGCCCATCACGACGTCGATCACTACGCCCGGGCGCTGGCGGATGCGAGTACCGATGGCTGACCTGATCGACATCGTGACCGACCGGGTCGAGGCCGAGCGCGAGACCCTGCTGGCCCGCCACCGCGCGGCCCAGGCGCGCGCCCGACCGCGCCCGACCGCCGCCACGCCGGCGACCGCCTGCGCCGGATGCGGCCAGCCGATCCCGCCGGCGCGGCGTCAGGCGCGGCCCGGCTCCACCCGCTGCGCGGCGTGCCAGGCCGCCCACGAGGTGCGCCAGGCGCGCCGCCACCGCACGGGGGTGTGACGTGGACTGGGTCGCGATCAGCACATGGGTGGATATCGCCTGGAAAATCGGGACCGTGGCGACCCTGATCTGGCTGGGCGTGCGCCAACAGGGCACCGACAACCACCGGCGCATCGTCGCTCTGGATGACCGGGTGGACGGCCACGCGGTGCGGATCGTGCGGGTGGAGGAGGCTCTCAAGGGCGTGCCGTCGCACGCGGACCTCCAGCTCATCCACGACCGGATCAGCAAGGGCAACGACCTGACCCACGCCGTGCAGGCCCAGGTCGCCGGCGTGGCCGGCACCATGGAGGTGGTTCTGCGCAAGCTGGAGTTGCTGGACCGCACGCACTATCGGGAGGGCGCGGAATGATCGACGCGAAAGACGCGAAAGAGGTGGCCGCACAGGAACAGCGCCTGCTGATCCTGCGGGCGCTGATGGACACCCCGGCGCGCGAGATGAACGACGGCATGGCGCGCACGGCGCTGGACTTTCGGGGGCATCGGCTCGGTATCGACCGCGTGCGCATTCTGCTGTCCTGGCTGCGCGACGCGCGCTGTGTCGAGATCGAGGACCTGGGCCAGTACTGGGTGGCCCGTCTGACGCCGCTGGGGGCAGAGGTGGTCCGCGCCCAGACCGTCCTGCCCGGCGTCGCCCACCCCCAGGACGTGCGGTGATCCAATGGGCCGCAAGTCCCGCATCGACACGGAGCTGTCACCGGACGATCGGGCCGAGTTCCGGCGCCTCCTCGGGTCCGGCTGCCTCACGATCGACGAGCTGACCGACTGGCTGGAGGCGCACGGCTATGACATTAGCCGATCCGCTGTCGGCCGCGCGTCCCAGCGCCAGGCCGCGCTCGCCGCCCGCCTGCGCGAGACCCGCGCCATCACCGACGGCCTGGCCGCCGAGCTGGGCGAGGCCGCGACGCAGGGCCGCCAGGGGCGGCTGCTGGTCGAGACGAGCCGCTCCCTGGTCCTGGACTTCCTGACCCGGGCGGACACCGGGGAGGGAGGGCTCGACCCCAAGGACGTCATGATGCTCGGCAAGGGCCTGGCCGAACTCGCCAAGGCCGCCAGGTACGACCAGGATTTTGAGCAGAAGGTCGAGGTCCGCGCCCGTAAGCTCGCCGCCGAGATGGCGGCCGCGAAGGCCGGCGAGATGGTCGAGAAGGCCGGCCCGTCCGCCGGCCTGTCGGCGGAGACCATCGCGCGCCTGAAGGCCGACTTCCTGGGGATGGGCGGCTGATGGTCGCCATTCCCGACACGGACCTGCTGGATCGGCTGGGCGATACGCCGCTCCTGCTGCCCTACCAGCAGCGATGCCTGAACACCGTGTCGGCGCACGCGGTCACGGTGATCGAAAAGTCCCGCCGTATCGGCCTGACCTGGGGTCTGGCAGCCCTGGCGGTGTTCACGGCCGCCGCTCGAAAGTCGGCGGCCGGACAGAATGTCTACTATCTGGCCTACGAAAAGGAGATGACGCGCGAGTTCATCGACGTGTGCGCGGGCTGGGCCGGGATGTTCGATCACGCCGCGAGCGCGGTCGAGGAAACGATTTTTAACGACGGCTCAAAGGACATTCTGGCGTTCCGGATCTCGTTCGCCTCCGGCTTCGAAATCGTCGCGCTGTCGTCCAGCCCGCGCGGGCTGCGCGGCCGCCAGGGTCTCGTGATCCTCGACGAGGCCGCATTCCACGACACCATGAGCGAGGTCCTGAAAGCCGCGCTGGCGCTACTGATGTGGGGCGGCAAGGTGGTGGTGGTGTCGACGCATGACGGCGTGGACAACCCCTTCAACCAGCTCATCCAGGAGGTGAAGGCCGGCCAGAAGGACTATGGCCTGGTCCGGGTGACGCTCGACGATGCCCTGGCCGATGGTCTGTACCGGCGCATCTGCCTGGTCTCCGGCCGCGCCTGGAGCCCGGAGGCCGAGGCCGCGTGGCGCGACGGCCTGGTGCGCCAGTACGGCGAGGGTGCCGACGAGGAGCTGTTCTGTGTGCCCTCGTCGGCCGGCGGGAGCTGGATCGCCGGCGCCTACATCGCGGCGGCCGCCCACCCGGACGCCGGCCGGCCGGACCTGTACGGCGGCGGGCTGGCCTATGGCGGGGTGGATATCGCCCGGCGCGCCGACCGGTGGGTAGGGACGGTGGTCGAGCGGGTGGCGTCGGTGCTGTGGCTGCGCGCCGAGATCGTGCTGCAGGACACGCCGTTTCGCGACCAGCTCGCCACCGTGGCCGGGCTGATGACGGAGTACCGGATCATCAAGCTGGCCGCCGATCAGACCGGCATGGGCGAGATGCCGGTGGAGGAGATGATCCGCGCCCACGGCAGCCGCGTCGAGGGCGTGCTGATGACCGGCGACCGGCGCCTGTCGGTCGCCAGCGCCGCCAAGGATGCGTTTGAGCAGGGCCTGATCCGCATTCCCGACGATCCCGGCCTGATGGCGGACATCCGCAAGATCAAGCGGGTGGCCGGTCCCACCGGCGCCCCGCGCCTGGTCGCCGGCCGCGACGCCAGCGGCCACGCCGACCGCGCCTGGGCGCTGTTCCTGGCCATCGCGGCGGCGCATGACGCGCCGTATGTGCCGTACAGCTATGAGCCCGTCGTGCCGCCGCCGTGGAACCCGGCCCGCGATGCCGACGATGACGATGACGACGACATGCGCGGCGGCCGGGGTATCGGCCGCCGCGCCCGCACGGGAATTCTGGCATGAGAAAGCCGACGCCCAGCCGCGCGCCCGTGCGGCCGCTGAAACGTGCCCCCGCTACCCTGACGCGCGAGATCGCCGCCCCCGAGTTGGTGGGCACCCGCACCGTCTGGCACGACAGCTACGCCGCCGGCCTGACCCCGGCGCGACTGGCGCGCATCCTGCGCGCCGCCATGGAGGGCGACACCCACGAATACCTCGTTCTCGCCGGTGAGATCGAACGCCTGGAACTGCATTACCGCGCCCAACTCGGGACGCGGAAGCTCCAGGTCAAAAGCCTCCAGATCATGGTGGAGGCGGCCACGGACGATCCCGCCGACGTGCAGCGGGCCGATGCCGTGCGCAATCTGGTGGCGCGGCCGGGTACCCGGCGGATGATCGGTCATCTTCTGGACGGCTTGGCGCGTGGGTATTCGGTGGTCGAACTGGTCTGGGACACGACTGGCGCCCCCTGGATGCCGCGCTTCGAGTGGCGGGATCCAACGTTCTTCCATCTCGATCGCGTCACCGGACAGGAGATCCGGTTGCGTGACGGCACGCCGGACGGCGCGCCGCTCCCCCCGCACAAGTTCCTGATCCATGTGCCCGACCTGATCACCGGCCTGCCCATCGCCGGCGGGCTGGCGATGCTGGGCGTCTGGGCCTTCATGTTCAAGTCGTTCAGTCTCCAGGACTGGGCGGCGTTCGGCGAGATTTACGGCATGCCGATCCGGCTCGGCCGCTTCGATCAGGCGCACTCCCCCGAGGACCGCGCCATCCTGCGCCAGGCCGTCACGATGATCGGCCGACAGGCCGCCGCCATCCTGCCGCGCGACATGGACATCCAGTTCATCGACGCCGCCAAGGGCGCCGTCGGCCCGGACGTGTTCCAGCGGCTGGCGGAGTACTGGGACGCCCAGGTCTCGAAGGTGATCCTGGGCCAGACCATGACCGCCGACGATGGCAGCTCGCTCGCGCAGGCCCGGGTGCACAACGAGGTGCGGCTGGACATCCTGGAGGCCGACGCCGGCGATATCAGCGAGACCCTGCAACGGGACCTGGTCGCCCCGTTCATCGACCTGAACTTCGGGCGCCCGAACCACGGGCTGTATCCCACCATCCGGCTGCTGGTGCCGGACATGGACGACACCCGGCAGTGGGTCGGCATGGTTTGCGATCTGGTCGACCGGGGTATGACGGTCGGCATGAGCACCGTGCGGGACAAGCTCGGGCTGCCCGATCCCGATCCGGACGAGGCGCTGCTGCACCCGCCCGGTGCGGCGCTGGGGCCGGCGCCGGCGCCCGGGGACGAGGACGGTTTGCCGGTCGGCCAGGCGACGGCACGCGCGACGGCGCGACAAAGCGCCGACGACCCCGACCCGATCGACGACCTGCGCGACGATCTGCTGGACGATTGGGAACCGGCGATGGCGCCGGTGGTGGATCCGCTGGTCGAGGCCCTGCGCGGGGCATCCAGCTT
Source organism: Roseospira goensis (assembly GCF_014197795.1). GTDB lineage: Bacteria > Pseudomonadota > Alphaproteobacteria > Rhodospirillales > Rhodospirillaceae > Rhodospira > Rhodospira goensis. Next base: position 7,599 of record NZ_JACIGI010000052.1, read on the forward strand.
CGAGGAGGCGCTGGCACTCCTGCCTCAGGTCGCGGATCGCATGGACCTGTCGGCGCTGGTCGATGCCCTGACCACGGCCACTGCCGCCGGCCGTGCCGTGGGCGTCCTGGAGGCCCAGGACAGGGGGGACGGCGGGGACGGCGATGGCTGACGATCCGCTGCCCGGCCTGCCACCGCGCGAGGCGTTGGAGTTCCTGGAGGCCAAGGGCCTGCGGCCGGGATGGTCCTGGCTCGATGTCTGGGGCGAGGAGCACGCTCACGAGTTCACGGTCGCCAAGATGATGCAGGCCGATCTGCTGGCCGACACCCACCGCAGTCTGGTGACCGCCCTGGCCGAGGGCCAGACCTACGAGACGTGGGCGAAGGACCTGACCCCGCGCCTCCAGGCGGCCGGCTGGTGGGGCCGCCAGGAGAGCACCGATCCCCTGACCGGCGAGACCCGGACGGTGCAGCTCGGCTCGCCGCGGCGCCTGCGCACCATCTACGACGCCAACATGCGCTCTGCGCGGGCGGCGGGCCACTGGGACCGGATCGAGCGGGCCATGGAGCGGGAACGCTCGCGCGGCCGGACCCTGTACCTGCGCTACGTGGCGGTTTTGGACGAACGCACGCGCGAGCGCCACCGCCGCTGGCACGGCTTGGTCCGGCCGGCGGACGATCCCATTTGGCGGGTGCTGTATCCCCCCAACGGCTGGCATTGCCGCTGCACCGTCATGGTGCTGACCGAGCGCGACCTGGCGCGCTACGGCTACACGCCGACGCCCGACGACAAGGTCCCGCCCCTGAACGCGCGGCCGTTCCTGAACCACCGTACCGGCGAGATCACCCTGGTGCCGGAGGGCGTGGATCCGGGCTGGCACTCGAACGCCGGGCTGGCCCGGGCCGAGACCCTGGCCCGCCAGGCGGCGGCGCGCTGGGCTACCCTGCCGCCGGACGCGGCGGCGCTGGCGGCCGTCACGGGGCGCCAAGTCCGCGCAGCCCTCTCCGATAGTGTGGCGGGGTGGGTGGACGATGTAGCAGCGCGCGGGCAGGCGCGCGGCGAGCGCCGGGTGGTCGGCTGGATGAGCGAGCGGGTGGTGGAGCGGCTGGCCGCGCTGGGGCGCCATCCGTCGTCCGTCGCCTTGCATCTGGACGACGGGATCGTGTGGCACATGATCCGAGATGCGAAAGCGGCGCGCGGGGCGGCGCTGGCGGTCGAGGATGTGCGCCGCATCGTGGATATCGTCGCCACCCCCCAGGCCGTGTTGTACGACCATACGGACCCGGCGCTGCTGTATGTGTTCGAGCCGACAGGCGATGCCATGGATCGGCTCGGAAAGCTGATCGTGCGGATCGACTGGCGCACCAACGTCCGGACGCCAGAGGGCCGAGCGCAGGTGACGCTCAACGCGATCCGCTCCGGCGGGCTGGTGCGCTCCGACAACCTGGACGAACGCACCCCCGACGGTGAACGTCGGTATGCTGTCCTGGATGGAAGCTTGGAAGGGTGATCGCGAGAGCCGAGGGGGTACGCGACCTTCCCCGTGAGAACTGTGCCTTGGCAGCCTAGCCCAACCGGACCCGCGAATTTCCCGGTTGTCACGGCTCTCGCGATCAGCCTCCAATATAGCATATCTCCACCCGCATTGCACCGGCCCCGTAGGGCGCCCCAGGACGCGCGAGAGCGCGGCATGGCCCCTCGGGCCGCGCCGGCCGGAGAACCCGTTTAATACCCCGTTTAATGGCGCCGGAACCGCCATCGTGACGTCCGCCCCCGTCGGGACGGCGCGGGCCGCCGCGTGCCGGCCCGGATTGACCCCGCCGCCGGGCGGCGCGATGCTGCCCCGGTCGGTCCAGATCCCGGTTCCGGGTCCGGTCCGGGCGGCCCGGAAGGGCTTCCGGGCAGTCGGCGCCGGCGCATATCCGGCGATCCCCGCACCGCCCGGCCCCCGGACATCCGTCCGGGCGCATCGGCGTGCGGCCTGCGGCATGGTCGCGCCATGACCGCCGCATCCGCCCAGACCGACGAGACCGTCACCGCCAGCCGCCCCGAGGCGGTGGGGCGTGCCCTGTGCCTGGAGCTGCCCGCGCCCGGCGCGGACGGCGCGGCGCCCGAGTGGATCATGCTGATCCCGGCGGGCGCGGACCTGTCCGCCCGCGACGGCCGGCGCTGGACCAATCCCGATCCCGACGCCGTGGTGGCCGAGACCCGCGCGCTGGGCCGCGACCTGGTGATCGACTGGGAACACGCCTCGGAACTGCGCGGCCGCGCCGGCGAGCGCACACCGGCGGCCGGCTGGATCCAGGACGTCGAGCGCCGGAACGACGGCTCCATCTGGGGCCGCGTGGAATGGACCGCCGACGGCGCCCGGGACGTGGCCGGCCGGGCCTACCGCTACTTCAGCCCCGCTTTCGACTTCGGGCGCCAGACCCGACGGATCAAGCGGATCGTCGGCGGTGGCCTCGTGCATTTCCCGAACTTCCAGATGCCAGCCCTGGCCCGAGAGGAGGACCCCCGACCCATGACCGATGTCATCCCGGCCAGCGTGACGCGCGCGCTCGGCCTGGCCGACGGCGCCGACGAGCGCGCCGTGTGTGCCGCCATCGACCGCCTGCGCGCGGACGTGACCCGCGCCACCGCCGCCGCCGAACAGCCGCCGCTGGAACGCTTCGTCCCGCGCGCGGACCACGACATGGTGCTGCAGCGCGCCACCGCCGCCGAGACGAGGCTCGCCGAGGTCGAGGCCACCGGCCATCAGGAGAAGGTGGACGCGGCCATCAAGGGTGCGCTGGAGGCCGGCAAGATCACGCCGGCCAGCGAGGGCTATCACCGCGCCACCTGCAGGACGGCCGAGGGCCTGGCGGCGTTCGAGACCTACGTCCAGGCGGCGCCGAAGGTGGTCGCCGACGGCCTCACCGGCAAAGCGCCGCCCGCGCAGGCCGCCGGCGGGCAGCTCACGGACGAGGAGCGCGCCACCTGCCGCCAGCTTGGCCTCACCGAGGCGCAGTACATCGCCACGCGCGACGGCGCGCCCCAGACGAAGGAGGCCTGATCCATGGCCGCCCTCACCGCCGATCGCGACACGCCCCGGCGCGCGGTCACGACCTTCACGGACCCGGTCGCCGCCGGTGCCGTCATCCATGCCGGCGCCCTGGTGATGCTGGATGCCGACGGCTACGCCGTGCCCGCCGCCACCGCCACCGGGCTCACGCCGCGCGGCCGCGCCGCCGAGGCCGTCACCGGCGGCGGTGCCGACGGCGACGTCACGGTGCGCGTCGAGCGCGGGTGCTTCCGGTGGGCCAATTCCAGCGGCGCCGACGAGATCACCCGCGCGCACATCGGCGCGGCGGCCTATGCGGTCGATGACCAGACCGTCGCCGCGACCGATGGCACCGGCACCCGCAGCGCCTGCGGCACCATTCGCGACGTGGACGCCCAGGGCGTCTGGGTCGAGGTCTAGGAGGGCGACACATCATGATCATCAACAAGGGGACCCTGACCGCGCTCGGCACGGGTTTCAAGACGCACTTCCAGACCGGGCTCGGGATGCACGAGCCGCAGTACAAGCCGTTCGTGACCGAGGTCACCAGCACGACGTCCAAGGAGGAGTACGGCTGGCTCGGCAAGATGCCGCGCATGCGCGAATGGATCGGCGACCGCGTGCTGCATGGTCTGGCGCTGCACGGCTACACGATCCGGAACCGTAAGTTCGAGCTGACGGTCGAGGTGTCGCGCGACGACATCGACGACGACAACCTCGGTGTCTACGGGCCGATGTTCCAGGAGATGGGCGAGAGCACGGCGGCCCATCCGAACGAGCTGGTGTTCGGCCTTCTCAAGGCCGGCCTGACCACCAAGTGCTATGACGGGCAGTATTTCTTCGATGCCGATCATCCGGTCATCGGCGCGGACGGCGTCACGATCGAGAGCCAGTCGAACCTTCAGGCCGGCGCTGGCACGCCGTGGTACCTGATGGCCCTCAATCGGGCGATCAAACCGGTGCTGTTCCAGAAGCGCCGCGACTACCAGTTCCGCTCGCTGACCGACCTGGACAGCGAGCGCGTGTTCATGACGGACCACTTCGTCTACGGCACCGACGCGCGGCTCAACGTCGGGTTCTCGCTCTGGCAGCTCGCCTACGCGAGCCAGGGCGATCTGGATGCCACGAACTTCAATGCGGCCTACGCCGCCATGATGGGGCGCACCGGCGATCACGGCCGCCCGCTCGGCATCGTGCCGACGCACCTGGTGGTGCCGCCCAGCCTGCGCGAGGCGGCGCAGGAGATTGTCGGGGTGGAGCGGCTGGCGAACGGTGCCACCAACCCGAACCGGGGTCTGGTCCAGGTCGTTGTCGTGCCCTGGCTGGCGTGAGGGGAAGCCATGCCCATCCGCGTGACCGCCCGCCACCCCATCCGCCGCGCCGGCCGGTCCTGGCCGGCCGAACCGGTGACCGTTCCCGACGGCGACCTGACCGACGCGGAGGTCGCGGCACTGCGGGCCGAACCGGAACTGACGGTCGAGGACATCGCGCCGGCCAAGCCGGCGAAGGAAAAGCCGGCCAAGTGATCCCGCGCGAAACCCGGGTGTCGATCCCGGCCGGCACAGGACGCCGGCCGGCGGAGTCCGGGGAGTAGGCTCGCCGGCGGGCGGACGCCGGCAGGGCGGCCGGGGTTGCGAGGCCCCGGCCGACCCGAGATTGGCAGCGCAGTTTCCGGCGCGACCGCGCCGGCGGCCCGAAGGGCCGGAGCCCCGCGAGGCCGTAGGCCGAACTGGGGCGATAGAAAGGCAGATCCATGACATCCTACGCCACCGCCGCAGAGATGATCGCGCAGATCGGCGACCACGCGGCCGAGGACCTCGCGCCCGCCGATGGCGGCGGCGTGGACACGGCCGCGCTCGACGATGCGCTGGCCCGCGCCACGGAGGAGATCGACGGCTACCTGGGCGGACGGTACAGCCTGGAGGCCGGCCTGGCGCGGTCCCTGTGCATCGTCATCGCCCGCTATCGCCTGGCCACGCATGCCCCGCCGGAGAGCCGCGAGGGCCGGGACTACGGCGACGCCGTGCGCTACCTGCGCGACGTGGTGGCCGGCAAGACCGGCCAGCGGCCGCTGGACGCCGGCGGCGCGCCGACCGGCGGCGCCGCCCTCGTGGACATGCCGCCGCGCCTGTTCGGCCCCGGCACCCTGGGGGGCTTCTGATGGCCGGGATCAGCATCGAGGTCAGCGGCGACGACATCGCCGCCCGCGGGCTCGACGCCATCGTCGGCCGCGCCGCCGACATGACGCGGGCGATGGACAGCATCGGCGCCATGATGCGGACGTCGGTGCTGCACCGCTTTCAGGAGGGCGTGGACCCGGACGGCGAGGACTGGCCGCCGTCAATCCGTGCCATCATGACGGACGGCAAGACCCTGGTCGATCGCGGCCACCTGCGCGACAGCGTGACGTATGCGGCCGACGCCGACAGCGTGCGCCAGGGGACGAACCTGGTCTACGCCCGCATCCACCAGCTCGGCGGCACCATCAAGATCAAGGCGCGCACCCAGACGATCACGCGCCGGCTCTACAAGGACGGCACGCTGAGCGAGCGCTTCGTCAAGCGCACGGCCCGGAATGCCGTCTCGACGGATCACCAGGTCGCGGCCCACACCATCACCATGCCGGCCCGCCCGTACCTGGGTCTGTCGGCCCAGGATCGCCAGCAGGCCGGCGAGATCGTCGCCGACTGGGTGACCGGAGCCTGGTCATGATCGGGGCGGCGCTGGTCGATCCCGTCATCGCCCTGGTGTGGGCCGCCGCCCCCGACCTGGCCGCGGTCGAGACCGCGAATGACCTGGCCGCGCTGATCGCCGCGCGGCGCCTGCCGGCGCGGGTGCCGGCCGCGTTCGTGCTGCCCACCGCCGAGGCGGCCGATCAGGCCGCGCGCACCGTGCACCGGTCGATCATCAGCACCGTCCTGACGGTCGTGCTGGTGACGTCCGAGAGCCGGCGCGGCCCCGACGACCGGCCGCTGGACGCCCTCGGCGCCGCCGTCATCGCCGCCCTGGACGGCGCGGTGCCGGCGGAGGGCTGGCGGGCGCTGGGCTACCGCGGCGCCGACCAGCAGGTGCGGGCCGCCAGCAGCGACCGCGAGGGCGGCGTGTTCCTGACCGTCCACTTCGAGACCACCACACAGCGGAGGGCCTGAGGCCATGCGCCAGGCTGGCACGTTCATTTGCGACCGCGCGGGCGAGGCCCCGCGCCCCGCGCTCGGCCCGAGGCCCGCAGGGCCGACGGTTGCCGAGCGCCAGGACCATCCGCTCAACCCGAGGCCCGCAGGGCCGACGGTTGCCGAGCGCCAGGACCATCCGCTCAACCCGAGGGCCGCAGGGCCGACGGTTGCCGAGCGCCAGGACCATGCGGTCGACCCGAGGCCCGACCCGGCGCAGCCGGCTGGGCCGAAGGTTGTCGAGCGCACAAGTAAAAAGAAGGAGGGCTGACCATGGCGCTCAAGACGCGGTCCCGCGAGATCCTGGCCGCCCTGGAGGCGGCCTACGGCCAGGGCGCGCCGACCCCGGCAGACTGGCTGGCGCTGCTGGTGGTCGATGCCGATCTGCCGGGCCTGGACGCCCAGGAGGTCGAACGCAACACCATCCAGCCACACCTCGGCGCCCGGCCCAAGGGACGCTACCAGAAGCGGGTCCCGTTCTCATGGTCGCACGAGGCGGTCGGCTCGGGCGACGTGGCCGTGCCGCCGCATTTCGATCCGCTGATCCTGGCCAGCGGATGGTCCCGCGTGGCGCTGACCGGGACCGCCACCGTGGCGGCGGCGCCGGTCGCGGTGGCCGCGCCGACCGGGACCTGGAGCTACACCGTCGGCACCGGCTTCACCGGCGCCAACCGCCGCCGGGTGACCGTGACCTGCACGACGGCCGGCGGGTCGGGCACCGCCGTCGCCACCATCGCCGCCCCGGCCTGCGGCCTGGGCGCGACCGCCGAGGCCGCGTACGAGGCGGCCGGGGTCGCGATCGCCGACGCCACGCCCATCGCCCTGCCGGGCGGCGCCGAGATCACGCCGACGGTCGGCACGGACTGGGCCGTCGGCGACACCTGGGCGATCGAGCTGATCCCGCCCGGGATCGCGTACTGGCCCAGCAGCGACCACCGCAACCATGCCAGCGCGGCGATCCGCTACAACCTGGACGGCACCCTGATGGAGGCGCCGGGCGCCCGGTTCCAGATGGGCGCCAATCTCGCCATCGGCGGCTACCCGCTGCTGACCTTCCGGGGCGCCGGCCTGTGGCGGGGGGCGTCCGCGACCCCGCTCGGGACCCCGGACTTCTCCGCCATCCGCGAGCCCGCGGTGCTGGATGCCGACAGCTTCCAGGTGCTGGTCGAGCCGGTCGACCTGTCCGCCGCCGCCTGGGTGCCGGTCGGCCAGTCCCTGACCCTCAGCGGCGGCGCCGACGCGCGGTCGAAGTCGCGCACCGGCCTCGACAGCGTCGAGGTCGTCGACCACGCCGTCACCGGCGAGCTGCTGGTCGAGGAACCGGCCGCGGCCGACCTCAACATCTGGGACTGGGCGGGCCTCTACAAGCGCATCCGCGGCATCGCCGGTACGGCGCCCGGCGAACGGTGCGAGATCTGCATCCACAACGCCCAGATCGGCAGCCCGCAGCGGCGCGACGACCAGGGCGACGGCATGGTGAGCATCCCGTTCATCGCCGTCCCCCAGACCGGCGCCGGGGACGACGAAGTGAGTGTGAGGTTTTTTTGAGTTTGGTCGGCCCAGCGCGACCCTTCGGGCCGCCGGGCCAGTCGGCCCGGCCGGCCTCTTTCAGAGGCCGGAACCGTCCCCTCAACGAAAGCTTAAGAGGCCCTCGATGGTGCAG
>NZ_JACIGI010000053.1 GCF_014197795.1 Roseospira goensis
TCAAGGTCATCAAGCGGATGGCCTACGGCTTCCGCGATGACGCCTACTTCTTTCTCAAGATCCGCGCCGCCTTCCCCGGAATTCCGTGATGAACCTTTTCTTCTTTCTCGCGCCCACGCTCCCGCGTGGGCGCCCGCCCTTTCCATCTTGGGGGCCTCACCCCGCGGCCGTCAGGTCCACCAGTGCGCCGTGCTCCTGATAGTCCGGGCTGACCAGGCGCACGAAGGCGTCGGCGTGGGCCTCCGGCGCCGGCAGCGTCGCCGGGTCCTCCCCCGGGTAGGCCTCGCGGCGCATCTCGGTGCGGGTGCGCCCAGGGTTGACCAGGTTGACCTTGACGTTGGTCTTCAGCAGTTCGGCCGCCCAGACCTTCACCATCATCTCCAGCGCCGCCTTGGAGATGGCATAGGCGCCCCAGTAGGCGCGCGCGGCATGGCCCACCCCGGAGGTGACGAACAGCGCCCGGCCGGCCGTGGACTGGCGCAGCAGCGGGTCGAGGGAGCGGATCAGGCGCCAGTTGGCGGTCACGTTGACGTCCATCACCTGCTGGAACATCTCCGGCGGCATGTGCCCCAGGGGCCCCAGCCGGCCGAGAAAGCCGGCGTTGCCCACCAGCACGTCGAGGCGGCCGAAGCGCTCATACAGCGCCGCTCCCATGCGGTCGATCTTGTCGCCGTCGGTCAGGTCCTCGGCCACCAGTATGAGCGGGGTGGCGCCGGCCGCCTGCACCTCGTCGTCCAGGTCCTCCAGCGCCGCCTGGGTGCGGGCGACCGCGACCACATGGGCGCCCTCCAGGGCGAAGCGCTTGGCGACGGCGCGGCCGATGCCGCGCGAGGCGCCGGTGACGACGGCGATACGGCCGGCCATGGCGCCGGCGGTGGGAGCGGTGTCGGATGCGGTCATGGTTGGACTACCTTGAAGCGGAAGCAAACGGGGAGGGGCGGAGTCCAGATCCGTTCCCGGCCCCTGGCAATGCGGTCACGCAATCGCGACTGATGGTCAGTCGGTCGCGTGGGGCACGGGGACGCCCGGAGTCGCTGGGTCCCTACACCGCCTCGCGCAGCAGCGTGAGCTGGCGCGTGCGGCTGCCGTCCTCCTCGTCCACCAACGGGATCGGATACTCCCCGGTGAAGTAGTGGTCGAGGTAGCGCGGGCGCGCCGGGTCGCGGCCGGGCTCGCCCAGCGCGCGGTAGAGGCCGTCCAGGGAGATGAACGCCAGGCTGTCGCAGTCGATGTAGTTCGCCATCCCTTCCACGCTCAGGCGGCTGGCCAGTAGGGCCGCCTCGTCGGGCGTGTCGATGCCGTAGAAACAGGGATAGCGGATGGGCGGGCTGGCGACGCGCATGTGCACCTCGGCGGCCCCCGCCTCGCGCACCATGCGCACGATCTTGACCGAGGTGGTGCCGCGCACGATGGAGTCGTCGATCAGCACCACCCGCTTGCCCTCCAGGACGGCGCGGTTGGCGTTGTGCTTGAGGCGCACGCCCAGGTGACGGATCTCGTTGGTCGGCTCGATGAAGGTGCGGCCGACGTAGTGGTTGCGGATGATGCCCAGGTCGAACGGGAGCCCGGCGCCCTCCGAGAAGCCCAGCGCCGCCGGCACGCCGGAGTCGGGGACCGGCACCACGATGTCGGCATCGGCCGGGGCCTCGCGCGCCAGCTCGCGGCCGATGGCCTTGCGCACCGCGTGCACACTCTTGCCGCCCATGATGCTGTCGGGGCGGGCGAAGTAGATGTACTCGAACATGCAGGGGCGCGGCGCCACGGGCGGGAACGGGTGGAAGCTCTCCAGCCCGTCCTCGGTGATGACCACCATCTCGCCGGGCTCGATGTCGCGCACCCGCTCGGCGCCGATGATGTCGAAGGCGCAGGTCTCGGACGCCAGGATGTAGGCATCGCCCAGCCGCCCCAGCACCAGCGGCCGCACGCCGTAGGGGTCGCGCACGCCGACCAGCTTGCGCTGGGTCAGCAGCACCAGGGCATAGGCGCCCACGACCTGGAACAGCGCCTCCACCAGCCGGTCGACCATGCGCCCGCGCGCCCGCGCCATCAGGTGCAGGATGACCTCGGTATCGGTGGTGGACTGGAAAATGGCACCTTGCCGGATCAGGTCGGCGCGCAGGGTATGGGCGTTGGTCAGGTTGCCGTTGTGGGCGATGGCGACGCCCCCCAGGTCCAGTTCGGCGAACAGCGGCTGGACGTTCTTGGGGTTGGGCGCGCCGGTGGTCGAATAGCGGTTGTGGCCGATCGCGGCCGTGCCAACCAGCCGGTCCATGACGGCGCGGGACGAGAACACGTCGCCCACGTGGCCCTGGTCGCGGTGGGCGTTGAAGCGGTCGCCGTCGTGGGCGACGAGGCCGGTGGCCTCCTGGCCACGATGCTGCAGGGCGTGCAGGCCCAGGGCCGTGTGGGCGGCGGCGTCGGGGGTGCCGAAGATGCCGAACACGGCGCACTCCTCGCGCGCGCGGTCGGTGGCGGCGTCGTAGGCCAGGGGCAGGGGCGGAACAGGCGGCGGACCGAAGGGCAGGGGAGGCACGGGCGGTATCCGATTTCCGAGGGTCGGGACCGGCCCGCACCTCCGGTCGGCGGAGGGGGGCCGCGTCCGGGGGGTGCTGCTACTGGGTGCTTTCGATCAGGCGGTCCATGTCCTGGCGCTCGCCGGCGTCGTAGCCGGGGTCGCGGGGCGTGGCCTCGGCGCCCGGTTCGGGCTGGCGCAACTGCTCGAAGGCGCGCTGCGCCTCCATGGCGCGGGCGGCGCCGTCGCCGGCCTGGGTCGCCAGGGCCTGACCGTCGGTGAGCAGGTCCTCGGGCAGCAGGGCGACCAGGGTCTCCGCGCCCTCGACGATGACGGGCATGCTGCGGGCCTGCTGGACCCAGGGCGGCTGGGTGTCCGGCGGCACCAGCCAGGCCGCCGCCACGTACAGGACCACGATCACCACGGCGCCGCGCGCCAGCCCGAACAGGAAGCCGAGCGAGCGGTCCAGGGTGTTCAGGGCGCTGTCCTGCACGCGGCGCGCGATCAGGGTCGTGACCACCGACAGCACCACCAGCGTGGCGAGGAAGATCGCCACCGCGGCGGCCAGATCGGCGACCCAGTCGATGGGGATGTACTGGCGCGCATAGGGCTGGGCGTGGGGCAGGCCGTAGATGGCCGCCAGCACGGCGCCGATCCAGGCCGCGATGGCCAGGACCTCGTGCACGAAACCGCGGAAGAAGGCCAGCGCCGCCGACACGACGAGGATGACCAGGACGACGATGTCCACCGGGTTGACCGGCCAGTTTTCCATGAGTCCTATTCCCCTCGGTGCGGTCGCCGGCCCGCCGACGCGGCGTCCGCGCCCAGGGCCGCGACCAGATCCTGAAGGTGGCCGACGGCGTGGGCGGCGATCCCGTCCGGCGGGGTCTCGCCCGCCTGGCCGCGTCCGGTCTTGCTCCGTCGTCCGCGCGCCGGCAGCGCCGGCAGCATGGCGGCCGAAAAGCCCAGCTTGGCCGCTTCCTTCAGGCGGGCCGCCGTCTGCGCCACCGGGCGCAACTCGCCGGACAGTCCGATTTCGCCGAACACCACGGTGTCGGCCGGCACCGGCGCGTCGGCGGCGGCCGAGACCAGCGCGGCAGCGACGGCCAGGTCGGCGGCCGGCTCGCCGATACGCAAGCCCCCAGCGACGTTGAGATAAACGTCATGGCCCGCCAAGGCAAGGCCGCAGCGGGCTTCCAGCACGGCCAGCACCATCGCCAGTCGGGCGCCGTCCCAGCCCACCACCGCCCGGCGTGGCGAGCCGCCGGCGGCGGCCGAGACCAGCGCCTGAATCTCCACCAGCACCGGCCGGCTGCCCTCGACGCCGGCGAAGACGCAGGCGCCGGAGACGTTGCCGCGCCGCTCCGCCAGGAACAGGGCCGACGGGTTGTCCACCTCCATCAGCCCGGCGTCGGTCATCTCGAACACGCCGATCTCGTCGGTGGCGCCGAAGCGGTTCTTGACCGCCCGCAGGATGCGGTAGGGGTGGCCACGCTCGCCCTCGAAGTAAAGCACGGTGTCCACCATGTGCTCCATGACGCGCGGGCCGGCCAGCGTGCCCTCCTTGGTGACGTGGCCGACCAGGAACAGGGTGAAGCCGCGCCGCTTGGCGAGGCGTATCAGCTCATGCGCGCAGGTGCGGACCTGGGCGACCGTGCCGGGCGCCGACTCCAGGGTGTCGGAGTACATGGTTTGGATCGAGTCGACGACCACCACGCCGGGGCCGTCGCTGCCGTCCAGGCTGGCGGCGATGTCGCGCACGCTGGTGGCGGCGGCCAGGGACACCGGGGCGTCGGCCAGCCCCAGGCGGGCGGCGCGCAGGCGCACCTGTTCCACCGCCTCCTCGCCGGAGATGTAGGCCACGCCGGTGCCGGCGGCGAGCGCGGCGGCCGCCTGCAACAGCAGCGTCGACTTGCCGATGCCCGGGTCGCCGCCCACCAGCAGGGCGGAGCCGGGCACCAGCCCGCCGCCGCACACCCGGTCCAGCTCGGCGATGCCGGTCAGGCGCCGGGGCGGCGGCCGTCCGTCGCCCTTGAGGCCGACGAAGTCCAGCGAACGGCCGCCCCGGCCGGCGGTGATCCCCTTCGGCGCCGCCTCCGGCACGGCCTCCTCGACGATGGTGTTCCACTCGCCGCAGGCGTCGCAGCGGCCGGCCCACTTGCGGGTGACGGCGCCGCAGGACTGGCATACGAACTGACGGGCAGGGGCCTTGGCCATCGGGGGTCCGGGCAGGAGAGCGGAACGCCCGAATACGGAATCGCATGGTGATTTCGAATTCGGGCGTTCCGCTCTGAAACCAACAGATCGCGCCGAGTCACGCTCGAAATCGGCCCCACCCCGGGGGTTCCGATGTCGAGCGATCGGCGCCAGGAAACGCGGCCCGGCACCTTACCGCGTGCGCCGGGCCGTGACCACGGGCGCAAGCGCCCGGTCGTCCTCCGCCCCGGTCACCCCTCGGCGCGGGCGGCGGCGATCAGGTCGTTCAGCTCCTCCTGCGAGACCGCGCCGGGCACCAGAGCGTCGCCGATGACGAAGGCCGGGGTGCCGCTGATCCCGAGCGCGCGGGCGAGCTGGATGTTCTCGGCGAAGCGCTGATCCAGCGCCGGATCGGCCATGTCGGCGCGCAGCCGCTCCACGTCCAGGCCGACCTCGGCGGCGACCTGCATGATGGCGGCCTCGGAGACGCCGCCCTTCATCGCCATCAGGGCGGTGTGGAACTCGGGGTAGCGACCTTGCGCCCGCGACGCCTCGGCGGCGCGTGCGGCCAGCACCGACTCCGGCCCCAGGATCGGCAACTCGCGGATCACCAACCGCACGTTGCCGTCGGCCTCGACCGCCTGCATCAGGGCCGGGAACACCCGCTTGCAGTAGCCGCACTGATAGTCGGAGAACTCCACCACCGTGACGTCGCCGTCCGGGTTGCCGATCACGTCGGCGGCGTCGGCCGCCTCCAGGGCGGCGCGGTGCTGCTGGATCGCGGCGCGGCTGCGCTCCGCCTGGGCCGCTGCCTCGCGCTCCTGGTAGACCTCCAGGGCCTCGGCGATGATCTCCGGGTTGGCGAGCAGGGTGTCGCGGACCAGCGCCCGCACCGCGGCCTCCTCGGCCGCGCTGAGCGCGGGGTCTTGAGCCTGGGCGGGTGTGGCACCGGTCCAGGCCAGGGCGAGCAGCCCGGCCATCACGGCCCCGGCCCAGACCGAACGGTGGGGTGGCGGACGCGTGGTCATGGGGCGGCGGTCTCCTGTGTTGCGGGGTGGGGGCGGTCGACCGCCCCCGTCGGGTCGCGGCGCCGCCCATCTGCGGGATCACGTCTGCTGGATAATGGGAGCAAGTCGGCGGTGCCACAAGCAACCGCCCGGTCCGCACACGACGCGCGGGTCAGCCGGCCTCGTCGCGGCGCCGCTCGGCCTCGCCGCGCAGGTCCTGGAGCCGCAGCCACGTGGGCGAGCCACGCTTGATCTGCGTCTCGGCGCGGCCAACGTGGAACAGCGCCCGGTCGTAGTCGCCCGAGCGCAGCGCGGTCTCGGCCATGGCATAGTCGGCCATCGCGGTTTCGCCGGCCTGGCCGTACGCCTGGGCCAGCAGCCGCCAGGCCAGGGCGTTGCCGTCGTCGCGGCTCAGGGCGTTGCGGAGATTGTCCTGGGCCGGCTCCAGCAGGCTGGCATCGCTGCTCTCGATCTGGGCGTGGGCGAGGGCGACGCGCAGCAGCGGTTCCTCCGGCGCCAGGTCCACCGCGCGCTCGAACGAGGCCAGGGACTGCGGCACGCGCTGGGTCTCGAACAGCATCTGCCCCTTCAGTTCGTGGAAGAAGGGGTTGTCGGGCTCGTCGGCGATCAGGCCGTCGATCAGCCCGAGCGCCGTATCCAGCTCGACGGCGCGGTAATGGGCGATGGCGCGGGCGTAGCGGCCCGGGATGTCGTCGCGGCCCTGGTACAGCCGCAGCGCCTCGCCCGGCGGCCGCAGGAAGGCGTTCAGCTTGGCCACCATGCGGGCGTGCCAGTCGCGCCACTGCGGCGGCACGTCGTCCGGCCCGAGGCGGGAGCGCGCGACGTGAGTCTCGACCGCGCTGAGGCGGTCGCGGGTCAGGGGATGGGTGCGCAGGTAGGGGTCCTGGCTCTCCGGCGTCAGCGCGGTCTGGCCCTCCAGCGTCTGCAGGAAGTCGCGCAGGCCGCCGGCGGGCAGGTTCTCGCGCTCCAGCGCCTTGAGGGCAAAGGCGTCCGCCGATGCCTCCTCGGTGCGGCTGTAGGCCAGGAAGTTGCGCAGCGCCGCGTCCTGCGCGCCCATGCCGAGGGCGACGCCCAGATCCGGCCGGCCGACCAGGGCGCCGGCCGCCGTGCCGAGCAGCATGGCCAGGATCGAGGTGGTGCCGAGGGTGTCGAGATTGCGGTTGAGCCGCACATGGTGGCCGCCGGCGATGTGCCCGATCTCGTGGGCGATCACCCCGATCAGGGCCTCCGGGCGTTCGGTGCTGGTGATGAGGCCCGTGAACAGGAACAGACGATTGCCCGGGGCCACGAAGGCGTTCAGGCGCCCGTCCTTGAGCAGCCGGATGGTGACCGCGTCGGGCGGGATGCCGGCGCCGCGCAACAGTGGCGCGGCATAGGCGCGGATGATACCTTCGATCTCCGCATCGCGGATCAGTGTCTGCGCCCGCGCCGGGGCGGCCATCGCCCCCGCCAGCATCAGCGATGCCACCGCGATCATCAGCACGGATACCGCCAGGCCCCGGATGCGCGCCATCACCGTTCCCACTCCCGCCGGTCGCGCCATGCCACACGGCGCAGACGACCATTCCGCCCGAGACGGTAGTCACTCCCCCGGGCAGCGTCAACGCGGACCCCGGCGTCCGGGACGCGGCCCGACACGGTGCCCGCGACCGCGCCCAACGGGGCGCCCAAGGTGGCGTCCGGCCCGGGCGCTGGCCCTGGTGGCGGTGCTCGCCCTTCTGACCGGGCCACTGGCGGCCTGCGGGCCGGAGCGCCAGCCCGGCGTGTTGGGCTATGTGCAGGGCTTCGCCGGCGCGGTCGCCGCCGACGAGCCGCGCGCCGTCGTGGTGGCGCGCGATATCCTGTCGTCGGGCGGCACCGCCATCGACGCCGCCGTGGCGGTGGCCCTGACCCTCACCGTCACGCTGCCGACCTCGGCCGGGCTGGGCGGCGGCGGTGTGTGCCTGGTCCACGACGAGGACCCCGACGGCCGCGCGCGGGTCGCGACCCTGGACTTCCTGCCCACCACGGCCGCCGGGCCGGCCGGTCCCGACGGTGCCGTGGCGGTCCCGGCGCTGCCGCGGGCGCTGTTCGCGCTGCATGCGCGCGGCGGCGTGCTGCGCTGGGAATCGCTGGTGGCGCCGGCGGAGAACCTGGCCCGCTTCGGGTTCCCCGTCTCCCGGGCGCTGGCCGCCGAGGTCGCGGCCCTGGGGCTGACGGTACCGGTGCATGGGGTGGTCCGACCGACCGAGGGGCAGGGGCTCCAGAACCTGGACCTGGCGCGCGCGCTCGGGCAGGTGCGGGTCGGCCCGGGCGAGTACTACGCCGGGGCGGTGGCCCGCGAACTGATCGCCGCGGCCGCGGACCAGGGCCACACCGTGACGCCGGAGGCGTTGCGTGACTGGCGCCCGGCGTGGCGCGCGGCGACCCTGGAGGACTTCGGCTCCCACCGCGACGCCTTCCCGACGGTGCCGGACAGCGCGACCCGGCTGGCCGCCGACTGGGCGGCGGTGGACGACGGCGACGACTGGGCCGAGGACCGCACGGCGGCCGGCCCGGCGCCGCTGCCCGACCTGGGGGCGGCCATGGCGTCGCGCGGCGCCACCGCGTTCCTGGTCGCCGACAGCTACGGCGGGGCGGTGGCCTGCGCCCTGAGCGTCAACACGCCGGCCGCCGCCGGGGCGCCGCTGCCCGGGTTCGGCTTCGCGCTGGCGCCGCTGCCGGGGCCGGATGCTCCGGACATCGCGCTCATGCTGCGCGTCAACACCAACACCGGCAACACCCTGAGCGGCCTGGCCGCCGCCGGCGGCGGCGCCGTGGACCTGGCGATGCAGGCCGGCCTGCCGGCGCTGAAGGGCTCCGCCGCGCCCCGGGCGGCGCTGGCGGCGGCCGAGGCCGGCGGGCCGGGCCGGGCGCTGGTGTCGCTGCTGTCGTGTCCGGGCGGGGTGCCGCGGGCGCCGGAGACCTGTGCCGTGGCGGTGGACCCGCGCGGCGCCGGACTGGCCATGCTGGTCGGCGCGCAGTAGACCTCCCGCCTCGTTTCCGTTCGCCCGGGTCCCGGGGCGGCCGCCGCGCGCCGGCGCCGGCCGTCGGGGTCCGCGGCCGAGCCCGCTGCCTGGAGATCCCGTTGCCATGGTTCTGACCGTCGCCGACCGCGCCAAGGTTCCCCCTTTCATCGTCATGGACGTCATGAGCGCGGCCGCCGCGCGCGAGGCCGCCGGCGCGCGCGTGCTCCATCTGGAGGTGGGGCAGCCCGGCACCGGTCTGCCCCGACGGGCGGCGGAGAAGCTGGCGCGGCTGATCGAGACCGAGCCCCTGGGCTATACCGTCGCGCTGGGCATTCCGGCGCTGCGCGAGCGCATCGCCCGACACTACCGCGAGGCCCACGGCGCCGATGTGCCGCCGGAGCGCATCCTGGTGACGACGGGCTCGTCGGCCGCGTTCCAACTGGCGTTCCTGGCGGCGTTCCCGGCCGGGGCGCGCGTCGGCCTGGCCGCGCCCGGCTATCCGGCCTATCGCCACATCCTGTCGGCGCTGGGGGTCGAGCCGGTGATCCTGCCAGTCGGGCCGGAGACCCGCTATCAGCCCACGGTGGAGGTTCTGGAGGCGTGCGGCGAACGGCTCGACGGCCTGATCGTCGCCAGCCCGTCCAACCCGACCGGCACGGTGGTGCCGCCCGACGCCATGCGCGCGCTCGCGCGCTCCTGCGAGGACCGGGGGATCCGCCTGATCTCGGACGAGATCTACCACGGCATCGTCTACGGCGAGCCGGCGGTGTCGGCCGCCGGCCTGACCGAGACGGCCATCGTCATCAACAGCTTCTCCAAGTACTATTCGATGACCGGGTGGCGTCTGGGCTGGTTGGTGGCGCCACCTGACATGATCCGCCCGCTGGAGTGCCTGGCACAGAACATGTTCATTTCCGCGCCGACACTGTCGCAGTACGCCGGCCTCTATGCCATGGACTGCACCGAGGAGCTGGAGGCCAACGTGGCCCGCTACGCCGCCAATCGGGCGCTGCTGCTGGAGGCGCTGCCGGCCGCCGGATTCGACCGGCTGGCCCCGGCCGACGGCGCCTTCTACCTCTACGCCGACGTCTCGCGCCTGACCAACGACAGTCCGGACTTCTGCCGGCGCATGCTGGCCGAGACCGGCGTCGCTGCCACCCCGGGCCTGGACTTCGATGCCGCTCAGGGCCACCGCTTCGTGCGCTTCTCCTTCGCCGGGTCCACCGAGGACATGGCGGAGGCCGCGCGGCGCCTGCAGGCCTGGGCGAAGTAGCGGGTCCCCCGCCGGACGCGCCGGTCGCGCCATGACCGAGACTCCGCCTCTGCTGACCCTCTCCGACCTGGCCGACCCGGACGCCCGCGGCGTCACCGTGGCCGGCCCGGACGGCGCGCCGGTGCGCCTGATCGTGACGCGCCGGGGCGACCGGGTGTTCGGCTACGTCAACACCTGCCCGCACAACCGCATCCCGCTGGACTTCGTGCCGGGCACGTTTCTCAGCCCGGACGGCCGCTTTCTGCGCTGCGGCACCCACGGCGCCCTGTTCCGGCCCGATACCGGCAAATGCGTGCGCGGACCGTGCCGGGGCCAGCGTCTGACGGCGGTTCCGCTGGCCGTGGACGCCGGCGGCGGCATCCGGCTTGCGGGGCCGATCGGCTGGCGCGCATGAGTGCGGTCGGGGCCGCGCGCGATGGCGCTGATCCCGACCCGAACCGGTTCCCACACCGCCCGTTCTGCTCTAGAGTGGCGACCCTTCGATGCCGCCGCGCCCCGCCCGCAGCCGTATGGCAAGCCGCGCGCGGGCCAAATGATAAAGACAGTCGCCCCCCGCGGGTCGAGACCATCCGGGAATGAGGAGGAGCATATCCATGTCCGAAGCAAAGGTCTTTCCGGTGTCGGACGCCGTTGCCGCCGACGCGTACGTCGACTCGGCCAAGTACAACGAGATGTACCAGCGCTCCATCGCCGACCCGGAAGGCTTCTGGGCCGAGCACGGCCGGCGCATCGACTGGATCAAGCCCTACACCCAGGTCAAGGACGTCTCCTACGACCCGCATGACGTTCACATCCGCTGGTTCCACGACGGCACCCTGAACGTCGCGGCCAACTGCCTGGACCGGCACCTGGAGACGCGCGGCGATCAGACCGCGATCATCTGGGAGGGCGACGACCCCGCGAAGGACGCCAAGATCACCTACCGCGACCTCTACGAGCGGGTGTGCCGCCTGGGCAACGCGATGCGCGACCTGGGCGTCAAGAAGGGCGACCGGGTGTGCATCTACATGCCGATGATCCCGGAGGCGGCGGTGGCCATGCTGGCCTGCGCCCGGATCGGGGCCATTCACTCGGTGGTCTTCGGCGGCTTCTCGCCCGACAGCCTGTCCAACCGCATCCAGGATTCGGAATGCGTGATGGTCATCACCGCCGACCAGGGCCTGCGCGGCGGCCGCGGCGTGCCGCTGAAGGCGAACACCGACAAGGCGCTGGAAAGCTGCCCGTCGGTCAAGCATGTGGTCGTGGTGCAGCATACCGGCGCCGACATCCAGATGGTCTCCGGCCGGGACCACTGGTACCACGCCATCACCGGCGGCCAGCCGGCGGAGTGCGCGCCGGAGGAGATGAACGCCGAGGATCCGCTGTTCATTCTCTATACGTCGGGCTCGACCGGCAAGCCCAAGGGCGTGCTGCACACCTCCGGTGGCTACCTCGTCTATACATCGATGACGCACGAATACGTCTTCGACTACAAGGACGGCGAAGTCTACTGGTGCACGGCGGATGTGGGCTGGGTGACCGGCCATAGCTACATCGTCTACGGGCCGCTCGCCAACGGCGCCACCACGCTGATGTTCGAGGGCGTGCCGAACTACCCGTCGACTTCGCGGTTCTGGGAGGTGGTCGACAAGCATCAGGTCAACATCTTCTACACCGCCCCCACGGCCATCCGCGCCCTGATGCGCGACGGCGAGGATCCGGTGAAGAAGACCAGCCGCGCGTCCCTGCGCATCCTCGGCTCGGTGGGCGAGCCCATCAACCCCGAGGCCTGGCTGTGGTTCTACAACGTGGTGGGCGATGGCCGCTGCCCGATCGTCGACACCTGGTGGCAGACCGAGACCGGCGGCATTCTCATCACCCCGCTGCCGGGGGCCATCGACCTGAAGCCGGGCTCGGCGACGCTGCCGTTCTTCGGGGTCTGCCCGGTGGTGGTGGACAACGAGGGCAAGGAACTGGAGGGCGCGACCGAGGGCAACCTCTGCATCGCCCAGAGCTGGCCCGGGCAGATGCGCACGGTCTACGGCGACCATGAGCGCTTCGTGCAGACCTACTTCACCACCTACAAGGGGTACTACTTCACCGGCGACGGCTGCCGCCGCGACGCCGACGGCTACTACTGGATCACCGGCCGCGTCGACGACGTCATAAATGTGTCCGGGCACCGCATGGGCACGGCCGAGGTGGAAAGCGCCCTGGTCGCCCACCCCAAGGTCTCCGAGGCCGCGGTGGTCGGCTTCCCGCACGACATCAAGGGGCAGGGCATCTACGCCTACGTCACCCTGGTGGCCGGCGAGAAGGAAAGCGAGGCGCTGCGCAAGGAACTGGTCACCTGGGTCCGCCAGGAGATCGGCCCGATCGCCAGCCCGGATATCATCCAGTGGGCGCCGGGGCTGCCCAAGACCCGCTCCGGCAAGATCATGCGCCGCATCCTGCGCAAGATCGCCGAGAACGACTTCGGCAGCCTGGGCGACACCTCGACGCTCGCCGATCCGTCCGTGGTCGACGACCTGATCGACAACCGCCCGGAGGGCTGACGCGGCCCGCTGGGACCGACCCAGGGGGGGCGGGCGGCCGGCTGGTCGCCCGCCTTTTTCATGCGCCGCCCGTCGCCCCCGATCCGGCGGCGGCGGCCGCTCAACAAATCGCCCGCGGCGCGGGAGGGCGGCGCGGGCGATCGCGGGTGGGCATCGCGGCAGGACGGGGGCGGCAGGACGGGGGCGGCAGGACGGGGGCGGCAGGACGGGGGCGGCAGGACGGGGGCGGCAGGACGGGGGCCGAACGGGAGGTCGCGTGGGCGCGCCGCGTCAGCGCAGGAGGACGTGAACCTCGGGATGCTGCGCGGTCGGGCTGGTGGTGGCCGACAGGGTGATGCGGTTGGGGTCGATGCCCATGTTCTGTAGCGAGCGCACCACCCGCTCGGCGTAGAGGCGGGCCTGGGCGGTGTTCTGCGAGCGCTGGCCGACCGCGTTCACGGCCGGGCCGACGGCGACCACCTGGAAGCCCGCGTTGGGGTAGCGGCCGAGCGCATTGTTCACGGCCTCGTACAGCGCGGTCTCGTAGTCCACCGAGCCACGGTCGAAGCGCACCATCACCAGCGGCTGCCCGCCGGCGAAGCCGCCCCCTCCGGGCAACCCCATGGCCGCCATCTGGGCGTTGGCGTTGCCGAGAATCGGCCGGTTGGCGAAGCTGGTGCCGTAAAGCTGGCCGTTCTTGATCGCCAGGGCGAGGGTGTTGAGGTTCTGCTTCTCGTTGCTGACGTACTGCTGCTGGCGCGCGATGTCCTGCGACAGTTCGTTCAGAAGTCGCTCGATCAGCACCACGGTCTGTTGGGTTTCGTCCTCCAGCACGCGAAGCTGGCGGTGGTCCTCGTCGACCGCGCCCGACAGCGAATAGGCCGCGCGCACCGAATCCAGCAGGTAGTTGGCCATGGCCGAGCTGGTGGTGATCTGGGCGGCCAGCTGGTTCATCAGGATGATGTCGTCGTTGATGACGTTAAGCTGGCCCTGGGCCTGCTCCCAGCGGTTCATCAGCACGGGGTTGCCCGGCGTGGTGCCCACCTGCAGGCGGGCGTTCATGCCCGCGACGTTCTCATGGTAGGCCTGGGAATCCTGGATGGTCTTGTTGCGAATGGTCTGAAGCTGCTCGTTCTGGCCCCGGATGCTGCCCTGCAACTCGCCCAGTTCCTGGCGGAAGCCGGTCACCTTCTGGCCCACGAAGGTCCCCGTGGGCTCGCCGGGCGTAACGCCTGACGGCTCGAAGTAGGTCGAGCCCAGCTCGGGGGGCTGGGTGTCGGCGTAGCCCGCGGCGCGGTCGGAGGCGGGTCCGCTCAGGGACGGAAACGGCGTGCCGACGGAATCACATCCGCCCAGGGCCAGCAGGGCCGCCGCCAGCGCCAGTCCAGGAGTCCGAAGGGCCATGAGTGAAACCTTCTTGCGAGACGTTCTGTTATCGTTGCCCGACGACCGTTGCCCGACGACCGTTGCCCGACGACCGTTGCCGGCCGATCGTCACCCGGCCGTGCCCGATGCCGGCGGCCCGTGCCGTCCCTGCGGCCCTCGCGCCGACGGTTTCGCCGCGACGGGGCGGTTCCCCGGGTTCGTTTCCCCCCCCCCCGGGTTTGTTTCCCAGGGTCGTGTTCCGGGCGCCGCTCCCTGACCATGCGGCCCGCGCACCCCTGTTAGCCGCATCCCCGACCGATCGCATCCCCGGGTCACGATCATCAGGAAGGCGTCTCATATCTGGACGAGTGACAGCTATATGCTCCCCACCGCTCGGACACGCCACCGGTGCCTGGGTTTGTACAAGGTGAGCGGAGTGTACGTAAAGCGTTGAGGCGGAACAAGCCGCTTTTCTTGGCAGTGTCGCACGAGTCGCGCCCCTAATCGCGGCCTCGGAGGGCCCGGCGGGGGGGGTCCGTCCGTCCTGCGAGACCCTACTCTCTAACAGAGCGAGCCAACACCGCGACCGGTCGAGCCGCCGCCAGCCCGGGTGGCGGCGCCGCAACACCGAAGGCGTCTGGCGCGAACGGCCAGGCGACGGAGCCGTGAAGACACAGACGCTGTGCGAAACCCGGTGGGACTGGATGCGCGATCGGGTTCGGGAGTCCTGGCCCGATCTGCCGGCGCAGGACCTCGACGCCGTGGCAGGGGACTACAACGCGCTGGTCGAGCTGCTCCGGGACCGCTACGGCCACGGCCTGAAGGAAGGCGCGGCCCGGCTGGACGAGATGGTCAATGACAGTTGAGGGCGCCCGACCGCCCGCCTGTGTGCGCGCCGGGGCGCGGCCGGCGAGAAAGGTCTTGCGCGCCGGGGGCGATCCCCCTATAAAGACAAGTCTTGGCCGTCACGGCCGACCACCCCACGACATGGCTCTGTCCGACGCCCTTGCGGGCGGGGGCGGTGTTTTGTCGAAACCGGGGTGGGTCAGGCGGCCCGCTGTTTGATGTCGTAGACATGTCGCCCGGTTGGACCGGGCGCCCTGGTTGGATCGCTCGGTATCGGGCGCCCCGTCCTGAGGCGCCGCCTGGGTCCACCGCGCTCTGGCCCGATGCCTTCCGGCATCGTCCTGGCCGGCGTCTGGGTCTCGGCCCGGGTCGGCACGATCGGAAATTTTCTGAAATTTTCTGATTGACTGGGTTTGGCTGGATGCGTAGAAACCGGGCTCCCGACGCGGCGGGGCTGGCCTTGAGGGGCTGGCGGGCCGGATTG
>NZ_JACIGI010000054.1 GCF_014197795.1 Roseospira goensis
CAAGACCAGACGCAAACGCGCCGCATGGGACACAAACTACCTCGCCCAAATCCTGAACATGAAAATCCCGTAACCTGGATTCGGAGCCCTGGGACCGTGGCGCGGTCATCGCTCTGTCACGAAACCGTAATCCCACGTCAACAGAGGGGCTTATGCGGTGCGGCGGAGTCGGGCCGATCAGCGCGGGGCGCCGGCCTCCAGGGGGCCTTGGGCCGCCTGCCACGCGGCAATGCCGCCCTCGAGTCGGTACACGGGTCCCGGGTGCCCGGCGCGGACCAGCGCCAGCGCCGCGTGTCCGCAGCGCACCCCCACCGCGCAGTGCAACAGCAGGCGGCGGTCGCCGGGATCCGGCAGGCCGGCGGGGTCGAACACCGACAGCGGGTGCAGGGCGGCGCCGGGCACATGGGCCTGGGCGTATTCATGGGGCTCGCGCACGTCCACGATCACCGCTGCATCGGCCCGGTACCAGGCCAGCGCGGTCGCCGCGTCAACCTGATGGACGCGCTCGCGCAGGCGGGCCAGGGTTTCGGCATCGGGGGGCGTGCGCAGCATGGGGGGCTCCTTGGGGCGCAACCACGGGCGTCGGTGGGGGATTGGGCCGGGTCCGATGCAGATGGCGTGCGGGCCCCACGCCTGCAAGCCGGCGGCGGTGATTTGGGTGCGCGCGGGCATGGTCATGTCGGGGCGGGTGCGGTATTGGGAGGATCGGGTGGTGCGCCCCGGCGGTTCCGGCCCGCGTCGCCCCTGGACCAGGAGGAGTCATGACCGCGACCGATCCCCCGAATGCGGACCGAACAGCCGACCGGGTCCTCGATGCGCGCGATCTGCGTTGTCCGCTGCCCGTGCTGCGGGCGCGCAAGGTCCTGGTCGGCATGGAGGCGGGCGCGGTGCTGGAGGTGTGCGCCAACGACCCGGCCAGCGTCGAGGACTTCCGCCGGTTCTGTGAGCAGGGCGCGGCGGATCTGGTGGCGCAGCACGCGGAGGGGGACGGGCTCTATCGGCATTGGTTGCGCCGGCGCCCGGCGTGACCATGGCGGGTGACCTTGTGGGCGCGGGGCAAGTGGTGTAGTCATGGCGCCGCCTGCGCACCGGGGGCACCCCCCGGCGCCGTGGCGTGCGCCGAGACCGGCGCCCGCGGGGCGGCCCGATCCGTCCCGCCCCCCAGTTTCCCGACGGCCCCGACGGCAATGTCCTCACGTTCGCAGACACGACTTGTGCGGCTGCCCACCGATCTGTTGTGGCAGTTCACCAAACGGGACGTCCAGACGCGCTACCGCGGGTCCGTCCTCGGCCTCGGCTGGGCGCTGCTGGGGCCGCTGCTGATGCTGGGCGTGTTCACGCTGGTGTTTCACGGCATGTTCCAGTTGCGCTGGCCGGTGGCCGCCGCCGGCGTGGCGCAGGTGGACTTCGCCC
Organism: Roseospira goensis; assembly: GCF_014197795.1. Taxonomy (GTDB): domain Bacteria; phylum Pseudomonadota; class Alphaproteobacteria; order Rhodospirillales; family Rhodospirillaceae; genus Rhodospira; species Rhodospira goensis. The sequence continues at coordinate 1,414 of NZ_JACIGI010000054.1, forward strand.
TCCAGGTTTTCACCGGCCTGCTGCTGTTCCAGTTTTTCGCCGAGGTCGCCAACCGCGCGCCGCACCTGGTGACGGGCCAGAGCAATCTGGTGACCAAGGTCGTCTTCCCGCTGCATGTGCTGTCGGTGTCGTCGGTCCTGTCGGCCGGGTTCCAGACCGCGGTGGGCGCCGGGCTGCTGATGGTATTCACGGCGGTCCTGGTGGGACCGTCGGTGAGCTGGCTGGCGTTGCCGCTGGCGGTGCTGCCGCTGGCGCTGAGCCTGCTGGCGTTGTCGTGGTTCCTGGCGGCGCTGGGCGTCTACCTGCGCGACGTGGCCCAGATGATGGCCATGCTGACCACGCTGATGATGTTCCTGTCGCCGGTGTTCTATCCGTTGTCGACGGTGCCGGAGCGCTGGCAGCCGGTCTACCTGCTCAACCCGCTCACGCGGGCGCTGGTGGAGGTGCGCGCCATCCTGTTCCAGGGGCAGTGGCCGGCGTGGGAGCCGCTGGCGGTGTTCACCGCGCTGGCGGCGGCGGCCTGTGTCGCGGCCTGGGCCTGGTTTGCCTGGCTGCGCCGGGGGTTCGCCGATGTGCTCTGAGGCGGCGGCCGTGGCCCCGGCGGTGCGGCTGCGCGGCGCCTGCAAGACCTACCGCACCTACGACCGCCCGGTGGAACGCCTGTTCTCCCTGTTCCCCGGCCTGCGCCGCCTGGCGCGTCCGCGCCTGTTCCACAGCCTGCAACCGCTCGACCTCGATATCCGCCACGGCGAGGTCGTCGGCATCGTCGGGCGCAACGGCGCCGGCAAGTCGACGCTACTGCAACTGGTCTGCCGCACCCTGCCGCCGACCGCCGGCACGGTGCAGATCGACGGCACCGTCTCGGCCCTGCTAGAGCTGGGGGCCGGGTTCAATCCCGAGTTCACAGGGCGTGAGAATGTCTACCTCAGCGCCTCCATTCTGGGCATTCCGCGCGCCGAGACGGCCCGGCGCATGGACGAGATCGTCCGCTTCGCCGACATCGGGGACTTCGTCGACCAGCCGGTCAAGACCTACTCCAGCGGCATGTACGTGCGCCTGGCCTTCGCCGTGGCGACGGCGGTCGATCCCGATATCCTGGTGGTGGACGAGGCCCTGTCGGTGGGCGACGGCGCCTTCGCGCGCAAGTCGTTCGAACGCATCATGACCATGAAGGCGGCCGGCAAGACCATCCTGTTCTGCTCGCACTCGCTTTATCAGCTCGAGGCCATCTGCTCGCGCGTGCTGTGGATCGACCAGGGCCGCCTGATGGAGGACGGCCCGCCCGGCGACGTCATCGCGCACTATCAGCGGTTCCTGGATACCGGGCTGCGGCCGGGCGAGTACGGCACCGCCGCCGAGACGGCCGCGGCGGCGGCGACCGCAGGGACCGCCGCCGGCGACGGCGACCCGCCCGCCGGGCCGCAGGGCTACGCCCGCCTGGCCGGGGTGCGGGTCGCGGTCGACGGCACCGAGGGCACCGAGCTGGTGGCGCGCAGCGGCGCCTCCGACGTGAGCATCGAGGTCGCCTTCGACTCCGATCCCGCCTTGCCATCGCCGACCGTCGCCATCACGATCAGCACCGCCGACGGGCACATCCTGACCAGCGTGGCGACCTGGGAGGAGGGGATCGCGGTCGCGCGCGATCCCGCCGGGCGCGGACGCGCGCGCGTCGTCTATCCCCGTCTGCCGCTGCTCAAGGGGCGCTATCTGGTGGGCGCCTACGTTTTCTGCGAGCGCGGCATCCACAGCTACGGCTGGGTCGATCCGGCGGCCACCCTGGAGGTGACCCAGGAGGATATCGTGAAGGGCTTCTTTCGCATGCCGCATCACTGGATGGTGGAGGCGTCATGACCGGGGCCGATGCGACACCCACACCCGATCCCGCCGCCGATCTTGCCCCCGATCTTGCCTTCGACTGGACTTCGCCGGCCGACGAGGCGGGGCTGATGGCGCTGTTCCGTGATGCCTTCGGCGCCGACATGGACCCGAGGCTGTGGGCCTGGAAGTACTACACGCCCGGCAATGGCGGCATGGTGGCGCGGCGCGGCGGGGCCATGGTGGCGCATTACGGCGGGCAGGCGCGGCGCCTTGAGGTGGCCGGCGCGCCGCTGACCGCCATGTGGATCGGCGACAGCATGGTGCATCCGCGCGAGCGCGGCCGGCTGCGCCGGGACAATGCCTTCGGCCGCCTGGGGCGGACCTTTATCGAGGCGGTCACGGTGCCGGCCGGCCCCCATGCCTTTGTCTATGGCTTTCCGTCGCCGCGGGCGGCGCGGCTCGGGCAGTTGCTCGGCCTCTATGCCCGGGTGGACCGGCTGGACGTGCTGGTGTGGTCGGGACCGGGACGGACGCCGGGCCGCCGGCGGGTGCGCCCGATGACCCTTGACGGGCTGGTGGCGGCCGGCGACGACCTGTGGCGGCGCCAGCGGGCGGGGCTGCCCCGGGACGTCGCCGTGACGGTGCGCGACGGCGCGTTCCTGGCGGCGCGCTACGCCGCGCATCCGCTGCACCGTTACGAGGTGCTGGTGCGATGCGAGGGCTGGCGCCGCCGCCCCATGGCGGCGGCCGTGATCCGCGCCCAGGCCGAGGCGGTCGAACTGCTCGATCTGCTGGGCGACGTGGGCGCCTACCCGCTGCTGGTGGACGCGGTGCGCGACCTGGCGGTGGCCCGCGGCCTGCCGGCCGTGTTCGCCTGGGCGACGCCGTCCCTGGCGGCGGTCCTGCCGGCGCCCGAGCGCCGCGAAATGGTGCACGAGGTCAACATCGCCGGCCCCGACCTGGCGGCCAACACGGCGCGCCTGGCCGATCGCTGCTGGATGGGCGGCGGCGACTCGGACGACCGATGACCGGGCGCCGGGTGGTGCAACGACGTGACGGGGAACGGGACCCTTCCTGACGCATGGAACACTTCTTCGTGCCGACCCGCGCGACCGTCCCCACGGCGGCGCGCGTCCTGGTCCTCGCGCCGCACCCGGACGACGAGGTGTTCGGCTGCGGCGGTACCGTGGCCCGGATGGCGGCGGCGGGCAGCACCATCGAGGTCGTCGTTCTGTCGCGCCCGGCGGACGACACCATGGCCGAGACGCGGCGGGCGGAATCGGCGCGGGCGGCGGCGATCCTGGGCTATCCGGCGCCGGAGGGCTGGACCTACCAGGACGGCACCCTGGTTGGCGCGATCGACCTGGCCGACCGTCTGGCCGACGTGCTGCGGGCGCGGCGGCCCGATCTGGTCTTCGCCCCCAGCCCGTGGGAGATGCACCGCGACCACCGCGCGGTCTGCGAGGCCGTGGTCACCGCCTTTCGCGACGCGGAATACCGGGGGCGGCTCGCGTTCTACGAGGTCGGCCAGCCGCTCCAGCCCGACACCCTGGTGGACATCACGCCGGTGCTGGAGGCCAAGCGGGCCGCCATGCAGGTCTTCGAGTCCCAGCTCGCGGTGCAGGACTATGCCCGCCATATCGAGGCGCTGAACGCCTACCGCAGCTACACGCTGCCGCGCGAGACGCGCGCGGCCGAGGCCTTCCTGGTGCTGGCCGGGCACGAGGTGCCGGGCGCCCTGAGCCGGTGTCCGCCCGATAGGGTCAGCGCCGCGGTCTGGAGCGCCGAGCGCGCGGTCGCCCGGTGCCAGGCGGACGTGGACCGGCTCGGGGCGGAGTTGGCCGCGGTGCGCGGGTCCACGTCGTGGCGGGTCACCCGTCCGCTGCGCGCGGCCAGCGCGGCGGCGGGGCGGGCGCGGGTCCGGCTGGCGCGGCTGTCCGCGGGCAGCGTCGGCGCGATCGGAGCGGGCTGGTCGCGCCGCCTCGCGGCGCTGGAGGCCGACCTGGAGGACAGCGCCCCAGCCCGGCGGCCGGCGATCGGCGGCACGCCCGACGCCGGGGCGGGGGCGGCGCCGCGCCCGGATTGGGTGACGGTCTCGCAGACCCGCGACGGCGTGCGGGCGCGCGTGCGTGTCGTCGTCCTGGTCTCGCCGGAGGCCGGCCTGTCGGCGGCGATGGCGGACGCCCTGAGCGCCCTGGACTACCCCCGGGACCGGCTCGACCTCGTCGTCGTGAGCCCATCCGAAACGGGCGCCGGCGCCGATGCGCTCGTGGCCCGGCTGTCGGCCGGCGGGTGGGCCGCGTCGGTGGTGGCGGTGCCGCCGAAGGCCCGAGACCGCGCCCGCGCCCTCAACCGGATCCTGACGGGGGACCCCGATGCGGCGTTCGTGCTGATGCTGGCGGGCGATGCCGTCCCGGCCCCGGACACGCTTTCGCGTCTGGTGGCCATCGCCACGGCCGACGCGCCGGACGTGGCGTCCTGGGAGGCCCGGACGGTCCCGGGCGAACGCCGGTTGCACTACGATCCGGTGAGCTGGGAGACGGCGGCCTCCGAGCACGCCTGCACCCTCCTGCGCGTGGCCGCGGTGCGCGCGGTCGGCGGCTATGACCCGGCCGTGTCGAGCGCGGGCGCGGCCATGGACCTGTCGCTGCGGCTGCGCCGCGCGGGCCATCGGCTGCGATACTGCCCGGTGGCGACGGTGGCGCGGCCGGTCTCTGGCGACCAAGGGCCAGGCGACGAGGGGCCAGGCGACGAGGGGCCGGGCGAGGATGATCCGGGGGGCGATGGTGGCCGCGACGCCGACCGGGCGGCCTGGGCCGTGCCGTCCCTGCGCGCGGCGTCGGACGCCGCGCTGATGCGCCTGCGCTGCGGATCGCCGCATGACGGCCTGCTCGGCCTGGTGCTGCTGCGCCAGGCGGTGCTGGCGGCCTGGGGGGCGGGGCAGCGGCGCGCCTGTGTCGCCCATCTGGCCCGGCTGGCGGGACCGTTGCTGCGGGCCGCCGTGGGGGCGCGCGCGCGGGCACGGCGGACACCGGACCCGGCGCGGCCGCCGGTGCGCTTCTTTGGCCTCGACGTCGATCTGCGGCGGCGCGACCGCGCCCGCTGCACCGTGCCCCCGGACCCGGCGGAGACCGCGCCGCTGGTCTCGGTCATCACCCGCACGCACGGGGATCGCGGCTGGCTGCTAGGCCAGGCCGGGCTGAGCGTGCTCCAGCAGACCTATCCCGCGCTCGAATGGATCGTGGTCGAGGACACCGGGGCGGCGGCGTCCGGGGACGGACCGTCCGGCATCCGTCGGGTCGTCGATGCGCTGGCGCGCCACAGCGGCCGCCCGGTGCGCTACGAGACGACCCCGCGGCGCGGGCGCAGCGCGGCCGGCAACCACGGCCTGGCGGTGGCGCGGGGGCGCTGGTGCCTGTTCCTCGACGACGACGACCTTCTGTATGCCGACCATGTCGAGACGCTGGCGGCGCGGCTGCGGGCGGAGCCCTCCCTGGTGGCGGCCTACGGCTTGGCCTGGACGGTGGCCTGCGACATTGATGGCGCCGCCGCCCGGATCGACGAGACCGCCTGGTTCGTGGACCCCTGGCAGATCCAGGCGTACGACGAGGCCGCGCTGCACCATCAGAACTTCATGCCGATCCAGAGCGTTCTGTTCGAGCGCCGGCTGTTCGAGGCGCGCGGCGGCTTCGACGAGAGCCTGGACCTGCTGGAGGACTGGGACCTGTGGCGCCGCTACGCCGCCGGCCATGCGTTCGGCTTCGTGGACAAGGTGACGTCGCTGTTCCGCCGGCCCGCCGACAGCGTGCGCCTGGCGGTGCGGCAGACGGCGCTGCTCGGCGCCTACGACGATGTGAAGCGCCGGACGGACGCCGCCGTGGCGCAGATGGCCGGCCCATGAGCCGACCGCGCGGGCGGGCGCCGGCTCCCGGCCCTGGTGAGATGATGAGAGTATAGCGAGAAGGGTCACCCCCATGTTGCAAGCTTACGTGCGGATGCTGCGCCGGGACGCGCCGGGCACGCTGCGCAAGACGGTGCACGTGCTCCGCCGCGAGGGGCTGGACGGGATCCGCCGGCGGGTGGATTTCGACGCGCTGCTGCCGCGCCGGTTCCGCAAGGACCGGTACCAGAAGTGGATCCTGTACTTCGAGCCCAGCAGCCTGACGGCGCCGAAGGTGGTGGCCCGCGAGATCGCCGCGCTGCGCCAGCGGCCGCTGTTCTCGGTGCTGATGCCGGTGCACAATCCGCCCGAGGATCTGCTGGCCGAGGCGATCGAGAGCGTGCGCCGGCAGTCCTACCCGGACTGGGAGCTGTGCATCACGGACGACGCCTCCACCGAGCCCCACGTGGCGCGCGTGCTCCAGGACGCCGCCAAGCGCGACTCGCGCATCAAGGTGCACCGCCGCGCCGAGAACGGCCACATCTCGGCGGCCAGCAACGACGCCCTGGCGATGGCCTCCGGCGGCCATGTCGTGCTGCTCGACCACGACGACGCTCTGCACCGGCACGCGCTGTACTGGGTGGCGCGTGAGCTGGACGCCCACCCCGACGCCGACCTGATCTACTCCGACGAGGACAAGATCGACATGGAGGGGCGGCGCCACGATCCGCATTTCAAGAGCGACTGGAATCCGGATCTGATGCTGTCCTACAACATGGTGTCGCACATCGGGGTCTACCGCACCGCCCTGGTGCGCGACCTGGGCGGCTTCCGCAGCGCGTTCGACGGCGCCCAGGACTACGACCTGGCCCTGCGGGTCAGCGAACACACCACCCCGGAGCGCATCCGTCACATCCCGCGCGTGCTCTACCACTGGCGCGCCGCCCCCGGCTCCTGCGCGCGCGATCCGATGGCCAAGGACTACGCCCACCACCGCGCCCGCGCCGCCGTGGCCGAGCACCTGGCCCGCACCGGGCATCCCGATGCGCGGGTCGAGGTCGGCTACGCCCCGTTCGTGCACCGCGTGGTGTATCCCTTGCCGACTCCGGCGCCGGCGGTGTCGATCATCATCCCGACCAAGGACCGCGCCGACCTGCTGGCCCAGTGCGTCGACAGCGTGCTGGAGCGGACGACCTATCCCGGGCCGTTCGAGGTGCTGGTGGTCAACAACCGCTCGGAGAAGCCGGAGACCTTCGCCCTGTTCGACCGCCTGCGCCAGGACCCGCGCGTGCGCGTCGAGGACTGGGACCACCCCTACAACTACGCCGCCCTGAACAACTGGGCCGTCGGCCGCACCGACGCGCCGATGCTGGCCTTCCTCAACAACGACACCGAGGTCATCACCCCGGGCTGGCTCGACGAGATGGTGCGCCACGCCCTGCGCGACGCCGTGGGGCCGGTGGGTGCGCGCCTGCTCTATCCCGACGGCGCCGTGCAGCACGCCGGCATCGTCATCGGCCTGGGCGGGGTCGCCGGCAACGCCCACGTCGGCGTGCAGCGCGACAGCGCCGGCTATGCCGGGCGGGCGCGGGTGACCCAGGACTACTCGGCCGTCACCGCTGCCTGCCTGGTGATGCGCCGGACCGTGTTCGAGGCCCTGGAGGGATTCGACGCCGAGGCCTTCGGCATCGCCTTCAACGACGTCGACCTGTGCCTGCGCGCGGTGGCGGCCGGCTGGCGCTGCGTCTACACCCCGGACGCCGAGCTGTACCACCACGAATCCGCCACTCTCGGTGTGCCCAGCAGCCCGCAGCGCCGGGCCCAGTTCGCCCGCGAGGTCGAGGCCATGCAGGACCGCTGGGCGGACCTGATCGCCCACGATCCGGCGTACAGCCCCAACCTGTCGCTTGACACGCCGTGGTTCGAGATCGCCGGGCGCAAGCGCGCCCCGTCCACCTCCGCTGCCGGGGGTGCGGGGGCGGCGGGCTCCCACGCGCCGTCCGGGTCCCCGTCCCGCTCTCCAACCAAGCCGGGCACCAAGTCGGGCACCAAGCCGGGCACCAAGTCGGGCCGGGCCGCCTGAGGCGGGTCGATCCTGCGGCGCCCCTGCGCTGACGGCGGGAGTCGCGCCGCAATCCCGACCATTGGGGAGGGCGGGGTGCGGGCCGCCCGATGTCCGACCCGACCGCTGCAGGATGGTCTTGCGCTGCCGGGGTGAGAGGGTTACTCTACACCTCGGTGGCGGGTCGTGAGAACCCAAGGCAGGCGCGCCGTCTGCGCCACCGCCGATACGCCGGCGCCGTTTCAGGGCTGTCGAGCGTGTCGGGTGCGGCAAATCTGCCACGCTCGGTTCTAAGGACGGTTGCAGCGCGTGGAATGCCGCGCAGCCTGTTGCCAGCGAAGAGGGAAGTGTAGTAGTCACTGCACCGGAGTTGGATGCCGCGAACGGGCGATGTTCAACAGGCCGGCCGTGTTCCGGACCATGCCAGGGCCCGCGAGGCCGCGCAGGACCGCCGCACCGAACCGGCGGGTGCCGCCCCGCCGGGACGGCATCAAGGCCAGCGGGCCGCGCCAGCGTCCTGTTCGGCCCCTCGCCAGGGACCATCCACCATCGGCCCCTGGCGCCGGGTGCACGGAAGCTTGAGATCCTAGTCAAAACACTTGGAGGTTTATCCCCATGGCTGTCACCGGAATCACCGAGACCCAGCAGGACAATCTGCTGGCGCTCGTTGCCGTGATGTTCAACGCCCCTCCGGGCGCCAACAACCTGTCCGACTTCGCCGCCTTCATCTCCGACGGCGGCAGCTTCAATCAGCTCGCGGCCAATCTGGTCAACACGCCGGCGTTCCAGGATCAGTTCGACGGTGCCTCGACCCTGCAGGCCAAGATCGACGTCATCCTGGTGGACAACCTGGGCCTCACGACCGGCACCGACGCCTACAACGAGGCCAACACGTTCTTCACCGAGAACCTGAACGCCGGCGTGGCGCCCGGTGAGGTGATCCTGGCCGCGGCCGACTACATCTTCAACAGCCCGGACCGTCTGGCGATCTTCGATGACGCCAACGCCCTGCTGACGAACAAGGTCGCCGTCGCCAAGCATCACAGCGAGACGCTCAACCGCAGCGCCGACACCCTGGCCGAGCTGCAGCAGGCGTTCTCGGTCGTCACCACCGATGCGGCCAGCGTGACCGAGGCCATCGCCATCCTTGACGCCGGCGGCAGCGGCGAGGGCACCTTCACCCTGACGGTGAACAAGGACGTGGCCACCGCCAACGTCTTCAACGCGCCGCGCGTGTTCGACCCCGAGGGTGACGACCAGACCAACAGCCTGCAGGACGACGATGTCCTGACCGGCGTCGGCACCAACCCGACCCTGAACGTCGACCTGGTGCAGGACATCGACACCGGTGGCGACACCTCGATCCAGCCGACCCTGAACGGCATCGAGACCCTGAACGCGACCTTCAACACCAACGCCGCGTTCAACCTCGATATGTCCGACGCCCCGGCGCTGGTGAACGTCAACGTGTTCCGGATCGACGAGACCTCGCCGAGCCAGGTTGTCGACAACCTGAACAACGCGCTGACCTCGATCAGCATCAATGACACCCAGGCGCCGAACTCGATCGTGAGCTTCCGTCACCTCGACGAGGCCCTGGCCGCCGAGGACACCGACCTGACCGACGGCACGGTGACTGGCGACAGCACCACCGTCACCATGAACGACGCCCAGATCTCGACGCTGAACCTGCGTGAGGAAGTCACGGCGATCATCCGTGACCAGGGCTACGAGACCGTCACCATCGACGTCACCAACGGCGCCGGCTACATCGGTGTTCTGAACGCCGAGGATCTCCAGGTCCTGAACATCACCGGCGATCAGGCGTTCACGCTGGGCGCGCCGACCGAGGTGCTGAACGGTGGTGGCCAGCGCGAGGCGCTGACCTATGCGGCCGGTCTCGGCTTCGTTGCCGGGTCGATCGACACCATCAATGCCTCCGGCCTGACCGGCCCGCTGGACATCACCCTGGGTCGTGAGCTGAACGCCAACACCGACAACACGTCCGGCGTGGCGCGTGAGGTCTCCGTCACCGGCACGGCTGGCGACGACGTCTTCCGGATCGCGCAGGGCGCGAACGTGGATTCGGCCGCCAACAACACCGACCAGATCACCGGCGGTGACGGCACCGACACCATGGTGGTCCTGGGCGGCGCCGCGCAGACCATCGGCCAGCCGGCCGCCGGCGCAAACATTCTCGGCGTCGAGGGTCTGGAGATTCGCACCGGCCACGACGCGGGCGCCGTCGCCGATGTGGTGACCGTGGACACCGGGGCGTTCGATGCCCTGGCGACCATCCTGATCCGCAACGAGGGTCACAACGGCGCCGCGGCCCCCGCGCCGAACGCCGAAGGCATGACCGTCAACCTTGACGACCTGACCGCGACGCAGGCCGCCGCCATCACCGTGCTGCACGGCACCACCGGCAACAACGGCATGGCCGGCAACATCATCAACGCCGACCTCGACGATGCCTCCGGCACCGCCGACACCCTGGCCGTGACCATCGCCGACGGCGTCAACACCAACCCGCGCTTCAACGTCACCCTCAACGTCGACGGCGAGAACGCCGCCGGCACCGAGGACGCGGGCGCGGTCGAGAACATCACGATCACCGACAACGACACCGAGACCAACAGCGTCGACCTGGCGAACTTCGGTGAGCACAACGGCACCATCACCATCACCGGCGGTCGGGCTGGCGACATCTTCAACCTCGACGCCGACGCTCTGGCCGCCAACCGGGGCCACACCCTGGACGTGACGGGCGCGGCGGCCGATACCAACTTCGCGGGTGGCTACGGCGGTCCGACCGGCGACGACACCACCTTCAGCCTGGGCTTCCTGGATGTGGGCGCCGGTGCGGCCAACCGTCTGGTGGCCAACACCATTGACGCCAGCGGCTCGCTGAACAACGACGTCATTCGCGTCGACGACAACCCGGACGACACCGACGGCGGCACCAGCGTGTCCACCGGCGCCGGGGACGACCTGGTGATCTTCGACGATCTGGCCGGCACCAACTCCGACCAGGCCGGCTACACCATCGCCGACACGGTCGATGGCGGCGACGGCGACAACGACGTCCTGGGTCTCGACGGCAACGGTCAGCCGATCATCATTCAGCAGTCGGAGTGGGACAACACGTCCAACTTCGAGGGCATCCGCCTGTTCGGCAATGGATCCGCGCCGGGTGCGCTGAACCAGTACATCCTGGAGCTGGACAACGACCTGATCGACGCCAACGGCGGCGATATGCTGACCATCTTCAACGATGATCACTCCACCGTGCTGCGCCGGCCGACCGACGTGGCGGGCGACGGGGCGATCGCTGGTGCGACCGACACGGCGGTGAACACCGACCAGTCCATCACCAACTCCGATGCGACCATCTTCGCCACCACCCTGTCGGCGTCGAACCACTTCACCTACGACGGCGAAGAGGGCACCGGGGCCACCACCGACCGCTTCATCGTCAACGATGCCAACGCCAACGGCGGCAACGTCATCGACGGTGGTGACACCAACATCACCGACCTGAACAACGACCTCGACGACGACGCCTACGTTGCGAACAACGATACGCTCGAGATCCGCAACACGGCGACGGTGACCACCGGGGACCTGGAGAACCTGAAGAACATTGGTCGCATCGCGATCAACAACAATCAGGCCACCACCCAGACCCTGAACCTGACCCTGAACGACACGGTCGTGGACGCGATGGCCGACGGCGGCCACACCGCCGCCAACACCGCCGGCGACAACGAGACGCTGGTGGTCGTCGCCAACGACAGTGCCAACCAGGCGACGGATGCCGGCTTCGCGGCCGGTCAGTTCATCGACCAGACGGGCACGGTCGTGGTGCCGGTCGCGGCCTCGGCCCTGAACGTGGATGCGTCCACGCTGGGGATCGAGTTCAACCTGAACCTGCAGACCGACGCCCAGTTCGGTGGGGCCGGCAATGCCGTGGCCGACACCATCGAGGTCGCCGGTAACGTTGGCAGCCTGATCGGCCACACCATCGACATGCGCGAGGGTGAGGGCAACGCGGCCGACTCCCTGGACTTCACCCAGGCCGGCGGTGTCTTCGACACCACGGTGGAAGTGAACGGGCAGAATGCCACCGTGACCCTGCAGGTCGGCGCCACCTCGGTCGATCACGTCCTGCATTACGACAGCAACGACAACATCACCCTGAACGGTGACGGCGGCGGTGACGATCTGGACGCCCAGAACCTGACCATCACCGGCGACGGTGGCGACGCGGCCGCGACCAACACCGCCGACAACCTGGTCGGTCTGGACGGCAACGACACGCTGTCCGGTCTGGATGCGGCCGACCAGCTCACCGGTGGCGGCGGCAACGACGTGTTCGTCTTCCTCGAGGGCGACTTCGCCGGCGCGGCGGATACCATCACCGACTTCGACGGTGTGGGCACCGACGCGGTGGCGCTGGACCTGACCGTCGGGGCGCGTCTGTTCGCGCTGACGGCGGCCATGCCGACGGCGCTGCAGACCGGCGCGTTCAACATGACCGTGGGCACCGCCGCGTCGCAGGCGATGGCGCTGTTCACGGCCGCCAACCAGACGATGCTGGCGGCGGCGGTCTCGGCCGCCTTCGGCTCGCTCATGACGGCGAACGCGGCCGGTGCCCAGGCGTTCGGGTACACGACCGGGGCCAACCGCCTGTTCCAGTTCGTCCTCGGCGATACGATGGCGGCGGCGTCCAGCTCCGGGACCTCGATCGCCACGACGAACACGATCGCCACGATCAACGGGGCGGCGCCGACCAACGCGGACATCCTGTTCTTCTAGGAGACCAGGACAGACCGGTTCCACCAACCGGTGGCAGACCCTTGGGGGCGGCTTCGGCCGCCCCCCTTTTTTTGGGTTCATGACGGAAAATCGGGGAGGGGCGGACAACGGGACGGTCTGACACACTGGTAGTTGCGACACGACACAGACTGCCAGGGAGGCCCCGTT
>NZ_JACIGI010000055.1 GCF_014197795.1 Roseospira goensis
AGACATCCGAGGCCGTGTTGCTGTCGTCGAGCACCGCCTCCATCACCTGGCTGTCGTGCACGGCCGCGTCCGTGACCGCGTAGCGCCGGATCAGCTTGTGCCGGCGATCCACGCAGACATGGTTCTTGTAGCCGAAATGGCTCCGGCCGTGCTTCTTGGTCCAGCGCGCATCGGTATCTTTCTGCCGCCGCTTGGCCGGCTTGTCGTCCCAGTCCTTCGGCGTCCCGCCAGCCTTGATGGTGGCGTTTTCCTCGCGCGTGTTGCGCTGCTTCGGCACCGGCACGATGGAGGCGTCGATCATCTGGCCGCCCATCGCCAGAAAGCCCTGGTCGCGCAAGTACGCGTCGAACTGCGCGAACAGGTCCTCGACCGCCTTGGCCCGCACCAACTGTTCGCGATAGAACCACACCGTGGTGGCATCCGGCACCCGGTCCTCAAGGCCCAGACCCAGGAAGCGCATGAACGACAACCGGTCGCGCACCTGATACTCCACCTGCTCGTCGGACAGGTTGTACAGAGCGCAAAGCACGATCATTTTGAACATGATGATCGCGTCCCAGGGCTTGCGCCCGCCCCTCGAGCGCCGTTCTGCCGACGACCCCCGCCAGACGGCCTCCAGACGTGGCCGGAAATCCTCCCAGCAAACCATCTCTGAAAGCTTCACCAGCGGGTCGGCCTTCGCATCCAGGCCGGCATATCGGTTCGTGACGTCGAAAAAGCCCATCTGACCCACCGTAGCGCCCTTGGTGGCTCAAACCTGCCGAGATTCTATCAAAACGGGATCCGACGCCAAGCGTTTTTCGAGGTGCCCTCTATCAAAACGGGATCCGACGCCAAGCGTTTTTCGAGGTGCCCTTTAGAGATCGAATTGATCCGGGAGCTTCGCGCTTACGCGGCTGATGAAGCACAAGGCGAGCTGGATGCAGCCATTCTATCGCTTATCAACGTGGACCAGTTTTATGGGATAGAAATCGGCGAGTTCCCGGCAAGGATCGCTGAGATTACGTTGTGGATGATGGACCACATTATGAACAACAGGCTGAGTCTCGAATTCGGGCAGATATATGTACGTATTCCGCTGCACAAATCGGGTTCTTCGACGTTTCATGTGGAAACGAAGACGCGGATGGGGGCTCCGATCAGGTAGATCATGGCCGTGAAGGTTGTGGCATTTCTGTAGCCGCGTTCCCTCGCCCTGGCAGCTTGGAACAGGCCATTGAGTCCTTCGAGGCGGGCGGTGCTGTGGCCGGATGTCCAGCGTTGCAGGATGCGTTCGGCGTGTTTGTCGAGGGTGGCCAGCGCGCCCTGCATCGGCTTGAGCAGGTCCTTGTCGGCGATGATGTCCCGGGCATGGCGCAGGAAGTGGGTCAGGCGCCAGCGGGCGGCCTGGGCGGTTTCGGCCTTGCGGACCCAGCGCAGCTTCTCCTTGATGCGCCAGGCCTCGCCGGTGGCGTGACCGCAGGCCTCGAGTTCGGCGAGGGCGTCGGCCTGCTTGTCGGTCAGCGGCCCGTCGGCGTTCTTCAGGACGGCCCAGCGCAGGGCCTTGGGCAGGCGGGTAGATTTCGCTTCGGCGCGGCGAACGGCATCAAGCGCCTTGGTGAAGGTCTGCACGACGTGGAACCAGTCGACGGTGACCGACGCCTCGGGGACGACCTCGCGCACCGAGGCGATGAAGGCGCCGCTCATGTCGCTGACGACCTCGACGACGCGGCCCGGCTCGCCGCCGTGTTCGGCCAGGTGGTCACGGAAGCGGGCGACGGTGTCCTTGCCACGCCCGGGCGTGACGAACACGACCGGCTTGTCCGGCCGGTCCAGATCGATGAAGACGGTGACATAGGTGTGGCCGCGCTTGGCTGCCGTCTCGTCGAGGCCGAAGGCCTTCAGGTCGGACAGGTCCAACGCCGCGACGGCCTGATCCACGTAATGGGTGACGATGCGCCACAGACGCTTGTCGGTGATCTCCATCAGGCGAGCGGCCGCCAGCACGGGCATCTCGCGCACCAGCATCATGGCGGCCTGTTCGAACAGCAGCGTGAAGCGGCTGCCTTCGCGCGCCCAGGGCACCGTCGCCCGGTGAACCCCATGCTCCGGACAGTGGACCCGGGGAACGCGCGCCGTGATGTGGCAGTGGTGCTGGAAGAAGTTCAGGTGGCGCCAGGTGAACTCCTGGAAGTCATGCGCCTTGCACGACCGCCCGCAGGTCGGGCAAGCAAACGCCGCCCCCCGATCCGCCGCCACGGTCAGATGCAGCACGTTGGGCGAGGCCGCCGTATCAAGCCGCTGGTCCACCAACCGCCACGGCGGTTCGATCCCGAGGCCAAGGGCGAGAATCTCGTTGGAATGCATGAGGCGCCCCACGTCCGTCCGACCTTCGCCAGCCTGCCATCGGCTCCGGCCCCGTCAAGACCAGGCCGCGCTGCGCGCGGTGGCCTGCTGCCCGTCTTGACCGGGCCGTCGCCCGATGGCTCGGCGGCCGCCATGCCGGAACGGAGGGATGGCCGTTGTCCCCGCCTGACAAAGGGATAAGCCATCTCCGGTAGGCATCCTTCGGTCCCCAAACCAACCCACAATTCCACTTCGAACGTCGAAGAGGCATTCCGGAACGCTGGACATCCGGCCATAGCACCGCCCGCCTCGACGGCCTCAATGGCCTGTTCCAGGCCGCCAGGGCAAGGGCACGCGGCTACCGCAATGCCACAACCTTCGCGGCCATGATCTACCTGATCGGCGCCCCCATCCATGTCTTCTTCTTTTCCACATGAAACGTCGAAGAACCGCAATTACGGGCTTGCATTCGGGTGTGCGGGGTGTTATTCGACGCTTCCTTCGGACGGTGGCGGGCTCTTTGATCCGCAGGTCCCCGATGGGCGCATAGCTCAGTTGGTAGAGCAGCTGACTCTTAATCAGCGGGTCCAAGGTTCGAGTCCTTGTGCGCCCACCAATTAAATCAAGGCCTTACGGCTCAAAGCGGCGTCCCTCGGGGCGCCGTTTTTCGTCAGAGGTACCATTCTAGGTACCATCCGACACACAAGATGTTGGTGGCGCCGTCAGGGCGCCAAGAGCGTGCTCGAGCGTAGCTGCGTCGCGTCCGAAACGCCTTACCGCAGTGTAGCCCGGCGCCGGATTTGGCACAAATCGGCAGACTTTTGGCACACCGGACAGGGGGCCGGGAAGCGGGTCGGCGGCGGAACGCGGCGCTCCCGTCCATGCCGGCGAGCGGGGCGTCGGCGCGGGCGTCGGCTCACACGACCGCCGGTGGTGCGACGGGCCGGTCGGCCGCGATGGCATGGGCTTCCCGCCACGCCTGCACGGCCGCCTCGGCCAGCCCGACGCGGCCGCCGGGCCGGCACAAGGCATTGAGGACCACCATCACGTCCCGCTCGGCCGCCACGCTGTCCACGGAGTTCAAAACGCTGTCACACACCACCACGTCGAACGGCCCCCGGGCGGCCCAGGCGGCCAGGGCGTCGCGGCACCACGCATGGGCGGTCGGGCGGTCCAGGCGGGTGCCATCGAGCGGGAAGAACTCGACCCACACCACCGGGTGGCCGCACCCCTGGAGCCTGCGGACGTAATCCGCCTGGCCGGCGCCGAAGTCGATCAGGCGTTCGCCCGGCCCGAGCTGGGGCAGCACGTGCCGCTCGTACAGCCGCGACCGGCAGGCCCGTTGGCCGCCCGTGCGCAGGCGGGGTCGCTGGCAGGCCGACTGGCGCCAGGTGTCGCCGGACAGATGGCCGAACCGGAACGCGCCATAGTCCCGCGCCAACCAGCGCGCGGCATGGTCGGGCACGCGGATCGTGCGGCAGGGGAGGCCCATCACCGCGCAGGTCAGGGCATAGTTGATGCCGTCGATGACGCGGCCGTCGCGGGTCGCGACCGCGCACCCCCACGGCCCGTAGCGGCAGATCAGGGCACCGATGGTCGCCCGCGTGACGGCGTCCGGGCCGCGGAACGCGCCTTTGATGCGCTCGGCCGGGACGTCCACGAACACGCCCATGCGCGGGTCCGGCGGCACCCGCGCCCACAGGCCGGGCGCATCCTCGGTGAGGTTGTGAAGCTGGTTGAACCGGATTTCGTCCGTGGTCGTGATGCCGGCGGCGAAGTACACCGGCCCCAGGGCGCGGCCCAGCGCGGTGAGCTGCCGCAGGCGCTGGTGCCCGGCGATGACGGTGCCGGTGTCGCGGGCGATGATCGGCTTGACCACGCCGATCCGGCGGATGGACTGGCGCAAGGCCGCGCACGCCCGGGCGTCGATGACGCGCGGGTTGTAGGGCGCCGGGCGCAGGCGGCCGAGCGGATAGCGCGCCCGGAACATCAGGCGTCCCCCGCCAGCAGGGCGCGCACGAAGCCGTACGGGATGCCGCGGGCGTCGATCCAGGCGCGCAGGCGGCCTTCCAGCGCGGCCGCCTCGTCGGGGGTCATGGGGATGCGGTGCTTGCCCAACCGCAGGATGGCGATCGGGGTGCGGGGCGTGCCTTTGCCGTCGGGCATGACACGTTTCTCCCTGTCCGGCGCTCAGGTGGGGCGCTCGGATGGGGGGCGCGGCGCGGGCGACGGAGTCGCGGCCCTCAGGCTGTTCATGGCCCCACAGCGGGGGCATTTGATAGCGATGTGGCCGGCCGTGAAGTCGCTGATTTCGGCGAGCTTTCGGTGGCATTGCACGCAACGGATGGACTCTCCCGCCATTGTGGTCCCCAGTCAAGACCTCGCGTCGGCGCGAGGGCGGGTCACGGCCCGTGGCACGTGACATGGACGTGGGGGAGGTCAGATCTCCCGGTTCGGGGTGCGCCAACACCCCGGCCCCCGCCGCCGGTGGCGGGCGGGGCATCATCCCGGCACCCGGACCAGGCGGCCGCCGATGGCGGCGCTGGCGTCGGTGGGGGCGTGGTCCAGGGTGAGCGCCCACAGGCCGGCGTCGGGGCCGGCGTCCCAGGCGCCGCCGACCGCCGGGACGCGGTCGGGCGCAGCCGCGATCACGTGGCGGTCGGGCCAGGTGGCGGCGCTGCCCGAGGCGGCGTCGGCGGCCTCGGCCAGGAACACGTCGCGCAGGTCGTAGCCGGGGCCGGCGCTGTGGAGCATCGTCAGCGGGTAATGCGCGGTGGTGGCGGCGGTGAGTCCGGTGTCCGCCCAGGTGCCGTACCCGTTGAAGTCCGCGATCTCCAGCGTGCCGGCGGCGCCGGTGCGCAGCCCCGCCAGCCACTGGGCGACGTTGCCCCACAGCCCGACCAGACCGCGATAGCTGGCGGTCGCCACGTCGGCGGCATCGACGGCGGCGGGGCCGGTCTCGGCCACCCGGCCGGGGCCGATCAGGGCCTGACTGTCCGATCCGCCCATCTCGATCAGCGCCAGCATCTGGACGGCCGACCAGTGGTACACCGACCACAGGTCCCAGCCGGCGGACCCGGCGCCGTCGCGGGCCTGGCAGCGCGCCCGGTAGGCGTCGAGGGTCAGGCCGGTGAGCGGCCCGGCGCCCGGCTGCGAGGCGACCCGCAGGCCGGCGTCGTCCGTGCCCTGGTAGGCGCCGATCCAGACGGCGTCGACCACGCCGCCGTCGGCGCGGAACGCCGGGTGCAGCACGGCGCCGTCGAAGACCGCATCGCCGACCCACCAGGCGGTCGCGCCGGCCAGGGGGCCGCTCGTGATCGGCGCGGCTCTGGACCAGAACGCCGGGATGCGGACCATGTGCTGGCCGTCGATCTCCTCCGGCGTCATGCCGCCCCAGACCGGGTGGTCGGCCCAGGCGCTGCCGCCCAGGGCATAGGCGGGATCGCCGAGGGCGCCGCCGTGCTCGTCGACCCGCTGCCAGGTGCCCCCGCCGCCGCCGGGGGCGATCAGGGCGACGCCGAGGGCCTCGCGGGTGCGGATGAGGGCCGGCGCCGAGGGCGCCGACCAGGTGCCGGCGTCGTCGCCGTGGCGGGCCTGCACCCGGTAGCGCCCCCCCGGCGCCAGCAGGCCGGCCGGCACGGTATGGGCGGTCAGGTCGGCGCTCGCGCCGCTGTCGTACACCACCGCCGCCGTGGCGTCGTCGAGCACCTGCCAGCGGGTCGCGGCGTGGCGGGTGCTGGTCAGGGACGCATAGGGGGTGGCGGCCAGGGACGGCGCCAGCGCCAGGCCGGTGGCGCCGTGCGCCGGGGCCGCGATCTGGGGCGTCAGGATCAGCGGCGGCAGCCGCGCGATGTCGAGGGTGCCCGAGGTCAGGGCGGCGGCGGCGTGCGTGTGTGTGCTCGGCGCGAAATCGCCGCCGGCGATGGCCTGGGCCTCGGCGGCCCATTCCCGCGCGCTCTTGGTGCCGGCGCCGCCGGGGGCGGCGCCCTCGCTGTCGGCCCACGCCTGGGCCAGGGCGGCGGCGGTCTCGGCCCCGGTCCGGGCGCCGCCGGCGGCGGTGGCGTGGCCCTGGGCCGTGTCCCGTGCGCCCTCCGCCGCCGTGCGGGCGCTGGTGGCCGCGGTGGCGTGGCCCTGCGCCGTGTCGCGCGCGCCCTCGGCCGCCGTGCGGGCCGCGCCGGCGGCGGTGGCGCTGGCGCCGGCGGCGGTCGCGCTGTCACTGGCCGCGGTCGCGTGGCCCTGGGCGGTGTCGCGCGCCCCCTCGGCCGCCGTGCGGGCGGTCTCGGTGGCCGTTGCGCTGGCCCCGGCCGCGCTCGCGCTATCCGCGGCGGCGGCTGCACTCCCGGCCGACCCCGTCGCGCTGTCGGCGGCGGCGGTGGCGTGGCCCTGGGCGGTGTCGCGGGCGGCCTCCGCCGCGATCGCGCTGTCGGCGGCCGCGGTGGCGCTCCCGGCCGCGGTTGTAGCGGCGGCGGGGGCGGCCTGGATATCGGCGATGGCCCCGGCACACGCGGTGACCTCGGCGGCGATGGCGCCCAGGGCGGCGATCTCGTCCGCCAGCCCGCCGATGGGCCCGACCTCGCCGGCCAGCTGCTCCACCGCGCCGGCGGCGGTGACGATGTCGGCCCACATCTGGTCCACCAGCAGCGCGCCGGTGTCCGGGTCGGCCTGGATGTGCCCGCCGTCGCCGAACCCGCGCGGCGCCGCGCTCTCGTCCCACGGATCGCTGGTGTACAGGGCCAGCCGCGCGAGCGCGGCCTGCTGCTCGGGGCTCAGCGGCATGTCACAGGTGCTCCTCGTAGCGCAGGGTCCAGCTCCGCCGCCGACCGGCGGTCGCCACCGTCCAGCGCGGCAGCTCCAGCAGCCGCGCGGGGAACACCTCGCGCAGCAGGTGGCGGGTCAGGCGCGGATGCGGGATCAGCAGGGCCGGCAGCACGATGTCGTGCGCCTTGGCGTACTCCGACCACGCCGCCAGGGCGTGGTCCTCGGGCTGGTAGCGCAGGGCGCCGGTCCAGACTTCCACCGCCGGCCGTGCCACCGCGTGCACACCGCCGGCCTCGGTGACCGCCACCGACGACAGGCTGCGCCGGCCCGGCTCCGCCCCCCAGTCGTAGTTGCCGGCCGCCTCCAGCAGGTCGCAGACCTCGACCCCGCCGACGCGCACCGTGGTCTGGCCCGGCGCCGGCGTGATGGCGACACGCACTGCCCGCACCGCCAGGGCGCGCGGCAGGATCACCACCCGGTGCCAGCGCCGCCCGGCCAGCTCGTCCGCCGAGTAGGTCAGGGTCCACCAGCGCGGATCCTCGAACGGCAGCCCGGACTGGCCGTACACGGCCGGCCACATCGGCAGGGCGCCGCTCGCCCACGCCACGGTGGACAGCGCCGCATCGCGGTAGGCGGTGACGGTCAGACGCGCCCCCGGGGGACAATCGTGGTGCAGCAGCGCCACCGCCCGGATCTGCGTCAGGCGCGGCAGCACGCCGGTCAGCACGCCATCCGCCGGGTCCGGCGTGGCCGCCCGCCAGCGATCGGCGTAGGGCAGCGTGCCCAGCAGGGCCGCCGGACAGTCCGGCGCCGCGCTGGTGGCCGACCAGGCCGCCACGCGCTGATAGCTCGGATAGCCCACGCACAGGCGGCGCGGCAGGGTCACGGCGCTCGGGGGGCTCACGGCCGCACCCCCCGCACCAGCAGGGCGCGGGTGCCGGCGGCCAGGTCCAGGCTCTCGCGCACCACCTGGCACGGCCAGTCCGCCAGCCCGGCCTCGCCGTCGGTCAGCAGCCCCACGGTGCCCAGCGCCGGCGCCGCCCAGGCGTCGCGGTGCGGCGCGACGGTGGCGGTGCCCCAGACCCAGTCCGCCGCCAGCAGGGCGCCGCGCGCCGCCGCCTCGGCCGCCAGATCGGCGTCCTCCACGATGGCCGTGGCGAGGGTCCGGTCCACGGCCAGGGCATGGCGCGCGGCCACCGCCGCATCCTCCGCCGTGCGCGTGGCATGCGCCCGGGTCAGGCGGGCCAGCAGGTCGGCGTCCAGGCCCGCCAGCCCGACCACGTCGGACTCGGACAGGCGCACGGCGTTCGCCTGCCCGGTCAGTGTCAGGGCCGGGCACGGCAGGCCGCCGGCCTCGCGGCTCACGTGGCGCGGCTCCAGCCGCACCAGCAGGTGGTCGCCGGTCCGGCCGTCCTGGGCCGCGCCCTTGGCCGTCGCGCGCCAGGTGGCGGCGGCGGCGGTCGGGACCGCCCGTCGCGCCATCCGCACCGTGCCGTCGCGGTCGCGCCACAGGGCGAGGCCGCCCGACGCCGCCAGCAGGTCGACCACCCGGCGGCGCGCGGTCTCGCCGGCCACCTGCACGCCACACTCCGCGGGGGCCGCCGCCGCCGCCGCGGTCACGTCGGCCGCCGCCACCGTCAGGCCGCAGCGGTCGGCCAGGATGTCCGCGATCAGACGCGCCGCGCAGCGGTCGGCGGCCGTGGCATGGGTCGCCACCGCCCAGGCCACGGCCCCCGCCGGCGCGCTCACCAGGCGGCCCATCGCCCGCTGCCCGGCCTCCGCCGCCCACAGCACGTGGCCGGGCGGGGCGACGGCGTCGTGCATCGCCTGCACCGTGGCGCTGGCCGCGTCCACGGTCAGCGGCTCGCCGCGGTCGTCCACCGCGGTGACGGTGAAGCCCCAGGCGGTGGTGTCGCCCAGGACCTGGATGCGCCGGGCGCGGTTGACGCTGGTCCCCGCGGCGCGCGCCACGCGCCCGATCAGGACCGGCGGCCGCGCATCGGCCTGCGACGGCTCGCCCTCCCATCCCTGGCCGTCGGCGGTGGCGCCGGTCAGGCAGCCGACCCCGATCGGCGCGTCCAGCGCGGCCGCGAAGGCGTCGTGGATCGGCAGCACGATCCGGTCGCGCGCCGGCTGCGCCACCCCGAGCACGCCGGAGAAGATCACCGTGGCCGTGGACCAGCCGCCACCGCGCGGCACCCGGCGCAGCACGATGGCCCGGCCGTTCCAGATCGCGTCCCGCATCCAGGCGGCGCCGTGCGCCAGGGTCACGGTCAGCGCCCCGGCGTCGTCGCGCCCCACCCCCCAGCTCGCGTGGTCCTCGGCCATCGCCCGGGTCAGGGCCGGCGTCGCCAGGATCCACCCGGCATAGCGCCCCGGCGCCGTGGGATCGTCGTAGGCCTCGGTGCCCACGCGCAGCAGGCCGGGGGCGCCGGTGGCGCGGTCCAGGTACGCCAGGTCGGCCAGGATCACCGCGTCGTCGGCGTGGGCGTGGCGGGACGGGGCGGTCATGGCCGCAGCACCTCCAGCGCCGCCAGCCGCTCGGTCTGGCGCGCGATGCCGTCGGCGGCGCGGCGCAGGTGGCCGGTCTGGTCGTGGGCGGTGTCGTCGAGCAGGTCGGTCTGCGCCTGCTGGCCCGCCACCAGCCGGTCGAGCCGGCGCGACAGCCCGCGCACCTCGGCGCGCAGGCCGGCCAGCGCGTCGGTCAGGGCGCCGTCGGCCGGCGCCACCGGCGGCAGCACCAGGGTCTCGCCCACACTCCCGAGCCCCGGCGCGTCGACCATGCGGCGGATCATGGCCGCGCTGGACTCGGCGGTGACCACCTCGGCGCCGCCGGGCAGGCGGATGATTTCCGGCACCAGGTGCTCGTTGACCAGTGTCAGGCCCGCGGCCGGGCCGCCGGCCGCGTGCGGCAGCGCCAGGATGGCGCCGCGCACCCGCTCGACGGCCGCGGAGATATCGGCCACGCCGACGAAGTAGCTCGTCACCAGACCGTTGTGCATCTGCCGCAAGTAGTCGTACAGCAGGTCCGCGGTGATCGCCGACGCGGCGGTGTGGTCCTCGACCTGGCCCGTCACGGCCCGCAGCCATTCCAACTGTGACACCGTGCCGTCGCCATTGGCGTCGATCGCATTGTACAAGTCGCGGATGGAGTACCCCGAGAACCCACTGCCCATGGTTGACCGCAGGGCGTCGATCCGCCCAGCGTCCTGCGCGGCCCAGGTCTGGAATTCGGCCCAGGAGATACCGCCGTCGTCATTGGCGTCGAGTGCGCGGAAGGTGCTGTCCAGCAGCTGCGCGGCCGCGTCGGTGGCGTCGGTGATGTCGACGGTCTGGGTCTCGATCGCCGCCGTGATCTCCGCGGCGATGTACTCCTCCGGCGTCAGCGCCTCCGACAGCGCCAGCAGGTCGTCACGCACCGCCAGCGCGATCTGCGCCGCCAGCGGGCCGGAGGCATGGGCGGCCGCGCCCGCCTCCACGTACTGCTGCGCGTACTGGGTGATGGACTGCAGCGCGGCGCGGTCGCCGCTCTCGGCCAGGGCGAGCTGGGCCAGATAGTCCTCCGACGCCACGGCCAGACGGGCGTCCGGCCCCAGCGGCGACGACGCCCCGGCGAACAGGCCCGAGACCCACTGCGCGATGGACCGCTGCTGGCCGGCGATCCACGCCGCCTCCTGCTCCCACGCCTGGCGCGCCTGATCGGCCCGGCGCTGTTCGGCCGCCGCCGCAATACGATCGGCGGCGCCCGACACCTGGCCGGCAGTGTCTCCCGCTGCGTCGCCGAGGCCGTCCAGCGCCGCGTTCAGGCCGTCCAGCACCAGCTCGACCGCCTGACCCTCGTGGCCCATGCCCTCGATCTCGGCGATCAGGTCACTCAGGCCGGCCGCATCCATCCCCTCGACCGTGGCCTGCACCTCCAGCAGGGCGCGCCGGGTCAGCAGCGCGGTGTCGGCCCCCAGCGCCGCCGTCATCTGCGCGTACAGCGCATCGGCCGGCGCCGACGAGGCGTGATAGGCCGCGATGGCGTCGCGCGCCGTGGCGTCGTAGCGGGTGATGGCCGACAGGGCGGCGCGGTCGCCGGTCTGGGCGCGGGCGTAGGCCGCCCAGAAGTCGTCGACCGCGCGGTCCATGCGGGCGTGGGTGCCGAGGGGCGACGACGCGCCGCCATAGACCCCGTCCAGGTACTGCCGGATGTCGGTGGCGATGCCGGCGATGACGGAGGCCGCCTGGTCCCAGGCGCGCGCCATCTCCTCGGCGCGGCGGCGCTCGGCGGCGACCGCGTCGTCGGTGAAGCGCTGGATGATGTCCAGCCGCTCCTCGGCCAGCGCCCGCTCCAGCAGGGTGATGTCGGCCCCCAAGGCGGACAGCTCGGCCATCTCGACCGCCGCGTCCCAGTCGAACAGGGCCAGCGCGCCCTCCAGGCTGCCGGTGTCCACCGACGCCGCCAGCAGGCGGCGCTCCAGGCCCCGATTGGCCGCCGCGATGCGATCGGCGGCGCCCGACACCTGGCCGGCCGCCCCGTCGGCGGCATCGCCCATGCCGTCCAGCGCCGCGTTCAGGCCGTCCAGCACCAGCTCGACCGCCTGACCCTCGTGGCCCATACCCTCAATCTCGGCGATCAGGCCACTCAGGCCGGCCACATCCATCCCCTCGACCGTGGCCTGAACCTCCAGCAGGGCGCGCCGGGTCAGCAGCGCGGTGTCGGCCCCCAGCGCCGCCGCGTCGGTCATGGCGTGGACGTAGCTGTTGGCGATGGCCCGCAGGTCCGGGATCGCGCCCATGCCGGTCAGTTCGTAGACGCGGTCCTGGTTCGCTTCGTCGAACTGGTCGCGCATCTGGCCGATGACGGCCTCTTCCAGCGCCGCCAGATACCCGGCCGTGCGGTCGGCGCTGTAGCCCAGGTCCTCCAGCATGCGGCCCAGCGCGTCGATCTGGCCGGTCGCCGTCTGGACCGCGACCTGCACCGGGGACAGCGCGGTGTCGTGCAGGCCCAGCATGGTCTCGGCCAGGTGCTCCAGCCCGACCGACAGATCCCCGGTGTCGCGCCCGGCCGCCGCCAGGATGTCGCGGGTCTCCACCATCGGCGCGAGCACCGCCCGCGCGCCCTGCTCCCATTGCGCCAACCCCGCCGCCATCTCCGCCATCTGCCGATGGGCGGTGATGTACTGCGCCTCGGTGCGGGCCAGCGTACCTTCCCAGTCGGCGGCCAGTGCGATCTGGCGCGCCAGGGCGTCGGCGGTGTCGGCCGTGCTGTCGCGGGCCACCAGCGCCGCGTCGGCCAGGCTGGCGTCGCCGCCGGCGACGGCCAGCGCAAGCTCGCGCACCGCCACCACGCCGGCCTCGGCCAGGCTCTCGACGTCGGTCCAGGTGCCGCTGCCGCCCCGGGTGAAGTCCCCGCCGTAGAGGCCGACCGACTGGCGCCCGTCCTTCCAGCTCGTGGCGACCGCATAGCCGGAGGCATCCGCGCCGGCCCGGGCCAGGGTGTCGACCAGGCTCTGGATCGGTCCGACCAGCGCCGCCTGCGAGGCCGCGCCCCATTCGGCGATCTCCTCCTGGGACAGCAGACGGCCCTCGGGAGCCTGCGCCACCACGCGCCCGCCGGCGATGTCGATGGACTGCGAGGCATTGGGCAGCGGCTGGCCGAACAGGCCGGACAGCAGATCCCCGCCCACCATCGCCAGGAACGCTCCGGCGGCCGCGCCCACCGGCCCACCCGCCGCTCCCAGGGCGGGCGCCAGCAGGGCGGCGCCGGCCGCGCCGCCGCCCACCGACCCCAGGGTGGACAGCCCCAGGTCGGCCCACTGGTTGCCGGTGCCCTGGAAGCCGAGCAGCGATGCCGCCAGCGATCCGGCGATGCCCCAGGGCGCGGCGTCGATGCCGGCGGCGAGGTGGGAGCCGAAGGGCGACAGGGCGCCGGCCGGCGTGACCCCGCCGATGCCGGCCGGACCCGGCGGCACCCCGGGCAGGGCCGGCGTGGTCAGGCCGAGCCAGCGCGCCGCCGTGGTCCCGACCGACCCGCCGCCGCCGACCAGGCCGGCCGCGTCCGCGCCCAGCCCCAGCCACTCCAGGACCCCGCCGTCGGCGGCACCGGCGCCGGCCAGCCCGAGGCCCGCGCCGGCCGTGCGGGCCAGCGATGCCGTGACCGACTGCGCCGCGATGCGCGCCACCTGGTCCAGCACCGCGTCGCCCAGGGCGGCGACCAGGTCGCCGACGTCGGCGATGCCGCGTGAAAAGTCCCTGAAGAACTCCGTGAAACTGTCCTGCCAGGAGGAGAAGACGCCCGAGAACGCCGC
>NZ_JACIGI010000056.1 GCF_014197795.1 Roseospira goensis
CGTGTCGGCGCCCGGGCAAGCGATCAGCGGCCTGCCGCCGGTCAGGCGGTCGCGGGCCATCTGCTTGCCGGCGCCGGACGTGCCGGCGCAGTAGACGTCACGCCCCAGCACGGCGCCGGCGCCGATGACGCCCACAACGGCCGGCACGGCGGCGCATCCGGGCAGAGCGCCCGCCAACAAAAAAGCCGCCCCGAGGGCGGCCAAACGGCGACGGATCATGATGGTATCTCCCGGTCAGCCGCCCAGCAGCAGGGCGGCGTAACGCAGGGCCTGGTCGAGCGGCAGCACGTCCGCGATGACCAGAGCGGTGAGGGCGGCCAGGGCGACGCCGACGACAGCGACGACGCGCCAGGAGGCGAAGGAGCGCAGCTTCATGGGATGGTCCTTTCGGGGCTGGTGGAGGCGTCCAGCTCGTCGGCCAGCGCCCGCGCCAGGTGGGCGATATGGCGCGCGCGCCCGGCCGCCGACGACGGAGCCGCAGTGTCGGGCGCAGCGCGCGGCGCCCCGCCGGCGAAGAGCCGCGCCTCGGTGGACGGGGAGCGATGACCGGTGGGATCGAGGCCGGCGGTGCGCTGGAACGCCGCCAGCCCGGCGCGCGTACGCCGACCCTCGGCGCCGTCGACCGGGCCGGGATCGTGTCCCAGATCCGCCAGACGCTGCTGGACCAGCGCCGTCTCGGCCCGCGCCAGGCAGCGGGCGCGATGCACCAGCCCGTTCAGGCCGCCGTTGATGTGCCGCGTGACGGCGCGCAGGTCGTCGGCGTCGGCCAGAGGATTCAGGGTCCGGTCTCGCCAATACAGACACGCGATGTGCAGCGACAGGGCCGGGTCGGCGGCCCGCTCCGGCTCGGCCACCAGATCGAGGCCCAGCAGATCGCCCGCCCAGCGGTAGTTCGCCCGGCCGGTGAGCTGGAGCAGGCCCCGGCCCGCAAACCGCCGGCCGTCGCCGGGCTCGGTATTGCCGAGATCGGGCCGGCCCTCGTAGGCGTCACCGGACGCATACTCCCGGGTCGTTTTGAACCGGTCGGACTCGTGGCAGATCTGCGCCAGAAAGTGTGCCAGCCGGCGCAGCGGGTGGATATCGAAGCGCGGCAGCAGGTCGGGCGCGACCGCCACAACCGCGCGCACGATGTCGGCCTGCCGGTCGCCGAAGCGACCGCCGGCCGTGGCATACAGAACGGACTCAGTCAGCATCACGGGTGTCCTTTCGTTCATACGGGCAAATCCGGCCGGCGAGAGCCGTCATAAGGCGGTTCTGCTCTTCCAGTGCCTGATTGATTGTGC
The DNA here is from genome assembly GCF_014197795.1 of Roseospira goensis. Taxonomy (GTDB): domain Bacteria; phylum Pseudomonadota; class Alphaproteobacteria; order Rhodospirillales; family Rhodospirillaceae; genus Rhodospira; species Rhodospira goensis. The sequence goes on from NZ_JACIGI010000056.1 coordinate 1,284, forward strand.
GGAAGTCGGCCTCTACGACCTCGCGGCGAGCGAACGTCTCGTTGATGTCCCGGGTCATCTCGTCCAGACGGCGATAGATCTTGTCGCGGCCGTCTGCCGATTCCCGTCGGGACTTGCCGATCTCGCCCACGATCCACACGGTTGCCATTCCCAGGCCGCCCATCACGGCGACCACGGCGCCCAGGGCCTCCCACGTGATCGGTTCGGCCATGTCGGTTCCTTTCGTGTCGAGGTCAGTCGAACAGCCGCACGACATCCACGGTCGGCGGTGAGGCGGGCGACGGGCGATACGGCAGCGTGATCGTGACGCCGGCGGGCAGCACCGGCCCCAGCGCGGCCAGCCCCGGATTGGCGTCCAGCACGGCTTCGACCATGTCCCATTCCTGGCCATAGTGGCGCCAGCACAGGTGGTCGAGCATGTCGCCGTCGAAGGTGGTGTACGTGGCCGATCCGTCGCCGCGCCGCACCAAGCCCTGAAGCGGTGCGCCGATCATGATCCGGTCCCCCGTGTGTCCCCACTGCCCGGGGTCTCGCACTCGACGACGGTGGTGTAGCCGTCGGCGCTCCAACGATGCTCGACCCGCATGGGGGTCCAGCGGCCGTCCACACCGGCCCGCACGTCGATCACCTCGACCGGGCGTTCGGCGGCCATCGCGGGGTCGCCCTCCAACGTAAAGGTCGCCGATCCCTCGGCGCGTTTAAGGGCGGCGGCCTTCGCGTTGACGGCGGCCTGTGCCTCGGCGGCGGAGGGAAACGGCTCGCGGAACCGATACGCCACCCCTGTCGATCCGTCTCCGGCCTCGACCTCGACAGCCTCGACGCGCCCGCGATCATACGTGCGGGCCTGGATCGTGCCGTGCTTCTCGCGGTCCTTCCAGGACACGCGGTAGTCCAGCAGATTGACGCCGGTGCGGATCACCAGCGGGTCCAGGGTTCGGCCCGAGACCGACACGCCGGCGGACTGCGGCGCCACCACCAGGTGCCCCTGCTTTATGGCGACCAGACCGCCGTGGCGGGCCGCCACGCGGCCCAGGAACGACGGATCGCTCTCCGCCGTCTGGGCCTCGTACTCCACCGGCACCGCGGCCAGGGCCGGCGCCACGCGGGCGATCCAGCCATTCCGCGCCGCGATCAGGTCCGCCAGTGCACCGAGGGTCGGCACGGCCGGCGGCTGGTGGGCTTCCGTGCGCCGCTCCTTCGCCGCACTCAGGGCGTCCACGGACGCCCCGTGCAGGACGATGGTTTGCGGCCAGCCGGTCAGGTCCACTTGGTCAATGATGTAGTCACCCTGCACGACCGCACCGATCTCCAGGTACCCACCCTCGATGCGGATCGTCTCGTGCGTCCGCGGATAGACGATGCGGCCGTCCCGATCATCCAGGGTGACGGCGACGGTGTCGGCTTCCAGGCCCCGTTCGTCGGTGACCGTCAGCGCCGTCAGAAGGGGGCCCCAGCGCTCGGCCAGATCGACGTCGCCGTGCCAGATGCGGATGAACGGCGTCTTCATCCGAACATCCGAGCGATGGCGGAGCGGGCCTCGGGGGCGCGCGCGCGGCCGTCGAACAGGAACTCCAGCCGGACGACAATGCGCTGGCCGGTCCCATCCGGGTGGATGTGGCCCTGTGTCTCCCCGACCGACTTGAGCGCCCAGGTGTCCAGGTTGGTGCCCATGGCCCGCGCGTTGCCGATCAGCGCCTCCGACGTGCCGACGGCCGCACGGAGGCCGTGGAGTTGCTCCAGCCCCCGGTTGCCCGGCAGGTGGAACGGGAAGATGGTCGCGGACAGGCCGATGGTTTCCGCCTCCCAGCCCATCATGTGCAGGCTGGGCCGCGCCCCGATGATGTGCTGCGGCGCGATCCGGGCGGTGTAGGCGCGGGTCAGCTCCTCATAGGCGATGGTGGCGATGCTGAACCGGAAGTCCCCCCAGGCCATCAGCACGTGCATGGTCGCGGCCTTCCTTTCAAGAATTCGCTTTGCGCGAACTATTGTGTTGACGTGCGATACGCTCTAAGCGAATATAACCGTGCCGAGAGAAGGGACGGTCATGCATATCCGGTACACTGCCAAAGCCCAGAAAGAACTGCGCAAGATCGGGCCGGCGGCGTCCACCATCGTCTCCAAAATCGAACAGTATGCGGCCGATCCGGCCAGCCTTCAGAACAATACCAAGGCCCTGAAGGGGTCGGACGCGTTTCGCCTTCGAGTTGGCGATTACCGGGTTCTGTTTACGGTATCCCAGGACGGCACCCTCACGATCATGACCGTCATCGCCATCCGCCATCGAAAGGACGCCTATGACCGCCCCTGACACGATCACGATGAGCCGGGCCGAATACACGGCCCTGCTGGAACGCCTGGAAGACGCCGAAGACCGCGCGCGGATCGCCGAACGACGCGATGACCCAACCATCGGCCACGACAACCTCAAGCGCATCCTGGCCGGGGAACACCCGGTCAAGGTCTGGCGCGAGGAGAAGGGCCTGAAACAAAACGAACTGGCCGCGACGGCCGGGATCTCGGCGCCCATGCTCAACGACATCGAAAAAGGACGCCGCACGCCCTCGCTCGATGTGGCGCGGCGTCTGGCCTCCGCCCTTGGCCTCACGCTGGATGATCTGTTCGACTGATCGCTATCGCGTCACGGCGAACGGCATGGCGCCGACGCCGCTGGTCGGCCGGTCGCGCAGGTTGGCGGACCGGGAGCGGTCGAGCGCCATGGCGGCACGATCGGCGGCCGCCCGGGTGGCCGTCCCCAGGCCGGACAGCGCCGCCTGGGCCTCGGCGATGCGCTGCATCAGGAGGTCAAGGGCGGTCATGTCGATGGTGACGCGGCCCTGCATGTCCAGGGATGGTGCCAGGTTTGCCAGCCGGGCGCCCAGTGCGTCCGTTGCGTCGCCGGCTTCGGCCAGTTCGGCCTCCAGCTGTTCCAGATCCCGTGCCGCCGCGGCGACGTCGTCGGTCGCGATATCCGGCAACGGGGGCGGCGTGACCGGTGGGGCGACTGCGTTCCCACCTCCGAGAAGCGCCGCCACCTCCGGCGGCGCGTCTGCCGTGACGGGCGGTGACGCAGACGGCGCCCGGGCCGGGTCCGGCGCGGGCGGTGTCTCGGCCGTGGTCGGGTGGGGGGACGGCGCCGCAGGCTGGAAGATGTACTCCGGGACATCGAAATCGTTGCCCCCCATGGCGGCGGCCCGAGCCGCTTGCTGCTCGGCCAGCAGACGTTCGTTTTCGGCCCGGAGTTCGGCCAGGGCACGGTCGTATTCCGCATCGTATGCTTGTTGCCTGCGGTCTTGCGCTTCTTGGCGGTGGCGGAAGCGTGGCGGCACGGCCGCATCTCGCGCCTGCTCGGCGCGTTCCTGGGCCTGCTCCTGGATTTCCGCGTCGGTCAGGGGTTTTGCCCGGACCTCGATGCCCATCTCCTTCTTGATCCAGTCGGGGATCACGCCGACGACGGCGTCGATCGCGTCCTGGAACCACCCCCGGAACGTCTCGAAGACCTGGATCACGTAGCGGACGGCGCCGCCCACGGCGTTGCCGAGCGTCTCGCCCCAGCGCACCCATGTTTCGGTGTCCAGCGGCCCCGTGACCTTGGTGATCCAGCCCCACAGATCGGACAGCCAGCCCAGCACGGGCTCCAGGGCCGGCCCCACGGGCCCCAGCGCCTCCCGGAACGCGGGACCGAACGACTTGAAGCCTTCCTTCACCCCCTCCCAGTTCTGCATGATCCAGGCCGCACCGGCGCCGAGGGCGACCACGATGGCGCCGATGCCCGTGGACACACGGGCGATCTTCAGGCCGCGCAGGGCGGCCTTCACGAGCTTGATGGGGTTCAGCAGACCCACGAAACCGCGCCCGATCAGCGCCAGCGATCCCGGCAGGCCGGCCACGGCCGAATGCATAGCGAACCCGACGACGGCGGCGCGCATGGCCCGAAACGCGGCCGTGAACCGGGTCACCGCACCGACAGCCAGCGCGGCGACGAACCGCCCGGTCGCTGCTGTCGCCACCACCATCGGCCGAACGATCATCAGCACTGCGCCGCGCAGAAACCCCATCGACCATTGCGCACCGATGGCCGCGATCCGCAGCGCGACCAGCCCCGTCGCGCCCATGACAATCGCGCGCGTGGTCGCCGGGAAGCGTTTCGCCAGCCCAGTCACTCCCTCAATGATGGGCGACATGGCGTCGATGGCGCTGTTGAGCGGCGGTAGCAGGGCGCCCCCAATCGCATCACCTAACGCGAACGCTTGGTTCTTCAGCGTCTTGAGGGCCGATTCCGTGGTCTCGGTGAAGCGCCGGTATTCATCGGCAGCACTTCCGGCGTAGTTCGATTCCTCCGCCACCAGCCCCAGCGATTCCCGAAACAGGTCCAGGTTGTTGAGCAGCGGCGCCAAGGCCCGCGCCTCATCCCCGAAAATGTCGGATGTGACGGCCGCGCGCATTTCGGCTGGCACTGCGGCGAGGCGTTCCAGGACCTCCTCAGTCATCCCCGTCGCGTCTTCCTGCATCCGACGGGCGACGTCCTCGGCGGTCAGGTTGAGCCGTTTCAGGGCTTCCTGCTGACGCTTCGTCGCGCTCGCCCCCCGGGTGAGGGCCTTGCCCATGTTCAAAAAGCTGGTGGCGGCGACCTCCGGCGCGGCCCCGGCGGCGATCATGGCGGAGCCCAATGCGGCGGCTTCTTCGGCGGCAAACCCGAAGTTCTTTGCGTCCGACGCCACGCGTTTGGTGAAATCCAGGACTTGGGGCGCGCCTGATGCTTGACTGTTTCCCAGGTAGTTGATCGCGTCGGCCAGCGCCGTGACCTCATCGACCGACATGGCAAGGCCAGTTTTGATCTGGGCCATTGCCCGGCCGGCGTCCCCCGCGCTGATGTCCATCGCCACACCGATCTTTGACGCGGCTTCCGTGAATTTCAGCAAGTCTTCCCGCGCGATATTGGCCTGTCCGGCCTCAGCGGCGATGGCAGCCAGGTCCGTCGCGGCCATCGGGATGCGCCGGGACATGTCGATCAGTTCGTCCTTGAACGCCGCCAACCCGTCCGGGGTCGGGAAATCCACCACCTTGCCGACGTCCGCCATGGCGGCTTCCATGTCGACCGCCGCCGTGATCGGGGCCTTGATGGCGTTCGCCAGGGCATAGGCGCCGGCGGCCGCGTCCAGGTAGCGCCCGCGCATCTGCTCCATGTGCTGGGCGTTCCGCGTCGCGGCGGCAGAGATCCGCGCCGGCATATCCCGCATGGTCTGGGTAATCTGGCGGGCGGGTCGGGTGACCTCATCCACCAGACTGACGATCAGTTGAGACGTCAGGGTCGCCATAGGCGGCTACTCCATCAGGCCCCGACCGCGTGCGATCCGCCGGGCCTCGGCGTGCCACGCGCAGACGTCGGTCCAGCGCATCGTCATCAGGGCCGGAATCGGAGTGTTCAGGATGTGGGCGCACTCTGCGGCGATGGCGCGCCAGTGCCGCCGCTGCCCAAAGGGTCCGCGATCAGGTCCTTCAGGTCCTTCGCACGCACCTCACGGATCACGGCGGCGGGGGCGCCGGTCAGGGACATGACGAGCTGGCGCAGCGCTGCGAGTTCGGATTGTCCGCCCGATTGGGCCGCCTCCAGGTCTTCAATGTCGCCCAGGGTCAGGTCGTCCACCGTGACCTCGGTGTACTTTGTGCCCTCGTGTTCGACAGGGCGGCGGAGCGGGATTGTTTTGGGCATGGTGAGTGTCCTTCGACTATTACACAAAAAAGGGCGCCCTGAGGCGCCCATTCCGTTACTTACTTTGTCTCAGATCCAATTTTACAAACGACCCTCCCAAACAGTCACTTCAATGACCTTGCTTGACCTGGTGTCAAATATACACTTGTAAGCCACATTCTGCCATGCGCCGAAACCATTCTGGAATTTTAACTTATCTCCAAAATACGCTATGATGCCTTGTGACTTGCTGTTCCACATGAACTGCGAGAATTTTGGCTCTATCCAAGAATTGGTCCATTCAAGTTCGAACCTTGCATAGCGCTCAATGAGAGGGGCACAGTTTATACTGGCATCAACAGCGTACTTATCTCCCGCACACTGCAAGTCGGCGAGGCACTTGGCATCTGCGGCCGCTTTTTCAGCGTCTTCTCTGGCCTTTTGTTCACGTCGCCGCTGCGCCTCTGCGGCCTCTCGTGCGGCACGCTGCGCCTCCCACTCCTGCGGCGTTTCAATGCCAGCGGCTTGCGCCTGCCTTTGATCCGCAGCGGATTCCCATCCACTCTTGCGCGCCCGCGCGTCATCGCCAAGAGACCCGGCCGCGAAGGCCATGACGAGAAACCCAACGAACACAAACACGCCGTCGCGCCGTTTCGAAAAACCAATATATTTGATCGGGATGACGGCATTCACAAGGCCGAACGCCGCAATCGTTAACGCAACAATCTCAAGCGTATTCCACATGATGCCACTCCTCGCTGAGGATCGCGAAGAGGGTACATTGCCGCGTTACAAACCGCAAGGATGGTGCATTCTACTCGCCTTCAGATAGTTAGGCGCGCCCACTCAGCCGCTCGACGATGCTCAGCAACTGTGTTTCGCGCTGTTCCAGCCGCGCGATTCGACTGTCGCGGGCCGCGATGGCCGCGACGGCGTGGTTCATCTCGGCGGAAAGGCGGGCGGGCGTGACCAGTTTGCCCCGGCGCCAGGCCATGAACACGGTGATGACCTCGCGTCGGATCGCCGCCGCGCGCGGGGTGCGGCTGAACATGCAGATCAGAAGGGCCTGCGGCTCCATCAGACGATACTCGGTAACGGTGTGGGTCGCGCCGTTGGTGCGGCGTTGCGCCACACAACGTGGCGCAAGGGTCCCATACGAAAGCAGCTCGGGCCGGTGCCGGGTAATGATCTGCCGGATGGCGCGCGGTCGGTCATACCCCAATCGCTCGGCCAACCGCAGATCCAGGATGCGCGGCTCGTCGTCGGATGTGTCGAGGTCAGCCAGGGCCAACGGTGTTGCGTCCAGTGGCATGGCCGTTACTCCGCCGGAGACGCGGGCACGTCGGTCGTTGCCGGGTCGGGCTTGCGGCCGGCCCGGCGGGGGAACGTCAGCACGCCCTGGCCGCGTTGGCGGTCGTTGTGCTCGGCCACCAGGGCCTTGCCGCGTTCCTCCATGTAGCGGGCGGCGAAATCGCGCGGAAACAGCCAGACGCCGCTATGCGGGCACTTGCGGACCGCCACCGAATCGGGTGACAGCAGCGCCCGGGTGCGCAGGTCGCGGCCGATCTTGCGGTTCAGGCCATTGCGGCCCTTGGTGATCGCCTGGGCCTCGTCCAGAAGGCCCCGCACGCTGACGTATTCCAGCGCCGCGACCCGGCCATCGGCGGCCAGCATCAGGTGATTGACCCGTTCCGCCATGGCCACCAGATCCGCGTCCTGCCGCTCCATAGCGTCGGCCATCAACCGCATCATCTTCTCGGTGCCGGCGACCTTGTGCGAGATCATGCGCAGCATCCCGTCCATGCGCCGGGTCAGTTCGGCGTTCGCGCGCTGTGCCTGTTCCTCGCACCACAGGAAATAGCGTCGGATCAGACGGCCGGTCTCGTTGTTCTCGACCATCGCCAGCTGCTTGGACATGTCGAGCGTGAGACGGTAGACTTGCACTTTCTGGGGACGGGCTTTTGCGCTCGCCAAATCGGGCGAGCTCAAATCCTCAACAATTTCAAAGTCCACGCCCTCACGGAAACCGTACTTAGCGATGCGCCCCTTGATCCAGTTCGTGTAGTCCCGGCCCACGCCCAGGCCGGCATGCAGGTCGCGTGCGTCGGCGACACCCAGCACGGTGCGCCCGCCGATCACGACGTCCGTCGCGGTACAGGAACGCTATCCGACTCACCTTCTGAATTCGCTTTGAATCCTCATCCACATTCCGAAGCAAAACCATGCCTTTCATCGACATAAGAAGCATGGCACGGCCTGCGCCCTGCCCCAAGGGGTGTGGCGCCGTTTATCCCCGAAATCCTTGATATCCTCTTTATCCACAGGGTTCCAGGCGCCTGCGGTTGCGCGGCCCGCTGCGCAACCATGACACCCGCACTGTGACGGAGCCGGGCCACCTTCGCGCCCGGACAAATGTCCGGATACCGCCCGCACCCCCTAACGCCCCAGAGCGGCATTGATGTCGGCGAGGCGGTCGATGCCGCCGACGACCAGCTTGGCGGGCATGAGGCCGATCTCGTGCAGGGTTTCGCCACCGATCTCCCAGCGGAAGTAGCGCAAGCCCTTGATGGTGTAGCCGAGCCCGGCCTTGTCCTCGCGCGCCCAGGTCTCGGCATCGGGCTGGGCGAGCCGGCCCTCGTAGATCAGCACGCTGGGCTTGGTGGCGCCGTCCATCTCGTCCACCAGCGCGCCGCGGAAGGTGAAGGTGTCGACGACACCGGCCGGGCGGAGCAGCATGCCGGCCAGGGTCGGGTTGTGGCTGGCCAGTTTGATCTTGGGTTCCAGCAGGCCGATCTTGATCATCGGCACCTGAGCGGTCATGACGGCGCCGCCGTAGGTGTGCTCGACGTAGTGTTCGTCGGGCAGGGCGCATTCCAGCTCCTCGGTCTCGTAGCCGTAGTCGACGCCACCGGCCCAGAGTGTGTAGCCGCGCAGGATGTGCCGCATGTCTTGGGACTCCCTTCCTCAGGCAGCGGCGCTGGCCATGCGGGCGATCTCGCGCGCCGCGTCGGCCAGGACCGTCGTGTAGTAGCCGGTGTTGCGGTTGAAGACGAAGACCAGGTGCTCGATGGGCGCCGGCGCCTCGCCGTCGTAGTGGACGTAGAGCAGGCCGCTGGCCATCGACTCGGCGGTGTTCAGGGCCGGGTCCAGCCACACCCGGCCGCCCAGCGTGGCGCCCATCGCCTGCCAGCGCCGCAGCGCGCGGTTCACGGTCTCGGCGATATCCACCAGGATCTGTTTGCTGAACGGCTTGTCGAGGTAGGGTTCGTGGGCGATCTCGATGCTCTCGACGATGACGTCGTGGGCGCGGCGCACGGGCCAGAACACGTGCAGCGGATCGGCCTTGGCGACCCGGTTACCCCAGAGCTTCCAGCCGCCGGTGGGGCTGCGCACGACCGTACTGACGTGCTGGCTGTTCAGGTACTGGCTTTCGACCGAGCGATCGGACAGCGAGTGCTCGATGGGCCGGTGCGTGCCCAGCACGCCGTTCAGGACGTGGTTGGAGGGCGAGACCCAGAAGCCCTCCTCGTAGTCCACGCGGGCCTGAAGACCCAAAACCATCGCATCGGCCGGCATGGAGACCGGCACGCCGTCCTTCGCCACCTTGACGAAGGGGTCGAGCACCATCATCCGGTCGGAATCGAAGTCGTTGCGGTACTGCACGGCGTCGGCATCGGTGCCGTTCGGGCCGCTCACCACGGTGCAGGCGCGGTAGCGCTGGCACAGCGCCGCCAGCTCGGCCGCGACCGGATTGGCGACGGTGCCGAGCGTGGTCGTCGCGGTCGCCCCGGTCCCGTCGCCAGTGACCGTCGCCGTCGCGGTGGTGTAGCCGATGCCGGGGTTGGTCACCACGATGGCCGAGACCGCGCCGCCGTCCAGCATCGCCGTCGCGGTGGCCCCGATGCCGTCGCCCGTGATCGCGACCGTGGCCGTGGTGTAGTCGGTCCCGCCCTCGGTCACGGGGACGGACGCCACGCCATCGGTCGGCCGCACCGACGTGAACCCGGGGGCGCCGATCAGCTTGGGCGCCTGACCGAACTCCGGCTGAATGCGCGACAGGGCGTGCAGCCCGGTGCGGGCGGCGCGGCTGCCCAGCACGTTGGCCATCGTGGCCGCCGTGTCCGCCCCCTCCTCGACCCGCGTGAAGTACACCGTCTGGGACATGCGCCCGGCCTGCGTCAGGATGGCGTCCAGATGGTCGGACAGTGTGCCGGTGTTGCCCAGGCCGGCCGGCAGGTCGGTGTAGCCGCGCATCACCCGCGGCTGGTTCAGCGGGAACAGGGTGTCGTCGGCGTCGGGCGCGGTGCCGACGAGGAAGATGATCCCGGAATCGATGGTGGCGACGAAGCGCGGATTGCCCGCGTCCTTCTCCTGGGTCTCGATACCGTGCAGGAAGATGTCCATGCGGGGCTCCTTCGGGTGATGCGGGCATGAAAAAGGCCCCGCACGGGGGCCGTCGGCGCCGTCGGGTCCGCCGGGGCTCAGAGGGGATCGGGCGGCCGGATGATGAGTTCGGTGACCGCCTTTGCCGGGGCGTCGCGGGCGGCGGTATAGCGCACCGGGGCGTCGTCGATGCGACAGCCGGCGTAGAGGTCGCGAATGAGCGGATGGTCGTTGATGGACAGGATCCAAGACCCCTTCAGGGCCAAGAGGATAGCGGCGAGGCGCCGGTGATCCTCGGCGGTGAACAGGCCCTTTCCATAGTAGTCTTCGACCCCGACGTAGGGGGGATCGCAGTAGAACAGCGTCGTCGGCCGGTCATAGCGCCGCAGGAACGCCCCGAAATCCAGGTTCTCGATGACGACGCCGGCCAGACGCTCGTGCAGATCCGCCAGCTGCGGCCCCAGGGTGTTGAGGTTGAACCGGGCCGGGCCGGCCATGTGGACTCCGAAGGTCCGGCCCACGACCTTGCCGGCGAAGGCCAGACGCTGCAGCACCAGGAAGCGGGCGGCCCGCTCCAGGTCGGTCAGGGTGGCCGGGTCCACCCGGCACAGGCGGTCGAAGTCCCGCCGGCTGGTGATCTGGAAGCGCAGCGTGTCCATGAACTGCGGATAGTGGCGCTGCAGGATGCGAAAGAACGTGGCGACGTCCCCCGACGCATCGTTGATCACCTCGGCCTTCGGGATGCGGGTGCGGCGCAAGAACACGCCGGCCATGCCCACAAAGGGTTCGGCATAGAGCGTGTGCGGGACGGTCTCGATGAGTTGGACCAGCCGGCGCGCCAGATTGCGTTTGCCGCCGATCCAGGGTGCTACGGGCCGGATCGGAGCGCAGGTTCGTGTTTCAGGCGTGGACTCCATGAACGGTAACCCTTACGACTCTCCCGCCCTCGCGAAGGGTGGCGGGACGGCCGCGTGGCTGCCGCATGCGGTCGTGGGAGGTGCTTTCTCCCGGCTCGGGGTGCTGCAACACCCCGGCCCCCGCCGGCGGCGGGTGCGTGTCGACGGCTTGGCGCTCCGTCAGGATGGATCGGGCCGGGCGCCGGCGAGCACCTGGGCGGCGCGGGCGGCGGTCAGCAGCGGCGGATCGGTGGTGGTCAGGTACTGGAT
>NZ_JACIGI010000057.1 GCF_014197795.1 Roseospira goensis
CGCCGCCGCAATCGGATGGCACAGCGAATCATGAAAGCTCCGTGATGTGGACCACCTCACCATGAACTTTCTGTAATCCGAGTTCGGAGCCCTGGGTACACTGGGCGCCGCCCTTGCCAAGGATTGCCGGCTTGGGCACCATCGCCGGCCGGCCCGCGCCGGCGCGTCCCGCCGGCGAAGGGGCGTGGCCCGTGGTCGGCGCGGGCAACGCCGCACCAAGCCGGCCGCACCAAGCAGAAGGTGAAGGAACACGATCGATGGCCCTCAAGGATATCCTGGTCCACGTGGACAGCTCGCACCACTGCCGGGCACGGCTGGAAGCGGCCACCGCCCTGGCGGTGCGCCACGATGCGCGCCTGACCGGTCTGTTCGTGCGCACCATGCCCCACGTGCCCCAGTTCGTCATGTCCCAGCTCGGGCCGGAGGTGACCCAGGCCCAGCGCCGCTTCTCCCAGGACGCGGCCGATGCCGCCCGCCGCCTGTTCGAGGAGGTCGTTGACGGCGCGGCGATCACGTCCGAGTTCCGCGCCCCCGAAGGCGAGTTGCTGGACGCGCTGGTGCTGCACGCGCGCTACAGCGATCTGGTGGTGGTGGGCCAGTACGACCGTCACGACGACAACATGGCCGACGAGCGCGAGGCCGCTGATCACGTCATCATGGATTCCGGCCGGCCCGTGCTGGTCATCCCCTACGCCGGTCACTTCCCGGTCATTGGCGACCGGGTCATGGTGGCCTGGAACGCCAGCCGCGAGGCCACGCGGGCCGTCAGCGACGCGCTGCCGATCCTGCAGACCGCCAAGGAGGTCGACGTGGTGGCCGTCAACCCGCGCCGCAACGGCGTCAACGGCCACGGCGACATTCCGAGCGCCGACATCGCCGGCCACCTGGCCCGCCACGGCGTCAACGCGGTGGCCGAGCATGTCGTGGCCCACGACGTGGACGTCGGCAACATGCTGCTGTCGCGCGCCAGCGACACCGGCGCCGACCTGATCGTGATGGGCGCCTACGGCCGGTCGCGCCTGCGTGAACTGGTGCTCGGCGGGGCGACGTGGCACATGCTCAACCACATGACCGTGCCGGTGCTGATGGGGCACTGAGGGCGCCCGCCTCACGGCCGGACGAGGCCAATGCGGTGCCGGGCGAGCAGACCCGGCAGCTCTTTGTGGCCGTGCAGGGCGCCGGTCGCGACGGCGAGGAGCCGGCCGGCGGCCCGATCATAGACGGCCACGATGTCCCGGCCGGTGAGGCGGGAGGCGAACAGGATCCCGTCCACGCCGGGATGTTGGGCGTGGATGGCGCGTCCCAGCGCGCGGCCGGCGCCGTGGTGGCGCGCCCCCACTGCGTCGGTCGGCGCACCGAGGCGGATGCATCCGTCCCCGCGCAGGTCGAGCAGCCGCACCGCCGTACCGGGGCGGGAGTCGATCCGCACCCAACCCCGGGCGGTGATCTCGACCAGGCTGATCCGCCGCTGCGTGCGGTGGGTGAAGCGGTCGCGAACGATGGTCTCTACCACGGCCGTCTCCATGTCCATCGCGGCATAGAGCACCGTGAAGCCGTCTGCCCGAGCGCAGAAGCGGGAGTCCGCCGGCGCCGTCCCCAGCGGGGTGCCGAGATGCCGGGCCGGGACGATCCGCATCGCCCCGTGCAACACCCAGTCCACCGCCACGGCTGCGACGGCCGCCGCGGGGTATCGGTGGGGGGTCATGTCATGGCCGTGCCAAAGGCCGGGGCCGCGTCCAGCACTGTGGCCGTCTCCCCGGCGGCCAGCTTGTCCAGCGGACGCGCCACGTCGTCCTCGAACGGCCACGGCTGCGACAGGAAGGCCCAGGCCAGCGCCGGGTCGCCAATGAGGGCGAGCACCGCCGGCAGATCGTGCACCACCTCCCCCGGCCCCCGGATCTGCTCGGCGGGGATGCGCAAGCCACGCTTGGTCCCGCGCCAGCCCAGCAGCCGGCCGGTGCGGACCCAGTCGTACACCGTGGTCCGGGATACATCCAGGCGATCGGCCGCCTCCGAAACACCGATCAGCTCCGGCTCGGGTGTCGCGGGTACGATAAAGGGCTGCAGGGCTGGCGGAACATCGGACGGCCCGGTGTTCCAGTCATACACCTGGGCTGCGGCATCCAGCGCCGCGGCGACGATCCGGCCGGCCTCCGACGGGTTGCGCCGCAGCAGCCGAAGGGCGCGCGGCGACAGCCCCTGGATGTCTTCGATGCGCATAACCCTCCCCTCCGTATCGTCGGCCCGGCGTGGCCTCGTCCCGATCCCTGAGCCCGGGATGGTCAGTCTGTCAAGTATGTCCAGTATGTCCAGTATGTCCAGTATGTCCCGTTTGTTTGGTTTGTCCAGTCTGGTCGGCGGCCGGCCTTACACTTCCGCCGCCACCCTGGCCAGCAGCGACGCGTTGCCACCGGACGCGGTGGTGTCGATGCTGAGGGCGCGCTCCAGCACGTAAACCGCGGCATCGTCCGGATCGTCGGCCAGCGGCACCAGCGGCCCGTCCCGCTCCGCCAGGGCCCGACGCAGCGGGCGGGCGCCGTCGGCCGTCGCGCCGGTCAGCGCCACCACCGCCAGCGGGCCGGCCTCGCGCAGGGCGTCGGCGGTGGGCCAGTCCTCCAGGGTCGCCAGCGGGGCCGGGGTGCCGCCTACCACGGCGCGCACCGGGTCGAGCAGCGCCGCCGGCCCCACGACCGCGCAACTGCAGGCGAGGGCGGTCGCCGCCTGGCGCACGGCCGGCGTCGGGTCGTCGCTGCCGTCGCCCAGGCACAGCGCCACGCCGCGCGCATGCAGGCTGAGGGTGTTCGATTCGCCGGTGGGACCGGGCAGGGTCACCGGCCCCGGGTCCAGGGTTGCGGCCACGGCCAGTCCGGCACGGGCGGCCGCGGCCAGGGCCGGGTCGGGCAGGCGCCCCAGCGCCGCCGCCAGCACCGTCGCCCGGTCGGTCTGCCGCGCCCAGTCCGGCTGCGCCCGCGCCGCCGCTGCCAGCGCCGCCGAGACGGTGGCCGCGTCGGCCGCCCCCGCCATCAGCGCCGCGGCGCCGGGCGCCGCGTCGGCCGGCCGGGTGAAGCGCATCAGATAGTGCGGCCCGCCCGCCTTGGGGCCGGTGCCCGACAGGCCCTCGCCACCGAACGGCTGCACCCCGACGATGGCGCCGATCTGGTTGCGGTTGACGTACTGGTTGCCGACCTGGGCGGCCTCCGTGACCTGGCGCACCCGTTCCTCGATGCGGCTGTGCAGCCCCAGCGTCAGGCCGTAGCCCTGGGCGTTGATGCGGGCCACCAGGTCCGCCAGGCCGTCGGCGGCATAGGTCACCACGTGCAGCACCGGGCCGAACACCTCCCGCGTCAGGTCCTCCGGCCGGTCCAGGCGCAGCGCCACCGGTGCCACGAACGTCCCCCCATAGGCCGGCGCCGCCACGCGGTGGATCAGGCGGCCCTGGGCCACCAGCCCCTCCACATGGGCCTGGATGCCGTCCCGGGCCTCGGGGTCGATCACCGGGCCGACGTCGGTGGCGAGGTCCCACGGATCGCCCACCGCCAGGGCGTCCATGGCGCCCGTCAGCATGGTCAGGGTGCGCGCGGCAATGTCCTTTTGCAGGCACAGCAGGCGCAGGGCCGAGCAGCGCTGCCCCGCGCTCTGGAACGCGCTGGCCAGGATGTCGCGCACCGCCTGCTCGGGCAGGGCGGTGGAGTCCACGATCATGGCGTTGAGGCCGCCGGTCTCGGCGATCAGCGGGGCGGCGGCGTTGCCGGTGCGGGCCAGGGCGCGCTGGATCGCCCGGGCGGTCTCGATCGAGCCGGTGAAACACACCCCGGAAATGCGCGGATCCGCCGTGAGCGCGCCGCCCACCACCGCGCCGTCCCCGGGCAGCAGCGCCAGGACGTCGGCCGGCACCCCGGCCTCGCGCAGCAGGTCGACGGCGCGCGCCGCCATCAGGCTGGTCTGCTCGGCCGGCTTGGCGATCACCGTGTTGCCGGTGACCAGGGCGGCGGCGATCTGCCCGGTGAAGATGGCGAGCGGGAAGTTCCATGGCGAGATGCAGACGAACACCCCGCGCGGCGCCCGTCCCGCCGGCAGCCGGCGCGCCTCGGCGGCGTAGTAGCGCAGGAAGTCGACCGCCTCGCGCACCTCGCCGACGCCGTCGGGCTGGGTCTTGCCGGCCTCCCGCGTCGCCAGCGCCATCAGCTCCGGCATGTGCTCTTCGTACAGGTCGGCGGCGCGCTCCAGGATCGCGGCGCGCGCCGCGACCGGCACCGCCGCCCAGTCCGGCAGGGCGGCCAGCGCGCCGTCCACCGCCAGCCCGGCGAGATCGGGTCCGGCCTCCCACACCGTGCCCACGGTGTCCGAGGGATGGGCGGGGTTAACGACGGGGCGCGCCAGGCCGTCGTGGTCGGCGGCGCCGATGCGCGGCCGGGCCGCCCAGCGGTGGGCGCGGAACGGGGCGCGGGCCGCCTCGAGGTCGGCCACCGCCACGGGGTCGGTCAGGTCGAGCCCGCGGCTGTTGCGGCGCTCCGCGCCGTACAGGGCCGGCGGCGGCGGCACGGCGGGATGGGGCAGGGCGTTGAGGCTGTCCACCACCGCCACCGGATCGCGCACCAGATCGGCGACGCTCAGCGACCGGTCCAGGATCTGGTTGACGAAGCTGCTGTTGGCCCCGTTCTCCAGGATGCGCCGCACCAGATAGGCCAGCAGGTCCTCGTGGACGCCGACCGGGGCATAGATGCGGCACGCTCGGCCGTGGCGGTCGTGTAGCAGCGCGTGCAGCGCCTCGCCCATGCCATGCAGGCGCTGGAACTCGAACGGGGTGTCCCCGGCGATCTCCAGCACGGCGGCGGCGGTCTGGGCGTTGTGGGTGGCGAACTGGGGGTAGATCCGGTCGGGCCGCGCCAGCAGCCGGCGGGCGGCGGCCAGATAGGCCACGTCGCTCGCCGCCTTGCGGGTGAACACCGGGTAGCCGGCGAGGCCCAGCACCTGGGCGCGCTTGATCTCGGCGTCCCAGTACGCCCCCTTGACCAGGCGCACCATCACCCGCCGGTCGAGGTGATCGGCCAGGGCCAGCACCCAGTCGATCACCGGCCGCCCGCGCGGCCCGTAGCTCTGCACCACGACGCCGAAGCCGTCCCAGCCGGCGAGCGACGAGTCCGCCAGTACGGTCTGGATGACGGCAAGCGAGAGGTCCAGCCGGTCCTGTTCCTCGGCGTCGATCGCCAGCCCGACGTTGGCCGCGCGGGCCAGGCCGGCCAGGTGGCGCACCCGGTCGATGATGACCGGCAGGCAGCGGTCGTGCTGCGGCGCCTCGTACCGGGGGTGCAGCGACGACAGCTTGATCGAGATGCCGGGGTTGGCGCGCACGTCGCCGTGCCGGGCGGCGCCGGCGATGCGGCCGATGGCGGCCGCGTAGCTCTCGAAATAGCGGTCGGCGTCGGCCATGGTGCGGGCGGCCTCGCCCAGCATGTCGTAGGAGTAGGTATAGCCCCGGGCCTCCAGCGCCGCCGCCCGCTCCAGGGCGTCGTCGATGGTGCGCCCGAGCACGAACTGTCGGCCCATCAGCTTCATGGCCTCGCCGACGGCGGCGCGGATGACCGGCTCGCCCAGGCGGCGCACGCTGCCGCGCAGGGTCGCCAGCACGTCCCAGCCGGTGCCACCCTGGCGCAGCATCCGGCCGGTCAGCATCAGGCCCCAGGTGGAGGCGTTGACCAGGGCCGATTGCGACTGCCCCAGGTGGCGGCTCCAGGCCGCGGGCGCCAGCTTGTCGCGGATCAGGGCGTCGATGCTGCCGGTGTCGGGGACCCGCAGCAGCGCCTCCGCCAGACACATGAGCGCCACGCCTTCCTGATTGGTCAGGCCGTATTCGGCCAGCAGGGAGTCCATGAGGCCGGGGGCGCGGTCGGCGCGCAGCGCCTCGACCAGGGCGGTGGCCACGGCGGTCACCCGGGCGCGCGCGCCGTCGTCCAGGCGGGCGGCGTCGGCCAGGGCGCGCACGGTGGCGGTCTCGTCGGCGAGGGTGGCGGCGCGGACGGCGCGGCGGGCGTCTTCGAGCGCGTCGGGCGAGGACGGATCCATGGCGGGCTCCGGGACGGACGATGAACGATGGTATCAGGCCCCACCGTAGCGGACCCGGACCGTTCTGTTCGAGACCGAAGCGGTCGGATGTTGCGCCTTTCTCGCTTAGCACGGATCGCGATCTGTTGGTTTCAGAGCGGCACACCGACATCGCGCGGCGAGTCCGGTTTGTCGCAATCGGCTGTAGGCTGTCGGTTCTTCTGGCACTGGAGCGCGATGCGATGACGGAGGCCGTGACACTGCTGTGGCTCGCCGCACTGCCCCTGGTGGGCACCCCCGGGCCGGCCACCCTCAGCCTTGCCGCCATGGGCGCGGCCTATGGCGTCCGCGCCAGCCTGGGCTATTACGTCGGCATCGTCGGCGGCACCGCGGCCGTCATCGCCATCCTGTGCACCGGGGTCATGGGCACGCTGGCGCTGGTGCCCGGCGTGTTGCCCGTGCTGACGGGCGTGGCGGTGGCCTATATCCTCTATCTGGCCTGGCGCATTGCCACCGCGCCGCCGTTGGCCCGACGCGGCGCCGGGGCGCGGCCGCCGTCGCTGGGCGGCGGGCTGCTGTTCGCGGTCGTGAACCCGAAGGCGTGGGCGGCGTTCGGGGCGCTGGTCACCACCAACATGCTGCTGCCCGCCGACCCGCTCGCGGATGCGGTCGCAAAGGTCGTGGCCCTGACCGTGCTGCTGCTGGCCATCGACATCGTGTGGTTGTCGCTGGGGGCGGGCCTCGCGCGCACCCTGGGCGACCCGCGCCGGGCGCGGGCGGTCAGCGTCACCCTGGCCGTGCTGCTGGTCGGCGCGGTTGTGCTCGCCCTGTGGCCGGAGGCGGCGTAGGGCCATGAGCCGGTCCGACGCGGGAGCGTGGGAGTTGGTTTGAAAAGGTCCCACGCGGGAGCGTGGGACTTTGTTTGAAAAGGTCCCACGCGGGAGCGTGGGAGTTGGTTTGAAAAGGTCCCACGCGGGAGCGTGGGACCGAGAACAGGAGAATTCTTCTTGCGCCCACGCTCCCGCGTGGGCGCCGGGGGCGCAGGGCGGACATGCGGTCCCACGCGGGAGCGTGGGACCGAGACGAGTCTTTTCGCGCTCCCCCGCTACCGCTTGCGCAGCGGCAGGGTCTCGGCGAAGGCCAGGATGCCGGCCGCCGTCTCCACCCCCATGGCCCGCAGCGGCGGCATGGCCTCGCCGGGGTGGCCGTTGAACACGCTGTGCAGCGCGCGTTGCGGCCGTCCGGTCACCGCCCGCCCCAGGGGCGGCATGGTGCGCACGGCGCGGCCGTCGGCGCCGTGACAGGTGGCGCAGATGGTGTGGTAGTGCGCCTCGAACGCGGCGCCGTCGGCCAGATAGTGCCCGGTGTCGGGGTGGATCCACGGCGCCATGTCGATCTGCCCGCGGCTGATGAACATGGCCAGGTCCGACAGGTCGCGCCGGCTCAGCAGGCGGCCGTAGCCGTGGGTCTCGTCGCTCAGCACGGCGACGATGTCCGCCGGGGCCGCCCCCGCCATGCCGTGGATGCCCGGGGCCGGCGGCGGACGGCCGCCCATGGCGAGACCGTCGCGGCCGCGATAGTCCCAGCCATGGCAGGCGCTGCAGCGCCAGCTCTGACGCTGGGCACGGGCCAGGGCGTCGCCGCCCTCGGCCTCGACGGGCGCGCGGCGCGCCTCGGGCCAGGCCGGGTGCCAGCCATCGGGAACCGCCCGGCCGATCTCGGCGAACCAGGTGTCGTAGAGCCGCCCGCCGCGCACCACGGCGGCGATCTCCGGCCGCGCCGGCAGGGTCTGCATGGTGGCCAGGGTGTTCGACAACACCCCCAGGTCCAGGGCGCGCAGCGGCGGCATGCTGCCGGCGGGATGGCCGTTCATCATGATATGGAGCGCATGCCAGGGCTCGGCGCGGCTGAACGGGCCCAGCGGCGGCATGTCGGCCACGTCCATGCCGTCGGCGCCGTGACAGCCGGCGCAGATGGACTGGAAGTAGACCGCGCCCGCGGCGGCGTCGCCCCGCGCCCGGCCGCCGGCGGGCTCGATCCACTCGGCCATGGCGATCTGACCGGCGGTGACGAACAGCGCCAGGTCGCGCTGGTCGGTCTCGTCGAGGTAGGTGCCGTAGCCGTGGGTCTCGTCGCCCAGGATGGCGATCACCTGCGCCGGATCGGCGCCGTCCAGGGCGCGGATGCCGCCGGCGCGCCCGGGCACGCCGTGGTAGTCCCAGCCGTGGCAGGTGACGCAGCGCCCGGCGCCCTCGGCGGCGGCGCCGTGGGTCTCGGGGCGTGGCAGGTGCGAGATGTGGCGCGTGCGCACGTCCAGCTCGGCACGCCAGTCATCGTACAGCCGGCCGCCGCGCGCGATCGCCGACAGGATCTCGTCGGCCTGCGCCGGCGGCGTCGGCAGGACGGCCGCCAAAAGGGCCGCGGCCGCGCCGGCCGCGGCGGCGGCGAGTCGGGAAGCGCGTCTCATCCGTCGTACCCCTCGGGCAGCTCGTGCACGATGCCCTTGTGGCACTCGATACAGTGGCGGCCCTCCAGCATGGCGTCCGGGTGCTTGAGTTCGGCGCGCCGGCCCTGCTCGCGCAGGTCGAAGGCGTCGAAGTTGTGGCAGGAGCGGCACTCGCGGGACTCGGTGGCCTCCATCTTGGCCCACACCCGCTCGGCCATCTCCAGCCGCCGGGCCTCGAACTTCTCGGGCGTGTCGATGGTGCCCAGCAGGTGGTGCCAGACGTCCTTGGACGCGATCACCTTGGCCATCACCTTGGGGAAGAACGGCTCCGGCACGTGGCAGTCGGCGCATTCGACCCGGATGCCGGTGCGGTTGGCGTAGTGGATCGAGGTCTTGTACTCGGCGTAGGGGCCGACTTCCATCTCGTGACACGAGATGCAGAACTCGGTGGTGTTGGTGGCCGCGGCGAAGACGTTGAAGCCGCCGTAGGCGCCGCCGACCAGGACCAGCGCGCCCAGGACCGTGATGACGGTGCTGGCGGTGCTGGCGAAGGGATTGCGCCACAGCCGGCGGAACAGACCCCGCCTCCTGGGCTGCGACGACGGATCGGTGTCGGACATCGGGCCTCCTGGCGCATCGTGCCGGGGGTCGACCGGACCCGCGACCCCCGCGGGTGGAACGGGACGGGGTGGAACGGCAGGGGGCGGGGCGGCGTCCGGAGCCGGGGACGCCGCGCGCCCCTCGGCTCCGGGGCCGCGTCAGCCCCAGATGTCCGCCTTGATGTTCTCGAACCAGCTGTGGGCGTAGAACAGCTCGCGCCGGCGCGCCTCGGCCCCGGCGTCGAGCGGGGAGACCCCTCCGGCGCCCGCGACCGGCTTCAGCGCGTTCTCGAAGTCGTCGTAGGCGTAGACCGCCGCCACCGAGAAGCCGAAGTCCGGTCCGCCGATGGAGTAGCAGGCGTTGGCCAGGTGCGGCACCGGCGGCGCCTCGCCCTTGGCGAGGGCGAGCGCGCCGGCGGCCGCCGCCTTGGCCTGCGAGTTGGCGCTGGAGCCCGACTTGGGCATAGACGCCGCCACCGAGCTGTCGCCGAGGACGTGCACCCCGGGGGTGACCAGGGATTCGAAGGTGCCCTTGTTGACGGGCGCCCAGCCGTCCTCCACCAGCCCGGCCTCGAACGCCAGGGCGCCGGCCTTCTGCGGCGGGATGATGTTGACCACGTCGCCCTTGAAGGTGCCGGCGACGGCGGTGACCTCCATGGTCGCGGGGTTGACCGCGGTCACCGTGCCGCCGTCCGTCTTGGAGACCCACTCGATCATGCTGTTGTCGGTGCCGTAGCCGTAGAACTGCTCCCAGGCCTGGAGGAACAGCGGCATCTTCGAGAACTTGTCCTTGGCGTCGAGCACCAGGATCTTCGAGCGCGGCTTGTGCCGCTTGAGGTAGTGCGCGATCAGGCTGATGCGCTCGTAGGGGCCGGGCGGGCAGCGGAACGGGTTGGGCGGCCCGCTGACGATGACGGTGCCGCCGTCGTCCATGGCCTCCAGTTGCTGCCGCAGCAGCGTGGTCTGGGGGCCGGCCTTCCAGGCGTGCGGCATGACCTCGGCGGCCTCGGCCGAGTAGCCCTCGATGGCGTCGTAGCGGAAGTCGATGCCGGGGGCGACCACGACGCGGTCGTAGGCCAGCGACTCGCCGCCGGCGGTGGCGACCGTCTTGGCGTCGGCGTCGATGCCGGTGACCCGGTCGTGCACCACGGTGACGCCGTGCCCGCGCAGGCCGTCGTAGCCGACCTGAAGGGTGGCGATGTCCCGGTCGCCGGCCAGCACCTCGTTGCTCATGAAACAGGTGGTGTAGGTCGGGTTGGCCTCGATGAGGGTGACCTCGGCGGCCGGGTCCATCCGCTTCAGGTACTTGGCGGTGGTGGCGCCGGCCGGGCCGCCGCCGACGACGACGAAGCGCGGTCCGGCGGCGCGGGCGATATGGGGCAGACCGGCCACGCCAAGCACGGTGGCGGTGGCGGCGGTGGCGGTCAGGAACCCGCGACGGGTGATGCTCATGGCCGCCTCCTCACTTCACGCTGGCGTAGTAGTTCAGGATCTTCTCGAACCCGTCGGGTCCGTGGTCGTCCATGAGATCCCGGAACTTGCGGGCCTGGCGGCGCTCCATTTCGCGGGCGCCGCTGAGGAAATCGGCGACCGAGAAACGCATGTACTGGAGCTTCTGGCCGGCGAGGATGCCCACGCCCTCGCCGTCGCGGCCCTCGTTCTCGTGACACGATTCACAGTATTCGGCGGCCAGATCCTTGCCTTCGGCGACCAGGGCCTGGTCGATCCACGGCTGCGGCAGGCGTTCGAACGGCTTGTCGCCGAAGTACACCGCCAGGGCCGTGATCTGCTCGTCGTCATAGCCGCGCGCGATGCGGCCCATGACCGTCGACGGGTTCATGTCCTCGCGGTAGGACTGCATCATGTACTCGAAGGTTTCCACCGGCAGCCCGGCGATGGAGGGTGTCGCGGCGCCCAGCCCGTTGCCGTCGGGGCCGTGGCAGAAGGTGCAGGCGCCGGCCATCACCTCCACGGTCGGATCACCCGCCGCCTCTTGGGCCGCCGCCAGCAGGGGCGCGCCGAACGCCAAGCCGCCCGCGATCAGGGCCGTCGCCCAGTGGCGCTGCCCCCTCGGTCGTGTTCCCATGGTTGTAACCTCCCCGTTGCAGTTTTCGCTTTTTGTGCCCACCTGAAGTTGAGACGGCGGGCCGTCGTTTCGTTGCCTCGAAAAGACCGGGCACGAAATAAGGTTTCAAGGTCTGACCCCGTTGTCAACCCGTTGCTTGAGAAAACGCTAATCTGCCGAACCCGCGGCGCCGTGCCCGGGCGCCCGCTGGCGTCGCCGAAACTTTGGTTGACACGGGCCGGTCGGCGCCCGGCAAACTGGCTGCGGCCGGCGTAGCGGGGCGGCACGGGGCCGGCCCGCGACCTGCGGCGGGATCCCGCCGGCCACGACCCGCGACGCTGGAGGCGCCCATGGCTGGCTACAATCCGCGTTTTCTGTGCGATCCCCGCACCTGGGACGGGGCGGCAGACGAGCCCCTGCCCGAATCGGAGCGCCGCCTGGTCGTTGACCTGCCCCGGTTCTCGCCCGCGCTGGAGGCGTCGATCCTGCGCACGCCGGCGCTGACCGGCGAGGTGGTGGCCGAGTACGTGAACTATTCTGTCGTGATGAACCGCCAGCCGCACCGGCGCTCGGCGGTGGTTGCGGCGCTCAACATCGACCAGACCCAGGTCCGGGACGTGCGCCGGTCGGACCGCTGGCGCGTCGATTCCCGCATCGGGGCCGCGCACCAGCTCGACAACGACTACTATTATGACAACCCGTGGGATCGCGGCCACCTGGCGCGGCGGGCCTCGGCCGCGTGGGGGCGCTCGAACGCGGCCGCCGGGCGGGCCTCGGACGAGACGTTCTACTATTCCAACGCGACGCTCCAGCACAAGCACTACAACCAGGACGAATGGCTGGCGCTGGAGGACTGGGTGCTGGCCCTGGACCGGCTGGCCGACGGGCGCGTCAGCTCGTTCAGCGGCCCGATCTACGATTCGTTCGTGCGCAGCATCGAGCCCGAGGGCCGGCCGCTCGCCACCGTGCCCTCGGCCTTCTTCAAGGCAGGGCTCCGAACTCGGATTACAGAAAGTTCATGGTGAGGTGGTCCACATCACGGAGCTTTCATGATTCGCTGTGCCATCCGATTGCGGCGGCG
>NZ_JACIGI010000058.1 GCF_014197795.1 Roseospira goensis
TCAAGGTCATCAAGCGGATGGCCTACGGTTTCCGGGATGACGCCTACTTCTTTCTCAAGATCCGCGCCGCCTTCCCCGGAATTCCGTGATGAACCTGAATTCGGCGTGTCCGAACCGGCCCTGCTTCATGCCCTCGAAACCCATGTGCGCCACCAACTGTGCGCCATGGTCGAGGCCCCGCCGGAGACCTTCGCCGATGCTGGATGATGCCGCCGCCTGGTGCTGGGATGCCTACCGCCGTCAGGCGGCGCCGCCGCCATTGCTGACCGTCTCGGAGTGGGCGGACACACACCGCCGCCTGACCAGCAAGAGCGCGGCGGAGCCCGGCCCCTGGCGCACCGACCGCACGCCCTACCTGCGCGCCATCATGGACGCCCTGAGCCCGCACGCGCGGTGGCAACGGGTGGTGTTCGTGAAGGGCGCCCAGCTGGGCGGGACCGAGGCCGGCAACAACTTCCTGGCCTATCTCATCCACTGGCACCCTGGTCCGATCATGGCCGTGCAACCGACCGTCGAGGGCGCCAAGCGGTGGTCGCGCCAACGCCTGGACGACTTGGTGGAGGCCCCGCCCCTGGCCGGACTGGTCCGGGACCCGCGAAGCCGCGACAGCGGCAACACCACCCTGTTGAAGGAGTTCCCCGGCGGGCTGCTGGTGGTCACCGGTGGCAACAGCGCGGTGGGGCTGCGGTCCATGCCGGTTCGGTTCCTGTTCCTGGACGAGGTGGACGCCTACCCGATCGATGCCGACGGCGAGGGTGATCCGATCGATCTGGCCGTGCAGCGCACCGCGACCTTCGGGCATCGGCGCAAGGTGTTCCTGGTCTCGACCCCGACCATCGAGGGGCACAGCCGGATCGAGCGGGCCTATCAGGAATCGGACCAACGGCGGTTCTGGGTGCCCTGCCCGCACTGCGGTGAATTCCAGGTCCTGACCTGGGATCAGATGCGCTGGACCGAAGGGGCGCCGGAGACGGCGTTCTACGCGTGCGCCCACAACGGGTGCGTCATCGTCAACGCGGACAAGGCGACCATGCTCCCCCGGGGCGAATGGCGGGCGGAGGCGGACGGCGACGGCGAGACCGCCGGCTTCCACATTTCGTCGCTGTATTCGCCTGTCGGCTGGCTGTCGTGGGCGGACCTGGCGCGCGACCACGAGAAGGCGAAGGACTCGCCCGCGCGGATGCAGGTGTTCGTCAACACCAAGCTGGGGGAGACCTGGCGGGACCAGGGCGAGGCCCCGGCCTGGGAACCGCTGTGGGAGCGGCGCGGTGGCTACACGGCCGGCGAGGTACCCGAGGGCGTGGCCGTGCTGACGGCCGGCGCCGACGTGCAGCCCGACCGCATCGAGGTCGAGGTGGTCGGATGGGGCGAGGGCTTCGAAAGCTGGTCGATCAGCACTCACGTGCTGGACGGGCCACCGGAGGGGGCCGAGGTGTGGAAGGCGCTTGACCAGGTCGTGCGCCACACGTGGCGGCGCCAGGGCGGGGGCGATGCCATGACGATCCAGCGGATCGCCATCGACTCGGGCTTCCTGACGCCGGCGGTGTACCGCTGGGTTGGGAAGACCGGGCAGAAGCTCGCCATGGCGATCAAGGGCCGGTCAAACATGCTGACCGCGCTGGGCACCGCGACCCGAACCGAGGTGACCGGCGCCGGCCGGCGGGCACGCACGCGCGGCGTGCGCGTCTGGACGGTCGGTGTGGACCTGCTGAAGGGGGAACTGTACGGGCGCCTTCGCCTGACGCGCGGCGATGACGGGGCGTTCCCGCCGGGCTACTGCCACTTCCCGGACGGATACGAGGCCGAATACTTCAAGCAGCTGACGGCGGAGGAGCTGGTCACCGGCACGAACCGGAAGGGATACGAAACCCGGGAGTGGCGCAAGACACGTCCGCGCAACGAGGCCCTGGACTGCCGCGTCTACGCCACGGCGGCGCTGCTGGCGCTGGGGGCGGCCCGCTGGGGGCCGGCGGAATGGGAGGCCCGGCGCCAGGCCAACGCCGGCGGCTTGCCCCTGTCCGCGCCCATGCCGGCGCCGCACGTGGCGGCGGAGGGTGGCGTTGCCTCAACCGACGTCACGCGGACGGGCACCGATACCGCGAACGCCGTTCGCGCTTCGGCCCGGCCGGCGGTCATCCGGTCCAGCTGGTTGGGGTAGGCGGCGCCAGGTTTTTGCCAGCGCGAACCCGCGTTGGCCGGAGAAAGGACAGCACACCATGCCGATCAAGCTTTCGATTGATGAGACCCTTGACGAAGCCCGTCGCGAAATCCGGGATTTCTCGGACCGTCAGGTCCCGTTCGCCCTCAAGCAGGCGCTCAACCGAACGGCCGAAGCGGGCAAGAGCCGCGCGCGTGCCGAGATGGCGCGGGTGTTCGACCGGCCGAAGCCCTTCACCTTGAACAGCCTGTACATCCTGAAAGCGTCGAAATCGTCGCTTCAGTCCGCCGTCGGGATCAAGGATGCGAGTTCGAAGGGGACGCCGGCGGCACGGTACCTCGCGGCGCAGATCGCGGGCGGGGACCGCCAGTCCAAGCCGTTCGAACGCGCGCTGCGGTCCGTCGGCGGTGTCCGGGTCAAGGCCCAGGCCGTCCCGGGCAAGGGCGTGCCCCTGGACAAACACGGCAACGTCACGCGCGGGCGCGTCACCACCATCCTGAAACGCCTTCGGGCCGAGGAGGGCACCCGGACCCGAAACACGGATAGTTACTTCGTCGGGCGTCCCCGGCCGGACCTGCCGGAGGGTGTGTGGAAGCGCGAACGGAGCCGACTCGTGCCCGCCCTCGTGTTCGTGCGCAAGGTCGAGTATCGGCCCCGCTTCGCCTTCCTGGATATCATCCGCAAGACGGTCGAGGAGGCGTTCAACGACCACTTCAAGAAGGAACTGCACGAGGCCCACTTGACGCGGAAGCGGTGACCGGGCCTCTGGAGCAATTCCCCAGAATGGGGGAAATGGCGAAAATCAAGAAGTTAGCGGCGACATGCCGGCCAAGGTTTGCCGCCTTTCCCATAGCGCGGTAGCATCGGAACCGGCGATGCTACCGCCCCAAAGCATCGGCATGCTATGCGATCGAAACTTGCTCGCCCGATTTGGTGAGCGAGGTATTCCCACGCTGGGAAGAACCTAAGTCTTTGATTTATAACAATTCGCCCGTTTTGGCGAGTCGCTCCGGCGGCCGCTGGTTCAATTGCCCAAATGGGGCGAAAGCGAAGCCCTTGATTCGGAACACGTTCGCCAAATCTGGCGAACGTGTGGGGGGGCTGCTGGCCGTGGCCATCCTGCGCCCCGCCGGAAGTCGTTGAAAAACTGAGCTCCCCGAAACGGGGGTGCTCAAATCCCCTCGCGAACCAAGCCGGATACGCGCCTTTCACGGCCGGGTCCCCTTGCGCAACCGCACGCCCGGTCAGGCGCCCTATTGTCCGGGGATGGTCTTGGTCTCCGCAGTGACCGGGCGGAGGGCGCGGCGCACCGCGTCCGGTTCCCGCTCCATGACGCGCAACAGCACCCGCGCCGCGCCGCTCGGGACACGCTGCCCCTGTTCCCACTTGCGAACCGTGGACAGCGACACGGACAAGGCCCCGGCAAAGGCGGGCTGGCTCATGCCCAGGCGCGCGCGAATCGCGGCCACGTCCGCCCGCTCGGCCTCAACCACCGTCTCGCGTGCGCGGGCTGCGTCGCCCTGGCCGTAAGCAATGGCGTCTTCCAACCCGTCGCGGATCGCCTCGAAAGCCTTGGTCATGGTCGTTTCCCATACGTGTCAACGAGCACCTGAACCAGCGCCGCCAAGTCGTTTCGTTCGGCACGGGACAGGTTGTCCTTCTCGGTCTTGGCGAAGACGGTCAACAGGAACAGCGGCATGGCCTCGTTCCGGTAATAGTAGACCACCCGCGCCCCGCCGCTCTTGCCGCGCCCTTGCAGGGCCACCCGTACCTTGCGAACCCCGCCGGTCCCGCGCATCACCGCGCCGCACTCGGGGTCTGCCGCCAGCATCGTTTTCAAGGCGTCGCGGTCGTCCTCATCCATCAGGTCCGCCGCACGGGAGATGAAGGCGCGCGTCTCGACGATGGTCACCAGCGGGCCACTTCGCATGATCAAGCATAACCCTTTGGGTTACCTTTCCGCAAGCCCGGCACCGGATCGGTTCCCGTCCGAGACGTCCGGCGCATCAAGATGGGCGGCGCCAATGGCCTGATACAGCGCGAACAGGGCATCATGCGCCTGGGCCGCAAGCGCGAACCACTCGGGGTTCAGGACGACCGCGGGGTGTTCCAACACGCTCCCGTCCACCGACTCCATCAGGAAGGAGGCCATGTGCAAGGCTTCGTGGCATCCATAGCTTCCGGGCTGGAACTTCTCGGGGTCCAGGTCCTCCCCCATGTCCGCCAGATACTCCTGGCGCAGGGCTTCGGTTCCCTCCGGGTTCATGGCCTTCCCCTCTGCAATCGCGCGTAACAATCTTGCTCGCCAAATCGGGCGAGCACAAACCCTCTTCGCGACTCAGACCGAGGACGCGCCTTTCACGGCCGGGTCCCCTTCCGCAATCGCACGCCCGGCCCACCGCCGTTCTCGGGAATGAACTGCACACCGGCCGCTTCGAGGGCCTGTTGGATCGCCAGAAGTGTCTTCGTCGCGGCGTTTGGCACCCCTTCCGCGCTCTCGATCCGGCGGATTGTTGACACTCCGATGGTGGCAGCCTTCGCCAAGTCATCGGCGGACCACCTTACCAATGCCCGCCCGGCACGGATTTGGTCGGATGTAATCACTTTCATCTCACAAATGAGTGGAAACCTCTTGACGTGATGGCGCGAAAAGAGGCACAAGTGAGATGAAAGCTATCACGGGATAGCACTTTCGTCCACCTTGGGGCGGAGCGGCCGGCGGGGAAGGTGGAAGCTCCCGTCGCCGGCCTGACCGAAACCCCGTGTAGGAGCACGAGGCATGGCTGTTTCGAGACATACCACGCCGCCCCCGGCGGGCGCCACACGCTCCCGCCGGGCGGTTTCTCACGGCGGGATCCCCTTCCGCAATCGCACGCCCGGCCCACCGCCGTTCTCGGGAATGAACTCCACACCGGCCGCTTCGAGGGCCTGGCGGACCAGACGTTGGTTGCCTCCGGTCATTGGCACTTCACCGTCCACAGCTTCCGAGCGGCGAACGGTAGCCAATCCGATCCCCGCCTTTTCCGCAACGTCCTGTGCTGTCCACCGCAGCAATGCGCGTGCCGCCCGCAACTGCGCCCCTGTGATCGTTTGGATATCGCTTGACACTCAGGCTATCTCCGTGGGATCGTCTGATCGTGAACGTATCATGCGATGCTTCAGGAGGCCACTATGAACACCACCACCCGCCGCGCCGTGTTGACGGTCGGTGCCCTCGCGGCGTCCGCCGCCGCCGTTCCCATCGCTGCCGTTGCCGGGTTCCGGTCGGACCCGCCGCCCATCGTACCGGCGCGTTTCGACGCCGCGTCGTGGTCGGATGCGCCGCCGGACGACCTGTTCGGTCTGGCCCTCATGCGGATCGGGGGCCGGCTCCGGCTGGTGGACCTCAACGGGACACCGGAGCCCGGTGACGAGGTGGTGGCTATCGTGAACGAGGCCTCGGGACGCACCCCACACTTCGGGTTGATCCAAGCCGCCGACCCGGGACCGCACGATCCGCGACCGTATGGTGACCGGTCCGTCTGGATGCGCATACCGGTACCGGACGGACACCATGCGGCGTGGGCCGTTCGAGCCGCCCTCGCGGTCGGTGTCGTGATCCAGGAAGGGCCGGACCATGACTGACGGAACGCCCGTGGGCATCGCCACCAGACCCAACCATGACCTTGCAGCCTCCGCCCTGGCCCGGGAAAGCGCGCGCATAGAGGCCCACCTTCGCGCCTTCGCGCGGCGCCGAGCAGAGGACCTGACCCGACCCTATCGGCGCCGGGCGCGGGCGAAGCGGGTGGCACGGTACGCGTTGGCGGTGCTGTCGGGCGCCGTGATGGGGGCCGTGGCGGCTGGGTTCTGAAAACGTTCTCCCTACCAACGAAAAAACCTATTGCATATGCACTAGCTTTGCCCTTAGGCTGGTGCAAGCGCAACAGGTGAGGCAGGCCAATGACCGCAAACCTCTCGTACTCCGCCATCGTGGTTTCCGCCGTTACGGGCATTCCCCGCAACACCCTGAATTCCTGGATTCACCGTGGGTACATTCCCGGTGCTTCGGAAACGGTGGCAGGCCGCGCCCGGACGTTCAGCTTCGCCGATATCGTCTCGCTCGCCTGTATTGCCGAGCTGGTCAATCATGATGTCCCGATCCGGGTTGCGGCCGAAGTCTTCAGTCGCCAGGACCTGCGGTCCTGGATCGACGTTCACCAGGAGTACGAAGAAGCGGGCGTTCCTGAAGAACCGCTTTACGTGTCCATCATCAAGGCGCGGGACACGGAAGGGCGGGACTACGTTGACTTCGCCCTTATGTACGATACGGCCGAACTTCAGGCGGAGGTCGCGGTCCGACGCTTGGCGGTGATCCTGGATGTTTCCGCGATCCGTCGCGAAACGGCCGAGAAGCTTCGGGGCGCCTGACGATGGCCGCGTCGTTCTCCCGCATGGTCCGGCGGCTGTTCCGCCGCTCGCTGGATGCCGGCGGGTTGGGGCGGCGCTGGTCCGGGGCTCCGGTGTCGGGTCGGTCCCTGACCAACGAGGTGATCGGCGCCGGCCGGACGATCCAGGCGCGGGCCACGCACGTCGTGCGCAACAACGCCCACGCCGGCGCCGCCGTCCAGGCCCTCGTATCCAACATCGTCGGGCCGGGCATCAAGCCGTCCTCGCAGCATCCCGACCCGGCCACCCGGGAGCGGATCCACGAGGTCACCGGGCGCCTGTTGGACCGGCTGGACTATGACAGTGCCGGGGGTCTCTACGGGTGCGAGGCCATGGGGTGCCGACAGATGATCGAGGTCGGGGAGTGCTTCGGGCAGTTGTTCGAAGACCCCGACGAACCGGGACTGACGCGCCTTCGCCTGATCCACGCGGACCAGGTGCCCTATGAATTCCCCATGGTCGGCCCCACGTCCCGCGTGCGCGCGGGCGTGGAGCTGGACGACATGGGCCGGGTGCAGGCGTACCACGTTCTTCCCCGCCGTCCGGACGATCCGACCGCGCCGTTCGTGAATGCCTTCACCCCTGTGCGGATCGACGCGCGGGACATGGTCCATCTGTTCCAGGCGCATGAGCCCGGACAGTTGCGCGGGCTGTCGTGGCTCGCGCCCGTGCTGCATAAGTTGCACGAGTTGGACCAGTTGGACGACGCCACCCTGGTGAGTGCCAAGGCCCGCGCCATGATCATGGGCGCGATCACCGACCCCGAGGGCAACGCGGGCGGCATGGATGGAACCCAGGACGGTGGTGTTCTGACCGCCGGCATGGAGCCGGGGAGCCTGCTGAACCTGCCCCCGGGCACGGGTGTGGACTGGTTCGACCCCAAGGCGTTCGAAGATTACGACGCCTTCACCAAGGCGCACCTGCGCGCGGTCGCGGCCGGGCTGGGCATCCCTTACGAGGTCCTGACCGGGGACCTGGCGGGCGTCAACTATTCGTCCATCCGCGCGGGTCTGGTCGAGTTCCGCAAGCGGCTGGAGCACTGGCAACACAACGTCATGGTGCCCCGGTTCTGCCAACCGGTGTGGGACCGGGTTGTCTCGACGGCCGGCGGAGTTGGTTTGTTGCCGGGCTATGCCGACGATCCCGCCGCGTTCCATCGCGTCGAGTGGCTGCCCCCGCGTCAGGAATGGGTCGATCCCAAGAAGGACGCCGAGGCGGAAATCATCGCCATCCGGGCGGGCCTGAAGTCCCGGACACAGTCCATCGCCGAACGCGGGTACGACGCCGAAAAGATCGATGCCGAGATTGCGGCCGAACAGGCACGCGCCGCCCGGCTGGGCCTGACCCTGGACACCAGCACCGCCACCACCACCCCGGCGCCGGAGGCCCCCGACGATGCCGCTTGATGCCCCTGCGCTGCGCACCCGCGCCGCCGGCGGGGCCGCCACCCTGAACCGGGAGGCCCGCACCGTGGACGTGGTGGCCCTGTCCGGCCCGGCGCCCGTGCCGCGCCCGGCGCCGGCGCCCGCGCCCGAGGTGCGCGGGGCGTGGATCGAGGAACTGGACGCGGCCAGTGCGGACCTGACCGGCTTCGGCGGAGCCCCCGTTCTCATGGATCACCGCAACGCCGTGGACGCCGTGGTCGGCGCGGTCGCGCTCGTCCGCGTCGAAGGGGCGCGGATCATCGCCAGCGTGCGGTTCGACGGCTCCGCGGAAGCGGACCGCCTGATGGACAAGATCCAGGCCGGATCGGTGCGCGGCGTGTCGCTGGGCTACAGCGTTCAGGCATGGACGCGCGCGGGCGCCCGCGACGGCCTGCCGGTGTTCCGCGCCACCAAGTGGACGCCCCGGGAACTGTCTTTCACCCCGCTGGGGAGCGACCCCGGCGCCACCGTGCGAAAGGAGCACATCACGATGGACCCCGAGACGAAGACGGCCCCGGCCAAGGCGCCAGAGGCCGAGTCCGGCAAGGACATCGAGGGCCGTGTGGGCGCCCTCGAAAGCAAGGTGGACGGCATGGCCGCCACGCTCGACGAGATCAAGGCGGCCGTGACCAAGGGTACGAACGACAACGCGCCCGCCGGCAAGGACGGACAGGACGGCGGGCAGGCGCGCGCCGCCGGGCCCGGTACCATGCATACCCGGGCGGCACCCGTCATCAACAACCGGCCCACCACCGTCTCCGGCGGCGCCGATTACACCGACCCGGCGGTGATCCGCCGGGCCATGGCGGGCGCGTTGGCGGCGCAGTTCTCGCCGCTGGTGAAGCCGGAGGGCATGGCGGCGCAGTTCATGCGGCATCGTGCCTTGGACATGGTGGCCGAACTGGAGGCGGCACGAGGCGAGCGCGTGAACGCCTTCGACCGGGACGCGGTGTTCAACACCATCTTCACCCGTGCCCATTCCACGTCGGACTTCCCGCTGCTGCTGGCGGATGGGGCGAACAAGGCGTTGCTGGCGCAGTATCAGGCGGCTGAACCGACCTACCGGAAGCTTGCGGCGAAGAAGCCGATGAACGACTTCAAGGCCCACAAGTTCCTTCGCGTCGGAGACTTCCCGGACTTCGTGGAAGTGGCGGAGGGCGCGCCGCATGAGCGCGGCACGATCAGCGAGAACCGCGAGACGGTGACGCCCAAGGAATTCGCAACCGGGATCACCATTGGCCGGCGGGCGCTGATCAACGATGACCTGGGCGCTCTCGCGGACTTCTCCGCCCTGATCGCCGTCCGCGCCGCCGCGTTCGAAAACGGGCTGGTGTATGACCTGCTGGCGTCGGATGGCCCGAACATGAGCGATGGCGTGACGCTGTTCCATGTCACACACAGCAACAAGGCTGGTACGGGCGCGGCGATCAGCGTGACCACCGTTGGCGCGGCCGTCGCGGCGCTGCGCAAGATGACCGGCCTGGACGGGATGAAGCTGAACGTCCAGCCGAAGTTCCTGGTGTGCGGTCCGGACACTGAATTGACCGCGCGTCAGGTCCTGGCCGCGATCACCCCGACCAAGTCCGGGGACGTGAACCCGTGGGCCGGGCAGCTGGAGTTGGTGGTTGACGCCAACATCACCGGTAATCGGTGGCATGTGGTGGCCGATCCGATGCAGGTGCCTTCCCTCGTGTACGGCTATGTCCAGGGCGCCGAAGGCCCCCAGATTCACACCGAAATCGACTTCGACACGCGCGGCGTGCGCGTGCGCGCGGGCCTCGATTTCGGGTGCGGGGCCATCGATTACCGGGGCCTGTACCTGAACGAAGGGTCCGCCTGATCATGGCGGACCTGGCCACCCTGATCGCCCGCCGTGATGCCCTCGAAGGGCAGATGGCGGCGGGCGCGTTAAGCGTCGAGCACGATGGGAAGCGGGTCACCTATCGCAACATGACCGAAATGGAGGCCGCGCTCTCCCGTCTCAACCGGGCCATCGCGTCGGCTTCGGGGACGGCCCGTGTTCACACCGTGCGCATTTCGACCACGAAAGGACTCTGATCATGGCGAAGACCTTCCTGCAGGATGGTGACCGGGTCACCGTCGCGGCGCCGGCCGGGGGTGTGTCCTCCGGTGATCTGGTCATTGTCGGTGCCATGGCGGGCGTGGCCCTGACCGATGCCAAGGCCACGGCCGACGTAGTGCTTCAGACGACGGGTGTCTGGACCCTGCCGAAGCTGTCCACGGCCGTCATCGGGCAAGGTGCCGCCGTGTCGTGGGATATCGACCCGGGGCAGGTGGTGTTGCCGGACTCCGGCCACTACCCCATCGGCACGGCGGTTCAGGCCGCCGGCAACGGCGCGGCCACCGTCGCGGTGCGCCTGGACGGCGTGGCGACCGCCGCCGCCGCGTGATGGCGCTTGCCCAATGGCTTTGGCGCCGGCCAATCGGACCCGGCGCCCGGTCCAGTCGGCGGTGACCGCAACAACACCGACAGCCGGCGGCGGGGGTAGGACTCCAGCCCGCGCGGCCGGCGATTGCATCTTTGAGGTCTTTGCGCATGACTGAGGTGGCCCGTCTTCCCGAATTGATGTCCGAGAAACGGGCTGCCAGTATACTGGACGTGAGCTTGTCCACCATCCAGAGGATGCGCAAGGCCGGCAAGATAAAGGCCAAGCTCATCGGTGGTCGCTGGAAATACCGCTTGGATTGGATTAAAGAATATTTAGATGAGGCGGACAACATATGCGAAAGCGCGAGCGCGTCTGTCAAATCGGCGAATACTATCTCACGAAACGGCCAAACTCAGACCGTTGGTGCGCCACATGGTTCGACGCTTCCTCTGGACAGACAAAGCGCGAATCGCTTGGCACAAGCGACCTTCGGGACGCGGAACTGAAGCTGGCCGCATTCGTGATCGAGCGCGGTCGGATGAAGGACGCCAGACCGACCGACACCCCCTTGGAGACCATTCTTGTGCGCTACTACAAGCAGCACGCCGAAAAACAGAGGACGGGGAGGGACGCCAAGACCGCGCTGCGGCGCTGGTCTGAGGCGTTTCCGGGCGCGCTGGTGGCTGAGGTGACGCACGAGCGGCAACGGGCATGGGTGGGCCGGATGCAGGCCGAGGGACTGTCCAATGGCTACATCCGGCGCGTCCTGGCCGTTGGCGCCGCCGCGTTGAACCGCGCGGCCCGGCTGGGGGAGGTGACGGCCGTTCCGCACATAGACCTCTCCCTTGCGCCGGAGGCGGAGCCGCGCGAACGGGTCTTGACCGTGGCCGAGGCTCGCGCCCTCCTGTCGGTGGACATGCCCGACCACATGCGGGTGTACCTGCTACTGGCCTTCGGAACCGGCGCCCGGCCGGAGGCGATCACCGACCTGACGACGTTCCAGTGCGATATCGAGCGGCGCGTGATCCGGCTCAATCCGCCGGGCCGCCCGCAAAACAAGAAACGGCGCCCGACCATCCCCATGGTGTCGCAGTTGGTTCCGGTCCTGGCCGGGCTGCCGGCCGGGCCGGTGGTCTCCTGGCACGACAAGCCGGTGGCCAGCGTGCGTAAGACGTTCCGCGTCGTGCGCGAGCGCGCTGGGCTGTCGGGTGATGTGTCGCCCTATGTGATCCGCCATACGGTGGCGACCGAGCTTCGGGCGCGCGGGGTGTCCATCGAAGACACGGCCGCATGGCTGGGGCATAGCACCGGATACCGCACGACCGAGCGGTACACGAAAATGAGCCCGGACCACCTGTCAGAAGCGGCCCGGGCTTTGGAAACCTACTTGAGCGAGATCGGAGCGGATTGCTTGGCGGCTGCCTCTCCGAACTCGGGTGACAACATCCACACGTTTGAGCGACGTGCTAGCAGGCTTCCGAAAGTGGTGCCGCAGGAGGGACTTGAACCCCCGACCCACGCATTACGAATGCGTTGCTCTACCAGCTGAGCTACTGCGGCATGAGCGGTACGGCGGCGGGCGCCGCGCCCGACCTAGGCGGCGCACCATAAGCGCCGCCGCCCTGCTTGACAAGCGTTCTGTCACGCCGTGTATGGGTTCAGGCTGCCTGAGACTCTGGAGAAGGCTCCTTGAGAGCGTTTTGAAGGTACGCGAGCGGGGTCAGGCCGTTCAAGGCGCGA
>NZ_JACIGI010000059.1 GCF_014197795.1 Roseospira goensis
GTTATAAACCGAATTCGCACCGGGCTGGGGGCATGCCCCCAGCCCGGTGCAAGCGCGGCTCACCCAGTCTCACATCTGCCTGGACCTACACACCCTCCGTTACCCGAGGAGGGTGCGCGGATAGCCCGCGCTGGTAAGCCGGGGGCGAATGGTCGGAGGGCCGTGACGTGGCTTTCGAGAGCAGCCAATCTACCGAGGAACTGTTAGCCGCCATTGGGTTTTGCGCGGCCTACCTACCGGCGTCAATAAATCTTCGGGAGGAAGAAAAAAAGAAATAAGGGCACCTCGAAAAGCTCAATCCCGGTGAAATCGGTCTCTTTGTTTCTCAATGGGTCGAGATTGGAAAGGCGGGCCGTTTTCGATGTTCTTCGAGGTACCCATAAACGGCCCATAGCTAATGCTCGGCGTTTCAAAATATGGAGATCAATGGCGATGCGATCTTTAAAATATTGTATGCTGGCTGCCCTTTTTTTTATTTCCAGCGTTTCTGTTGGTGAATCGAATGACGGCAATTGGTATAAAGACCAAGAATTAGGAGTTAGTTTTTATTATATGGGAGAAATGGTACCTACTGAAACTATCATGCCCACCACAAAGTTTGCTGTCAATTGGCTCTCAAGCCCTTCTGGGCACTTAATAGCGAGCTGCTTTCTAAGTAGTGATGGACCGATACCTGTAGCAGCCGAGAAGGCGAGAACCGATATGCTTCTGGATATTGATAGATCTTCTGAAATATGGGCAAACGCAATGAGAAAAAAGGGAAATGTTGAAATTACAGAATACCGACCAGTTAAGATTGACGGAATTGACGCACTGTACATAGTGGCTAACATAGAGCAAGAAAACTTAGAAATGGTAACTACCTTGAAATACTATACGCTATGGACTTACTGGAGGCACAGCAGAATATCACTAAACTGCGCCACCTCGATTCATAAAGACAATCTTGCGGAGATGTCACCTCAAATGGCAGAGGAGACAACAAAAAAAGTTGAGGGCGTTATTATTTCGACATTGCGGACATTAAGGTTCCATCTAAAGTAGCGGCAGATTCATGGGGGCACACTCACAGGTTGGAGCGAAGAAAAGCTCGTTTGGGCCAGGGTTGTGGAAAGTGTTTTTCGAGGTGCTCTACGTGAGGTCGTAAGGCGGTTTCGGGACGGCCCCGCCTATAATCAGCGCCAAACCGCACGAAATGTAAAGCGTATGCGGGCTTTTTTGCGTCCACCCTCCCCAGGGCGTCCCGGGCATAGGAGGCCAGGAACCATGCCACGTCTCGGGGTTCCCGGAGGGCAACGGTCTGGGTCATGGCGCGGCGAAGGTACTCTTCAAGGGCCTGTCCAACCTCCCCGGCGAAGACCCGGGGCTTGGCGACACGGGACCAGAAGTCGGCTTCTGAGGTGGCAAGGCGGAGGCTTTCCAGCTTCGCCGGGTTGCCGTCATCGTCCTCTCCGATCAGCACGAAGTCCCGGTAGTTGGTCACCAGGACAAGGCGGTAGGTGGCCCAGTAGCGGGACACCTGGGAGGTCTTGGCCGTGACCCAGGCGTCATCGGACACCTTCTTGACCTCGACCACACCGCGTTCGGGCAACTGGCCGGGACGGGGGTGGCCTCTCTGGATTTGGTTCCGGGTGTAGAGACCGAAGTCCGGGTGACCCGCCCCAGCTTCCGCCAACTGGGAGACACTGACCACCTTCGGGGCCAGGGCGTTGCCCACCGCGTTCAGAAGGGTTTCCAGGGCACCGTAGTACGAGGTCTCCCCGGTGCCACCACCCGTGGCCTGGATTTCACCGAGGCGGCGGAAATAGGCTTCTATGGCGGTGGCAGTAGGGGGCACGATGGGGTCCTTTTGGTCGCTTCGCTGTTCGCTTCGCTGGTGGTTCGCGGGTCATCCTACCGGAAGACACCGGTGGGCCTGAAGACCAGAAATGCGGTTGATGGCGGCATGGCGGTCTTGATCGGGGAACACCCGGTTTTGTTTGGTGCAAAATCCTGAGAGGGCATGAAGATCATTGCCACACCACCGTCCCCCCTCTGCCCCCCTGGTGGACGCGAGGGCCTGCCCTGGGGGAGACAGCAGGGGGCATGGTGTCTCACGTGTGAGACAGGGACGGAGGTCTATCCACCCATTGGCGCGGTCGGTACCCTCCAAGGCGGCTATGCCGCTATCCACCACCCTCCCCACCAGGGATGCCCCTAGAACGCCCTAGGATGGCCTGCCGCTTCGCTGGTGAGTGGCCTTCTCTGTTTCCCTGGTGGTTGGGTAGCCCTGGGGGAAGATGGCCCTGTACCAGCGAAGCGGCGGGCTTCCTAGGGGGCTTGCTGAACGCCAGTGGCTGCCGCTCAACGGCCTTCGGCCATCCGCTGGAACGCAGTGGCTGGGATGTCGCCGCGCTGTACGGCGACGTGACACGGTGTCGCATCGGCCCTGGTGGTCTCCCTGGCCGCTATCCACCACCCCGTCCACCAGCTAGCGACATTCGCCGCATTGGATGCCCCTAGAACGCCCTAGGATGGCCTGTGAGTGGCCTTCTGTGTTTCCCTGGTGGGATGGTAGCCCTGGGGGAAGATGGCCATTCAGCGGGCTTCCTAGGGGGCCTGAGGTAGCGCCATGCTGTGTGGCGATTGGGCTTGCCGTGCTGTACGGCGGCGCTCCACCGTGAAGCACCGTCCCTGGTGGTCTCCCTGATCGCTCCCCCTGGTGGCCTCCCTGGTGGACACCGGTGGCCTGAGGTAGCGCCATGCTGTGTGGCGAGTGGGCTTGCCCCTGGTGGTCTCCCTGTCCGACATCGGTCCAGATTTGAACCGGTCTCCCTGGTGGACACCGGGTGGCCTGGGGTTTGTTACACGGTGTCGCAAACCTCCCCCGGCAGTTCGCTGCACCGTGCGGCAAACCCTGTCCTCTTGGGGTACACCCCAGTCGGTCACTTTCATCGGACACCTGACCCCAGGGTTTCCGTGTCCGATTTGGGTTGCTTTTGGGTTTTCGGACAGGGTAAGGTCCGTGGTCTAGAACCTATTCGGACACTCGCGCACGGGTGGGTAGACAGAGAGGAAAGACCGATCACATGACCAATGTTGGCTACATCCGGGTTTCCACCGTGGACCAGAACACTGACCGCCAGTTGGCCGGGGTGACCGTAGGGAAGACCTTCACTGACAAGGCCAGCGGGGGCAGCAAGGACAGACCGGCCCTGGATACCCTCCTTGAGTACGTCCGGGAGGGGGACACCGTGCATGTCCACTCCATTGATCGGCTGGCCCGGGACCTGGGGGACCTCCTGTCCCTGTTGCAGACCTTCACCGGCAAGGGCGTGTCCGTGGTGTTCCACAAGGAGCGCCTGACGTTCACCGGAGAGGACAACCCGTTCCAGACCCTCCAGCTTCAGGTGATCGGGGCCGTGGCCCAGTTCGAGCGGGCCATCATCAAGGAGCGGCAGAGGGAAGGGATTGCGAAGGCGAAGACCAGGGGCGTCTATCGGGGCCGGAAGCCGAGCATTGATGTTGCCCAGGTGAAGGCGATGCACCAGGACCGGGGGCTTTCTCCCAGTGCCATCGCCAAGGAACTGGGGATTGCCCGGTCTTCGGTCTATCGGGTTCTGGGGGTGTGCTGAAAAACCTTACCACCCGAAATCTCGGGTGGTTCGTAGAGCGGCACGATCACGTCCTGCGGGATATCGACCAAGCCAT
This sequence comes from Roseospira goensis, assembly GCF_014197795.1. Lineage (GTDB taxonomy): Bacteria > Pseudomonadota > Alphaproteobacteria > Rhodospirillales > Rhodospirillaceae > Rhodospira > Rhodospira goensis. The sequence continues at coordinate 3,691 of NZ_JACIGI010000059.1, forward strand.
TGAAAACATTAGCTCCTCAAATCTGAGGAGATCTCCTCAAATCTGAGGAGGTCTCCTCAAATCTGGAGACACCCCCTCGGGCTGGTTCGTCGAGCGGCACGATCACGTCCTGCGGGACATCCGGGATATCCGGGACACATTGCACCCAGATTTGGGTCCAATGGCGTTTCCACCCTTTCGGCTGAAATCTCAGCCCAATGGTTCCGGCCCTTAGCCCTGAAATCTCAGGTCAATGGTTCCGGCCTACCAAGGCCAAGACGAAGGTGGGCTTCGGCGTCCGCTTGGACGATGCCTTCGACATGACCCGCGATGGCTTCAACCCTGTTGGTCATGGGTTACACCGGGGCCAAGGCGATGGGCTTCAAGCAATCCAATTTTGGATTGGTTTACGTTCAGCGAACGCAAACCTCCAGCATGGACGAGTTGGCCTTCTTCGGACCCCTTTGCAGTCGCCGCCTGCAAACCTCCAGCATGGACGAACTGGAGTTTTTGGCGCCGTACAGCGTGGCGCCAATGTCGCCCCACAACGGGGCGCTTACAGGGGACACGAGTTCACCGCCTACTACCTCAACGAAGAACAGGCCCTCCTGGTCTGCACCCTGTCCCGCACCCCGGTCTCCAAGAAGGTCCGCGCCATTGGCGCCCTTAAGCGGGGCGCCAATCCCCACCTGTCCAGCCACTGCATTCAGCGGAGCGGCCAGCCACTGCGTTCCAGCGAAGCGGCAGCCTGGGAATTACCTCCACCGTGGCCATAAATACCGGCGAGCGTGGTCGCCCATCGGAAGCCTACTACCTCAACCGCAAGCAGGCCCTCTTCATCATCACCCAGGCACTGCGTCCACCAAAGGCCCCCTAGAATGCCGAGAAGCGGCTAGGGAAGCCCGTAGGAAGCCCGCTGAGTGGCCTTCTCCGCTTTCCTGGTCTCATCATAGCCCGAAGAGAGAAGGCCCCTCAGAGGCCCGGAAAACGCCGGGAATGAGGTGGTCTAGGTGTGGTGGGTGGAGGGGGGGTGAAGGCTACCAAATCTATTATCCCTCACTCTAGGAAGATGGTGCGACTTTCGGGCCAGTGTCCCTGAGGTTACCCCTTCCCCTTGGAAGATGGTGCAACCTTCCAGCGGAGCGGCGGATCACTGTCCAGCCACTGCGTTCACCCTAGATGCAAGCCATTCTCATTTGCAGAAGGGTGGGCCTCAGGGTGGGTGTATCGGTCGTTTTCCGAAGGCTGCACTACCCACCATCCACCCACCATCCACCCACCTACCACCCACCATCCATCCACCTTCCACCCAGCCACTGCGTTCACCATCACCCCTCTATATGCGAACCATTCGCATTCCCAGAAGGAAACCCATCATGCCCACCAGAAAAGAGGCCAACGGAGCGGCCAGGGTCAACCTCAAGCCCACCAATGGGATCGTCCGAACCAACATCGGCATGACCCCCGCTGATCGCCGGGTGTTGGACAACATCATCCGGGCCTATGAGACCGAGAAGGGCATCAGCCCGTCCCAGGCCGTGGTCTTCTCCATCGCCCTGAACCTCCTGGCCTCCGAGGTCCGCCGCTCTGCTGGCCGGGGAACCCTGCCGCTCCACCCCGATCTTCGCCCCTGCCATCCGTAGGGGCCACCGTCCCCTGTCATCGCCCTCAGCGCCCTGTCCGGGCCTGGGGGTTTTTCTTTGCCCAGCCACTGCGTTCAGCCGCTGCGTTCACACCAACCGGATCAACACCACCATGACCACTCCGACCATCACCGTGATCGACGCCATCATGGGCGCGGGGAAGACCACCTTCGCTCATGCGTCCATGAAGAAGACCGTGGCGGCCCACCCCCAGGCCGCTTCGCGGCTTTCCAACCCCACCTGGGACGACTACGCCAGCGAAGTGCCCAGCGAAGCGTCCAACGACAACGCCCCTGTTCCTGCCCCCCGGTTCATCTACGTCACCCCGTTCCTGGATGAGGTCCAGCGGGCCAAGGATGCCTGCCCCGACCTGGACTTCCAAGACCCCCGGTCCATCGACGGTCGCCCCAAGTGGCTACACTTCGAAGCCCTGTTGAAGGACGGGCAGAACATCGCCACCACCCACGCCCTGCTTCCGTTCCTGTCCGATGATGGCATCCAGGCCATCCGGGATCATGGCTACAGGCTGGTGGTGGACGAGGCCCTGGAGGGCATCGACCTTCACCGCACCCTGACCACCAAGGAGATCGACCACCTGCTTCGGGAACGCTGGATCGTGGTGGACCCGGACACCGGGGCCGTCCGGTGGATTTATGGTGACCACCAGGGCCACCGCTTCGAGGATGTCCAGAGACTGGCCCGGACCGGCTCCCTGTTCCTGGTGGAAGGGAAGTTCCTGGTCTGGGAGTTCCCCAAGGCGGCCCTGGACGCCTTCCGGGAGATCACCATCCTGACCTACCTGTTCGAGGGCTCCACCCTGTCGGCCTACTTCCGGGCCAATGACTACCCCTATCGTGTCCTGGGGATCGACCGGGACGGCACCCTACGGCCCCGGGAGGAGGTGAACGAAGGCGCCATCAAGGCGGCGATCCGCCAGCGGCTGACCGTCTATGAGGGACCGAAGAACGCCATCGGTGCCTTCAGGCCCAAGGGTGCCAAGCGGGGCAGTCAGAAGTTCACCGTGGCCCACCTGAGCGGCATGTCGCCCGAGAAGATGAAGACGGTGGCGACCACCGTTCGGAAGTTCATCGAGCGGGACGCCAAGGCCCCGGCCAAGGACGTGGCCTGGACGACCTTCAAGGAGTTCAGGGAACGCCTGACCGGACGAGGGTTCAGCGACCCCGATTGCTTCATCCCGGTCAATGCCCGGGCGTCCAATGACTGGTGCCACAAGACCACCATGATCTACCTCGCCAACAGGTTCCCGAACCCGGTGCTGACCCGCTACATCCAGGACAAGGGCCAGGATCATTCGGCCGACCTGTTCGCCTTGTCGGAAATGCTCCAGTGGCTGTGGCGGGGGTGCATCCGGGTCCAGGATGGCCCGTCCATGACGGTGTTCATCCCCTCCGAACGGATGCGCTCCCTGCTGAAGGCATGGCTGGAGACCGACACCATCCCGGAGCTTCTGGAGCGCCTGGACGGTGGGGTGGGGAAGCTGGCGTCCCCAGCGGCCTGATTTTCCATTCACTTTCAACAGCTTACAGACCCCTGCCGTAAAGGGAGGGGGGAGGGTTTTTCATGGTCAGCAGACAGGGAAGGAGGATCATCAGACCATAGGATCATCAGACCATCGGCCCGGATGGTGAACCCGGATGGGAGTGAAAGGGCGAAGGTGGCCGAACAGGGCAATTCGGCTAAGTCCTTGAAACTGAAGGAAAGAAAAATCCATTTTCCCAGGCAAACTCTAGGGAAGAAGGATTATTCTCCGGCAGCGATGCAGGCCAAGGACGGTCGGGCCAGGGCCAAGGGCACCCGACCCCTCGACCGGCTGGCCGAACTCCTGGGGCACACCACCAAGGACACCCTCCCGTCCGATGAGGTGGAGTCCCTGACCGGTGTCCCTTCCTTCAAACTCCCCCAGGCCCTGAAGTCCAACACCGTGGCCCCCTATGTGACCGCCTTCGGGTGGTCCTTGGTGTCGGCCAAGGAGGTTGGTCTTCCCGGGAAGCGGAAGGTGTTGGTCCAGCGAAGCGGCAGACAGGGGCAATCCGGCTAAGTCCTTGAAACTGAAGGAAAGAAAAGCCGATTTTCCCAGGCAAACTCTAGGGAAGACGGGCTTTTCTCGGGGTGGTGGATAGCGGCATAGCCGCCTTGGAGGGGGGCAATCCACCCCCCTTCCACCACCCTCCCCAGGTCGGGGTGAGGACGCCAGCTTCCTCAGCAGCCTGATTTCCCTTTCACTTTCAACAGCTTACAGACCCCTGCCGTAAAGGGAGGGGGGAGGGTTTTTCATGGGTGACAGCCACTGCGTTCAGCCACTGGCGTTCCAGCGGAGCGACCAGCCACTGCGTTCAGCGGATGGCCGAAGGCCGTTGAGCGGCAGACAGGATGAAGGGCCAGGACAGATGACAGCAGAACCAACAGGACAGCAGACACCCACCACCACCACCACCGCCAGCAGGTTCAACCTCTTCCGTGGTGATCAGCCCCACGGGACTGGTCAGAAGAAGGCCATCAAGCCGGAGGTAGGACCGGCAGTTCACCGAAGCAAACAGCGAATGACCCCCCCGAAACAGGGCGGTCAAAGAGGGATGACCTTGAAGGAGGTCTGGGAGGAGGCCAGGGAAGCGTCCAGGGAGGCCGGGAAAAACATCGCCAACGATTTTTCTGGCCCTGCCGCTCCACTGGACGCTTCGCTGGTCGCTCCACTGGACGCTTCGCTGGACGCTCCGCTGGTCTCCAAAGTGGCCTTGGAGGGCCATTTTGACCAAGCCCCCAGGGAGACCAGGGAGGCCCACACAGAGCCGTCTTCCCCCGAGGCTACCCAACCACCAGGGAAACAGAGAAGGCCACTCCTGGGGCTTCCTGGGGCCGGGAAGGGGGACGCCGGTGGTGAGGAGGGGGTGGTGGTCAGCCAATGTGCCGAGGTCGGCACTTTTGACCAGGACACCGGGAAGGGGGACACCGGTGGTGAGGAGGCCAAGAAGCCCATGTTCATCCACACCTTCGACCCGGAGACCGGGGAGGAAGTGGTGTGGAAGTGGGTGGTAGTGAGTGGGGGGAAGTGGTCGTTGGTGGTGGTTAAGACCCGCACCTGTACGCTTCGCTGTAAGCACTGTGGGAAGGAGTTCGTCCCCCCGGTCCACCAGCGGAGGACCTACTGTTCCCCTGAGTGTTCCGAGGAGGGGCAGAAGAAGCGTGTCCGGGAAGCCGTGCGGAGGTGGAAGCAGAGACAGAAGCAGAGGAAGGTCCGGATCGACACGTCCGCGAGGTCCGAAAAACACCCCGCGGGAGGTTTTTGAAAGGGACGGACCTCCGTCATTTTGGAGGCCCCTGTCCGTCTTCGCATGATGTGAAAACGAAACCGTGGTTCCGGTGTTACCCAGGGTGACACTGGGGTCTCAAATGCGAAGTGCGGTTCGCTTTTCACAACACGGACCAAACCTCGTCCCACATCTCAACCAGCCAATTCCTGGTCACTCCCACGGGAGTGGGTAGACCAGCGTCCAGCCACTGCGTTCACCCTCCCAACAGAGGATGCCCCTAGAAGCCACTAGGAAGCCCGCTGAGTGGCCTTCTGTGTTTCCCTGGTGGTTGGGTAGCCCTGGGGGGAGATGGCCCTGCCGCTCCGCTGGTACGGGCTTCCCAGGGGCCATCAGCGTTGAGGCCGAAGGGGGTGACCCGGACAGGCTGAACGCCAGTGGCTGCCGCTCCGCTGAACGCAGTGGCTGGAACGCCAGTGGCTGCCCGGTCCAGGCACAGCCCCACCGTGGCCCGGCATCGTGTACCACAATCGTGTACCGGGGTTCAGGTTATCCACAGGATAAGTTATTGATTTTGTTGAATAAATGGGGTCTGGCTGGGGCGCCAGGATTCGAACCTGGGATCGCGGGACCAAAACCCGCTGCCTTACCGCTTGGCTACGCCCCATCCCGCCGGCGCGGGGGACGCCGGGACAAGAGGGATGGCACCTTGTCGAACGGCCGGGCGTGCGTCAAGAGTGAACCACAGCGGTGTATGGGTTCAGGCTGCCTGAGACTCTGGAGAAGGCTCCTTGAGAGCGTTTTGAAGGTACGCGAGCGGGGTCAGGCCGTTCAAGGCGCGA
>NZ_JACIGI010000060.1 GCF_014197795.1 Roseospira goensis
TCAAGGTCATCAAGCGGATGGCCTACGGCTTCCGCGATGACGCCTACTTCTTCCTCAAGATCCGCGCCGCCTTCCCCGGAATTCCGTGATGAACCCGAAAAAAGCGCGAGCCTTGCGGCCGGGTGCGATGCTATAGCACGGGAAGAGCCGGCGGTCCCCCGCCGGCGCGATCCGAGGGAGCCTTTCGGGACATGGCTCGGGACATGGCGACGATCCTCTGGCCCCTGGGCCGTGTGCGGGGCCGTGCGCAGGGCCGTGCGCAGCGACGACGACCCCGGCCGGCCGCGCGACGACGCGGCCCGGGCCGTCGTGCCCGCGACGCCGGCGCCCTCGGCCGCGAACCCGGGATCCGTCCCGGCGGGGCCTGACGGCGACACGGCGGCCGGCGCCGGCGGCCCTTTCGCCCGCTGCCCCGTTCCCGTGCCGAGGATCGCCGCCCGATGACCGCCGTTCCGATGAGCCCTGCGCCGACCGCCCCCGACTCCCCTGTCCCCGAGTCTCGTGCCCCCGAGTCCCCTGCTGCCGTCTCCCACCCCGTGCCCTACGCCCTGCGGCCCGAGACGCCCGCCGACGGCCCGGTCATCGAGGCCCTGCTGGACCGCGCCTTCGGCCCCGACCGGCACGCCAAGCGGTCCTATGTATACCGCCACGGCGTCGATCCGGTCGCCGACCTGGGCTTCGTGGCCGACCGCCCGGACGGCACCCTGCTGGGCACGCTGCGGTTCTGGCCGGTGCTGGTGGGCGATGCCGCCCATCCGGCGCTGCTGCTCGGCCCCATCGCCGTGGAACCCGGGCTAAAGGGGCGCGGCATCGGCAAGGCGCTGATGCGCAAGGGCCTGTTCGAGGCTCGCCGGCACGGTCACGGCCTGGTCGTGCTGGTCGGGGATCTGCCGTATTATAGCCTGTTCGGGTTCCAGCCGGCGGCCCGGCTCGGCATCGTCATGCCGTTCGAACGCCCGCACCGGGTGCTGGCGCTGGAGCTGACCGCCGGCGCCGGGCGCGGCGGCGGCGCGCTGATGGCCGCCCACGCCCTGCCGGTGGCGCCCACGCGCCACGATACGGGCTAGGGGGCGCGGGGGAGGGGATGCCCGTCCCACGGCACGATTCCCCTGATCGTGGAAATGGACTACGGTCCCACCCGACCCCATGTTGACGTCTCATGTCTGGCGTCACGCGCACCGTCTTCCAGACTTCCAGATCCGATCCGCAGGGACCCCCGCTCCATGGACGTTATCCTCGGCCCGCTGTTCCAGATCATCCTGATCGTCATCGACCTCTACATCTGGGTGGTCATCATCCAGGCCATCCTGTCGTGGCTGGTGGCCTTCAACGTCATCAACGGCTACAACCGCTTCGTCGCCACGGTGGGCGAGGTGCTGTACCGCCTGACCGAGCCGGTGCTGGCGCCGATCCGCCGCCGCCTGCCGTCCATGGGCGGGGTGGACCTGTCGCCGGTGGTGCTGATTCTGGGCCTGATCTTCCTGCAACTCGTGATCCAGCAACTGATGTTCAAGATTCTGTGACCGACTGGGCGGACCCGGAGTCGGATGCGGCGCTGCCGCTGACCCCCGACCCGGAGGGCGCGCGCCTGGTGGTGCGGCTGACGCCCAAGGCGGCGCGCGACGGGATCGAAGGCCTGGCGGCGGATGCCGACGGCCGGCCCCACTTGCGCGTCTCGGTCACCGCGGTACCGGAGGCCGGCAAGGCCAACGCCGCCCTGGTGGGGCTGCTGGCCAAGCGCTGGAAGCTGCCGAAGCGCGCCATCGCCGTGGTCGCCGGCGCCACCGACCGCCGCAAGACCTTGCGCATCACCGCCGACGCGGCGACAGTCGAGGACCTGACGCGACGCCTCCGCAGCCTGCCGCGGCGCTGAGGCCGAGACCGGGGCTGAGACCGGGGCCGAGACCGGGGCCGGGGCCGCGCCGGCGACCCTCAGGTCCTCATCCCGTCCCACCCGTGCCACCGAGGGAGGCGTCCCATGGCCAGCGGCGCCCGCGTGATCGAGGGCCACGCCACCGCCCGCGAGATGCTGCGGGAGGTGCACCAAGCCGTGCACGACCTGAGCGAGGAACACCGCCTGACGGTCACCCTCGCCATCGTGGTGGTGGGGCAGGACGCCGCCACCCTGCGCCTGATCGAGAACAAGAAGGCGCGCGCCGAAGAGGCCGGGGTGCGCACCCAGTTGCACACCCTGCCACAGGAAACCTCGGATGAGGAGATCATCACCGTCATCGACGGCCTCAACCACGACGGCTCGGTGCACGGCATCCTGGTCCAGCACTATCTGCCGCGCTACCGCGACGCCCGGCGCCTGATCGAGGCCGTCGATCCCGCCAAGGACGTCGACGGCTTCCACACCCGCAACGCCGGCCTGCTGGCCAACGACGTCCCGGCCTTCGTGCCCTGCGAGGCACTGGCCGGCATCCATCTGATCAAGCGCTTCGTCGAGCCGCGCCCGGTCGGCTGGCATGCCGTGGTGGTCGGCGACACCCACCGCACCGGCCGGCCGGCGGCGCGGCTGCTGCTGAGCGAGCGCTGCACCGTGACGGTCTGCAACGAGGACACCCGCGACCTGGCCGACATCTCCGGTCAGGCCGACATCCTGGTGGCTGCGACCAACCGCGCCGGCATGATCCGCGCCCGCCACGTCAAGCCGGGGGCGGCGGTCGTCGACCTGGGGCGCAGCCGCATCACGGTGAACGACGAACTGCGCATCGTCGGCGACGTCCGCTTCGACGAGGTGCGCGAGGTCGCCGGCTGGGTCACCCCGGTGCCGGGGGGCGTCGGACCGGTGGCCATCGCCATGCTGATGCGCAACGTGGTGACCGCCTGCCGGCGCCAGAACCGGCTGGACGAGAAGGCCCGCCATGCCGGCGCCGCCTGACGACCCGGTCGCCCCCCGCATCCTGGTGGTGGACGACACCCCGGACATCCGCGAGCTGCTGGCGCGCTATCTGGGCCAGCACGGCCTGGTGGTGTCCACCGCCGCCGACGCCGCGACGGCAAGGGCCGCGCTCGCCGGCCCCGACTCGGCGCGTCCGGATCTGGTGATCCTGGATCTGATGATGCCGGGCGAGGACGGTCTGTCCCTGTGTCGGGCCCTACGCGCCGACCCGGAGACGGCGGACCTTCCCATCGTCATGCTGACCGCCATGGGCGAGGAGACCGACCGCGTGGTCGGCCTGGAACTGGGCGCCGACGACTACATCCCCAAGCCGTTCAACCCGCGCGAGCTGCTGGCGCGGGTGCGCGCCGTGCTGCGCCGGGCCGGACCGCGCCCGGGCGGCGACGGCGCGGGGGCGGGCGCGGCCGAGACCGGCGCGCCCCCGCTGTCCGCGCGCCTGCCCGAGGCCGGGCGGGTCCGCTTCGACCGCTGGATCCTGGACCTGGGCCGGCGCGAGCTGGAGGGGCCGGACGGGGTCGGCGTCGCCTTGTCCAGCGGCGAGTTCTCCATGCTGCGCGCCTTCGTCGAGCATCCCCAGCGGGTGTTGAGCCGCGAGCAGCTCCTGGATCTGGCGCGCGGCCACAATGCCGCGCTCACCGACCGCAGCATCGACACCCAGGTCAGCCGGCTGCGGCGCAAGATCGAGGCCGACCCGAAGGATCCGTACCTGCTCAAGACGGTGTGGGGCGGCGGCTACGTGCTGGCCGTGCCGGTGGAGCGGGTCTGAGATGACCGAGGATGCCGCGACTCGGCGGGCGCGCCGCCGGCGCCGCATCCCCTGGCCCTCCAGCCTGGCCGGCCAGACCATCCTGGTGCTGTTGGTCGGCCTCACCCTGTCACACCTGCTGGCCCTGGGCCTGTATTCGTTCGACCGGCTGCGGCTGCTGGAGATGCTGGGCGGGCGCGTCGTGGTCAGCCGCGTGGCGGAGGCCGTGCGACTGGTCGAGACCGCCGAGTCGCCGCGCGCCGAGCGCCGGCTGCAACACGCGCTCAGTGGCGGGCGGCTGTGGGTCCGCATCGCCGACACGCCGATCGTGGCCGCCAGCGAGGCCGCGCCCGGCGGCCTGGGGGGGCTGCGCACCCGGTTCCTGGAGCGGGCGCTGGCCATGGCGTTCGCCGGCGAGCCCGCGCGCATCGTGCGGGTCGGCGCGGCGCCGGCCGGCGCGCTGCTGCCGCCGGGGCGGCCGGCACGGATGATGCCGCACGCTGTCGACCCGTCGGTGGGGGCGCCGGGGCCGGGCGCGTCGGGGCCGGGTGCGTCGGGCATGCCCGGCATGGGGCACCCGATGCCGCGTTGGGGCCGGGCCGGCGATCCCTCGTTCCGCGAGGGCCTGCACCGCCTGATGATGGGCGACCCGGACGAGCAGGCGCTGGCGGTCTCGGTGGCGCTCGCGGACGGCCGCTGGCTCAACGTGGTGGCCCAGGTGCCGCGGCCGCAGGGGTTCTGGACCCCGGGCGCGCTGGCCTCCATGGGCCTGATGAGCGCCGTGATCCTGACGCTGTCGGTGTGGGCGGTGCGGCGCACGACGCGGCCCCTGCGCGCGGTGGCCGAGGCGGCCCGGCGCATGGGCGTGGACCCGCGCCGCGACCCGCTGCCGGAGACCGGCAGCCGCGAGCTGCGCGAGGTGGCCCGCGCCTTCAACACCATGCAGGAGCGCCTGTCCCGCCTCGTCGACAACCGCACCCGGCTGCTGGCGGCGATCTCTCACGATCTGCGCACGCCCATCACCACGTTGAAGCTGCGCGCCGAGTTCATCGAGGACGCCGAGGAACGCGCCCGCATGCTGGCGACCCTGGACGAGATGGAGCACATGGTCCGGGCCACCCTGGACTTCGCCCGCGACGACGTGGCCGCCGAGCCGGCGCGGCCGGTGGATCTGGCGGCCCTGGTGGCGGCACTGTGCGACGATCTGGCCGAGACCGGCCGGCCGGTGACGCTGGCGGATGGGACCGGGGACACCACCGAGTCGGCGCCGGCGCCGGCGGCGGTGATCCGGGGGCGGCCGACGGCGCTGCGCCGCGCGGTCACCAACCTGGTGATCAACGCCTGCACCCATGGCGGCGGCGCGCGGGTCCGCCTGGAGCCGGCCATGGTGCTGGACGACGGCCCCGGCTGGGCCGTCGTGGTGCGCGACGACGGCGCCGGCATCCCGGAGGATCACCTGGCCCGGGTCACCGACCCGTTCTACCGCGTGGAGGGCTCGCGGGCGCGCAGCACCGGTGGCATCGGCCTGGGGCTGTCCATCGTGCAGGCGGTGGCCGACGCCCACGGCGGCCGGCTGGTGCTGCGCAACCGGCCGGAGGGCGGCCTGGAGGCGCGCCTGGAGGTCCCGGCCGGGCGCCCGGCGCGCGGCGCGGCCGCCTCCTGACGGCGCCGCGCCCGGGCGGGCGCCCACGCAGGAGCGTGGGCGCGAGACTCCCTGTCCCGGTCCAACGCTCCCGGCCGGCCCCCACGCGGGAGCGTAGGCGCAAGGTTCCTTCTCTCGGTCCCACGCTCCCGCGTGGGACCGCGCGCCGTGCGGGCACCCACGCGGGACCATCAGCCGATTGCGACAAACCGGAATCGCGGCACGACTTCGGTTTGTCGCGATAATCGGCTGTAAAATCAATAATGTAGAGCCGATCGTTCGAAATCGGACCGCATCTGCGGTTCCGATTTCGAACGATCGGCTCATGTGCACGGGATGCACCGTCCCGGCCCGTCACACTTTGTCACCGCACCCGGCCGGCGCGGTCAAACCTCGGTCACGGCGCGGGTGTTTCCTGGAACCATCGACGGGGCGGACAGGGCCGCAGGGCCTCCCCCCCGCCAGGAACCCCGAGCCGACCCCCGCCGTTATGGGATGAGGGGTTCACAATCGAGAGGAGATCGCCATGAAAACCCGTACTCGCACCTCCCGCGCCCTGATCGCCGCCGGTGCCGTGGCCGCCGTGCTCGGCCTCGGCGCCGCCGGCATCGCCACCGCCCAGGCCCAGGGCTGGGGCGGCGGCCCCGGCTACGGCCGCCACGGCGGCATGATGGGGGGCTGCCCCGGCGGTGGCCCGGGCATGATGGGCGGCCGCGGCGGCCCCGGCATGATGGGCGGCCCCGGCATGATGGGCGGCCCCGGCATGATGGGCGGCCCCGGCATGATGGGTGGTCCCGGTATGATGATGGGCATGGCCGGCGGCGCCCTGGGGCCCATGGACACCGACGCCGACGGCACCATCACCCGGGCCGAGTTCGACCGTTTCCATGACCTCGGCTTCGCGGCCATGGATGCCGACGGCGACGGTCAGGTGAACCGTCAGGACTTCATCGACGCCCGCCAGCGTCCGATGGCCGCCTTCGGTGGCCCGGGCATGGCCCAGAGCCGCGCCGACTGGCGCGCCCAGCGTCAGGCCACCATGCAGGGGCAGCGCTTCGACATGTGGGACGGCGACGGTGACGGCGTGGTCACCAAGCCCGAGCTCACGTCGGTCGCCGAGTCGCATTTCGCCATGATGGACCTGGACCGCGACGGCACCGTCACGACTGAGGAGATGGCGGCCAAGCGCATGTTCGGTCCGCGCGGGCCGATGTGGCAGCAGTCCCAGTAGGCCCGGACCATCCGAGCTGGAGCATCCGAGCCGGAGTACCCGAGCGGGCGGGCGACAATGGGGCGTCCGCCCGTTCTCGGTCCTTTGGTCTCCGTCACGCGCCGGGAGGCGTTAACCGGATGGTCACAGGATCGGGCTAGTCTCTTGTCCAGGACACCTCCCTGATCCCTCCTCGGCGGTGGCGATGACCCGGCCTTTCCTCCCTTCCGCGGTCCTCGGCGCCGCCGTTCTTTGTCTGCTCGTCGGTCCGGTCGCCGCGCCGGCCGACGCCCGCGAGGCCGGGCGCACCCTCCAGTACGGCCACAGCACCGCCCCGTTCTGGCGCGTCGGCACCCCGGACCAGGACCTGAGCCGGTTGTGCCGTCGCGGCCGCTTCAACCAGCGCGCCCATAACGGCTTTTACATCGGCTATTACGGCGGCGAGAATCCGGGCCGCGGCTACACCGGCATCGCCAAGCAGGGCTACAACCTGATTGATCCGACCGGACAGGCCGAAGCGGGCGTGACCTACCACTTCTTCAACGACGGCTATTCGAATTGCCGCGTCTACACCGCGCCCGATCCGGCCCCGCCGCAGTAGTCCCGCAGCAGTTGTGCGGCCCCGCGCGCCCGCGCAGAGCCGCACGCCCACCGTCGTCAGTTGGCGACCAGGTGGTCCGGGATCGCGATCCCCTGTTCCTCGTAGAACCGGGCCGCGCCGGGGTGCACCGGCGCGGGCAGGCCGGCGATGGCCTTCTCCAGCGCCATGGCCTTGGTGGCCGGGTGGATGTTGTTCAGGAACGGCAGATTCTCGTAGATGGTCTTGGTGATGAGGTAGACGGACTCCTCGTCGACACCCTCATGCACGGCCAGGATATTGGGCTGGGCGATGGTGTTGATGTCCTTGGCCTGGTCCGGGTAGGTGCCGGCCGGGATCACGAAGCGGGTCCACAGCTCGCCTTCGCCGTTGGCCTCGGCCATCTGCTCGTCGGTGAAGTCCAGGATCACCAGATCGTCGCCGGCGCCGGCGAAGGCCTGGGTGATGGCGCCCACGGGCGGGCCGGCCGGGATGTTGAAGCCGTCGATGGTGCCGTTGACGAACGCCTCGGCGCTGGGGCCGTAGCCCAGGTAGGCGACGTCGAACAGACCGTCGACGTCGTAGCCCAGATTGCCCAGGATCTCGCGGCCCGAGCCCTCGGTGCCGGAGTTCTTCTTGCCGATGGAGAAGCCGCGGCCCTCCAGGTTGGCCATGTCGGCGATGGTGCCGGTCTCGGCGTACTCGGCGCGGATGCCGAAGTGCTCGACGTTCTGCCACAGCATGGTGACCGAACGCAGCCACGCCTGCGGCCCCTCGGACTCGACGGCCCCGGTGCCGTTGGCCGCCCACTTGCCGTACAGGCCCTGGAGAATCGCGAACTGCGCCTGGTCTTCGCGCAGCAGCTTGACGTTCTCGCCCGAGCCGGCGGAGGTGATGGCCGACATGGACACGCCGGTCTTGGGCTCCAGCTTCACCTTGGTGAGCGTGGCCAGGGCGACGCCGACCGGGTAGTAGGTGCCGCCGGTGGTGGCGGTGGCCAGGGTGTAGCTCTTCGACTCCTGCGCCTGCACCGGCGCGACGGCGGCGGCGCCGAGCCCGACGGCCAGCGCGGCGGCGGCGCCCAGGGTGCTGAGACGCTTGGCGAGCATCGTGGACATGGTGTCTCTCCCCGTTTGCATGGGTTGTGAGGGCGCGGCGACGGTGAGTCGCGCCAGCCGTCGGCGATCGTCCGGCGGGCCGGTCGGAATGGCCCGCGGCGCGCCCGGCCGACCGGCGGGTCTCGGGCCGCGATCCCGGCCGATCATATGGGCGCGTGCGGGCGGATTACGAGAAAAAAGGTTCATCACGGAATTCCGGGGAAGGCGGCGCGGATCTTGAGGAAGAAGTAGGCGTCATCGCGGAAGCCGTAGGCCATCCGCTTGATGA
>NZ_JACIGI010000061.1 GCF_014197795.1 Roseospira goensis
ACCAGGACATGGGGCCTCCCACTTGATGCAAGGGAGTCCCCTACAGAATCCATTTCAAGCTCGACCGCTACCCCGATTTCTCAAATGCGATTCCCTTGACGCGCTCGCGCAAGGGCATTGCATCGCCCGGACGGGTTCGATAATGTGCGGCGCTCCCGGCGGGGTTCACCCCGTGCGGGCATATGGAGGGATGGCCGAGCGGTCGAAGGCGCACGCCTGGAAAGTGTGTATACCGTGATGAGCGGTATCGAGGGTTCGAATCCCTCTCCCTCCGCCACCCTGGAACATAAGTGCGAACTCTATTCGCCGCCGATTCTACGCCATTGGAAGCGGCGAGCACCCGGATCAGCTCGTCATGCGAGCCCATGATGCGGACTTCGCGCTCGGCGACCTCCACCCGCTGCGCCAGAGCCTGCAAATGGTCGCGCCGAAATCCGCCGTCCTTTCCACGCATCTTCTGGCGCGCGGCGACCGCCATTCGGTGAAGGTGCTGTGGCGTTAGATGCTGTCCGACATTCTGGATCGCGATCCTGGCGCGTTCAGCATCGATGCGGGCCTGATCGCGCATCGCCGTCAACTCGGCCACGCGTTCCTTGAGGGACGGGTCGGCCAGATCGGCAATCCCGCTTTCGATGGCGTCGTAAAGCCGCTTGAGGCGCTGCTCCGCTTCGGCCGCCCGCTTGGTCAATTCGTTCGCTGTGTCGCGCCGACGGGTGTCCCGTTCCTCGCGGCGGTCGAGATGCGCGGCCAGCAAGTCTTCAAGGCGCTTCGGGTTGAGCAGACGCTTTTCCAGATGCTCAGCGACCAGGTGATCGAGCCGTTCCATGTTGATCGTCCGACCCGAGCAGCCGGTCTTGCCCTGCCGCGCGGCGGTCGAGCAGGTGTAGTAGCGATAGTGCGCGGCCTTGCCCGAGGTGCGCAGCGTCATGGCGCCGCCGCAGTCGGAACAGAAGCAGATGCCGGTCAGCAGGGTCGGTCCGCTGACAGCGCGGCCCGGCATCACCATCGGCCGCCGCTTCTTCAAGAGTTCCTGAACCGTATCGAACGTCTCGCGGTCGACGATCGGCGGCACTGCCACGGTCACCACCTCGGCCTGCGCCTTCGGCGTGCCGTCCTTGTAGGCCTTCCCCCATTCATGCTCGCCGATATAGGTCCGGCGCGTCAGGATCCGGTGCACGGTGCCCACGCCCCATCGGCCGCCGGTCCTTGTGTAGAGCTTGCGCTCGTTGAGGTGCTTGGCGATCGCCTTGACGCCCATCCGGCCGGACCCCTCGTGGCCGTTGAGCGCCAGCTCGAACATCAGCCGGATCGTGTCCGCGTGTAGCGGGTCGATCTCCAGCACCTTCTTCATCTTCTGGCCGCGCTTCTCCGCATCGACGACGCGGTAGCCGACCGGAGGCAGCGAACCGTTCCAGAAGCCCTGGCGGGCGTTCTCCTTCAGCGCACGGAGCGTGTGCTTGGCGTTCTCCTTCGATTGGTACTCATCGAAGAGCGCCATAATCTGGCGCATCATGACATGCATCGGATCGTCGCCGAGTTCCTGCGTCATCGACACCAGCTTGATGTCGTTCTTCGCGAGCTTGCGGACGTAGAATTCGAGCTCGAAGTGATCGCGGAAGAACCGGCTGAACGAGTGAACCACGACGATATCGAAGGCGGCGGGCTTAGCCGTGCCGGCCTCCATCATCCGCTGGAACTCGGGCCGCTTGTCGTTCGTCGCCGACGCGCCAGGCTCGACATAGGTCTCGACGAGGTCGTAGCCGCGCGCCTCGCAATACGCCTCGCCCTGCCGGCGCTGATCGGGGATCGAGACATCGTGCTCGGCCTGGCGTGCCGTCGAAACGCGCAGATAGAGCGCCGCGCGGAGCTTCACCGTTGGCGTCGGCGCGTTCACGCGGCCTTCCTCAAGGCCTTCTGGACCGCTTTGGGATTGCGGTCGATGACGAGCAGATAGGCGCGCGCCGGGCCTTCAGGGGCGCGTTGCCCTTGCTCCCAATGGCGCAGCGTCTTGATCGAGAAGCCGAACCGTCCGGCGAACTCCTCCTGGGTCATGTTCAGCTTCGTGCGGATCGCCTTCACGTCGATCTCCGCCGGGATGTGCACGCCGTAGCGGTTCTCGTCGGCCGTCCCTTCCGCATAGGCGACCGCCTCTTCGAGGCCGCGCCGGATGCTCTCCGCCACCTTTCCACTCATAACGTGCTCCTTTGGAGATAGGCTTCCTTCAAGCGGGCGGTCAGGTCACGAAACCCGTTCCGGTCGGCCTGGCTGAGATCGGCCCGCTGGTTCTTGGCGAAGGCCGTCAGGGCGAAGAGCGGCATCGCGGCGCTGTGAAAGAAGTAGATCACGCGGGCACCGCCCCGCTTGCCGCGGCCCGGCAAGGCCCATCGCAGCTTCCGCACGCCGCCCGTGCCGGGGATGAGATCGCCAGCGCCGGGATTGTAGGCGAGATAGTCGACCAACAGGGCGCGCTCCTCTTCGTCCATCATGCGCCCCGTCGCGGAGATGAATTCCGGCGTCTCGACGACGCTGACGGGGGCATCTCTTACCATTTCGGGTATACTCCATTGAGGCAGTCAACGCAAGCGATTTCGCCGGTCATTCTCGACCTGAGTCCGGTCCGAACATCTCGTTGAGCAAATCGCCGAACCAGCGTTCGAACACGTCGACTTCTTCGGGCGTGACCGGAACGTCGTCGGGCCAATCGTCGATAACTCGCCATTCCGAGAGGTCGTCCGTGACCGGACGCCCACGAGGTTTTGCTTCCGGCAATTTGCAGTAGTCATAGAGATCGATCCGTGCCGGTGGAGCGGATACGGCGCGTCGCCGATGGTTCTTTCGCGAAGATGTCATGAGCCGAGGCTGGCGCTCTTGAGCGCATTTTTGAAGAGAATAGGCGTCGTAGAAGTGCTCCGGAAAACAACAACAGGTAATCGGCGCGACTTGTTCCACGGTCCTTCGCCTGTTACGCAGTTAGCTTGCGGCAATCGCCGATCGAGCCCAACGCGCCATTTGGACGGCTTCAGTCAAGCGCGCTCAATCCTGCGAACGGAACGTCTCATATTCTACTCTGAAAGGTATTTGGCAGGGAAAGCATTCCCCTGCGGCCGAGCCAAGGTCTCGGCCGACCCCTTCTGCGGGGAGACCCCGCAACGCCCCCCAAGAGTAAGAGGCCCATCGGCTCCGCCGTGACGGGTTGGAGGCTGAGAGAGAGGCTTTCAGCCGCCCGTCGCGGAGATGATCCCATGACCAATGTTGAGATCCTGGACGGCCGGCGCGACGCAAGCGGCGGTTACAAAGTCGATGCGTCGCGCGGCGGCCATGACGGCCGCGTGTCCTCGGAATGGTTTTCCCGGCCCGACGACGAGAAGTTCCTCTCCCTGTCGGAGCTCTACGCCTCGGTGAAGGGCCGCGCCGAACGCAGCCGGACGCGCACCGTCGAGAGCGCGGCGATCCGCGTCGAGGCCCATCGCGACGATCCCGAAAGGCTGGCGCTCGTTCTGCCGGGCGCCGAGGCGCCTGTCGCGCCGACCCATTGGAGCTTCGGTCAACTCGCGAGCCTGGTTAGCGCGCCTGCGGCTTATCTGCGGCAGCTCCTGGCGCCGCTCGCCGGCATCAACCTGCAATACTGCCTCACCAATCACCGCGCCGAGCAGGTCAAGACGATGGAGGTGGCGAACGGTCGCACGGAACTGCGCGCCGTCACCGGCCCTGACTATGGCCGCATCTATGATCACGAGCTGGTCGCCGCGGTCCAGCGCATCGCGGGCGACGGCGTCGGCGACACCCGCTGGAAGGTGCCGGGGGTACTCGACTGGTCGACCGGCGTCTACAATCCTATGGTCGACGTGACTAAGGACACGACCACGCTCTACGCCTCCGACCGCGACGTCTTCCTCTTCCTGGTCGACGACATGAACCCGATCGAAGCGGGCACACTGCCCGACGGCTCGCCCGATCTGTTCTTCCGAGGCTTCTATTGCTGGAACTCCGAGGTCGGCGCGAAGACGCTGGGCATCGCGAGCTTCTATCTCCGCGCCGTCTGCCAGAACCGCAATCTCTGGGGCGTCGACGACTTCCAGGAGATCACGATCCGGCATTCGAAGTACGCCGCAAACCGCTTCGCGTACGAAGCGGCCCCGGCGCTCGCGACCTTCGCCGACTCCTCGCCGCGGCCGTTCATCGAGGGCATCCGCGCGGCTCGCGAGAAGATCGTCGCCCGCAGCGACGACGACCGCGCCGATTTCTTGCGGAAGCGCGGCTTCTCGAAAGCCCAGACCGCGAAGATCGTGGAGACGGTTCTCGCCGAGGAGGGCCGCCCGCCCGAGAGCGTCTTCGACTTCGTCCAGGGCATTACCGCCCTCGCGCGGTCCAAGCCGCAGCAGGACGAGCGCCTCGCTCTGGAGACGCGCGCCAAGGCGTTGCTGGAGCGCGCGGCTTAGGGGTCGCGCTTCTCCCCTTACGTCGGTCCCGGCCCATCGCTCCCTAGAGGTAGAGGTGGGCCGTGGCTTCGTGACGGGTTTGGAGGCCCGAGAGTGTCTCTTGGCCGCCCGTCGCGGAGAAGTCCGATGACCAAGTCCAAGCAACAGAAGATCACGCTCAGCGCCTCGCGCGACATCCCCTTCAACCAGCTGGTGCTCAGCCAGTCGAACGTCCGGCACGTCAAGGCGGGCGTCTCGGTCGAGGAGCTGGCCGAGGACATCGCACGGCGCACGCTGCTGGCGAGCCTCACCGTCCGGCCCGTGCTCGACGAGAGCGGCGCGGAGACCGGCATGTTCGAGATCCCGGCCGGTGGCCGCCGTTACCGCGCCCTCGAACTCCTCGTGAAGCAGCGCCGGCTGAACAAGACCGCGCCGGTTCCGTGCATCGTGCGCACCGAGGGCCTCGCCGAGGAGGACAGCCTCGCCGAAAATGTCCAGCGCGCGCCCTTGCCTCCGCTCGACCAGTTCCGCGCCTTCCAGGCGATGCGCGAGAAGGGGAAGTCCGAGGAAGAGATCGCCGCAGCGTTCTTCGTCTCGGCAAGCGTCGTCAAGCAACGGCTCAAGCTCGCTGCTGTCGCGCCCTCGCTGCTCGACGCCTATGCCGAGGAAGAGATGACGCTCGACCAGCTCATGGCGTTCACGGTCAATCCCGACCACGAACGCCAGGAGCAGGTGTGGGACGCGCTGAAGAGGCACTATTCGAAGCAGCCCTACGAAATCCGCCGCATGCTGACCGAGGGCGCGGTTCGCGCCTCGGACCGGCGGGCGCAGTTCGTGGGTCTTGACAACTATGTCGAAGCGGGCGGCGAGGTGCTGCGCGACCTCTTCCAGACCGATGACGGCGGCTGGCTGCAGGACGCGGCGCTGCTCGACACCATGGTCGCCGAGAAGCTGAACGAGGAGGCCGAGGCCACCCGGGCCGAGGGCTGGAAGTGGATCGAGGTCGGCACCGATTTCCCATACGGCCACACCTACGGCATGCGGCGCATCCGCGGCGAGGCCGAGCCCATGAGTGACGAGGAGGACGCCTCCTATGCCGCGCTCAAGGCCGAGTACGAAAAGCTCGAAGACGAGTATGCCGAGGCGGATGAACTGCCAGACGAGATCGATGCGCGGCTTGGCGAGATCGAGACGGCGATGGAGGCGTTGCAGGACCGGCCCATCCGGTTCGAGGCGGAAGAGCTCGCCATCGCGGGCGCCTTCGTCAGCATCGACGGGTCGGGACGTTTGCGCGTCGAGCGCGGCTACGTCCGGCCCGAGGATGTGCCGGTCGAGGAAACCGAGGAGACCGCGGAAGGCGATGCGGTCGATCCGGTCGCGGACGATACCGACGCTGACGGTGTCGATGCCATCGCTGAAGCCGACGAGGAGGACGAAGGCGACGGCGCGAAGCCGCTCTCCGATCGGCTGGTCTGCGAGCTGACAGCGCACCGCACGATCGCCTTGCGCGACGCGCTGGCGAACGATCCGCAGGTCGCCTTCCTCGCCGCACTCCACGCAATGACGCTCCGGCTCTTCTACCACTACGGCCAGGAAAGCTGCGTCGAGATCGAGCCGCGTTCCACGAGCTTCGGCGCCCAGGCGCCGGGTCTTGGCGACACGGCATACGCGCAGTCGGTCGATGCGCGGATCGAGAGCTGGACCAAGGCGCTGCCCAAGCGGGCCGAGGACCTGTGGGATGCGCTTACGGCGTTCGACGGCGACAGCCGCGACGCGCTCTTCGCCCACTGCGTAGCGATGACGCTCAACGCTGTCCAGGAGCCGCACTACCGCAAGCCGCGCCAGATCGCCCATGCGGGCGTGCTCGCCGCGACGCTGGGCCTCGACATGGCCACGGCTGGCTGGGTGCCGACGGCGGACAGCTATCTTGGCCGGGTGACCAAGGCGCAGATCCTCGCCACAGTGCGCGAGGCGAAGGGCGACACCGACGCCGACCGGATCGCGCGCCTCAAAAAGCCGGAGATGGTAGCGGCCGCCGAGGGACTGCTCGCGGGCACCGGTTGGCTGCCCGAACCGCTGCGCACACCGGTCCTCGCCGAGAAACCCGACGAGCCGGAGTTCGAGATCGTCGACGACGGCGATACCGCTGAGCCGGATGACGGCGAAGCGCAGACGGCGGCGAAGGACGGCGAAACGGCCATGGGCGATTCCGTGCAGGTGGCCGAAGATGAAGAGGTCGCCAACGCCGCCTTCGCCTGAGGCGACCACCAAACGAGGGAGCGTTCCCCCACTCCCTCGCGCCTGGGGCCTGCCGGACGCGGCAGGCCCTTTTCGCTGCTCGCAGCATGGAGTTCATCACGGAGAATACTGCACCTGAGATCGCACAGCGCCTCTCACGCGAGGCCGAGGCGGTCTGCCGCCATTATCTTTCGAATGGCCGAAGGCAGGGCCGCTATTGGATCGTCGGCGACGCCGAGAACACGCCCGGTCGCAGTCTTTACGTCCGGCTAACGGGTCCGTCATCCGGTAAGGGCGCGGCGGGCAAGTGGACCGACGCCGCCACCGGCGAGCGCGGCGATCTGCTCGATCTTATCACGGCGAACCTGCGGGTTTCATCGCTCGGCGAGGCGCTGGACGAAGCGCGCCGTTTCCTCAGCCTGCCGCGGCCCGATCCGCCGCCGCGTAGTCCGCTGACTAAGGCGCCGAGCGGATCGCCGGAGGCGGCCAGGCGGCTCTGGGCGATGGGCTTGTCCGTAGCCGGCACGCTCGCCGAACGCTATCTCGCGAGACGCGGCATCGTCGGCATCCGGACCATCGGCGCGCTGCGCTTCCATCCGCACTGCTTCTACTGGCGCGAGGACGGGCCTGACGACACGGAGCCAGAGGCTTGGCCCGCGCTTCTCGCCAAGGTCACCGACACGGGCGGCGACCTGACCGGGCTGCACCGCACCTGGCTCGATCCCGTGACTGCGGGCAAGGCGCCGCTCGACCTGAACCGGAAGGCGATGGGCAATCTCCTCGGTCATGGCGTGCACATCGGCAAGGCGAACGATCTGGTCGCAGCCGGCGAAGGTCTGGAGACCATGTTGTCGCTGCGCATGGCGCTGCCCGACCTGCCTGTCATCGCCGCGCTGTCCGCCAACCACCTCGCAGCCCTCCTGCTGCCGGACGGCATCGACCGGCTCTACATCGCCGTCGACTCGGACGAAGCGGGCCGCATGGCGGCGGACACGCTCGCCGACCGCGCGCGAACCGACGGTATCGAGACCGTGCCGCTCGCCTTCCGGCTCGAGGACGCCAACGACGATCTGCGCGCCTTCGGCCTCGACGATCTCCGGGCGCATTTGAGACCCCAGCTCGCGCCGCAGGACGTCGAGCGCTTGCTGCCATCCTCCGCCGCCTGATCGAAGCACGGATGGCGCCGGCGCATCCGTCACGGGCACGTCTCCAGTCATGAAGCCGCGCCTCAGGGCCTTCCGAGAGGGGCGAGACGGAGCGGAGCCCGCCCGCAACGGCTGCGGCGTCACCGTTTTCCGCCGCCGAACCAGAGGTTCGGCTTTGCATCGCGAGGCAAAACGGCGCCGCCTCCGCCGTCCTCCGCTGCGCTACGGCCGATCCGAGGATCGGTGCAGGCCCGAACGGCCCCCGCTTTCCCGTCGCCCGGGAAGGCCCGCGAGAGGCGCGGGTCACTTGAACCGGAGACGACCCGCCATGACCGAACACGCCGACACCACGCACCGCTCATCGACCGCCATCGTCCTCGACGAGCTTCAGCTCTACGGCTACCACCCCTTCGCGGAGGAGCCAGACCCGCGACCCTTGCCCGAGGCCGAAGCCCTCCAGGGTGCGCTCGCCGATATTTCAGGTTCATCACGGAATTCCGGGGTAAGCGGCGCGGATCTTGAGAAAGAAGTAGGCGTCATCCCGGAAACCGTAGGCCATCCGCTTGATGACCT
>NZ_JACIGI010000062.1 GCF_014197795.1 Roseospira goensis
GGGCCTCCCTGGCAGTCTGTGTCGTGTCGCAACTACCAGTGTGTCAGACCGTCCCGTTGTCCGCCCCTCCCCGATTTTCCGTCATGAACCTTTTTCTCGGTCCCACGCTCCCGCGTGGGATCAACCGTGACGGGGGCGAAAAAGCCATTTGACCGGGCGCGCGGCTGTCGTTTAAATGATCTATGAAAAATACATATGGCGCTCCACCATGTGGTGGTCCGCTGTCCGATCCCGAGCCCGAGTGCCTCGCCCATGCCCGCCACCCTGTTCGACAAGGTCTGGGATGCCCACGAGATCCTGCGCGGCGCGGACGGTCGCAGCCTGCTGTGGATCGACCGCCATTTCGTGCACGAGGGCTCGTTCCACGCCTTCGACCAGCTCCGTGACCGCGCCCTGTCGGTCTCCCGCCCCGACCTGACCTTCGGCATCGCCGACCACTACGCACCCACCCTGCCGGGGGACCGCAGCACCATCGGGGATCCGCGCATCCGCTCGATGGTCACCCAGTTGGCCGACAACACCGGTCGGCACGGCATCCGGCTGTTCGGGCTCGACGACCCGCGCCAGGGCATCGTCCACGTGGTGGGTCCGGAACAGGGCCTGACCCTGCCGGGCCTGCTGATCGTTTGCGGCGACAGCCACACCGCCACCCACGGCGCCCTGGGGGCCATCGCCTTCGGCATCGGCGCGTCCGAGGTGGCGCAGGTGCTGGCCACCCAGACCGTGTGGCAGACCCGCCCGAAGCGCATGCGCCTGACCGTGACCGGCCGGCTCGGCCCCGGCGTGACGGCGAAGGACCTGGCCCTGACCTGGATCGCCCGCCTGGGGGCGGACGGCGCGCGCGGCCACGCCATCGAGTACGCCGGCGAGGCCGTCGCCGCGCTGTCGGTCGAAGCCCGCCTGACCCTGTGCAACCTGTCCATCGAGGGCGGGGCGCGCTGCGGCATGATCGCGCCCGACGCCGCCGCCCTGGCCTATCTGCGCGACCGGCCGATGGGGCCGGCGGGGTTCGACTTCGAGACGGCGGCGGAGACCTGGGCGGCGCTGAAGACCGACGACGGCGCCGCGTTCGACCGTGAGGTGACCCTGGACGGCGCGACGATGGCGCCCACCGTCACCTGGGGCGTGTCGCCCGAGGAGGCCCTGCCCATCGACGGCCGGGTGCCCGATCCGGCGACGCTGGACACCGCGGAGGCCGCCCGTCAGGCCCGCGAGACCCTGGCCTACATGGGCCTGACGCCGGGCCAGGCGCTGACCGACATTGCCATCGACCGGGTGTTCATCGGCTCCTGCACCAACGCCCGCCTGGAGGACCTGCGTGCCGCCGCCGCGGTGCTGAAGGGCCGGCGCAGCCGGGTGCCGGGGGTGGTCTCGCCCGGTTCCACGGCGGTCAAGCGCCAGGCCGAGGCCGAGGGCCTGGACCGCATCTTCACCGAAGCCGGGCTGGCGTGGCACGACTCGGGGTGCTCGCTGTGTGTCGGCATGAACGGAGACCGGGTGCCGGCCGGCGAGCGGTGCGCTTCCACCACCAACCGCAACTTCAAGGGCCGCCAGGGGCCGGGGGCGCGCACCCACCTGATGTCCCCGCCGATGGCGGCGGCGGCGGCGGTGGCCGGCCGGCTGTACGATGTCCGCGACCTGTCGGGGTGCGACCTGTAGGGGAGGGAGAGGGCCATGGAACCGTTCCGCCGCCTGTCCGCGCCGGCGCTGGCGCTGCCGCTGGCGAACGTCGACACCGACCAGCTCATCCCGGCCCGCTTCATGAAGGCGCCGCGCAGCGCCGGCTATGGCGGCTTCCTGTTGCATGACCTGCGGGTCGACGCCGACGGGGCGCCGGTGCCCGGCTTCCCGCTCAATCACCCGCAGGCGACCGAGGCCCGCACCCTGGTGGCGCGGCGCAACTTCGGCGCCGGCTCGTCGCGGGAGGCGGCGGTCTATGCCCTGGTGGACTTCGGTTTTCGCTGCGTGGTGGCGCCCAGCTTCGGGGATATCTTCGCCGCCAACGCGGTCAACAACGGGCTGCTGCCGGCGACCGTGCCGGAGGCCGACCTGGAGGCGATCCTGGCCCTGATGGGCGAGGCGCCGACCACGATGGACGTCGACCTGGAGAGCGGCACACTCGCCGTAAGCGGGCGCACCTTCCCGTTCTCCGTGCCCGAGACGTGGCGCGCCAAGCTGCTCAACGGCTGGGACGACATCGGCCTGGCGCAGCAGCACGCGGCCGCCATCGCGGCGTTCGCGCGCGACCGGCAGCGCGCTCATCCCTGGGTGATCCCCGCCATGTCCGGTCCGGCGGCCGTCCCACCCCAGGCCCAGATCCCGCGCCCGAGCCCGACCCAATCATGAGACCCCTGAAAGGATGGCAGACATGAACAGGACCCTTCTGGCGACACTCACCGGTGCCACCGCGCTCCTGGCCACTCAGGCCATGGCGGAGGACCGCCTCTCGGCGGTGCACGCCTTCCCGACCTCGCTCATCTACACCCAGAGCTTCCTGTCCTTCGTGGACAAGGTGAACGAGCGCGGCGAAGGCATTGTGCAGATCGACGTCCGCGGCGGCCCCGAGGTCATCGGCCTCGCCCAGCAGCCCGAGGCGGTGCGCAACGGCGTCGTGGACATGGCCTACACCGCCGCCAGCTTTTACGCCGGGACGGTGCCGGAGCGCGACGCCATGGTGGCCTCGAACACCAACGCCGTCTATGCGCGCGAGACCGGCGGCCTCGACCTGATGAACCAGATCCATCAGGAGAAGATGGGCGTCTACTACCTGGGCTGGTTCGACAGCGGGGTCAGTTATAACCTTTATACCATCGACGAGCCCTCGATCGGCGCTGACGGCCGCCTCGACGTCTCCGGCCTCAAGCTGCGCAGCAATCCGGTGTATGACGCCTTCTTCAAGGACTATCTGAAGGCCCAGCCGATCAGCCTGCCGACCACCGATGTGTATTCGGCCCTGGAGCGCGGCGTGGTCAACGCCACCGGCTGGACCCAGATCGGCCTCAAGGACCTGAACTGGGACCGTTTCCTGAACTACCGCATCGAGCCCGCGTTCTTTTCCACCGACATGGGCGTGATCGTGAACCTGGAGAGCTGGACCGCGCTCAGCGACGAGTCCAAGGCGCTGCTCCAGGAGGTGGCGATCGAGCACGAGCGCGACAGCGCCGAGCGCTTCGCCGCCGTCGCCGAGGAGCAGCTCGCCGCCCTGGAGGCGGACGGCATGACGACCATCACGCTGGAGGGCGCGGCCGCCGAGGAGTTCGCGACCGCCGCGCGTGAGGCGACCTGGAACCGCATGCGCACCCAGATGGAGCGTCATCCGATGGGCCTGACGCACTACGACGCGCTGATCGAGGCGTTCAACGACCTGTGATCGGCGGGCGGGCGCGTCGGTCCTGCGATATCCGGGCGGGGCGCCGCCGCCCGGATATCGCCGCGTTGGACCGCGCGTAGCCCATCGCAGCCCGGTCCGCGGCGCCCAAAGGATAGCCCGATGCACCACCTGAGCCGCCTCTATGCGTCCCTCCTGACCGGCATGGCCGTGATCGCCGGCGTCATGCTGGTGTGGCTGATGGTGGCGATCGTGATCTCGGTGGGTCTGCGCAACCTGGGCCTGCAACCGCCGGCGTGGCTGTTCCTGTCCACCGAGTACTCGATGTTCTACCTCACCCTGCTGGGGGCGCCCTGGCTGGTGCGTCAGAAGGGCCACGTGCAGATCGAGCTGCTCACCGCCGCGCTGCCGCACGCCGTGTTGCCGGCGTTCAGCCGGCTGGTGGCCCTGGGCTGCGTGGTGGTGTGCGCCATCCTGGCCTGGAAGGGCCTGGACCTGCTCCTGATGAACTGGCAGCGCAGCGACTACGACGTGCGCGCCTTTTTCGTCCCGAAGTGGATCCTGACCGTGGCCTTCCCGGTCAGCTTCGGGCTCATGGCGGTGGAGTTCGCCCGGTTCGTCGTCGGGCCGGATACGCTGCACAGCGGCGAAGCGGGGATCAAGGAGTGATGGAGTGGTACCTCGCGCTGGGCGTCCTGCTCAGCCTGATCCTCGTCTTCATGGCGCTGGGCACGCCCATTGCCCTGGCGTTCCTGGCCGCCAACGTCATCGGCGCCTGGGTGTTCATGGGCGGCCAGGCCGGCGTGGTGCAGATGCTGGACAACGGCTTCGGCGCCCTGTCCAGCTTCGCCCTGGTGCCGATCCCGCTGTTCCTGCTGATGGGCGAACTGTTCTTCCGCACCGGCCTGGGCATGCGGCTGTTCAACGCCATCGACCGCCTGATGGGCCGGGTGCCGGGTCGGCTGTCTTATGTCACCGTGGTCGGCGGCACCGCGTTCTCGACCCTGAGCGGCTCGTCCATGGGGTCGACCGCGCTGATGGGCTCGCTGCTGGTGCCGGAGATGCAGCGGCGCGGCTACAAGCCGCACATGTCCATCGGCCCCATTCTCGGCACCGGCGGGCTGGCGATCATCATCCCGCCGTCGGCGCTGGCGGTGCTGCTGGCGACCTTGGCGAAGATCGACATCGGAGCACTTCTGATCGCGGGCATCGTGCCCGGCCTGCTGCTGGCGGGGCTGTACATGGTCACGATCTGGATCCAGACCCGGATCGACCCGCAGGCCGCGCCGCCCTACAGCCTGGAGCCGGTCTCCTGGGGCGAACGGGGGCTGCTGCTGGTGCGCGACATCCTGCCCATGATCAGCGTCATGGTCATCATCATCACGCTGATGATGGTCGGCTTCGCCACCCCTTCGGAATCGGCCGCGTTCGGTGCCCTGGGGGTCATCCTGCTGGCCTTCGCCTTCCGCTGCATGACCTGGACGGCGTTCGTCGAGTCCGTGACCGGCGCCCTGCGGGTGACGCTGATGGCCTACCTGATCGTGTTTGGCTCGGCGACCTTCAGCCAGTTGCTGGCGTTCTCGGGGGCCTCCAGCGGCCTGATCGGCTGGGCCACCGGCTTCGACCTGTCGCCGGTGCTGATGCTGCTGGCCATGTTCGCCGTGCTGCTGGTGCTGGGCACCTTCATGGAGCAGATCTCCATCATGATGCTGACCGTGCCGGTGTTCTTCCCGCTGGCCGGGGCGCTGGGGTTCGATCCGATCTGGTTCGGCATCATCGTGCTGCTGGCGCTGGAGATCAGTTTTTCGACCCCGCCGCTGGGGCTGCTGCTGTTCGTCATGAAGGGGGTGGCGCCGCCGGGCACGTCGATGCAGACGATCTACAAGGCGGCGATCCCTTATATCCTCTGCTCCATGCTGCTGGTGGCCCTGCTGACCGCCTTCCCGATCCTCGCCCTGTGGCTGCCCGGCCTGCTGTAGCGATCCCCTCCCAGGCATGACCGGCCGTCCCGCCCGCCGCGCCGGGCGTGGCCCTTGCCGGGCCCCCGCGCGACACGGGGGCGCGCGACCCCGGCCGACGCCGCCGGTGGGCCTGGTCGTCGGCCGGCCGCCGACCGTCGCGCAGCCGTCGTTTTTCGTAATGGGGCGTGATCCGGCCTAACGGATGGCGCGTAGTCTTCCCAACAACAAGGCGAACGGACCAACAACCTGAAGCCACATGGGGATGCTTGCAGAGGGTCCACGTCACCACACAGGGAATCCACACCGATGATCCGTTCCATTACGCAGAGACCTTTCCTCGCCGGCGCGGTCGTTGCTTCCGCGGCCGTTCTGTTCATCTGCACGGCCACCGCGGGGACTGAGCCGTATGCCGCCGGCGACCGCGACGGATCGGCCCAGGTCGCCTCGATGCACGGCGCGGAGAAGGACATCGTGGCCACCGCGAGCGATGCCGCCGCGTTCTCCACCCTGGTGACCGCCGTCTCCGAGGCCGGGTTGGTCGAGACGCTGCAGGGCGAGGGGCCGTTCACCGTGTTTGCCCCGACCGACACGGCCTTCGGCAAGCTCGCCGAAGGCACCGTCGAGGACCTGCTGAAGCCCGAGAACCGCGACACCCTGACCCGGATCCTCACCTACCACGTGGTGCCGGGCAAGGTGACCAGCGCCGATATCGCCGGCCAGTCGCTCGACGCCGAGACCGTCGCCGGGGTGCCTCTGGCCATCGACGCCACCGGCGACACCGTGATGGTTGGCGGCGCCACCGTGACGACCGCCGACGTGATGGCGTCCAACGGCGTCATCCACGTCATCGACACGGTGCTGATGCCGAACTGAGGCCGGGCGGGCGTCCAGCCCGTCCGCCCACACGCCGTCAACCCGATCCCCACCGCGCCCCACACGGAACCGCCCCCCTCCTGTTCCCGGGGCGCGGGCACTTGGCCGACCGGGCTCAGCTCCCGGTCGGCTCTTTTTTTCCGGAATGTGTGACCGGGGGTGGGTCGACAGGCCCAAAAACAGACCCAAAAACCAGAAACAGACCCCAAAAAGGACTCGCGTTCGGGGGCGCGACGCTCCAGAGTCCGGCGCCTTCCCCTGACACCGTACAGTGCCCGAGACCATGACGCAGCCCGTCGCCACCCTCGACGCGCGCCCCGCCGACGACACCATCGCCCGGCGGCGCACCTTCGCCATCATCAGCCACCCGGACGCCGGCAAGACCACGCTGACCGAGAAGCTGCTGCTGTTCGGTGGCGCCATCCAGATGGCCGGCGCGGTCAAGGCCCGCGGCGAGGCCCGCCGCGCCCATTCGGACTGGATGAAGGTGGAGCGCGAGCGCGGCATTTCGGTGGCCTCGTCGGTGATGACCTACGAGTACGGCGGCTGCGTCTTCAACCTCCTTGATACGCCGGGCCACGAGGACTTCAGCGAGGACACCTACCGCACGCTGACCGCCGTGGACTCGGCGGTGATGGTGATCGACGCCGCCAAGGGCATCGAGGAGCAGACCCGCAAGCTGTTCGAGGTGTGCCGGCTTCGGGACGTGCCCATCGTCACCTTCGTCAACAAGATGGACCGCGAGGCGCGCGATCCCTTCGACCTGCTGGACGAGATCGAACAGACCCTGGCCCTCGACGTGACACCGGGGAGCTGGCCCATCGGCATGGGCAAGGCGTTCAAGGGCTGTTACGACCTGTTCCGCGACCGCCTGGTGCTGCTGGAGAAGGGCGCCAAGGGTGGCCTGCCGCACCAGGGCGAGTCGTGCCAGGGCCTCGACGACCCCAAGCTCGACGGCCTGCTGCCCGCCGACGCCGTGGCCAAGCTGCGCGAGGACGTGGAGATGGCGCGCGGCCTGTGCCCGGACTTCTCGCTCCAGGCGTACCGCGAGGGCCACATGACGCCGGTGTTCTTCGGCTCGGCCATCAACACCTTCGGCGTGCGCGAGCTGCTGGAGGGGCTGGCGGAGCTGGCGCCGTCGCCGCGCCCGCAGCCCACGGCGGCGCGCGCCGTCGCCCCCGACGAACGCAAGGTGAGCGGGTTCGTCTTCAAGATTCAGGCCAATATGGACCCCAAGCACCGCGACCGCATCGCCTTCGTGCGGCTGTGCTCGGGCCATTTCAAACGCGGCATGAAGCTGACCCATGTGCGCACCGGCAAGGCCATGGTGATGCACAATCCGGTGCTGTTCCTGGCCCGCGACCGCGAGGTGGCGGAGGAGGCCCACGCCGGCGACATCATCGGGGTGCCCAACCATGGCAACCTGCGCATCGGCGACGCGCTGACCGAGGGCGAGCCGCTGCGGTTCACCGGGATCCCCGCCTTCGCCCCCGAGATGCTGCAGAAGGCGCGGCCCACCGATCCCCTCAAGAGCAAGCACCTGGGCAAGGCCCTGCAGCAGCTCGCCGAGGAGGGCGTCGCCAGCGTCTTCAAGCCGATGATCGGGGCGGACTGGATCGTCGGCGTCGTCGGCGCGCTCCAGTTCGACGTCATGGCCGACCGCATCCGCACCGAGTACGACGTGCCGGTGGTGTTCGAGCCGACCCCGGTCTACGCGGTGCGCTGGGTGGAGGGCGACGATGCCCGCCTGCTCAAGCGCTTCATCGACAGCAACCAGTCCGCCGTCGCCGAGGATCACGACGGCGCACCGGTGTTCATGGCCCGCAACGCCTGGCACCTGGACAAGGCGGCCGAGGAGTTCCCCGGGCTGCGTTTCGAGAAGACCAAGGAGCCGGCGCAGTAGCGATGCGGCGGCGGCGCGCCGCCGGCCCGCTCCCGCGGGAGCGGGCGCGGGAGACTCCGGGGTCTCGGTCCCACGCGCCCGCGGTGGGACCGCGCGCGGACCTCTTCTCGGTCCCACGCGCTGGCGTGGGACCGCATGCCTTGTACGGGTCCGCCCACGCAGGAGCGTGGGCGGGAGGGGAGGAGCGTGGGAGCGTGCGCGGGCGACTCCGGGGTCTTGGTCCCACGCGCCCGCGTGG
>NZ_JACIGI010000064.1 GCF_014197795.1 Roseospira goensis
TCAAGGTCATCAAGCGGATGGCCTACGGCTTCCGCGATGACGCCTACTTCTTTCTCAAGATCCGCGCCGCCTTCCCCGGAATTCCGTGATGAACCGAAAAACATAATGTTCTTGGGGCCATCCCGGAAGTCCAGGCCCGGGAAAACGGGAAGCGCAACGGAATAGTACACAACGGAAAGCAAGACGTAATAGAGGGCACCCTCTTTTACGCTCGGCAAGTCACCGGTGACGAACCGGCTGCGGATGAACAGGATGATGAAGCCCGGCGCCAGCACCGCCACTGCCAGATAAGCCTCATCCGGAGTAGGGAAGGTCATGGCCGCCGCTCCACCGCTGCACTGCCGGCGCAACGATACAGCCATTTGTCCAGTCGCGGCAATGCCGCCCGTAAGCGGCGTCTACCGGCCCTACTCCGCCCCCGCCCGGTCCAGATCCAGGGTCACCAGCAGCGGCGCGTGGTCGGACGGCGGGCGCCAGTCGCGCGCCTCTGTCAGCACCGCGTAGCCGGCGAGGGCCGGTGCCAGCGGCGGGGTCACCCACACATGGTCCAGCCGCCGGCCCTTGTTGGCCGTGCGCCAGTCGCCGGCGCGATAGCTCCACCAGGTGAACACCGGTTCGTCGTCCGGCGTCAGGTCGCGCACCGCGTCCACCCACAGCAGGCTGGAGCGCAGCCGCGCGAGGCGGTCGATCTCCACCGGCGTATGGGTCACCACCCGTGACAGCCGGCGATGGTCCCACACGTCGCGGGGCAGGGGGGCGACGTTGACGTCGCCGCACAGCACGATGCGGTCGATGCGCCCGAACCAGGCCGCGTACCACTCGGCAAGGGCGTCGAGGAAGGCCAGCTTGTCGGCGAAGCGCGGGTTGGTCTCCGGGTCGGGCACGTCACCGCCGGCTGGGACATAGAGGCAGTGCACGTCGAGATCCAGGTCGGGAACCTGGGCCAGGATCAGGCGGGCGTCCGGCCGCCCCAGCACGTCGTGGCGGCGCACCCCGGCCAGCGGCCGGCGCGAGACGATGGCCACCCCATTGTAGCCCGGCATGCCGTAGCGGGCCTGATGCGGATAGCCCATCTCGGCCAGCGCCGCGGCCGGGAACAGGGCGTCGGTGACCTTGGTCTCCTGCAGGCAGAGCACGTCCGGGGCGGTCTCTTCCAGCAGGCGCAGGACCTGGGGCAGGCGCTTGCGCACCGAGTTGACGTTCCAGGTGACGAGGCGGACGCGGGGCATCGGGCCGGCCAAGGTGGGAGGACCAGGGTGCAGGACCAGGGCGGCGGAGTGAAGCACGCGGCCCGGTCTGCGGCAAGGCGCCGGCCGGTTGACGGACCGGGGGCGGAATGCCATATCCCGGCCACCATAGAGGACCGATTTGCTCCTCTTTCGGGGGCCGCGCCGCCGGCGTCCCCGGTCCCGGCACCCCCGTCCCCGACACCCCCGTCCCCGCCACGATGGCCAGCAGCGAAGGGCAGACGACCATGAGCGACACCGCCGTGCACGACCGCATCCGCGACGAGATCACCGCCAACGACGTCGTGCTCTACATGAAGGGCACCCCCATGTTCCCGCAGTGCGGCTTTTCCGCCGCCGTGGTGCAGGTGCTCAACCACCTCGGCGTCAGCTTCAAGGGCATCAACGTGCTGGAGGACGACTCCATCCGCCAGGGCATCAAGGACTTCTCAAGCTGGCCGACCATCCCCCAACTCTACGTCAAGGGCGAGTTCGTGGGCGGCTGCGACATCGTGCGCGAGATGGCGGCCGAGGGCGAGTTGCAGACCCTGCTCAAGGACAAGGGGGTGTCCAGCGCGTCGGCCGCGTGACCCTGGCGTGACCCTGGCGCGACCCTAACATGACCCTGGGGGCCTCGCGCCGCTTGAACGGGACGCGGGTGGCGCTAGGCTGGCGCGACCATGACCACCGCCGCCCCGCCGCCCGCGCCCCTCGCCCCCGTCACCGCCGTCCTGCCCCTGCGCGGGACCAGCGTGCGGGTGCCGGGCAAGAACCGTCGGCCGCTGGCCGGACGGCCGCTGTTCCACCACATCCTGGGCACGCTGGCGGCGGCGGACGTCGTCGACCGCATCGTGGTCAACAGTGACGATCCGGCGATCCTGGACGAGGCCCTGACGGTCGTGCCGGCGGCGCTGGCGATGCGGCGTCCGGCCGCGCTGGCGGCCCCCGAGACGTCGATGAACGACGTCCTGCGCGACACCCTGGACCGGCTGCCGTCCGACGCCGGCCTGATCCTGCAGACCCACGCCACCAACCCGTTCCTGACCGCCGCCACCCTGGGGCGCGCGATTGCGGCCCTGCGCGCCGCCTGGCCCGACCGCGACAGCCTGTTCGCCGTCACCCGCCGCCAGGTGCGGCTGTGGGACGCGAGCGGCCGGCCGCTCAACCACGACCCGGCGCGGCTGCTCCCGACCCAGGACCTGGCGCCGGTGTTCGAGGAGAACTCCTGCCTCTATCTGTTCACCGCTGCCGGCCTGCGGGCGCGCGGGACCCGCATCGGCGCCCGGCCGCTGCTGTTCGAGACCCCGGCGCTGGAGTCCCTGGACATCGACGAGGCGTCGGATTTCGTGCTGGCCGAGGCCCTGGCCGCCCACCCGGCCCGCCCGGCCGCCGCACCCGTGTCCTGCCCCCGCACAAGCGGATGACAACGCCCCCCGTCCCCGTGGTATCACCGAGCCACGCGCCCATGGGCGCGCCCAGAGGCATCAGGTCGCCGTGTTCCCGGGGGGAGCCCATGGTCGCCTTCATCGTCCGCCGCCTGCTCCAGTCGGTGCTGGTCATGCTGACCGTGGCCCTGGTGGGGTTCGCGCTGTTCACCTACGTGGGCGATCCGGTCAACAACATGGTCGGTCAGGACACCAGCCTGGCGGACCGCGAGCGCCTGCGCGAGGAGTTGGGCCTGAACGATCCCTTCCCGGTGCAGTTCGCCCGCTTCGTGGTCAACGCCGCCCAGGCCGATTTCGGCATCTCCTACCGCCACGGCCGCCCCGTGGAAGACCTGCTGATAGAACGCGCGCCGGCCACCCTGGAACTCTCCTTCGCCGCCGGCCTGTTCGCCCTCGTCGTGGGCGTGCCCATGGGCATCTACACCGCGCTGAACCGGCACGGCTGGCTGTCCAAGGCGTTCCTGACGGTCTCGCTGATCGGCATTTCGCTGCCCACCTTCCTGATCGGGATCCTGCTGATCCTGGTGTTCTCGGTCTGGCTGGGCTGGCTGCCCTCGTTCGGGCGCGGGGAGACCGTGCAGATCGGCTGGTGGAGCACCGGCCTGCTGACCCGGGACGGCCTGGTCGCCCTGATCCTGCCCGCCATCACCCTGGGCCTGTTCCAGATGACCCTGATCATGCGCCTGGTGCGGGCCGAAATGCTGGAGGTGCTGCGCACCGACTACATCAAGTTCGCGCGCGCCCGCGGGCTGTCGGCGCGGGCGATCAACTTCGGGCACGCGCTCAAGAACACGCTGGTGCCGGTCATCACCATCACCGGGCTGCAACTGGGCAGCGTCATCGCCTTCGCCATCATCACCGAGACCGTGTTCCAGTGGCCGGGCATGGGCCTGTTGTTCATCCAGGCCATCGAGTTCGTCGACATCCCGGTCATGGCGGCCTACCTGGTGCTGGTCGCCTTCCTGTTCGTGCTCATCAACCTGATCGTCGACATCCTCTACTTCGTGGTCGACCCGCGCCTGCGCGTGCAGGGCGGCGGCGCGGGGCTGTAGCCGATGACGGAGAGCCGATGACCGAGCCGGGCGAGATCCCCCTGGAGGCCCCCCGGGAGGCCCCCCGGGAGGCCCCCCTGGAGGCCCCCGGCACCCGCCTGGGCCGGCTGCGCGCCACCGCCTGGCGGGCCTGGGACTCCGACATCCTCTATTCCTTCCTGCGCTCGCCGGTGACCATCCTGGCCGCCGTGGTGGCGCTGACCCTGGTCGCGGCGTCGCTGGCCGCGCCCATGATCGCGCCCACCAACCCGTTCGCGCTGGAGACCGTCGACCTGATGGCGGCCTTCACCCCGCCGGTCTGGATGGAGGGCGGCTCGTGGGACTACGTGCTCGGCACCGACGATCAGGGCCGCGACCTGCTGTCGGCGATCCTGTACGGCATGCGGATCTCGCTGTTCGTCGGCGTCGCCTCGGTGCTGTTCGCCATGGTGCTGGGGGTCGGGCTGGGGCTGCTGGCAGGATATGCCGGCGGCTGGATCGACGGCCTGCTGATGCGCATCGCCGACGTCCAGATCTCGTTCCCGGCGATCCTGATCGCGCTGCTGATCGACGGCGTCGCCCGCGGCCTGTTGCCGCGCGAGGTGCACCACGAGGTCGCAATCTGGGTCATCATCTTCGCCATCGGCGCCCCCGGCTGGGTGCAATACGCCCGCACCGTGCGCGGCTCGACCATGGTGGAGAAGAACCGCGAGTATGTGATGGCCGCGCACATCATGGGCGTGCATCCGGTGGTGATCGCGCTGCGCCACGTGTTGCCCAACGCCATGGGGCCGGTGCTGGTGATCGCCACCATCCACCTCGCGATCGCGGTCATCACCGAGGCCACGTTGTCGTTCCTGGGCGTCGGCCTGCCGCCGACCGAACCGTCACTGGGGACCCTGATCCGCATCGGCAACGACTTCCTGTTCTCGGGTGAATGGTGGATCACCCTGTTCCCCGGCGTCGCCCTGGTGCTGCTGGTGCTGTCGGTCAACCTTTTGGGCGATTGGCTGCGCGACGCCCTCAACCCGAAGCTGCGGTGAGGGCGCCCATGGCCGAACCCCTCCTCTCCGTGCGCGACCTGCGGGTCACATTCCCCACCCGCCGCGGTGTGCTGACCGCCGTGGACGGGGTGTCGTTCGACATCATGCCGGGCGAGATCCTGGGCGTGGTGGGCGAATCGGGCGCCGGCAAGTCGCAGACGGGGGCCGCCATCATCGGCCTGCTGGAGCCGCCCGGCCGCATCGCCAGCGGCACCATCCACCTGGAGGGGGAGCGCATCGACCGCCTCTCCCCCGACAAGCTGCGCCGCATCCGCGGCCGGCGCATCGGCGCCGTGTTCCAGGACCCGCTGACCAGCCTGAACCCGCTCTACACCATCGGCCGCCAGCTCACCGAGACCATGCGCACCCACCTGGACCTGAGCGAGGCCCAGGCCCGCGACCGCGCCGTTGCGCTGCTGGGCGAGGTGGGGATCCCGGCGCCGGCCGACCGCCTGGACGCCTATCCGCACCAGTTCTCCGGCGGCATGCGCCAGCGGGTCGTGATCGCCCTCGCGCTGTGCGCCAACCCGCGCCTGATCATTGCCGACGAGCCCACCACGGCGCTCGACGTCTCCATTCAGGCCCAGATCACCGCGCTGCTCAAGCGCCTGTGCCGGGAGCACGACACCGCCGTGCTGCTGATCACCCACGACATGGGGGTGATCGCCGAGACCGCCGACCGCGTGGCCGTGCTGTACGGCGGCCGGCTGGCGGAGGTGGGGCCCGTGGACGCGGTGGTCAACCGGCCGCTGCACCCCTACACCGAGGGCCTGATGGCCTGCATCCCCACCACCCACGACCGCCCGCCTCGGCTGGCCCAGATCGAGGGCAGCATGCCGTCGCTGCGCGCCATGCCGGCCGGCTGCGCCTTCCATCCGCGCTGCCCGCACGCATTCAACCGCTGCGTGGCGGAGCGGCCGCCGCTGTTCGACCATCCACCGTCGGCCGCCGCCTGCTGGCTGTGGGCGCCCGAGGGGGCGCGCGCCGCCCCCCGGGAACGGACCGCGTCATGAGCGAGGAACCGCGCCCCGGAGTGATCCTGGCCGACGACGGCACCGAGGTGCTGGTGCGCCTGCGCGGGTTGACCAAGCACTTCGACGTCTCGCCGCCGCTGCTGGCGCGTCTGTTGGAGGGCAAGCGCCGGCGGGTGCTGAAGGCGGTCGACGGCCTCGACCTGGACATCGCGCGCGGCCGCACCACCGCGCTGGTGGGCGAGTCCGGCTGCGGCAAGTCGACCGTGGCCCGCATGCTGGTGACCCTGTACGAACCCACCGCCGGCGACCTTGTGTTCGAGGGCAGCGACATCGGCCGCCTGCGCGACCGCCGCGCCCTGGCCCCGATCCGCCGGCGCATGCAGATGATCTTCCAGGACCCCTTCGCCAGCCTGAACCCGCGCTGGCGGGTCGGGCGCATCATCGCCGAGCCGATCCGCGCCCACGGCCTGATGGACGACGCCGGCGCCATCCGCCGCCGGGTGAGCGAGTTGCTGGAGCACGTCGGCCTGCGCGCCCATGATGCCGACCGCTTCCCGCACGAGTTCTCCGGCGGCCAGCGCCAGCGCCTGTCGATCGCCCGCGCGCTGGCGTCCAGCCCGCACTTTCTGGTCTGCGACGAGCCCACCAGCGCGCTCGACGTCTCGGTGCAGGCCCAGATCCTCAACCTGCTGCGCGACCTGCAACGCGAACTGGGCCTGACCTACCTGGTCATCACCCACGACCTGGCAGTGGTGCGCTTCATGGCCGATACCATCGGGGTCATGTACCTGGGCCGGCTGTGCGAGGTGGCGCCGGCCGACGCCCTGTTCGCCCGGCCACGCCACCCCTACACCCGGCTGCTGATCGAGACCGTGCCCGACCTGCGCGCGCCCGACCGCGATCGCAAGCCGATGGCGGGTGAGGTGCCGAGCCCGCTGGACCCGCCGCCGGGCTGTGCGTTCCACACCCGCTGTCCGTGGGCGGCGGCCCGCTGTGCGCGCGAGCGCCCGGCGCTGCTGCCCCACGGCGGCCCCGGGGCGGTGGCCTGCCACGCCGTCGAGGAGGGCCGGCTGCCCGCCCCTGGTGGCTGACGGAGCTGCCCGCTCCTGGTGGCGGCTGACGAAGAAGACCCGGCCGGCACGCCAACCCCGCACGCGCTCGCCAGGGCTATCGCATTTGGCCGATGATGGTTCTGGCGAAGTCGTTGGTCCAACCACAGCGCTTGCGTTTGCGGCGGATGGAGATGCCGGGCCGGG
>NZ_JACIGI010000065.1:0-2805 GCF_014197795.1 Roseospira goensis
TCCGCCATTCCCCCATACAGGCCCGTGCGCAGCGATGCGTACGGGCCTTGTTTTTCTGGATTTTCCCTTCCCCTCAGTCCATATCTGTCCGCGTGAATGCGCGGCGAGCCGCGTCCGCGTGATGGACAGAACGATGGGCAGGCGAGGTGTGGGCAGGTGCCGGGCGATGGGTCGGCGGCCTGCCCATCACCGCCAGCTCATCAGGGGCGGGGAGGGCCGCAGGATGCGCGGCACACGGCGCCTGACGGCGCGCCAGGTCGCGACCACGACCGAGCCGGGGCTGTACGCCGACGGCGACGGGCTGTACCTGCGCGTCTCGCCGGCCGGGACGCGCGGCTGGATCTACCGCTACCAGATCGGCGGCCGCCGGCGGGACATGGGCCTGGGCCGCACGGCCGAGGTGTCCCTGGCCCGGGCGCGCGAGCTGGCGGGCGAGGCCCGCGCGCTGGTGCGGGACGGGCGCGATCCGATCGAGGCCCGCGAGGCGGCGCGCGCGGCCACCGCGGCCGAGGCGGCGGCCCGAGCGGCGCCCGTCCATACCGTGCGCGCGGCGGCCGAGGCGCTGCTGGCGGTGCGCCGGCCGGGCTGGAGCAGCCCGAAGAGCGCGCAGGCGTGGGAGGCTACGCTGGGCCGCTACGTCTATCCCGTCATCGGTGACCTGGACGTGGCGGCCGTGGACACCGAGGCCGTGCTGCGCGTGCTGACGCCGCTGTGGGCCGAGGTCCCCGAGACCGCCAGCCGCGTGCGCGGGCGCCTCGAGGCAATACTGGACTACGCCCGGGTGCGGGAGTGGCGCGGCGGCGACAACCCCGCGCGCTGGCGCGGTCACCTGGACCACCTGCTGGCCCGACCGCACGACCTGGCGCCGGTCCGGCATCATCGGGCGGTGCCGTGGCGCGCGATGCCGGCGGTGTGGCAGCAGGTACGCGCCGCCGACGGCCTGGGCGCGCGGGCGCTGGAGCTGGTGATCCTGACCGCCTGCCGGGTCGGCGAGGTGCGATGGGCGCGCTGGGACGAGATCGACCGGGAGGCCCGGCTGTGGGTGATCCCGGCCGAGCGAATGAAGGCCCGGCGCGCCCACCGGGTGCCGCTGACCGCGCCGGCGCTGGACCTGCTGCGTCGCCGGTGGGCGCGCCGGATCGAGCGCGGGCCAGGGGCCGAGCTGGTGTTTCCCGGCCAGCGCCGCGGCCGCCCGATCAGCGACATGACCCTGACCACGACGTGCCGGCGCCTGGGGCTACCGGCGGTGCCGCACGGGTTCCGCTCGTCGTTCCGCGACTGGGCGGCGGAGACGACGGCCGAGTCGCATGAGGTGTGCGAGGCCGCCCTGGCCCATGCGCCGCGCGACCGGGTGGTGGCAGCCTACCAGCGCGGCGACCTGCTGGACCGCCGCCGGCGCCTCATGGACGCGTGGGCGGCGTATCTGGCCGGGGAGGGTGACGGCGCGGCGGGCAGCTAGGCCGCGCCGCGCGTGGCCCGGATGCGCGCGGCGATCCACGCGGTCACCTCGCTGTCGCGCCACCAGGCGATACCGTCCTCCCGGATCGGCGCCGGGAATCGCCGCTCGCGGATGCGCTGATAGATGGCCGAGCGGCCGAGTCCGACCCGGTGCATCACCTCGGGCAGGCGGATCAGGCGCTCGTCGGCGGGGATGTCCCAGTCGTCGGTCATGGCCGCGCCCCCTCCTGCACCCGCACGAGCATGATGAGACCGCGGCGGTGGACGCCGCGCGGGGCGTGATCCGGCGGGTCCGGCGTCAGCAGGGCCGGCGTGTTGTCGTCGCCGCCCTGGGCCAGGGTCAGGCGTGGCGCCAGGGACCCGAGTGCCGCCACGTAGCGGCCGTTGAGGCCGAGGCGCATCGGCGCGCCGTTCGCGTCCCGGTCGATGTCCACCGCGTCCTCGGCCGCCACGGCGTCCGTGGCGGGGCAGGTGCTGACGGTGAGAGTGCCGCCCTCGGCCTCGTGCAGGATCGTGGAGCCGCCCTCGGCGGTGGTGCCGTAGGGCAGCAGGCCGCCCACCGCCGCCGTCCAGGCGGCGGTGTCGACCGTCCAGGACGGCAGTCCCGTGGCGTCGGGGAACAGGCGGCGGTAGCCGGGGAACCGACCGTCGATGGTTCTGGACGCCAGCGTGTCGCCGGTGGCGTCGATCGTCAGGCTGGCGATCGACGGGGTCACCGTCAGGGTGACGGGGGCGGCGGGGGCCGTGGCGGCCAACGCCTTCAGCCACACCGGCACGGTGTGGCGCGGGAGGATGGTCGGCGGCAGCGCCTCGGCGCCCGCCGGCGCCGGGGTCCATGCCTCCACCAGGCGGTGGCCGTCCGTCGCCGCGGCCACCAGCAGCGGGCCGTCTCCGTCCAGCCCGGCCGGCGGGTCCGGGTCGTGCCACAGGTGGATGCCGTTCAGGTAGTGCCGCACCTCCTCGGTGGAGATGGCCGGGCGCGGCACGTCCAGCAGCGCGCGCAGGGTGCCGGCGCCCAGGGCCAGGGTGGCGCCCTCGCCGGTGCCGCGCGGCCAGGCCGGGGCCGCGGCGGCGGACAGGCACGGCAGCTCGGCGCGGCGCCGGCCGCTGCGCGCCACCAGGCGGGTGCCGCCGCGGTCCGGCGCCAGCGTGATCCGGGCGCCGGCCGGCGCGTCGCGCGCGAACGCCACCAGGCGGCCGTCCACGGCCACCGCGCCGGCGTGCTCCACGGCGGCCGGGATGGCGGCGCGGGCCCACTGGTCCAGGTCGGTGGCGGTGACGGTCACGCCGTCCGCGCGGGTCGCGAGCAGGACGTGGGACAGGATGGGGATCGTGGACTTGGCGGCG
>NZ_JACIGI010000065.1:2893-6845 GCF_014197795.1 Roseospira goensis
CAGGGCACCACGTCGACCGGCGCGGGCAGAGGGGCGCGGGCCACCTCGCGGTCGCGGCGGTCCAGCGCGGCGGGGTCGAGGCCCTCAAAGAAGAAGCTGACCGGCACGCCAAGACAGCGGGCCACGTCAAACAGACGGCTGGCGCCGAGGCGGTTGGTGCCGCGCTCGTACTTCTGCACCTGCTGGAAGCTGACGCCGAGGGCGCGGGCCAGGCTGTCCTGGCTCCGGCGCAGCATGGTGCGGCGCAGACGCAGGCGCTGGCCCACGTGGATGTCGAGGGGGTCGGGGCCGTCGATGCTCGCGGTGCGGCGGGGCGCGGAGGCGGCGGCGTCGGGCATGGCGTCTCTCCCATCGGGGGCGCGCCGGGGTGGCGGCGCGCGGGGGTGATGGGGAGACGATGGGCCATATCCCACCACCTGTCAACGGCTAAAATGGGATTTGGCCCATCTCAGGCCCACGAAAAACCCCCGCCGGCCGGCGCGGGCGGGTTCAGAGCGGTTTGACTCTTTCGTCGCGTCGAGTCAGAGTTTGCGCCCTATCGTCGAAACAGGGCGACGCCAATGAAGGAAGAACAGCGCATCCGGTTCACTGTGGATGATCTCGCGGTCATCCTGGGCATGATGAGCCGCGGGGACAATCAGCATGACATCGCCGCTTGGTTCGGGACCAACGGCGGACGGATCGGCGAAGTGGCGTCGGTGCTGAACGGCGACCGCACGCCGGTTGACAAACACGGACATCCTTACCCTTTTCCGGACCCGGCGCCGGAAGAGGGTCTGCTCCCGCGCGGCGCACCGGGCCCCAAGGGTCTGCGCCTGCTGGACGCGGTCGAGCGCGCCATGACCGCGCTTGATGACGGCGACGCCAAGACGGCCCGGGCCGGCCTGTCGGCGGCCCGAAAGGCGTTCCTGGACGGCGATTAGGCGTAATCCGCGTCGCGTTCCAGCACCCGCCGACAGGGCGGGATCCAGGTCAGGCGGGGATGGGCCGGCGTCTTGTCCAGATGCCAGACGAACCAGGCATAGCCGGTGGCGGTCGAGCCCTTGCGGTCCACACGCCCCTTCAGCATCGGCACCCGTTCGCTGAACTGGGCGAACACGCTGGGCGGGCGGTCCCGGAAAATGGCCGTATAGCGCCCGACACTCTCCAGAAAGACCGTGCGGGCCAGGATGGCCACGCCGGAGCGCGCGACGGTCATGGCGCGATCCACGAAGTCCTCTGCCAGACGGAAGGGCGGGTTGGTGATGACCCAGTCATGGGACTTGGCCTCGTAGGGATAGGTCAGGAAATCCCGGACATGGCCGAAGCCATAGCGATGCACGTCGGCCGACCCGACGTCCTTGAAATATTCAGCCAGCGCGCGCGCCATGTGCCCGCGACCGCACGCCGGTTCCAGGCACGTCTTGTCGCGGACGCTGTCCGCGCCGATGGCGTGTTCGATCAGCGCCCGGGTGGCCCAGGGCGGGGTCGGAAAATCATCCAGACTGGTGGCCGGTTCGACCCGTTGGGCCATCACGGCATGGGACGTGTTCTGCATCGCACCCTCCCTGTTGGAACCGGAAGGGTACGATCGTTCATCGCCCTTAGCAAGAATATACAGCCGATTCAAGAAAGTGCGGGGTGTTTCTAAGATTCCGCTGCGATTCGTGTAGAGGGCTACGCAACCTGTGGGAGCCCGGCCACCTTTGCGATCCGGGAGATGGCGGCGGTTTCGTCCCCCCTGAAGAACGGCAGGGCGTCGAGCCTGTTCTGGGCTCGTTTGAAATTCTTGAGGCTGATGCCGCGCAGGCCTTCGTCCTCCAGCAGCGCGATCACCCGGAAGGTGTCGGCCCACTCGACCAGGTCAAGCCGGGGCGGCGGCTTCAGCGCCTCCGCCCGGACGACGGTCTTCGGCACCTTGACCAGATTCCGTACACGCATCGCCGCGTCCTCTGTCTAGGTCACCGCCGATTGTACTTCCCGACCACGAGGTGATAGCTCACCACGTCCTCTTTCGGGACACACAGGTCCCCCGCCGGGTTGAACTGGTGCAGTTTCAGGCCCTCGGCGTCCAGGCGCACCAGGCGCTTGACCAGGGCGCACTGGCTGCCGTCAAGGCGTCGGATCACCAGCACGTCCTGGCCGGCATAGGGCGGCCGGGTCGGGTGACACAGGATCATGTCGCCCGGTTCATAAACCGGGCTCATGCTGTCGCCAACCATGTAGAAGCTGAAGCCGCCCTTGACGCCTTCCAGCGGCTCCGGCCGGCGCACCCATTCAATGGGCTCGAAGGTCACGATCATCTCGCCGTCGGGGCCGCCCTGGGCCGACCCGAAGACCGGCAGGTCGCGCGCCCCCACCAGGCCTTCCGTGCGGATGGTCGAGAGATCCACATTTGGATCGGTGGGCTGCCCCGCACCGGGTGCGCGCGGCGCCTGAGGCATGTCGTGATCGGTCGTGAGCCAAGCTGCCGTCGTCCCTAGCTGGGCCGCCA
Organism: Roseospira goensis; assembly: GCF_014197795.1. Classification (GTDB taxonomy): domain Bacteria; phylum Pseudomonadota; class Alphaproteobacteria; order Rhodospirillales; family Rhodospirillaceae; genus Rhodospira; species Rhodospira goensis. Next base: position 5,367 of record NZ_JACIGI010000065.1, read on the forward strand.
GCTTGTTCAGCTTCTGGTATCGCGGCTCTTTGGTGCGGCCCTCCAGAATATCGCGCACGTACGTTTCGTTGAGGCCACTGTCCAGGGAGAGTCGCTTCATGTCGGTACGGCCGGTTTCTGCCATGCGCTTGCGCAGGTTCCGGGCCAGGATCGTGGGCTCGTGCATGTGGGCAGTATCCCACTGGGGACGGGTCGTGGTCGAATGGGTTTTTGCCCCTTGACGGAGTGGGTTTAGCCCCACTATCATCCCATCCATGGCCGACACTTCTCCCATAGTCCGCGAGATCGAGCAGTTTTGCCGCCGTCACCGCATGGCGGAGACCACGTTCGGTCGCCTCGCGGCGAACGACGGCAAGCTGGTGCGGCGATTGCGCTCCGGCGGCCGCATGTGGCCCGAGAACGAACAGCGGGTCCGCGACTTCATGCAGGCGCGCGACGCACCGCCCACCCCCCACCCCGACGAAGCCGCCTGACCCCGCCACCCTCGCACCTGGAGCGCAACAAACCCATGGTCGATCCAAAGTCCATCACCACCGAACTGGTGCAGGAGCGGTTTTCCGACGCGCTGGCGGCGCGGTGCGGGCCGGGCAAGGCGGTCAGTGTCTCGGCGCTGGCCGAGCAGACCGGGATCGACGAGCGCACCATCAACGCCTGGCGCCGGCGGGAGGCCACGGCCTGCCTGTCGAAGATGCTGAAGGTGGCGGCGGCGCTCGGCCCGGGCGTGGTCAACGACGTGTTCGTGTTGGCCGGCCTGGGTGGGATGGAGCGTCTCGAAGCCCCCGACGCGCCCGACAGCTACGGCATCAACGCAGACCTTTCGGCTGCGCTGGCCATGTTCGGCCGGCATCTGGCGGACGGCCGCATCGACCACCGCGAACTGGCCGAACAGCGGCCCGAACTGGGCGCGCTGTACGAGGCGATCGGCCGGTGGATCGCCGCTTACGACCAGGGTCAGGGCGACGCCGTCACACCGCTCCGTGCAACCGGCCGGAGGACCTGAACATGGATCTCCGCCGCCTCGACTGGATCCTGATCAAGGCCCAGACCATGTCGCTGAGCCCGCGCGAGCAGCGGTTCATCGCCGACATGATCGACCGGCGCGAGCGGTACGGCGACGCCGTGCCGGTCTCGGACAAGCAGGAAGACTGGCTGGAGTCCATCGCGGCGAGGGCGGCATGAACCCCCGGGTCCACTATGCGGTCACCACGGACGACGCCGGCCGCTCGGTCACCCTCCGCCGGTACGTCAACACCCGGTCGGCACCGCTGGACACACTGGTTTTCTCCGGTCCCCAGGCCCAGGCCATCGGGCTGGAGCTGATCGCCAAGGCCCGCGCGACCATGCCGCCGACCGAGGACCATCCCGCCTCCGCCAACGACCAGCGGATCGACCTGACCGCCCCGGTGCCCACCGACGCTGTCGAGGCCGACCGCCAGTGCCGGGCCCTGATGGGCGATCCCCGGTACTGGAAGCAGCGCG
>NZ_JACIGI010000066.1 GCF_014197795.1 Roseospira goensis
ACGGGGCCTCCCTGGCAGTCTGTGTCGTGTCGCAACTACCAGTGTGTCAGACCGTCCCGTTGTCCGCCCCTCCCCGATTTTCCGTCATGAACCTCATTTGCCGCCGTCCAACCCTTGGGGCCGGTGTCGGCATCAGGGAAAGGGCATTCCTTCTCGCGCGTTTCACGGCGCCATTTCGTCAGCGTCGCCTCGGATAAGCCTTCCTCCCGCGTGTAGAAGTCTGCACTTGACCCGCCAAGAGGTTCTTGTCGTGGCGGGTGTCCGACGTCATGCGACGGAGATGATTTTCTCCCGGGCTGTCGGAGCGGTGTCAATGAAGGTCTGCATCGGGGTCCGTCCGAAACACCATCGGCCCTGGTGGGTGCGGACCTCGTTCGATGTACGAGAACAGGTCGCGCCTGGCCTCCTCGCGACAGTCGCGGCAAAGCGCTTGATTCAAACGTACATCGCGCCTCCATCCTGGCGGAATGGCAAGAGGCCCCTGGACCGATCAAGAGAACGACTTGCTCGTCGCGGCTAACTTCGCGATTGTGGTTGAGGATGTCGCGTTAATGACCCGGTTGGGTGCACTGCCCCCTATCGGGATCAAAACCTTTGTCATGAGCCCTTCACGGAGCACCACCAAGCTAAAGGCTCATAAGTGAGCGCTGGAGAATGGCCAATACGCGGGCACGGCCACAGAGGTGAATTGCCAGAGGATACAATAAATGTCAAACAAGAAAACGATGATTCATGTCGTAATGAAGTTTATTTTCATTGCGCATTTATTTTTTAATTCGACCGTCTCTTTCTCGCAAGAATTTGACAGTGGAGAAAGTGCGCTGAACGAACTAACGCGCATGTTAGCCCAACACAAAGAACTCTATTCTCAAAAAATTCAATTCTTTCATAATAATATCGAAGATCCTGAGGCCATAGCCTTAATAACGGATGAGCTGTTGGAGCAATTGAGAAATTTACGAGATGCTATTGCCCCAGATTCTTCTGTGCGCGTTGAATTAGAGGGTCAGCTAGAAGCTCTGGCTGCGATCAGATCTGAAATTCAGAGTGACAAGTCAACATTGAGCGTCGCCCATACTCGAGAAATTAGTAAGACATTGGAAATTTATTCTGCGACTACCCGAGAAAGAATCACAGAAATCATAAATCTTTATAATCAGATTGAGCGAGATATTGTTGAACTTGAGTCAATTAAACTCTTTATGACATACCAAGTCCGGCTTTCCAATTACTCTGGCGCCGCCGAAAGTATGGAATCAATAGCCGAGGTACTTGAGAAAAGAATTTCTGAGCTTGAACAGCTATCTCTATCTATTGAGGAAATACAGCTAGTCCTCTCTTCCGATTAGAGACTCTCGTTTGAGGAAATATCCATGACGGCATTCAAGCTCTTCTGGACTTGGCTTGGCGATGAAATAAACCTCAAAAGAATTAGCTTTTTATGGGGGGTCGCCTTCGTTTTATTTGGTGGTCTTTCAGGATTTACAATTTGGTTTTATCAGGAATATCTTGAGAAAGAAGGTGAACGTGACGGAATAATTGCACCAAACGGGGAAACCACAAGACCAAAAGAGGTCCAGCTTAGAACATCGTTATTGCTATATGACTATGGCATCTTGAGGCAGGAAGCCGGCGACTTAAACGGCGCAGAACGTTCGTTTGACGCTGCGCTTTCCCTAATAGACGCATCTGACCCAAATCAAATGCTTCACTACCAGACAATACTACTGTCTCAAATTCATATCTACCGTGAAATGGGGGAAGATGAGCTATTTGAGGCTTCCTCACAAAAGTATGAAGAATTGTTTCTTTTGGATTAAGGGTCCTAGCATCCTGTCGGAGTTCGCACAGGTGCAGCATGCGCTCGGCGACCTGCCCGGCCGGATCGTCGACCGGCAGCGTCTGCGCGCCCTGCTCGGACATCTGGCGCGGACGCTTCACGTCGGCTTCCTGAACGACTGCTTCTTCGATCCGGCCACCGCGGCTTGCCTCGATCGCGGCCGCGCCGGCGACCGCGGCACCCCGATCCTTCCGCACTGCAGCCCGGATCGCTGCCCGAACGCCTGCATCACCCACCGCCACCTGCCACCGTGGCAGGCCTCGATTGCCGAGGCGGGGCACCTGCTCAAGGACAAGCGGCTGTCGCCCCTGCAACGACGGGCGCTCATCGACGACAATGCCCGCAAACGCCGCCTGATCGATGAGCTGACGGAGGACGCGCCACCATGACCACGCCGATCGGCACCACGGCGGAGACCGCCCTCAGGCAAGCGATGGAGCGGCTCCTCGCCGGACGCCCGACACTCACCGACGGCCGGCTCACCGTCACCAATCTGGCCCGGGAGGCCGGACTGTCCCGCGCCAGTGCCTACCGTGCCGCCGCCATCGTCCAGGCCTTCCGGGATCACATCAGGCAACGCGCTGCCCGTAACATGACACCGGCGGCGCGGCAGGACCGCATCGCCGCGCTCGAAGCCGAACGGGCCGCCCTGCAAAGGTAGGCACGCGATGACCAGCGCGCGCTACGCGCGACCGTGCATGCCATGGCCCAGCGCATCCAGGCCCTGACCCTGCTCGCGCAGGAGCAGGAGCGTCGGATCGCCGGTCTTCATGACGAACTCTCGCGATCCGGCGTGGTCGTCCCGCTGGGCAGGGGCGCTGACGGCTGAGCGGTTCGCGTGCCGGCTGGCTTGGCGTGGCGCTTCATGAACGCGCGGTCCGAACGCAGGAAGGCCTCCAGCATGTGCGGGATGAGTGTCACCGCATCGACCGGTTCGTAGAGCTTGCCATGGTCGGCGGCGTAGAGATCCAGTGCCTCCTTGAGCGGCTTCGGGATCGTCACCGACAGACGCACCGTCTCGATCTTGGGCAGCGGCCCGAGCTTCAACTGGGTCATGCGCCGCCTCCCGCTCCCGCAGGACTCGAGGCGATGCGCCGCGGCGCCATCGCCGGAGGTGTCTCATGGTGCCGCAGGCGCGGCCGATACTGGACGGTCAATGACTTACGCCAAAGCCCCCTCAATGAGACATGTTGACCGTTCAGATAAGAGACATACTCCTTCAACGCGGCATTCAGGGGCGCATCTAAAGTGACTGTCAGGCGGACCGGCGTACGGTCGGGCAGACGGGGCAGTTTGAGCATGGCTCAGCCTCCTCGGTAGGGGCGAAGGACCAAGTCTCGATGCACGATCACACGCAACGGGAACCCGGGGCGGATGGTCAGGGTCGGCTGGACGTCGAGGAAGCGCTCGGTCAGACGCGAGCCGGCGCGGCTGACGTTGCCCTGGAGGGATTCGCGCAAGGCCCGGACCAGCTCGGACTCGCTGTCGCCCAGGGACAGCTCGGTGCCGACACCCAGCAGGGTGGCCAGCACGACGCCCGTGGCCAGGCGGCCGGTGTGATAGTCCACGCCATCTTCCAGGCCGGCGTATCCGGCCGGGTCGGTGGCCGGGAGGTTGTCGATCTGGATGGACGAACCGTCCGGCATGACGATCCGGTGCCAGACCACCAAGGCGCGCGACTGCCCGAAGGCGATGACGCTGTCATAGGTGCCGATCAGGCGCGAGCCCTGCGGGATCAGCAGCACGCGGCCCGTGACGGTGTCGTAGACGTGCTCGGTGACCTGGGCGATCACGGTGCCGGGCAGGTCTGAGTTGAGGCCGGTGATCAGGCTGGCGGCGATGATGCTGCCCGCCATGACCTGATGCGGCGAGGCCGGCGTTTCCAGGGCGTGCGGGTTATAGATGCCGCCGGTCTGGCGCCGGTTCAGGACGTCCAGCTTGGTCTGCTGGCCGTTGGGGTCGCGCTCCGGGTCCAGGGCGAGGCGGTCGGCAGGCAGCGCCAGCGTCGGAGTGTCCGTTCCGACGCGTTGCTGTCCACCTGTATCCGACCTGGCTTCCGTAGCCCCGACCGGCCGGGTATCGATGCGGAACAGCACGCCGGACTCGCGGGCCTGCAGAGCTTGTGCGGCGAGGCGCTGCCGCTCGGCCTCGGCGGCGCGGTTGGCGGGATCGGGCTCCAGGCCGGCGCGGCGGCGGTGTTCCAGAATGGGCCGGCCCAAGTCGCCGGGCAGTGGCGGCCCGAGCACCGGCGGCGGCGCCATGTCGCCGTAGTCGTCGGGCAAGCCCTCCAACCCCTCGGGCGTGGGGGCCCGGCCGGGCGTATACAGATCCACGCCTTCCGATCCCCTCCGCAGATCCGGCCTCTGCAGGGCTAGCAGGGTCACCGTCATCACCGCGCCGGCGCCCAGGGCGGTCAGCCCGATGAGCAGGCCGCGCCGGAAGCGCACCACGCGGCGGGGCGCGGCGCGCAGGGCCAGGGTCTCGGGGTCGGCCTTCGGGGGCGCGGTCATGATCCGCCCCCTTCGGCCGGCTGGCCGTCGGTGCGGGTGATGCGCACCACCTGCTGGTCGTGCCCGCCGAGACGCAGTTCGGCGGCGGCGAACAGGCGGTCGACAATATAATAGTGTCCGCGCATGCGGTAGTTGACGAGCTGGCTGCCGCCGTCGGGGCCGATGATGAACAGCGGCGGGGCCTCGCCCTGGTCGATGCGACGCGGGAAGGTGATGAAGACCTTGTGGCCGTCGTCAAAAGCCCGCACCGGCCGCCACGGGGGATCGTCGCCGCTGATGGCATAGCGGAAACGCAGACCGTCCAGGTTCACGCCGTCCGCGATGGGCCGGCCGGCTTCGGCGTCGGCATTGCGGCGACGCAGGGCCAGGATCTGGTCCGCCGGATAGGTCCAGGACAGGGCGGCCATGGCGGTCGCGTCCGTGCTGACCAGGGCCAGGTGATAGGCGCGGCGGTCGGTGGTGATGACCATGTTGGTGGACAGTTCCGGCGCGAACGGCTTGACCAGAACATGCACACGGCGCTCGGCACCGGCGCCGCTGGTGGTGTCGCCGATGACCCAGCGCACGGTGTCGCCGGCGGCGACCGAGACCAGGGTCTCGCCCGGCTGCAGGGCAATGTCGCTGATCCGTTCCGGCGCGGTGTAGAGGCGGTACAAGGCACCGGGCGTGTAGGGATGAACCTGGATGGCGTTGAGGTAGCCATGCCGGGTCGGCTCGCGGGTCGCGGCCGCGTTGGCGGCGGCGACACGCTCCTCGGGCGGGCGGTCGTCGGATTCGGGCTGGCCGGGCGGCGGCAGCAACTGGCCCGGCAGGGGCAGCGGTTGGGGGACCTCGACGATCTCCACCGGACGCGGCGGCTCCGGTTGGGCGATAGCGGGCCGGAAGTCGTCGCTGTCGTAGCGGATCGACGGCGGCGGGGTGCGGCCGGCGCAGGCGGCCAGCGTCAGCAGGGAGACGGTCGCGGCCAGGGCCGCGCGGGAGCGACGGGGGACGGTCATGGGGCGGTCCTTTCCAGCGGGGGCGCGGACGGATCGGGCTCGGGCAAAGCGGCTGGCGTCGACGGTTCCGGCGCGCCGGTCTCGAAGGTGCGCGACCAGTCGATGGCGGTGATGAACAGGCCGAGCGGATTGGCACGCAGCGCCTCGGCGGTGCGCGGCGGGCGCAGGATCACGGTGAGGATGGCGGTCCAGCGCTCGGTGGCGACCCGGCTGCCGCGCTCGAAGTGCTGCTCCGTCCAGGCGACCTGGAACGAGCGTTCGGAAGCGCGCACCACGCTGGTGATCTGCACGGAGACGCTGCGCTCGCCGATTCGGGCGAAGGGCTTGGCGGCGCGGGCATGGGCGTTCAGGAACACCGCCGCGCGGTCGGTCACCAGGTCGTAGGCGGCGAGCCAGTTCCTCCGCACCAGGACGGGATCGGTGGAGACGGACCGCACGTTGGTGATGAAGCGGCCCAGGTGCCAGGCGATCTGGGCGTCGGTGGGCTGATAGGTCTCCACGGCGGGGGCGACGGCCCGGGCGGCGCCGAAGGTGTCGACCTCGACCACATAGGGCACCACACGGCTCTGCAGGGACTGCCAGACCAGCCCGCCGGACAGGCCCACGGCCAGGGTCAGGCAGCCGAAGGCCATCAGGCGCCAGTTGCGGGCCTGGACGCGGGCGGAGCCGATGCGCTCGTCCCACAGCTGGGCGGCCTTCTGATAGGTTCATGACGGAAAATCGGGGAGGGGCGGACAACGGGACGGTCTGACACACTGGTAGTTGCGACACGACACAGACTGCCAGGGAGGCCCCGTT
>NZ_JACIGI010000067.1 GCF_014197795.1 Roseospira goensis
ACGGGGCCTCCCTGGCAGTCTGTGTCGTGTCGCAACTACCAGTGTGTCAGACCGTCCCGTTGTCCGCCCCTCCCCGATTTTCCGTCATGAACCAGGTATTTCCGCCCACCTATGCCGGCGGCATCTACGCCACGGAGACGCGGCGGATCGACGGCGAGGCGGTTCCCTGTGTCCTGTTGAACAGCGTCCAGAGCGAAGCCAACGGCCTGGAAGAGGCCCTTCAGGACGCCTTTCTGCCGGACTGGCGGGAATTAAGGGAGAACGGCGACGCGCCGATGTGCGATCTCCCGGTCATCGCGGTGAAAGTGAAAGGCCACGAATGGGTGACCTCGCTCACCGCGCCCCACCGCATCCACGACGCCATCCTTCGCGACAGCATCGACGAGAACGAAACACCGTTTCGAGACACCGGCGTCGGACAGGCCATCGTCAAGGCGCGGGTCCATGATGCGACGGCCTTCTACAAGCACTGCCCGACGGCCTTGCTGTTCGGCACCTGGGATTCTACGGCGGGCGAAGGTCTAAACTCGGCCAAGATCCCGCGCGCCGTTGTCTCCGAACCTGGGATTCTACGGCGGGCGAAGGTCTAAACTCGGCCAAGATCCCGCGCGCCGTTGTCTCCGAAATCATCGGCGTGAATGTGGTCGCCGGTGTCCGCACCGCCAGCCGTGTCGATCCGCTGCGCATCCAGCGTATGGGCTTGACGTTCTATCAACAAGGGAAATCGGGATGGACGTTTGACGAAAGTGAAGCGGATCGGAAGTATAAGAAAGCGGGAAGCAAACAGGGCAAAACTGAGTGGACTTTGGATATTGATCAGGCTGAAAAGGACAAAAACGGAAAGCCGACGAAGTCCGAGGCTATCGTTTCGGGGGCAAAACCATCGGATATCAACCACGGCAACGTCACGCCTGACATAGACCGCTTCAAGGACGTCCGGAAGAACAAGCTTGATGTGTTGCCAGACATCCTGACGTCGAATCCGGTTCGGCTAAAATACGACGTTGAAACTGGCGATGGGCACCTGGAGAGTCGTTTGGATATCAACAGCCAGACGGCACGTATTCGCGAAAATGTGCCTCGACCCGGCGGCGTCACCATGGAGCATGCCCGGCACACCTGGACCCTGTCGCTGACCCAACTCCGGCGGCTCCGGTTCCCGGGTTTCCCGCCGCCGGAGGGAAAGGGAAAGGAGGACGTTCGCCCGCGACAGGACGAAGCCGCGCGCACCGTCCTCGCGGCGCTGGCCTTGTATGCCCTGGCCCTGCGACAGGACGAGGGGTATTGGCTGCGCTCCCGGTGCGATCTGGTCCCCGACAACGGAAGCGGAGCCAAATTGGAAATCGTCGGCGGCACCGGCGGGGATATCCCCCTTGGAACCGCAAACGAGGTGAGGACCACCCTGCTGGACCCGGCGCTGAAGGAGGCGGAAGGCCTGGGTGTCGAATGGACAAAGACCCTGCTTCGCCTGACCCCATCGCCTCAGTTGAACCAATTGGTCAAGCTCAGCGACGCCCGGGTTTCCGGACAGGACGAGTCGGATACGGACGCACCCGAAGGCACGGACAGCGGGGCGGATGGCGATGCTGGCGCTTCGGATTGAGTTTCTGACCGGCGTCTTCATGGCCACCGACCGTCATGACGCGACCCGGCGCCGGCCGGAATGGCCGCCACATCCGGACCGGCTGTTCTCGGCATTGGTGGCGGCGGCCGCCGCCTTGCCGGAGGCGTCGGAAGGCAACGTGCCCGATGCGGCGGAAAAGGCCCTTCAATGGCTGGCCGGGCAGTCCTGGACCGACAAGGGAGAGGTGATTGCGCCCCAACTGCACGCCTCCCCGGCGCATCCCCGGGACGCGCCGGATGTGTACATGCCGACCAATCCGCATCCCAGCGAACTTCCGAAATCGCTGACCAAAAAGAATGGCCCAGGGGTGGTGTCAGACGGAAATCGAGAGAAGCTCCAGAAGGTGCTGCCCGCGTACCGCGCCAGAAAGGCGCTGCCGATCCCGGCGGTCGTTCCCGAAGACCCTGTGGTCACATTCCTCTGGCCGGTGGCCGATCCCCGCGAGCATCGCGACACGCTGGCCGCCATCTGCGCCTGCGTGACCTACCTCGGGCGGTCGCGCAGCCTGGTGCGCGTCACGCTCGACCCGGATCCGCCGCAGCCAACCCATGTGCCTGATCCCGATGGCGCGATCCAGCTTCGTGTTCCGGGTGCCAACCGCCTTAAGGAGCTGAAAGACACGTTTCTCGCGGAACGTCGCCCCAACCCGGCGCCCGTGCAGGGTTACCGATGCGTGGCGGACCCGGCGCCGAGTTCGGAACCAATCCGGTCGTCCTTCGACCGCATGTACATCTTCCGACCCGACCCGCAGGATCCCGCCCTCCCGGCCGTGGCGGCGCCCGCTGCCGCGCGCGCCTTTCGGGCCGGTCTGATGGAGGCCGTCGCGGCGGCGCAAACGGCCAACAATCTCCCTGTTCAGGTGCCGGGGATCGTCAAGGGGGCCAAGGGCGCCCCCATGTGCGCCTTCGTGGCGTTGCCCTTCGTCCACCCCAGGCAACGGCACGCCGACGGGTCCGTCAAGGGTCTGGCTGTCCTGGTCCCGAAGGCTGCCCGGCACGACGACCGGACGATGGTGGCCCTGGGCCTGGAGCGCCTTGTGTCAAAAGGGCTCCAACTCCCCGGGGTTGGACGCTGGCACCTGAAAGAAGTGACCGACGATACCCAGGCAATGCGGACCTTGCGGCGCGCGACCTGGCGCGGTCCCTCACGGTACTGGACGACGGCCGTTCCCATGCGGTTCGGCCATGTCCCCAAACCCGGCAACGGGGGTGAGGCGGGCGTCATCCTGGACAGCCTGCGGCGGGCGGGCGTCGACCCCGACGATGTCCTGGAGATCACCGTCGGCCGGCATTCCCCCTTGCATGGCGCCCCGCCAAGTTGGGCCTTCAAGCCGCGCCGGAATGCCCCTGACGAGGGACCGCCGCCCCCCCCGCCTGCGCCATGTCACCGTGCGGTTCGCCCGACCGGTGGAAGGCCCCCTAGTGATCGGCGCCGGGCGTTTCCTCGGCCATGGCCTGATGCTCCCCCTGGTGGAGGACTGACGGCATGACGCGGCTACACGCCATCGATTTCCCGGCGTTCTTCAAGGACGTCCATGGCTTTCGCCCCTTTCTGTGGCAGGAGCGCTTCGCGCGGGAGGTTTTCAAGACCGGCTTGCCGGACGTCATCCGCGTGCCCACCGCCTGCGGCAAGACCAGCGTTCTGGACGTCGCCCTGTTTCGCCTGGCCCTGGACGCGGATCAGCCGCCGGCCAACCGGAAGGCCCCGCGCCGCGTGTGTTTCGTCATCGATCGGCGGTTGGTGGTGGACGAGGTCAGCGAACATGCCCGGGCCATTCAAGCGGCCTTGGAAAAGAACGCCAGCCCCATCACGGCCGCCGTTGCCGCGCGCCTGAAGACCTTGTCGGCCGATGGCGAAACACCGTTGCGCATCGTGCGCCTGCGCGGCGGCGTTTATCGGGATGACGGGTGGGCGGCGGATCCTCTGACGCCCACCATCCTGATCTCGACCGTCGATCAGATCGGCTCCCGCCTGCTGTTCCGGGGCTATGGCGTCAGCCGGCGCAGCCGCCCGCTCCAGGCGGGGCTGCTGGCCTTCGATACCCACCTGATCCTTGACGAGGCCCACCTGTCGGACGCCTTCGCCGAAACCGTGGGGGCGATCCGGCGGTTCAAGGACTGGGCTGAGAAACCGCCGTTGCCGGCGTCGCACGGCCTTGGCCTGACGCGCATGTCGGCGACGCTGCCGGGCGAGGGGCGGGCCTTTGAACTGACCGAAGCGGACCGTGAAGATGAAACACTTGCCAATCGTCTCGATTCACTGAAGCCCGCGCGGTTGTTTGCGGTGCAAGTCGAGACAATCACGAAAGCGGATTGGGCTGATCGTCCCGGCAAGGCACGCAAACAGGATCGCCTGAACTGGCAAGCTCTCGGCCAGGAGATCATTACCCACGCGAACGCCATCGCCCGGCAGGCCGATGAGCAGTCCGTCCGCGTCATAGGCGTGGTGGTCAACCGCGTCGCCACCGCCCGACAGGTGTTCGAGGCGCTAAGCAACGCCAACGCCGGGGAACCTGAACGCGACGCGATCCTGCTGACCGGACGCATCCGCCCTTACGACCGCGACCGCCTGCTGAAAAAATGGGTTCATGACGGAAAATCGGGGAGGGGCGGACAACGGGACGGTCTGACACACTGGTAGTTGCGACACGACACAGACTGCCAGGGAGGCCCCGT
>NZ_JACIGI010000068.1 GCF_014197795.1 Roseospira goensis
TACGGGTCCGCCCACGCAGGAGCGTGGGCGGGAGGGGAGGAGCGTGGGAGCGTGCGCGGGCGACTCCGGGGTCTTGGTCCCACGCGCCCGCGTGGGATCGCGCGCAGACCGCGTCTCGGTCTCTTCTCGGTCCCACGCTCCCGCGTGGGACCGCCAGGCTACCGCCAGGCGCGGCCCAGCTTGAACAGGTCGCCGACCAGGCCGCGCAGGCTGCGGGCCGAGCGGAAGCTGCCCATGACCTCGCGTTCCTTGTCGCGCTTGGTGCGCCCGTCGACCCGCAGCATGGTCTCGGCGGCATGGGTGATGAGGCCCGGATAGTCGGTGAAGAAGTGCTTGTTGGTCGCCAGCACCTTGGGCAGGCGGCGGTACTTCTTCAGGTCGGCCAGCACGAAGCTGTTGTCCAGCGCGGTCTTGTAGGCCTTCAGGGTGCGCGCCGTCATCGGCTTGCCCGCGGCCTTGGCGGCGACGATGGTCTCGCCCGCCAGCCGGCCCGAGGTCATCGCCAGGTTCGAGCCCTCGCGGTGCATGGCGTTCAGGAACTGCGCCGCGTCCCCGGCGGTGACCCAACCGTCGCCGTAAAGCGGGGGCACGGCCTCGTAGCCGCCTTCGGGCAGCATGTGGGCGACGTATTCCTTGATCTCGCCGCCGGCGATCAGGGGCGCGATCGCCGGATGCTGCTTGAACCGCTCCAGCAGGAAGTAGGGGCGCACCTGGCTTTCGGCGAAGTCGCTGACCAGACAGCCGATGCCCACCGACAGGCTGTCGCCGTTGGTGTACAGGAAGCCGGTGCCGGTCATGCCGGCGGTGATGGTCCCCGCCGCCTCGATGACCACGCCTTCCTTGCCCTTCAGGTTGAAGCGGGCGTCGATCACCTCCTTCGACAGGAACAGGGTTTCCTTGACGCCCAGCGCCACGTCCTGCGGCTTGACCACCGGGCGCAGCCCGGCGCGGGTGCCGATGAGGGCGTTGACCCCGTCGGCCAGCACGACCACGTCGGCGGTCACCTCGCCGTCGGCGCGGTCGGTGGACACCCCGATGACCTTGCCCTTCTTGTCCCGCAACAGGCCGGTGACGGTGGTCTCGCAGACCACCAGCGCGCCGGCCTCCCGGACCTTGCCGTTGAACCACTTGTCGAACGGCGCCCGCAGGATGGTGTAGCGGTTCGGGCGATCCTCGTTGAAGGTATCGGAGCGGAAATGGGTGCCGACATAGGACTGGTCATCGAGCATCCACATGCGCTGCTCGATGACGTGGCGCTCCAGGGGGGCGCTGTCGCGGAAGTCGGGGATCAGGCGCTCCAGCGCGTCGGCGTACAGGATGGCACCCTGCACGTTCTTGGCGCCGGGGTACTCGCCGCGCTCGATCTGCAGCACCGACAGGCCGGCGCGGGCCATCACCAGGGCGGCGCTGTTGCCGGCCGGGCCGGCTCCCACCACGATGGCGTCGAAGTGTTCACGGTGGCTCATGGGGCTCATGGGGGTCCGTCTCCTTGCCCGCGTTAGAGCAGATCGCGCCAAAATGGAATCGCGCCACGGTCCCATTTTGGCGCGTGAATCTGCTCTAAAATCAACAATGTCGAGCCGATTCAGGTTCGAAATCAGACCGCATCTCCGGTTCCGATTTCGAACAATCGGCTCTATCCGGCCATCCGGGTGACGGCGCGGCGCTGGCGGACGGCGGCGGTCAGGGCCGGCAGGATCTCCAGGGCGTCGCCGACGATGCCGTGGTGGGCGAAGTCGAAGATGGGGGCGTTGGGGTCGCTGTTGATGGCCAGGATGCGGTCCGCACCCTCGCAGCCGACGCGGTGCTGGATCGCTCCCGAGATGCCGGCGGCGATGTACAGGCGCGGGCGGATGGTCTTGCCTGTCTGGCCGATCTGGCGGTCGGCGGTGATCCAGCCCTTCTGCACCAGCGGGCGCGAGCCGCCGTACTCGGCGCCCAGCACCTCGGCCAGCTCGACCACCAGGCGCATGTTCTCGGGCTTCTGCAGGCCCAGGCCGCCGGCGACCACGATGTCGGCATAGGCGAGCTGGGCCTGGTTGGTGTCGGCGTCGGGGATGAAGTCCAGCACCTTGGTGGCGATGGCCTCTTCCGTCATGTCCAGGCGGTCGCGCACCACCGGCCCCGTGCGGCTGCGGTCGGGGGCGCCCATGGCCATGACGCGCGGGCGCACGGTGGCCATCTGCGGGCGCGCCGCCTGGGTCATGATGGTGCACAGCAAGGAGCCGCCGAAGGTGGGCCGGGTGGCGGCCAGGGCGCGGCTGTCGGGGTCGATGGCCAGTTCGGTGCAGTCGGCGGTCAGGCCGGTGGCCAGCGTGGTGGCGACGGCGCCGGCCAGGTCGCGGCCCAGGGTGGACGCCCCCAGCAGCAGGATCTCCGGCTTGTGGGCGTTGACCACGTCGGTCAGGGCCTTGGCGTAGGGGTCGGTGCGGTAGTGCGCCAGCAGCGGGTCCTCGACCAGATGCACCCGGTCGGCGCCGTAGTGGAAGGCCTCGGCGACGGCCTGGTCTGTGCCGTCGCCGGGCGGGCCGAGAACGACCCCGGCCAGTTCCACCGACAGGGCGTCGGCGAGCCTTCGGCCCTCGGTCATCAGCTCCCAGGAGACCGGGTGGACGCGGCCGTGCTCCAGCTCCACGAACACCCAGACGTGGCGGTAGGCCTTCAGGTGCTCGGGCAGCTCCTTGGTCTTGGGGCGCGGCTTGGCGGCGGGGCGGGCGGGTTGGGCCATGATCGGGATCCTCAGAGCAGCGGGCGGCGGCGCGGCGAAGGCGCGCAGGCCGTTGGACGGATCGGTCCGGCCAACGGCCGACAACGACAGAAGACGAACGTCACAACACTCAGGCGCTGGCGCTCTCCAGCAGCGCCGGGTCGGCGGCCAGCAGGACGTCCAGGGCGGCGCTGGCGCGGGTCGCCGGGTCGTCGCCCGGATC
>NZ_JACIGI010000069.1 GCF_014197795.1 Roseospira goensis
CCCTCAAGACCAGACGCAAACGCGCCGCATGGGACACAAACTACCTCGCCCAAATCCTGAACATGAAAATCCCGTAACCTGGATTCGGAGCCCTGTTCTTCAAGGTGGTCTGCTTCCGCAACACCGCGGGCGACCTGGAGGTGCGGGCCTTCATCATCGAGCAGGACACCGCCGCGCTCGCCGACCGCAAGGGCCGCACCCGCTACGACCATCAGCGCTATCAGGTGACGGTGGCGGAGATCGAGGAGCGCACCGGCCTGCTGTTCCCGGAGACCGTGGCCGAGACCAACCCGCTCTACTACACGCCGCCGGCGGACCCGGACCTGCGCGCGACCATCCACCACTTCCCGGAGGCGCGCGAGGTGGACGACGGCCACGAGGTCCTGGGGCCGGACGGGACCCGGACCCGGGTGGCCGACGACGAGGTCGACGTGTTCATCGCCGCCGCCCTGGTGAATCCGGTCGGCGACGAGCGCAGCGGGGAATGGATCTCGATCCTCAACCTGTCCACGGAACCCGTGGACCTGGCCGGCTGGACCCTGAGCGACACCCGCCGCCCGCCGCGCGCCCTGGCGGGCGTGCTGGGGCCGGGCGAGGCGGTGCGTGTGCAGCCCGTCCGCCCGCTCATGCTGGCCAACAGCCGCGCCGGGGTGATCGAGCTGTACGACGGCGCCGGCCGGCGCATCGACCGGGTGCGCTACACCGAGGCGCAGGCCAAAGCCGAGGGCCGGCCGGCGATCTTCGCCTACCGGGAGACCGACGCCTACCGTCGTCCCGGCGGGCCCGGGTCGGCGTAGGGGGCGCGGTCGGGGTCCGCCGCCGGCGGGCAGGCGATCAGCGGCCGGCCGGAGGTCAGGGCGTCGCGGGCCATCGTCTTGCCGGTTTCCGAAACGCCGGCGCAATACACTGTGGCGACCCCCAGAACGGCGCCGGGGATCGCGGCCGGCAGGCAGCCACCCAGGGCCAGGGGAAGGACAACGGGCAGGGCGACCGGGGCGAGGCGGTGGACGGGCATGGGGTCATCCTCCGATCAGGGTCAGGGCGAGGGCCAGGGCATCGGCCAGCGACAGCCGGCCGGTGGCGACGGCGGCGCCGAGGGCGAGCAGGGCGGCGACGGCGACCGCCGCCATCGGCCAGGTCCAGGCCCGGCGCAGCGGCCGCGGCCGCCAGGGCTTCGGGGTCATGCGGGTCTCCGGTCCGAGGTGGGGGCGGTGCTGGGCGCGAGGGGCATGCGGCCGCGCGGGTCGAGCCCCAGCAGGCGGCCGTAGTCGAACACCGGGCAGGTCTTGCGGGGATCGACCTCGCAATGGCCGTGGAAGGTGACGGCGCCGCCGTGGGCGGCGTTGACGGCGGCGCACAGCGCGGCGCAGGCGCGCAGGGCGGCGTCCGGGAAGGCGCGCAGGCCGTGCACCATCACGGCCAGCGTGCCGGTGTTGTGGCCGCGCTGGGCGGCGGGGGTGCGCTCCAGGTCGCGGCCGGTGGCGATCACGCCGTGGCGGTCGATCAGCAGGTGGTAGCCGATGTCCGACCAGCCGCGCGCCCGGTGCCAGCCCCGCACCGTCGCCACCAGGGCCTCGTCCCGGTAGGCCGGGGCATCGGCGTCCGAGGCGGAGCAGTGCAGGAACACGCGCGCCACGCGCCGCCGCGGCGCCCGGTACCAGGCCGGCACCACCACCGTCATGCCGGGATCTCCGCTGCGGCGGGGTGTCGCCGGACCAGACCGAGCGCGGCGACGGCCCCGGCGGTCGCGGGGGTGCGGGCGTAGACGGGGACGCCGCCGGCCGGGTCGCCGGGGTGGCGGGCGCGGCGCTGGGACGCGAGGCCGGCGGTGCGCAGTTCGTGCAGCGCCTCCGGCATCAGCAGCGGGTCCAGGCCGGCGCGCGCCGCCAGCGTGCGCAGCGGGCGCGGGGTGTCGTCGAGCGCCAGCAGGGCGCGGCGGGCCAGCGGACTGATCGGCGCCACCCCGGTCAGCGGTGTGGCGCCCCGCACCGGGCCGGCGTAGGCGGGCGGCAGCTTGCGGCCCTTGCCGGCGGCCAGGAAGGCCGCGATCTGGGCGCATTCGTGGGCCGGCCGGTCGGGATCGGTGGTGATGACGTCGCGCCGCATCGGTCCGGGATCGCACGGCGCCGGAGGGGCGGTGCGAGGGGGCGGCACAGCCGCCGCCGGGGTCGGCGCCGCCGCACCCTCGTCCGGTCCCTGGTGGGCGCGCAGCCGGCGCAGTCGGTGGCGCACGCTGGAGGGGGTGCGGCCCAGGCGCGTGGCCATGGTCGACAGGTCGAGGCCGGCGTCGGCCAGGCGCAGCAGGATGGTGTCGGAGCCGTTGCCCCAGCCGTCGCTGTAGGCGGCGCCGGCGCGGGCGTGGCCGCCGCTGCGCGACCAGGCCGTGCGCGCCCCCGACTCCAGGATGGTGACGCGGCGGCGCTGGCCGTCCGACTCCCAGTCGATCAGGCCGGCGGCGCGGAGCTGGCCCAGGTGCTTGCGCACGCCGTCCGGGCTGGCGAGGTCGAGCGCGTCCATGAGCGCAAAATTGCGGTTCATCACGGAATTCCGGGGAAGGCGGCGCGGATCTTGAGGAAGAAGTAGGCGTCATCGCGGAAGCCGTAGGCCATCCGCTTGATGACCTTG
>NZ_JACIGI010000070.1 GCF_014197795.1 Roseospira goensis
CGCGGCATCGACGTGGTCGCCGACCTCGCGACCAGGAAGCCGAAGATGCCGCGCCGCCGCACGACCTTCTTCGCCACCGAGGACAACCGCCTGACACGGCAGGACCCGCGCCAGCAGGCCCTGCCGTTCAAGACCGTGGACACCGCCGCGCCCGAAACCAAGGCCCTGTAAGGAGACCCCTCCATGTCGCCCGAAACCCAGACCGAAACCGGCGCCCTGACGCGGTTCATGATCGACCATGTCGGCGTTGACGTCCTGTGCGAAGACGCGACCGAACGGCCCATCGCCGTGGTGCCCGAGGGCAAGCGGCTGGAGAGCCTGAAGCCGCTGCTGGACCAGTACCGCGACCGGCCGCAGCGGATCAGCGGGCGCAGCGAACACCTGACGCTGGACAGCCTGATCGACCACATCAAGGCGCACGACACCATGCAGACGGCGGTGTTCATCTCGCGGGACCCCGCTCAGGCGGTGGCCGTCTATGACTATGTGAGTGGCACCCTCCCCGAGGCCGAGCCGAACTGGCGCAACTGGCGCGCGGTCCACGATTTCCCGCTGTCGCGCGAGTGGCAGCTGTGGAGCCGTGCCAGCGGCGACAAGAAGAGCCAGGGCGCGTTCGCCGCGTTTGTCGAGGACCGCATCCTGGACATCCTGCCGGCGCCCGACCTGACCGGCGAGCCGGCGACCGAGAGCGACCGGACGCTGCGGGAGCTCGCGCGCCTGCTGACCGGCACCTTCGCCGGGCCCGAGCGCATGATGGAGCTGGCGCGCGGGCTGGTGGTCCACGAGACCAGCCGCGTGGGCGAGATCATCAACACCAGCAGCGGTGAGGGCTCCATCATCTTCGAGAAGGAGCACACCGACGGCGCCGGCCAGAAGCTGACCATTCCCTCGCTGTTCTGCATCGCCATCCCGGTCTTCGACCAGGGCGTGCGCTACCGCATGGTCGCGCGGCTCCGCTACCGCAAGACGCGCGAGGGCCTCGTGTGGTGGTTCGACCTGCAGCAGGTCAAGGAGGTGTTCGACGACGCCTTCCGCGACGCCGCCGGCCGCATCGGGGCCGAGACCGGGGTTCCGGTCTACGCCGGCACGCCCGAGGCGCCGGTGACCGCCTGATCGTCCCGCCCTCGCCGGTGCGGGGGTCTCCCTCTCGCCCGCGCCGGCCGTGCCCCGGCCTCCGCCCATCCCTCGCCCCCGCCACGGAGGCCGGGGCACTCCCTTTCCAGGAGGACCCCGTCATGCCCGTGACCGATGCCGCCATGCTGGCCCGCCTGGATGCTCTGGCGCCCGGGCGCGGGGCCGCGATCCTGGCCGAGGTCGCCCTGATCGAGATGGAGGTTCTGGCCGCGCGATGCGCCGGGCGCACGTGCGATGGCAAGGCCCTGGGCGGGGTCTGCGCCGACTGCCCCGCCGATGCAGGCGTGTTCGATGCCGTCCTGCCCGACCTTCACCTGGAGATCACCCCCGCCGGCCGGGACGCCCTCGCGACAGTCCGGTGAGGTCATGGGGTGAGGCCAGGGGGTGAGGCCAGGGGGTGAGGCCAGGGGGACGGCGCGGGTCGCCCGTTCCGCAAGGGCGGGCAGGCCCTCCCTGGCGCCCGGCACAGCCCGCGCCGTCCCCCCCGTTCAGGAGCCCTTCGGATGCCCGTGTCCCTTATCACCGCCGACCAGCGCGCCTCCAGCGCCTACGACACCACGTCGCTGGCCATCTTCGGTCCGGCCGGCGTCGGCAAGACCACCCTGGCCAGCACGTTGCCGGGGGACCGCGCCCTGGTGATCGACCTGGAAGCCGGCATGAAGCCCTTGCGGCACTGGTCCGGGGTCAGCCTGCCGGTGCGCGCCTATGCCGACTTCCGCGACCTGGCGATCCTGATCGGCGGACCGGACCCGTCCAAGCCGGACACGGAACCCTACTCGGCGGCGCATCACGCCCATATCGAGAAAACCTACCGCGACGCCGGGCTGAACGACGTGTTGACGGCGCTCGCCGAGCGCCCGGTCGTGTTCGTGGACAGCATCACCGATCTCACGCGACAGGCCATGGTCTGGGCAAAGCACCAGCCCGAAGCGGTCTCGGCGCGGACCGGCCAGCCAGACGTGCGCGGCGCCTACGGCCTGCTCGGACGCGAGGTCATCACCGCGCTGAAGCACCTGCAGCATGCGAAGGGCCGCACGGTCATCTTCGTCGGCGTGCTGGAGAAGGTGACCGACGACTACGGCACCGCGCACTGGCAGCCGCAGACCGAGGGCTCGAAAGTCATGCGCGAACTGCCCGGCATCGTCGACCAGGTCATCAGCATGCACCACTTCCGGCCCGACACCGACGGCACCGGCTGGGTGCTGGACGAACAGGCCGGCGGCCGGCGGCTCGTCTGCCGCGCGGGCAACCGCTACGGCCTGCCGGCCAAGGACCGCTCCGGCCAGTTGGACGAGACCGAGCCGCCGGACCTCGGCGCACTGCTGACCCGCATCAATCAGGACGGCCCCGCCGCGCCGTCCACGTCCACGCCGTCCTCCCCGACCGCCCCGACCGCATGGAGTGCCTGACATGCTCGATCTCAACGACGCCGGCCCG
>NZ_JACIGI010000071.1 GCF_014197795.1 Roseospira goensis
AGGACATGGGGCCTCCCACTTGATGCAAGGGAGTCCCCTACAGAATCCATTTCAAGCTCGACCGCTACCCCGATTTCTCAAATGCGATTCCCCTGCGAAGCGCACCCTGCCAAACAATTCGTTCTCGGCGCGCGCAAAGAAAGGTGCAGGACTGTCGCCGCCTGCCGCCGTGAAGGCAGGATAGAGTTCGGAAAGCGCGGGGTGCGCAAGATGGGGCTTTGTCGTTTCGCGATAACGAAGGCGATTCAGATGGCCTATGGTCTCATGGAGCTTGTCTTCAAGAGTGGGCTCCGTATCCGGTTGCACGCTGCGGCGCGTTAGATGAAACTTGTTCCAGTCCGTGAGATCGGTACGTCGCAGCAGGTACCGTTGGCCGGCGTAGAATGCGCCACCGCGCCACGGGAAGTATAAGGTGCGGCAGCTCAGCGCCGGTTCGCACCAGACAAAGTCCCCCGTTATGCGCTTCTCAGGAGTTCTAAGGAGCGCCACCATTGTCAGAGGGTGTAGAAGAGACACATCGCGAGGACCCGACGGCTATTGCAAAACGCTGGCGCTTACGCCGCTCGAAAGAACCTCGAAAAAACGCTCGAGAAGCGCGAGCGTCGGGCGGTTCAGCGTTGCGGGTTCGCCAAGACCAGATTCAAGCTGCATCAGGTGTATAAGCCGCGCAGCGGTCATGACGGCGCTGACATCGAGCGCAGGCGTCTTCTCGCGGGAGTGTCCCTGTGCCTGCGCTTTTGCCTCAGAAACCGGTTTCGGCTTGGCTTTCTGAGATTTCATCCGTTCAAGCAATTGCTTGCGGCGTGCGTCAGATTCCGCCCGGGCCTTTTGTAGCTCTTCCAGTGGATTTTCGCGTTTCTTCACCATCCTCCCAACCGTCATGATGCTCCGGTACGATTTGTGGCCGTCGACATCCGTGCCCGCTTGCTGGCCAGAGGACTAGTGTCGTATTGGGCGATATATGTGCGCATGAACTCACGCAAAACCTGTGCGGCAGGTTTGTCCTGCGCCTGACAGACAGCGAGAAATCGCTCCCTTAGCTCGCGCTGAACCCTTATGCGTAACCCTGCATCTTTCATCATGGGGGAAGTATGCCCGATGGATACACGGCCGCGTAGGCTTCTTCGGAAGATGCTGATGTAAAAAAAGCAGAAAAATAATTGGCTCACAAATATTGATGAAGATTTTCGCAAAATAGACCTCAGCCAATCCCGACGGTAAGGTCGTAGGTTCATACAAATAATCATTTACAATGCCGCAAATCGAATCTCATAGTTTCGCATTCCGAAACCATTGATGGCACGCCCAGATCACATCACCTACCTTTTAGCAGGCGGATGTAACCATGGTTGATGAGCATCCGTCCGTGCGCGGCGCGGCGTGCGACCTGCGCCTTCAGCGAGCTCGTTTTCCAGGGTTCCTCAGCGACGCGACGGGCGCCGAAGAAGACGGTGGCGACAGTTCGATAGCTGGCGCCGTCGCGCCGGCCGTCGACGGTGCGGAGCGCCCGCTTAAGACGTTCGCGCTGCTGGCGCGTTAGCGGCGGATCGGCCGTGCGCTCGATCAGCCGGCGTCGCAGGCGGTCGGCGGCGGCGACACGGATCGGCCAGTCTTCGTCCAGCGGGATGAGGACGCCAAGCGACTCTGCGTCAGTGTCCGTGTCGGCGCCGACGAGAACGGCGCCGTTCTGAAGGCGCATCCAGAAGAGGCCCCGGTCATCCGTGCGGAGGTCCGCGATGTTGTCGGCGAAGCTGAGGGATCGCAGCCCGAGGTCTGGCAGCGCGGCGACCAGAGTGACGACGGCCGACGCGATCTCCGGTCTCCAGAAGACGTGCGCGCTGGGTGCGGCGATGTCGGGATCAACGGGGAAATCGCAACCCCCAATCAGCGGGCGCTCCTCCGCCATGTCGCATCCGCGCATAGTCCGCGCGATAGTTTTCGTTGCGTCTCAGGCATTCCCAGGCGAGCCCGGAGACGTCGAGGCTGTCGAAATGGTCGTAGGCGCGATCATCGCGCCAGTCCCGCGACATGGCCGCACTCCTCGCAGCGAGCGCACAACTGACAGGGCGCCCTGCCGCAAGAGTTTCGGTCTCAGGTTGCTATTGCCTAGGCCTCGGGGCGGCATTCGGTGATGCGCGCGACGCATCACCTTGTCGCTTTTTGGTCAGGGGAGCCCGCGTTGAAGGAGGTCTCTGTAGCCGTGCTCGGTCATCCAGCGTGCGCGGCCGAGATGGCTCGCATGCACCCGTTCGGCGCGTTCCGGCTCACTTTCGGGATCGATGCCAAGCAGGATTCTCGCGACCTCGGCGACCGAAGCGCCAGAGTTCTCGGCGTCCAAGAGGCGGACGTACAGTTTCAGATGTTCCCGGTCGTAGAGGGTTACGCAGTCCGCCGCTGGTGGCGCATCAACAATCGGCGGTTCGGGAGTGCGGGTCATTGCAGAGATCCTGGCGGGCCTTGCCCAAATGATTAAGGTTCATGACGGAAAATCGGGGAGGGGCGGACAACGGGACGGTCTGACACACTGGTAGTTGCGACACGACACAGACTGCCAGGGAGGCCCCG
>NZ_JACIGI010000072.1 GCF_014197795.1 Roseospira goensis
GCCCCATACATCCACCACCGCGGGGTGGAGCAGTCCGGTAGCTCGTCAGGCTCATAACCTGAAGGTCAGAGGTTCAAATCCTCTCCCCGCAACCAACCCTTCCTGCTGATTTACGAGGTCGCCCCCCACGGGCGACCTTTCTTCTTTTCTGCCAACGACTTGCGCCTTGTCCTCTTTGTGCGCGAGGTCGAGAATGCCGGCGAGATCGCCGATCAGATCCACGACCAGACGGGAGCCGTCCTCGCTCCGGGTGAGGACGATCCTGTCCACCAGATCCCGGACCACTGTCGCGGCTTCGGTTCGGTGGTCGGGATCGTTCAGGGCTGCAATCAGCCGCCCGATTTCCTCGCGATACCGATCCGACATATTCGGATGCAGCCGTACGGGCGCCTCCGGCGTCTTTTCGATCAACTCAGTCAGTTCCGTGCGCCGGTCCTCAAGCTCGTGCATCCGGTCCTTGACGCGGGCGAGTTCGGTCCCGGCCAGGACCATGTCAATCAGCTTGTCGAGTTCCTGCGTTGCCCGGTCATATTCGGCCTTGTAACCGTCGAGCGCCGCATTGTGCTCGGCGCGAAGCCGGTTGATCTCCCGGACATACTCCTCGCAGAAGATCCGGCAGAGTTCCGGATCCATGAGCTTGTGCCGCAGGGCGCCCAGGATCGCCTCTTCCAGCTTTTCCCGGCTGATCGTGGTTCGGTTTTCGCACATTCCCTTGTTCCGGGCGCTTGAGCATCCGAGATGCGTGGCCGAGATCATGGAAAAGCCGCCCCCGCACTCACCGCATTTCAGCAGGCCCGAGAACAGATTCCGGGGCCGGTTGTACTCGTGCAGTTTCTTTTGCGGCTTGATGAGTTTGGTTTGCTTCTCCCGCACAGCATCCCAAAGGTCCTGGTCGATAATCCGAAGCTCCGGAACTTCATGGATGACCAATTCGGACTCCGGGTTCAGCTTCGAGATCCGCTTGCCCGTATCTGGGTCCTTGATGTAGCGCAGGCGATTCCAGACCTGACGACCGACATAAAGCTCGTTGTTCAGGATGCCGGTGCCGCGCTGGCGGTTCCCGTTGATCGTGCTTTGCGTCCAGCCCCTGCCCGAGGGACTGGGCACGCCCTCCATGTTCAGGCGTTTGGCGATGGCTTTCGGCGAGACGCCGGCCAGATAATCCCGGAATATCCGCTCGACGACCTTGGCCTGTTCTGCATTGATCGACCGCTCGCCCCGGATCGGCTCGCCCATCGCGTCCAGCGCCTTCACGACGTCATATCCGTACGTGATGCCGCCGGCCGATTTGCCGGCTTCGGCCCGGCCGCGCAGGCCGCGCCGGGTCTTGTCGGCCTGATCCTTCAGGTACAGGGCACCCATCGTGCCCTTGAGGCCGATATGAAGCTCGTTCACTTCGCCCTCGGCGAGGGTCACGATCCGGATACCCCGGAACACAAGGCGCTTGTAGAGGCCAGCGATGTCCTCCTGGTCGCGTGACAGGCGGTCGATGCTCTCTGCCAGGACGATGTCAAACTCGCCCGCGTGCGCATGCGCGATCATTTGCTGCATTCCGGCGCGCAGCATCGTGGAGCCGGATTTACCGAAGTCCGTGAAATTCTCGATGACCGTCCACCCCTCGCGTTCCGCCCGCTCGGTGCAGATCCGCACCTGATCCTCAATCGAGGCTTCACGCTGCATATCGGTTGAATATCTCGCATAAATGGCAACGCGGGTCATGGTTTCAAATCCTGTGTATCGTTACGGGGTTTAAGGTCCTCCGCCAGCAGGCGTTCATAATCGTTTCGAGCGGCGCCCTGTGCAAGGAGTCGAACTATCGCGGCCAGCCGGCTATCGACCTGACCGTCCCCCTTGCCCGAGGATGCGCCGTTGAAGTGCGGTTTCGATGGTAAGATCTTTTTCATCGATTGTCTTCCCGAAAAATGCACTAAAAAATTGCGCTATCTTAAATATGCCCCCTATTTTCATATTACAATCAAAAGTAGGTGTTTGTCAAAACTTTCGGTTGTGACCTTATGGCGCACCCCCGGCCTGTTCCCGATGACAACGACCCTAAGGGACGGGCGCCACGATCCCGGGACGGGTTTGGGCGCTTTGTGTTTTTCCGCGCAAACGGGGCCGGAAAACCCGGATCCGTCACCGGATTTTTTTGGTTCATCACGGAATTCCGGGGAAGGCGGCGCGGATCTTGAGAAAGAAGTAGGCGTCATCCCGGAAACCGTAGGCCATCCGCTTGATG
>NZ_JACIGI010000073.1 GCF_014197795.1 Roseospira goensis
CAGCGCCGCGTCACCCTGCACCGGATGAAGGTCTCGAAGGGGCCCGCACTGTTCATCGCCTGCTTCTGCCACGAGCGGCAGGCCAACCGCACGTTCCGCTACGACCGTATCCAGGCCGTCATTGACATCCTGACCGGCGAGTTGTTCGACCGTGATCCCTTTTTCACAGACGAACTGGGCATCTGTGTCCCCGAGCAGTTCCGTTCCTGTGACGACACCATCCCGCCTTTGTTCAAGCAGGTGCGCGGGCGGGCGCGCGACGAACTTGTCATTCTGGCGGGGCTCAGCCGTTCCGACGGGTGCATGCGACCCGAGGAGATCGACGTGATCGTCGATCATGCGCAGCAGATCGGTGCGGATGCGGACCTTTGGCTGGGGGCGGAAGACATCGCGCGGATGCAACGCTACGTGCGCAATCTCAGGCCGGACTTCTCGTCCTTGGTACGGGCGGCACACGTTGTTTCCGATTTGCCGACGCACCGGCAGATGCGCCTTCTGCGGGCCTGTCAGACGGTCATGGACGCTGACGGGATCCAGCACCCGGACGAAATCTCCTTCATCATAGAGATGCAGGATCTGATTGCCGGGTGAGGGGTGGTGAACGCCGATCATGCCTCGCCCCTCAGAACGGGATCGTGTCTTCGAGGGACTGGCGCTGCATGGAGTCCTGGAACCCGGTCACGCAGGCCTCGATGAGGCGATCGATCTCCTCGGCGGTGCGGGTGGCGAACGGCTCCATGAGCCCCAGTTCGGTCAGCGCCTCGGCAAAGGGGCGGCGGGCGTCCTTGATCGCCTGAGCCTCCATCCGGGTCTTGTCGATCATGCCGAACCCTTTCCTCGCCAGGGCGCTCCCCCGATCCAGGCAGCGCATCGAACAGAAGTGATGCCAGGGCCCGTCCGGGCGACGCGGGCGGAGGCCGAAGCCGCGGGCCTGGCGCCCGCACAGGGCACAGGGCGCGCGTTTCATCCCGCCAGCAGGCGGTCCATCTCGGCGGCGTCGCCGGTCCGGACGGCCAGATCGGCCCGCGTCAGCACCGCCGCGGCGATGGCGGCGCCGGCCATGGCGTCCAGTTCACCGATCGTCAGGGAGCGGATCGGCCGGTTCAGCGCCTGGTGGCGGTCCACCAGCCATGCGCCGATGGCCTCGGCGCCGGCCCGGGTGATGGCGGCCTGTTTCTCGTCCTCGGTCATGGGTCACAGCCAGTTGGGTTTCTGGCCACCGGCGGCGGCGGGGGCTCCACCCTGGGTGGGCGCCGCCGGGGTCTGCCAGGCCGGGGGCGCGTCCTGCTGCGGCGCGGCCGTGTTGCCCCAGCCGTTGCCCTGCGGCTGGGTGGTCTTCGGCTGCCGGGGCTTGGCATCCACCGGCCGGGCCGCCACCTCCTCGCCGCGCGTCAGCGGGTCGTATTCCGGATCGCCGGGCACCACGACGTTGGCCAGTTTGTTCTGGTCCTTGTACTGGGCGCTGGAGGCCGGCTCGACCATGATGCGAGCGTAGAACGTGATGCCGTCGAGAGCCTTCAGGCTGGGCAGGGTGCGCTTCTGCTTGGCGGCGGCGCTCTCGTCCTTGGGATCGATCGCAAGGGCGCTTTCGATCATGGCGCGGATGGTGGACTTGGTGATGGTCCACCCGATGGACTGGCCGTTGGCATCGGCCTTGCCGCCGGCGACGGTCAGGTGTTGCCAGACCTTGCGGCGGTCGAACCGGCCACCGACCACCGTGAACTCGCAGTCCAGCATCTTCACGTCGCTGTTCTGCGACGCTTTCAGCAGGCCGCGGTCGTCCGGCGTCGGACCATCCACGCCTCCCGGGCGCAGCGTCATACGCACCTTGACGAAGGTGCCGTCGGGGATGAGGTCGCCGGCCGGCGCCATCTGCGGGCCGGCGTCGTTGAGATCGAGCATGTCAGGCACTCCATGCGGTCGGGGCGGTCGGGGAGGACGGCGTGGACGTGGACGGCGCGGCGGGGCCG
>NZ_JACIGI010000074.1 GCF_014197795.1 Roseospira goensis
CCGGAGGGCCTGGCCGCGCATGTCGGCGACCGCCTGGGCGACCTGGTCATCCCGACCTACGGCACCGCCACCACGGAGACCCCCGGCCTGGTCGAGCTGGCGACCGCCGCCGAGGCCCGCGCCGGCACCGACGATCAGCGCGCCGTCACGCCGGTCGGCCTGACCGCCGCGCGGCGCGCCCGCCGCCCGCACCTCTATTACATGGGACAGCTCTGATGGCCTCCGGACGTCTCGGCGCGGCCGCCCTGGCCGCCGACACCACCACCACTGTCTACACCGTGCCGGCCGACACGGTGGCGACCGTGAACATCGGCGTCGTCAATCGCGGCGCCGACGCCGCCGCCACCGTGCAGGTGGCGATCACCCCCGGCGCCGCCGCGCCCGCCGCCGCCGACTGGATCGAGGGGCCGGTGACCCTGCCGCCGGGCGGCGTGCTGGAACGCTCCGGCGTCGTCTGCGGACCGGGCGAGCGCGTCCATGTCCGCGCCGACACCGATGCCTGCGTCGTGCGCGTCCACGGCTTTGAGGAGGGCCTGTAGATGGGACGTCATCTCTCCGTCGACCCGGCCGGCGCCCAGGCCCAGGCCATCGCCGCCACCCTGGCGGCGGCGCGCGCCGCCTCGCCGCTGTTCGCCTGGCTGCCGCCGTTCGGGGCCGGGTTCTGCCGGCTCTGGCCCGCGCCCGGGACCTACACCTGGACCGTGCCGGCGGGCGTCACCCGGATCCGCGCGCACGCCGCCGGCGGCGGTCAGGGCGGCGGGGGCCGCGCCTACGGCTCTCAGACCGCCTATCCCGGCAACGGCGGCGGCACGTCCAGCGTCGGGGCGGTCCTGTCGGCGACCGGCGGGGCCTGGACCAGCGGCGGCGCCGGGTCCGGCGGCGATGGCCGGGCGGACGGCGGCCCGACCGCCGGCGGCGCCGGCTCCCCCATCGGCGACGGCGGCGCGGGCGCTCAGCTCGGCCCGCACGGCGACATCATCCTGGGCAGCGCGCCGGTGGCCGGCTGCGCCGGCGCCGGCGGCCTCGGCCTGCTGGCGCTCTCCGCCGCCGCCGGCACCGCCCTTTTGGGCGCGGCGCCCGGGTGCGGGGGCGGCGCGCCAGGACCCGGCGGCGGCGGTCTGCTGGGACCGGGCGCGGCCGGCACCACGATCGATGCGACCAGCCCCTCCTGGACCAGCTTCGCCGGCGGCGCCGGGGGCGCTGGCGGGGGCGGCGGCGGTCCCGACGGCGGCGGGGGCGGCTACGCCTGGGGCGAGATCGCCGTCACCCCGGGGCAGGCCATCACGCTCACGGTCGGCGGCGGTGGCGCCGGCGGGGGCGGCAGCTATGGCGCCAACGGCGGTCGCGGGGGCGACGGCCTGGTGATGATCGAGTGGTGAGGAGACATGACCAGATATGCCCGCATCGTGGCCGACGTCGCCGTCGACGTCACCGACGCCGATCCGGCCACCCGCTACCACCCCACCGTCGCGGCCGAGTTCGTCGCCGTCCCGGAGGACGTCCGGCCCGGCTGGCGCCACGACCCGGACACCGACACCTGGACCGCACCGCCCGATCCGGCCCCGGCCCCCGATCCGGACCCGGCGCCGGCCGTGCCCACCACCTACACCCCGCCGCAGTTCATGGCGGCGCTGTTCACCGCGCCGGAGCGCATTGCCATCCGCGCGGCGCGCGAGACCGACCCGGTGGTGGACGACTTCCTCACGCTGATCGAGGACCCGCGCCTGACCGAGGTCGACCGTACCGATCCCGGCACCGTCCAGGCGATCCAGTACCTGACCACCACCGATCCGCCGCTGCTGACCGCCGCCCGCGCCGCCCAGGTGCTCGCCGGCGCCCGGCCCGATCCATCCTGACGGAG
>NZ_JACIGI010000075.1 GCF_014197795.1 Roseospira goensis
GCCGGCGCGGCCGCCACGGAGGCGCCGATGGCCGGTGATGCCCCCCGGACGGTCCGCCGCGCTTCAGCCACCCGGCGTTATGCGCAGCCGGATCGCACCGAACAGCCGGTCCCAGACCAGGGACACGGTCCGGCCGTCGACCGTGATGGTCGACGTCTGCCCGGCCAGGCTCTCCTGGAGCGCCAGACCCACCCAAGGGCCGGCGTGATCCCAGCCGGGCACGACGAAGGCCATGGTATCGCGCAGCGCCACCATGGCCTTATCCAGTCGGCGTCGGTCCACGGAACTGAGAGGTCTATCGCGGTCGAGGAAGAACGTGCTGTAGCCGATAGCGGCCAGATCGTCTTCCGGCCCCAGCAGCTCGGCGAGCACCATCACCCCATCCTCGGACATCCACCGCTCCATGTCGTCCACCGTGCCGGCGGGCGCCAGGGTCAGGTCCTGGCGGGCGAAGAACGCCACCGCCTCCGCCCGGGTGATGCCCAGGCCGTCGGCGTGGGCCATGCCAGCGCCGCCGGCGCTGACGATCAGGACCAGCAGCGCGGCCAGGGTACGGCGGATCATGGCGGCCTCCTCGGGTGGAGGATTGGTTGGGTCTTCCCTGATGGTATCCCGCATAGACTGTCGGCACAATCGCGGGCGGGCGGCGCGGAGGTCCGGACATGAGCGGCCCGGCGCATCAGACCGTCTCGGTCTCGCTGACGGCCGAGACGAGCGACTTCCAGCAGAAGTTCCAGGTCTCGCAAGAGGACCTGGAGACATGGCGGCAGAGCGCCCAGAGCGCCGGCACGGAGGCGCGGGAGACCGCCCGCGACCTCGACGCGCTCGGCGACGAGGCCACGGAGACCGGCCAGCGCCTGGACGATCTGGGCGACGAGGCCAAGGACGTCGGCCAGCAGGTCAAACGGGCCGGCGATGCGTTCGAGCGGGCCACGCGCCCGCTGGACCTGCTGGGGACCAGGGCCCGCATGTCCGCCGTGGGGCTGGATGTGCTGGACGACGCCGCGGCCCGCCTGCCCGGCCCCCTGGCCACGGTGGCGCGCGCCATCGGACCGGTCGGTCTGGCCCTCGGCGCGGCGGCCGTCGCGGGTGGGCTGGCGGCCGCCGCCATCGCCCGGGCCGGCGACGCCTACACCGCCGCCACCGGGCGGTTGCGCGCCGCGACCGGCAGTCTCGCGGCCGCGACCGATACCTATGGACAGCTCTACGCCGCCGCCCTGGACACCGGCGCGGCCCTGGACGACACGGTGGGCGCCTTCGTCCGCTTCAACATCGCGGCTCAGGCCATCGGCGCCACCCGCGACGAGGTCGCCGCCCTGGTCGAGACGGTGCAGAAGTTCGGCATTGTCTCCGGCGCCAGCACGGCCGAGGTCAGCGCCGGCGCGCAACAGCTCGCCCAGGCGCTCGCGTCCGGCCGCCTCCAAGGCGACGAGCTGCGGTCGATCCTGGAGAACATGCCGCTGCTGGCGAAGGCCCTGGCCGAGAACCTCGGCGTCAGTATCGGCCGGTTGCGCGAGATGGGCGCGGCCGGCGAGCTGACCGCGCGCCGGGTGTTCGACGCCCTGGCGGAGGCGGGGGACGAGGCCGACCGGCTGTTCGAGGCCATGCCGCTCACCATCGAGCGGGCCTCCGCCACCCTGGAGACGGCCTGGGACCGCTTCCTGGTCAAGCTGGACCGGGGTTTGGGCCTGTCCGAGCGCATCGCGGCGGCCCTGGCCGGAGCCGCGGAGAAGCTGGACGACCTCAGCCGCACGCC
>NZ_JACIGI010000076.1 GCF_014197795.1 Roseospira goensis
CCAGCAAACCATCTCTGAAAGCTTCACCAGCGGGTCGGCCTTCGCATCCAGGCCGGCATATCGGTTCGTGACGTCGAAAAAGCCCATCTGACCCATCGTAGCGCCCTTGGTGGCTCAAACCTGCCGAGATTCTATCAAAACGGGATCCGACGCCAAGCGTTTTTCGAGGTGCCCGCAAGACTATGGCGAGGCGGCCGGAACGGGCGACTTCGCCGCCCGGGTGACGGGCGCCCGCGAGCGCTGGCGGACTTCGATCGCCGGCTTCGAGGACGCCTTGCGCGTGCAGGCCGGCGTCGTCGGCAACATCGAGAGCGCGCGGGCCGAGATGCAGACGCTCGTCGCCCAGAGCCAAGGCGCGACCGGCGCCCTGCAGGCCGCGCAGGCCGGCAACCAGCTCCTCGCCCTGCAATCGACCCAGATGGCCGACCTCACGGCTGCCATCGCCGCCCAGAACCGCGCCCAGGCGCTCGAAGCCGCGCGGCGCGCGTCGGCCGAGGTCCAGGCGCGCGAGAATCTCAACCAGTTCCTCGACTACGGCACGGGGTACGAACCGACCACCGTCCGGATGTTCGGAGGCTGAGGATGCGCGCCGGGCCCGACACGATCCTGCGGCTGATCGCCATCGGCTTGGGCGGCATCGCGGCGCTCATGGCCGCGATCGAGCTCACCGACAGCGTGACGCCGCCAGCCGGTCGGGCGCCGGCGACGCGTGACGACGATCCGCTGCGCGCGGAACTCATGCGCTGCCGGGCCATCACGCCGGAAGAGCTCGCGGCCGACGCCGCGTGTCAGGCGGCATGGGCGGAGAACCGTCGCCGGTTCTTCGGTCCTGGCGGCGACACTTCGGGCGGGGACGAATGACATGGACGGCGTCGGCGTCATCGACCGCTTCCTGGACGTCTTCACGTCCTATATCGACTCAGGCTTCGGGCTACTCGGCGGCGATGTCGCCTTCCTCGCGACCACGCTGATCGTCATCGACGTCACGCTGGCCGCGCTGTTCTGGGCCTGGGGCGCGGATGACGACATCATCGCGCGGCTCGTCAAGAAGACGCTCTTCGTCGGCATCTTCGCCTTCATCATCGGCAACTGGAACGCGCTAGCGCGCATCGTCTTCGAGAGCTTCGCAGGATTGGGGCTGATCGCCTCGGGCGGCAGCCTCTCGGCGGGCGAACTACTCCAGCCGGGACGCATCGCACAGGTCGGACTCGACGCCGGACGGCCGCTGCTCGAAGCCATCGGCGAACTGATGGGCTTCGTCTCCTTCTTCGAGAACTTCACCCAGATCGCGATCCTGATGTTCGCCTGGGTGATCGTTCTGCTCTCCTTCTTCATCCTCGCGATCCAGCTTTTCGTGACGCTGATCGAGTTCAAACTGGCGACGCTCGCCGGCTTCGTGCTCGTGCCCTTCGGTCTGTTCGGCAAGACCGCGTTCATGGCCGAACGCGTGCTTGGTCTCGTCATCTCCTCGGGCGTGAAGGTCCTAGGCCGTAGACTCATAAGCTCTGGCACCTCAGGCGTACCGAGATGAACTTGAGGGCGGCGAGGAAGTTGTCGGGACGCTTGTCGTAACGGGTTGCGATCCCTCGGAACTGTTTGATCCGATTGA
>NZ_JACIGI010000077.1 GCF_014197795.1 Roseospira goensis
AAGGTCATCAAGCGGATGGCCTACGGCTTCCGCGATGACGCCTACTTCTTTCTCAAGATCCGCGCCGCCTTCCCCGGAATTCCGTGATGAACCTTCTGATAGGGGGTGACGGGCTCGGGGGTGCGGCCGTAACGCTGCACAGGGCGTTTGAAGGGCATGGCTCAGTCCTCCGTGTCGCCGAGGGATGGCGCGGCCCCGCCCCCTGGGCGGTCGCCGTCGCGCAGGGTCTGCTGGGCGTCCTGCATGCGGGCGCGCATCTGTTGTTCAGTGCGCAGGCGGCGGGCCCAGGCGGGGGCGGATGAGGCGGTGGTCGGCATGGGTCCGCCGGACCCGGCAGGCGCCGTGCCCCCGGTGGCGGTCCAGGCGGCGCGGCGGCCGTCGGCGGCGGCTTCGCGCAGCGGCCGGGTGGCGGCACCCCCGGCGGCGCGGGCCATGCCACCGAGCCCGGCCAACGTAGCGCCGGCTCCACTCGTCCCGGACGTGGCCCCGCCCAGGCGGAAGGCGCTGGCGGCCCCCGTTCCCAGGGCAGTGCCGGCGCGCACGGCGGCCAGTCCGCCCGTTCCGGCCAGACGGGCTCCGGCCAGGGCCGTACTCCCGCCGATCAGGGCGACACCGGCGGCCGCCCCGCCGGTACCGAGGACCGCGCCGGCCCCAAGCTGCGGCGCGCCGGTGACCAGACCGGCGGCGATGCCGGGACCGAAGATGCCCAGGCCCAGCAGCGCCAGCGAGGCCAGCACCAGGGACATGGCGGCTTCGATGGTGGGCTCGCCGGCATCGAGAGCCTCGGTGAAGGTATCGAACAGGCCGGCCCCGATGCCGACGATGACGGCCAGGACCATGACCTTGATGCCGGCGGCGACCACGGCGCCCAGCACGCGCTCGGCCAGGAACGCGGTCTTGTTCCAAAGCGCGAAGGGGACCAGGACGAAGCCGGCCAGGGCGGTCAGCTTGAACTCCAGGATGGTGATGAACAGCTGCACCGACAGCACGAAGAAGGCGACGATGACCAGCACCCAGGCCAGCAGCAGCACGACCACGCTGAGCAGGTTGGAGAACACCTCGGGGAAGCCGACCATGCCCTTGATGTGATCGAGCAGGGGCCACGCTGCCTCGAACCCGGTGCCGGCGATGCGGCCGGGGCGCAGCAGGTCGTCGGCGGCCAGCCCGCCGGCGGTCAGGCCCAGACCAGCGAAGGAGTCGAACAGGATGCCGGCCAGGGTCTCGAAGCGGTTCAGGATGAAGGCGAAGGCGCCGACATAGAGCACCTTGCGCAGCAGCCGGCCGGGCAGCGCGTCATCGGCGCCCAGAGCCCAGAACAGGCCGGCCAGGGTGATGTCGATACCGATCAGGATGGTGGTCAGGAAAGCGACGTCGCCCTGCAGCAGGCCGAAGCCGCTGTCGATGTAGGGCGTAAACTCATAAATCGGCTTGGTTTTTCCGGAGTGTCATGATTCAAGGCTTCCGAACGAAGGGAGCCTTGAATGACGCGCCGACGCTAC
>NZ_JACIGI010000078.1 GCF_014197795.1 Roseospira goensis
CGCCGCGTCGTGCGGCGGCAGGTGGCGGCCGGGCCGGGGTCGGCGGCGGCGGCTCATGACGCGGTGTCCTCGCGACCGGTCCAGTACCGGCAGGCCCGGGTCCCGTCCCACAGGGGGTGCAGCGCGGACAGCGCGAGACCCGCCTGGCGCCCGGCCTCGGCGCAGACCCCGCTGCCCGCGCGGTGACCCGCGGTGCGGAAGTGCGCGCAGCTCTTGCAGGTCCGGCCCTCCGGCCCGCCGCCGGGCAGGTGGGCATAGGTGATCGTGCTCCGCGCCGGGCGGCGCTGTCGGTGGCGGCGGCTCATGACGCGATGTCCTCCGGGTCGATCCAGCGCAGGCGGCTGATCGCGGCCACCAGGGCCTCGTGGGTGCCGCCCATGCCGTAGGAGAGGCGGATCAGGGCCTCCGGGTCCGGCGGGCCGCCGCGCGGGGCGGGTCGGGCAGCTCCGCCCAGTGCGTGGCCGGATAGTCGTTGTCGGCGGGGAAGACCGGCTCGTTGAAGTCGTCAATGGCCCACACCCGGTCATCGTCGTTGCGCCAGCCGACGAGAACGGAGGTCCACCCCGGTCCCCAGACCAGGAACCGCTCACCCCACTCCGTCGGGGCCGTCTCGATCGCATGCCAGCGCGTCATGCCGCACCGCCTTCCGTGACGTCGGTGATGTATCGGATCGCCATCGCGGCGATCTGCACGGCTTCCCTGCGGGCCGCAGCCGAGCGGCCGGTATCGGCGCGCACGTGCTCCCAGAGCTCGTCCAGTTCTTCCTTGATGACCGCCCACCCTTCGTGGGCGCCCGCCATCGGCCGGTGTTTCGTCGCGGCCCGCTCGGCCTCGGCGGCCACATCCTCAAGCGCGCGGGTCCGGCGGCTCTGCAAGTCGATCATCTTCCCGCCCTCCCTACGCCGCCGTCTCGACGTCGGCGGCGTCCTTCAGCAGGGCGTCCACCATCCTGTCGATCTCGCTGTCGGTGACGCGCACGACCACCTCGTCGCCGGCCTCCACGACGGTCACGCCGATGCGCTTCAGCTCGGCGACGGAGAGCTGGTTCAGGGCACCCTTGACCGGGGTCTCGGACACCTTGACCAGGGTCTCGACCCGGTCGGGGAAGTGCTTGCGGATCAGGTCGCAGACCCGCGCGGCGTCCGCGAACTCCAGCTTGCCCTTGCCCTTGGCGAACCCGACCTTGATGCCGTGCAGCGTCAGGGTCCGGGGCGACTGGAACAGATCCGGCACCTCGGCCACCGCCGCCGCCAGGCGCGCGCGGGCGTTGCTGGCGCCGTCCACCAGGCGGCGCAGGCGCGCCAGGTGCTGGCGCTTGACCCGCGCCATCTCGTCCTCGACCGCGCGGACCTCGTCCGCCAGCTTGCCGTGGGCCTCGCTGTAGCTCTTGGCGAGGGCTTCGATATCGCCGAGGCTCGGCATGTCTCAGATCCTCCTGAAAAGGC
>NZ_JACIGI010000079.1 GCF_014197795.1 Roseospira goensis
CAGGCTGCGGAAAAAGCGGTGTGGTTTCCCCCTTTCCCCATCGACAGCGGCGAAAATCGGTGCTGTCGGTGAGGTTAGGACCGCCGTTTCCGGCGGTTTTCGGGCCGTTCGTCCGTTTTGAGACGGACTCCGGGCGCGATCAGGCCGCCGGGATCAGTTTCGGCAGCCGGACCAGGTTGTAGGCGGCGGCCTGGAGGCTGAACATCCAGCCGACGCGATCCTTGCCCCGATGGCGGGTCTTGGCGAACCCACCGGAGGTCTTAACCCAGCCGAAGACCTCCTCGATGCGTTTGCGCACCCTCAGTGAAACGGCGTAGCCGGCATGCCGCGTGGTGCGGCCGTCGATGGCGCTCTTGCGGCGTTTGCCGGTCTTGGTGACGTGGTCATTGCGGGCCACATGGGGCGTGACCTTGCGCGCCCGCAGCGCCGAAACGAAGTCCGCGACATCGTAGGCCTTGTCCGCCCCCAACGTAATCCGGCGCCGGCCGTCATGCACCCGGTCGAGCATAGCCAGGGTCGCCTCCCGTTCCGCCGTTCCCGTGGCCCGGGTCAGGTGGGCCGCGACCACGAGGCCGTTGCGGTTCTCCATCAGCACATGCCCCATGAACGCCAGCCGCGAGGACTGGCCGTTTGCCTTCCGGTACAACCGGGCGTCCGGGTCGGTGGTCGAGGCGTGCGTCGCGTTGGAGCGCTTTTCGCCCCGGAAATCCCGCTCCGCGTTGCGCCCACCGCCCGCCTTGGTGTCATCGTCCGGGTCCGCCGTGTCCTTCGGCCGGAAGCTCTTCATGGAGGCCCAGGCGTCGATCAGCGTGCCGTCCACCGAGAAATGGTCGTCCGACAGCAGGTTGCGTGCCCGGGCCTGTGCGACAACGGCGGCCAGGAATTTCGTCGCAACGTCGCCTTTCAGAAGCCGGTCTCGGTTCTTGGTGAAGACCGTTACGTCCCAGATCGCGGCATCCATCGACAGGCCGACAAACCAGCGGAATAGAAGATTGTAATCCATCTGCTCCATAAGCTGACGCTCGGAGCGGATCGAATAGAACGCCTGCAACAGCAGCGCCCGAAGAAGCTTCTCCGGCGGAATCGAGGGACGCCCGATCTTCGAGTACAGCCCCTCAAACTCCGGCGACAGAACCTCCAGCGCCTCGTCCGTGATCGCCCGAATGGCCCGAAGCGGATGCTCCGACGGAACCCGGGCCTCGCAGCTCACATAGGAAAACAGGCCGTCCGTCCGATCATCCGTGCCGCGCATGCCATCCTCCCAAACCCGATGGCATAGCGAATCATCCCACAGCCCCAAACGGAAGCCTTTTTCCGCAGCCTGCTA
>NZ_JACIGI010000080.1 GCF_014197795.1 Roseospira goensis
TGTGTAGGTCCAGGCAGATGTGAGACTGGGTGAGCCGCGCTTGCACCGGGCTGGGGGCATGCCCCCAGCCCGGTGCGAATTCGGTTTATAACCGAACGAGAAGGCCTCAAAAGGGAGTTGCAACACAACCCTGGAGGCTCTCATGCAGTTCAAAGCGCTGCACAAAACCGTCTATAAGCTCTACAGCTATGCCCGTACACAGGAATGTCTCGACGCCCATCGCCAGCACCATGAAGAACGCGTGCGGCTGTGGCAGGCCCACAAGGCGGAGGGGCTGAACGATGAGGCCTGCCAGCGTCTGAGCGGCATCTCTCGGGCCAGCTACTACCGGTCCAAGCGCGCCCTGGCGGCGCTGGACCGAGGCGTTACCCCTCCATCCAAGGCTCGCAAGCGCCAGAACAAGCGCCGGTGGGGCGAGGCGGAAAAGCAGCTCGTCCTGACCATCCGCCGCGCCAACCCCCCCTATGGCAAGGAAAAGATCGCCATCATCATCAACCGCGACCACGGCCGCGCCATCAGCGTCAGCACCGTCGGGCGGATCCTCAAGCACCTGGCGGAAAAGGGGCTCATTCAGCGATCACCATCCGCCCTGCGCGCCAAGCGTAAACGCACCTTCAAGGGCCGCCATGCCCAGCCGTGGACGTACAAGGATTACAAGGACATCAAGATCGGCGAGCGCGTCCAGATCGACCACATGACCGTCACCAGAAACGGCCTCGTCTGCAAGCACTTCCAGGCCTGGGACCGTCGCTCGAAATTCATCCACGCCCAGGTCTATTCCAACGCAAAGAGCTCCTCCGCCAAACGGTTCCTCCAGGAATTCATAGAAAAATCGCCGTTCACGGTAATATCAATACAGGTCGACGGCGGCTCCGAGTTCATGGCCGAGTTCGAAGACGCTTGCGCCGAACTCAGCATTCCCCTCATCGTCTTGCCGCCAAAAAAGCCCACCTACAACGGCGGCGTCGAAAGAGGAAACAGAACCTTCCAGGAGGAGTTCTACTTCCAGCCAAACCTCCTCGCCGACACCATCGGTGCCATGCGCTACGAACTTTCCAAAGCCGTCAACAAATACAACTCATACAGGCCCCATCGCGCCTTGAACGGCCTGACCCCGCTCGCGTACCTTCAAAACGCTCTCAAGGAGCCTTCTCCAGAGTCTCAGGCAGCCTGAACCCATACA
>NZ_JACIGI010000081.1 GCF_014197795.1 Roseospira goensis
TTGCGGTTCTCCTGAAGCATTTTTCCGAGATCGAAGATGATCGAGAGGCGTGGCGTGTCGACCACCCACTGCCTGAGGTATTGTTCCTGGTGGTATGCGGCAGTATCGTCGACTGCGATGACTTTGACCTGATTTCTGATTGGGGCGAGGCGCATCTGGATTTCCTGCGCACTGTGCTTCCTTATCGCAATGGCGTGCCGTGCGGGCGTTGGCTCAACATTCTGATGAACCGGATCGACCCGGCCCTGTTCTCGGACTGTTTTACCACATGGGTGCGCGAGACCTGGCCCGAGCGGGCGGATTTCGTGGCCATCGACGGCAAGACCTCGCGGCGCAGCCATGATCGGGCCAAGGGCAAGGCGGCGCTGCACCTGGTTTCGGCGTTCGCCACCACGCGGCGGCTGGTGCTGGCCCAGGAAGCGGTCCCCGAAAAAGCCAGCGAAACCTCTGCCATTCCCGGTCTTGTGGAGCGCCTGGGGGCCAAGGACGGCCTCAAGGGCGCGCTGGTCAGCATCGACGCCATCGCCTGCAACGGCACGATGGCCAGCGCCATCCGCGAGCAGGGAGCCGACTACCTGTTGGCCGTCAAGAACAACCAGCCAAGCCTGCGCGCCGAGACGCAGGCCCTGTTCGAGACCGCCGCAGCTGAGGACCTTGAGACTGTGACCGACGTCGACAAGGGACACGGCCGTCTCGAAGAGCGCACCGTCACCGTCTGCCGCGCGGTCGACTGGTTGGCCGGGGACCGCCGCTTTCCAGGCGAACTGCGCCTGCCCGACGCGGCCACCCTCGTCAAGGTCGACAGCCATACCGAGCTGAAGAACAAGACCCGCACCGAAACCCGTTACTACATCTCGTCGGCCATGCTCTCCGCCCAGACCGCCGCCGCGGCCGTGCGCAGCCACTGGGCCATCGAAAACAGCCTCCACTGGGTCCTCGATGTCACCTTCAAGGACGACCTGTCCCGCGTCCGGACCGGCCACGGCGCCAAAAACATGGCCGTCGTCAGGCACTTCGCCTTCAACCTCGTGCGCGCCATGTCCGACAAGCGCACCCTCAAGACCAGACGCAAACGCGCCGCATGGGACACAAACTACCTCGCCCAAATCCTGAACATGAAAATCCCGTAACCTGGATTCGGAGCCCTG
>NZ_JACIGI010000082.1 GCF_014197795.1 Roseospira goensis
CCCACCAACGCGGTCATGGTCTCCGTCGGCGTGACCGGCGCGCCGCCGCCGTCGCCCACCGCCATGTCGGTGAGCGCCACCGTGCCACCGGTCGCGAGCGCGTTGGCGAGCGCCGCCTGGCCGGCCAGGGTGAGGACCGTGAAGTAGTCGGCCATGGTCAGGCGGCCTCCGGCCAGACGGTGAGGCGGTCGGTCAGCGTCGCCGCGCCGCCGACGTGGGCCGGCCCGGCCACGGCGAGGTCGCGCGCCGCCCACGGCAGGACGGTGACGGTCTCGCCGGCCAGCGCGGCGCCGCCGGCATGGGCCGCGCCGGACACCCGGGCGACGGCACGCAGGCCGGCCAGGTGGCTGCGGACGTTCTTGGCCGCCAGGGCCACGCGCTCCACCTCGGCGTAGGTGGCCTCGGTGATGGCGCGGCCCGTGACCGCCACCTCGACGCGGAAGGTGTAGGGATCGCCGGAGGGCGCGGTCTGGAACCACTCGATCACGCGGGCGTCGAAGCCGGCGGCGGCCAGGGCGCGGCGGACGGCGCCGACGGTGCCCTTGACGGAATGCACCGCGTAGCTGTCGGCGATCACGCGGCGGCGCGTCGCCTCTGGCCAGGCGTCGTCCCAGACGTCCACGCTGCACGCCCAGGCCAGCCACGGCAGCAGATCGACGGGGCAGCGCCAGGGGTCCCACAGCCCGAGCATGGGTGCGAACGCCACCGCCTGGACGCGCGTGCCGGAGGCGATATCGGCGGCGCGTTCCAGGTCGGTGGCGTTGGGCGGCAGCAGGCCGGAGACGTCACCGGTCAGGTCGTCAGACATCGCGGCCTCCCAGGGTGACGGTGATGCCGGTGCAGTGGGCGGCGGCATCGGCCGCCACGACGATGTCGGCGGTCGGGCTGGTCAGGTCCACGCGCTGCACCCCGTCGCGGTGCAGGGCCGCGATCAGGGCGGAGCGCGATACGTCATGCCCCAGGGCATGCAGGCGGGCGACGGTCTCCGCCACCGCCGCCTCGGCGGCGGACAGCACCGGGGCACTGGCCGGGCCG